>JAOASM010000017.1 GCA_030158665.1 Sediminibacterium sp. | reverse complement strand
CCTATTTTAACTACCAGATAGAAGACAAATATGTGGCGGGTATTGTATTGATGGGAACTGAAGTGAAATCTATTCGTGCTGGCAAAGTAAGCTTCAATGATTCCTTCTGCTTTTTTGATAAGGGCGAACTTTGGGTAAGGTCTTTATTCATCAATGCATACTCTCATGGCAATAAGAACAATCATATCGAAGTGCATGACCGAAAGCTTTTATTGACTGCAAGAGAACTTAAAAAAATTGAAGCCAAAACAAAAGAAAAAGGATTCACCATTGTGCCTTTGCGTATTTTTTTCAATGATAAGCATTACGCAAAAATGGAAATTGGTATTGGCCGCGGTAAGAAAGAATACGATAAACGCGAAACCATCAAGAACCGTGATATCGACAAAGATATTAAAAGGTATTTAAAGAAATAGGTTTCACTTGAAACCTATTTCTTTAAACATAATAAACTCTTGAAATTAAAATGTCCTAATTGGTCTTACAGCGAATAAACTAGTCTTTGGCATGACCGTTAAATTTCCACCTACAAAATCACGAGCAACAGCAGTAGAAGAATCAAATTGAGATGAAGTCCAATAGTATCTCTGATTAAATCCACCTATTAAAGCCCTGTTTAAATAGATCTGATAGAGTTCATCGTTACTTGGTAAAAACCATCCCTCATATTGGCCATTTTTAAAATAACTTTTATAATTTGTAGTTACTAAAGCAGCATTCATAACAGTTGTTAGAGAATTAACAATTGTAAGAGTATTAGCAAATCCAGTTCCTAAATCAAGACTTGTATTTCCTACATCAATTAAACTCTTTTCCCAAACAATTCCTATACTTTGATCTGAAACAGCTGCAATCAAACCATGTTTAACATTGGGGTCATAGCCGTTGTCTCCAGGCTGAAGAATATATGCAATTACACCTGCATTATTTGCCAACTGTGTGCCAATAGGAGGCAATTGCGACTTAAACTCAAAATTTTTGTAAGCATTAAAATATATATTTAATTGATATACGTAATAATTCATATCAGTTACTACCCCTTCTGCAACTAAAGTAATGGTTTTATCTCCAACACTAGTAAATGAACCACTTGCTTTAAATTTAACTCCAGTAAGAGAAGTCGTTTCAATATTGTATGTTCCAATTTTTGTAACCTTCACTATAATTTCTTTCGTAACTCCAGATGCGGCAAGACCATAATATAGTGTACCATAAGATTTTCCAAAAGTTATATCATATATAAAAGAAGTACCATTACTAGTTTGAGATAAAACATCAACATTAAATGTTAAACTAGGTAAGGTATTTAAATTGAATTGAAAAGTTCCTGCATCATTTGCTGTACCAGATGCCGTTAATACAACAGTCTTTGATCCGGTTGATGTAAACGTACCTGAAGCCGAGAAAATCAATCCGCTATTTTGAACGGAAATATTATAAGATCCAATAGTTGTAACATTTGCAATAACAGAATAATTTATTGAATTAAGAGAAGTATACTGATAAATTGGAGAAGATAATACACCATTTGTCCAACTAGACACTATCGCCGTACCATTTGTTGATTTCGAATAATACTGAATTGTAAATGTTTTACTTGGAATTGTATTTGTAGTATAAATTGTATTCCAAAGATTAGTTGGAGTTCCAGAAGCCGCTAATCTTACAGTTTGACTTCCAGTGCCTGCAAAAGCACCTGTTGCAGCAAAAGTTACACCATTCACAATTGTAGAGATACTATATGTACCAGCTGCAGTAACATCTGCTATTAAAACTTTTGTGAGATCTTGTACAACTTGTCCTACATAACCAGAACCACTTTGCTCACCTATAGTCCAACCTGTAATTGATGCTGTGCCATTTGATGAAGGGTTTGGACTAATTAAGATAGATGGTGATGAATATAAGCCAGACAAGGAATTTAAAAGTATTTGTAAATTGTTAGTAATTATATTTGGGGTTCCTGTAACATTAAATAACACAGTATTTGTTCCCGTATTTGTGAAAGTCCCAATAGATTCAAATGTGATGCCATTTGCAATAACATCTATATGATACGTACCAGCTCGAGTCACATTTGCCGTTAGCGAATATGTTACTCCCGATACAACTTTGTTTACAAATAAACTACCAGATAACACACCAGCCCCAGACCAGCTTTCTATAATCGCAGTACCTTTTGTAGAAGGATTTGATTGAATAGATATATAAAAAGTTGGAGGATTTGATACATTTAACTCAAATCTACTATTTTCAATTGCAATGGGAATGCCTGAAGCATTTAATACAATTATTTGATTACCTAATGATGTAAATGTTCCTGTTGCAGTATAGTTTACACCATTAGCTGAAGCAAATAAATTATATGTGCCTAATTTAGTTACATAAGCATTCAAACTATGAGTTACATAATTGACTGTATTTCCAACAGTCATTGTTCCAAAATCACCTTTATTTGTCCAAGTAGAAACAACCCCTGTTCCACCAGTACTTAAATTCGCTAGTACATTTCTTGTAAATGAAACCGAAGGCATAGTGTTTAAATTGAAGGAATTATCTCCAATTATTGTAGCAGTACCTGATGCAACTAATTGAACTGTTTGTGAACCAGTCCCAGAAAATACACCAGTTGCAGAAAAAATAACGCCATTAATTTGAGCAGTTAAATTATAAGAACCAGCAACTAGTACATTTGCAGTTAAGGTTTGCGAAATGCCATCACCTGAGATTAAAACACTTGCAATAATATCTCCCCTGCTTGCAGTATTACCAATCCATGCATTTACAACTGCAGTACCATTTGTTGAAGGAGAAATTACTGTTCTTGTAAATGATTTCGAAGGGTCAGTATTGGTTGTAAAAGTATAAGTTCCTGCACTAATTGGCACACCAGATCCCGATAATACAACATCATAAAGTGCATTACTACTTGGGAAATTGCCTGAACCAGTAAAAGTTATACCATTTTGAGTTGTCAATATTTTATAAGTGCCTGGTGAAGTTACATATGCTCTAATTTTTTGATACACATTTTCTACTACTTGTCCTTGAATAATATCGCCATAAACCTCAGCCGTATTATCAAATGCATTAATAATTGAAGATCCATTTGAAGATGTGGTATTAACATTATTGGTAAAAGTACAACTTGGCAAAGTTGCAAGCTTATAGGTAAAGGTGCCTGCATTAACAGCTGCACCAGATGCATACATATATACATCTTTATATCCTGAAATACTAGCTAGACGATCCGATTCATAAAATTGACCAATTGCTGAATAAGTAATTCCATTTGCTGATGCTGTGAAATTATAAGTTCCAATCGTATTAACTTTTAATCTCAATACTTGCCAAGAATTAGCAGATGTAATATCAGTGCCAATATCATAACTTCCACCATTAACACCCATTGCAGTGCCTGACAAACAATCTAACATTGTTACTGCTGCCGTCCCATTTGTAGTAGTTGAAACCGAAGCATTTCCACAAGCATTATACCATATTGATCCAATCCACCATTCCAAACAATTCCTATCTGTATTAAAAATGGTTAAACCAACAGCAGGATCAAGAATTGCATCTCTTTGAGCAGTCGTCATACGTGGTGGTAGAAATCCTTTATTAGTTGAGTTGATATCAACAATTGCAGTTCTTTCAGGCGGTGCATCGCCCACGGAAATTGAATTTGCAAATTGTTTGTAACCTTCAATATGTTGACTATTTGTTAAATCAACAAAATTTTTAACAGATGAGCCAGTTCCACCATTTAAAACTGGCAAAACATCTTTTACATCCATTTCTAAAGAAACACCTCCCAATACAGGATTAACTACCCACTCCCTATCAATACTTAAATCTTGTTTTAAACCATTTATTGTTATACTTCTATTTAATGGAATTGCACCTAAACTTTGTGTAGTTGGCTGATCGGTTAAATCATTATAACTACCAGTTGTTGCGACTAAAGTAAGTATTGGCTTATTCTTGATATAATCGATTTTAGTATCATCAATTTGTAACCAATTAATCTGAACCTGTGGATTTGGAATAATTGGCTTATTAATTAAATCTTGATAATTTCCACTAAAATCAGACTTGTTATAAAATTGATCGAAGTCAATTTTACTAATTAATCCCGCTGATACTTGAGGTCTGGATGCAATCGGCAAATTAATTTTATGTACTGAGAATGCTGAAACAATAGATGGCTTAAATCCAGAATCAATTATTTCAATTGTTTGAATTGAGTCTTTTAATCCATTTAAAGAATTGACTAAGTTGCTTGTCTTTTCATTCAAATATGAAATTGTGGCCTTTGAATTGATTTGATCATATAAATAGGCAGTATCAAATTTACTATTCTTTAATTGAAGTGGAGTTACATATGCTATACTACTATCAGCAATATTCAATTTTGAATCTAAAAATGTTTGCACATCCTTGCTTATTGGCTTATCTAAATCCATTGTATTATTCACACTGTCCAATCCTAAATCTCTTTTCAAGCTCGTTAGGTCACTTACTCCAGTGCCCCCCCGAGCAACTGGAATAAGGCCTGTAATATTATTAGCTTCTATTGAACCTGCACTAGCACTATACTGGCTGTAATTAGCATATGGCACAGTTTGTAACTGTGTAGTTCCCATTAACGTAAAATTTTCTCCGGCATTGGGATCTAATTCAATTTTTAGAAATTTGGGCATGATTTTCCAATCAATATTTTCATAAGAACCCAACCTATTCTTTCCAGAACCATCTCCAATTACAATTGAAAATACACCTTGCGCATTTGTCGTTACCATTCTTGTCTCAGTATATTCGATTGCACCAGTTAAAGTAGTAGAAAGAATGGAAAGTCTTAAAGCTATTGATTGCGAAGCCAAAATGACCCCATTAGGATTTCGAGCAACACCTTGAAAATTCAAACCAGTATTTTGTGCAAAAATGGTATTTGAAAAAAACAAAGCAATAGTCATCAAAATCACTAAATTCAATACTTTTCCAAATTTTTCGAATTGATTTATGCTTTGCCTCATCTGATTATAATTTTATTATTTTATATATTCCTTGTTGTTGATTGCCCTTATTGGCTTGAAAATGCAGTTTAATATAATAGACACCTGCTGGATAAGCACCTAAGTCTAATTTTGTATTGTATATACCTGAGACGCTAATTGATGGGCTAACATATTTTTGACTCGAAGTAGCATCCAGTATTTTAAAGTTCAAAATCCCAATTTGATTAAAATTTACTTGTAATTGCAGAAATTGGATGGTAGGATTGGGCAATAAGCTTACCCTATTTTTATCGATAAAATTAAAAGTGGATATACTTGTAACTAAAGGAACATGCATTTGTAAAAATCCAGTGCTTAAACTATACTGGTTGTTGCCAATAAAATGTTCAATAGAAGCCAACTCTCCTACACTATAGGTCAAAGAGATCCCATTTTCAGCAGTGGAACTTGTTCCACTAGCATTATGGACAGAAGAAATGACATTCTGTGCTCTTGACACATTAGATGTAAATAAGAATATATGTAATAAAATATAATATTTGAGCATATGAATTGCACTAAACTTAATGACAGAATGACAATAAATTAAGATTTCAAATCGAAAGTAGAGCAGAATAGAAAGGTAGAGACCCAAATTCACAGATGTCTAGTCCAAAAAAGTGTACTCTTGGACTAATAACCTATTTTTGAACTAGCCAATCAACTTGGTGATGCAATTTATTTGCTTAAGAATCAATCATCAATGAATACTATCAATAACTTTATTTGACAATATGACTGCTTTGTTTTCGTTAACTGATCTATTTTTTTTAGGTGCAATATTTTGTTCTTTCATTGCCACATATTTATTATGGAAAAATGCATCCAACACATATTTAATTGCCAATAGAACACTAGCATCATTCTTTTTTATTACTGGATATTGCATTTTGGGTTATATCATTATCTCCACTAAAATAATTGCACATTTGCCTTTTTTATATAAAACCGCAGCACCTCTCAATTATTTATATTTCCCATTTGGTTTTTTATACCTTAGAATTGTACTAAATAATGAAAATAGGTTTACTTTAAAAGACCTAATACACTTTCTTCCTTTCGTTATTTCAGTGATAGACTTATTGCCATTTTATTTTATGCCAATAGATCAAAAAGCAGAACTTGTGCATTTGATGCTTAATGACAATCGCTTAATTTACATGCACAAAGACGGCATTTTTCCAATTGGCATCCATTATTTTATTCGCCTTTTTCAAGGACTTATCTACTTGTCTTTAATGTGGAGGCAAATTCATATCCATAATAAGAATGACGAAGGATTTTATAAAAGTTATTATTTAAAACAATTTGTAGAAGTCAAAAAATGGTTATTACATTTAACAAGTATGATGAGCTTATTGTATATTGGCTCCGTTCTCCTTGTTTTATATGTTGCAATAAATAAAACAATCATTGTCAATGATATAACAATATTATTGAGTTCAATTTTAATGTCCGCTTCAATGTTGATTTTGGCTGTTAAATTATTAATCAATCCCCTCATCCTTTATGGAATTCCATATTTAAGTACTAAACCAATTCAAAAAAATGAAGTCCAAATACAAAAAAATAGTGCCGCACTAAAAGAAGCTCTATTACAAGACTTGCCTGATTGGACTATTTTACATCAACAAATAATAAATAATAAAATTTATCTCCAAACTGACTTAAATATCGAGTCATTAGCCCATCAATTAAAATTAAGTTCACGGGTATTATCCTTTATTATCAACTATAATACAAGTAGCAATTTTAAAAACTATATCAATAAATTAAGAGTGACCTATGTCATAGAACAATTGCATACCAATATTGTAAAAAATAAAACAATTGAATCAATTGGTTTAGATGCTGGATTTGGCAGTCGATCTTCTTTTTTTCTTGCTTTTAAATTCCATATTGGATGTACCCCAACAGAGTATATCCAAAGTATTCATGAGAGTAAATTATAGTCATACATACTTCCCTGTATCTTTTTTCTTGAATTCAATCTGCTCTTTTAATGATGCAGCGTCTGGTTGATGGGTTGTAGCATAAGCTGCAATCAATAAAACAAGTAGGATTAAAATAGCGCCTATTAATTCTTTTGGCTCTAACCAGTACCCTATTATTTGATTGACTTTTGCATGTTCAGGCGCACTTAACTCATACCTGATTTCTATTCTTGATCCAATGCTTGATTGAAATCTTTTTTGATCTAACTGAACGCTATAGGTTTTACCCGATTCTTTAAAAACCGCAAATACACTATCAGACTTCGCTTCAATTAGCGCGGGCGTAACCTCACTGTCAAAATAATCAGGCGTCCTACTAAAGGGCAGATATACTATAAAGCATGCTATAAATAATATGAGGACAGATTTGATCAAAAGTTGAAAGTTTTTAAAAAAGGTAGGAATCTTTAAAAAGTTGAGTTGTATTTGTCATTCTAGTTAAAAGAAAAAGCGCCCCCGCAATTACTCACGAGGACGCTTAAAGCTATGTGATTTGCATTACTGCAATTTAAATTATGCTGTTAAGCTCCTGAAATCAACAGGAACTAATTTACTTACACCTGGCTCTTGCATCGTCACACCATAGATCACATCCACTGCACTCATCGTTTGCTTATTGTGTGTAACAATAATGAACTGAGAGTTGTCAGAGAACTTCTGAATCATTTGTGTGAACTTACCCACGTTGGCGTCATCCAATGGTGCATCCACCTCATCCAAGATACAGAATGGTGCTGGTTTGATTAAGTAGATAGCAAACAACATTGCTGTAGCGGTTAAGGTACGCTCTCCTCCACTCAACTGAGTGATTGAAGATGGACGCTTTCCTTTAGGCTTTGCCACAATCTCCACTGCAGTCTCTGCAAGATTTGTTGGATCCACTAAGATTAAGTCACAAGAATCTTCCTCTGTAAACAATGCTTTGAATACTTTTTGGAAATTCTCTCTAGCAGTATTGTATGTTTCCAAGAATGCTTGGTTCGCAGTTGCTTCCACTTCTTGAATCGTCAATAATAAACTTTCTTTAGCAGTGACTAAGTCATTCTTTTGTTCTAAGATAAAATCATAACGCTTCTTCATCTCGGTATACGCTTCAATCGCAGTAGGATTGACTTCACCCATATTCTCTAAACGCTTCTTCATTTTCTCTACATCCGCCTGCAATTCTTCTAATGTAGCTTCAGTTTGTCTTCCAAGATCTAAAATCTCTTCTAACTCAACTTTGAACTCTACACTCAATCTTTCCTTAGTACCAGCCAATTGTAGTTTTAGGTTATTTAATTTATCCTTGATCTCGTTGATCAATTGATCCATTAATTCCTTAGACTTCACTTGGTGTCTTAACGTACTTTCCTTTTCTTGTAAAGCGGTACGTAAAGTATAATAAGCTTGATCTGCTTCGTTCAATTTTAATTCTTCTGCTTCCTTGTTTCTCAACAATTCAACTAATTCTGAATCGATTGCTTCTAATTGTGTTCTGCTTTCTACAATCGCTGTAGAAGCTTCTGTCAATTGAGCTGTATTGGTTTGAATTTGGGCATGTAAATCATTCAATTGATTGCCTTTGAAGATCACTTCTTGTTGTAAAGCTTCAATCTTACTTTGTTGCTTGGTCAATTGCAAATTCATTTCATTGAATTCACCAGAAGCTAGATGATATGCTTGTTCAGCAGCTTGGTAAGCCATTTCAATATCACCTAACTGTGCTTGTGTTGCTTGCAATGAAGCATTCAATTCAGTCAATTGGGTTCTTGTGTCTCCAATTGAAGCATGTTCTTGCGCTATCTTCTCAGCCAATTCAGCCAACTTAGCCACTGCAGCTACTTGTGCAGATTGTAAGTTTTCTAGTCTATTCTTATTCGCGAACACATCGTTGATTAAACGATTCACATTTTGCTCTGTTGTTCTAATCTCTTGTTCTTTCAACAATTCATTGAACTGTAAAACAGACTCATGCTTAACTTGTATTTGCGCTTTCAAATCATTCACCACCGTTTCTTGTGACTGAATGTCTTCCAATAATTTTTCTAAATTCTTTGCACGTCCAATTTTCTTTCCTTCAAATAATCCAACGCTTCCACCAGTTAAAGTATACTTGCCTCTCACATATTTACCTGTCTTCTCTAATATAACGCCAGTAGAACTCGCTTCTAGAGCTGCTTCATTTTCTGCAATGAACACATTTCCTAACAAGTGATTCGCCAAAGCAGCATATTGTGGATCGATTTCAATCACAGATAAAGCGGCGATGGTGTTTGAAGGTGCGGATTCAGCCTTAGCACCATTTAATTGGTCTAGTAAAAAGAAGTTCGCCTTTCCTTTTTTGTTGTCATCCAACAATTGTACCGCTTGCATACCTTCTTTTAAATTATTCACAACGTAATAATTTAAATAGGGCTCTAATACATTTTCCACTGCAGTGCGGTATTCTTCTTGAACATATAAAATATCAGAAAGGATTGGCGCATTGTGGTTCCATCCAGTATTCTTATGTAAGAATTTAACGCTCTCTGGATATCCTTCCATAGAGTCCACTAAACTCTTCAATAAATCGTATTCGTTTTTCTTAGCGTCTAAGATTCTTGATTGTTCTGCTAATTTTGATCTAAGTACTTCAAGTTGTTCTTGCGTTTCAAAAATACTTGCTTTCGCTTTTTCGTGTTGCGCTTGCAATTCAGCTAAATGTGTTTTGCTTGCAGCTAAGTCGGCTTCTTTAGTAGCTAACTGAGCTGTTAGATCTTCCACTTGTTCCGCCCTATGCAATTGCTCCTCATCTAATTGATGTTGGCTTCTTTGAATATTCTGAATAGAAGTATCTGATACAGCAACTTTCTTTTCTGCCTCAAATTGATTTCTTTGAATTTGACCAAACTGCTGACGTAATCCATCTAAAACAGAACGCTGATCATCAAATTGCGCACGCTTATTGGTTAATTCAATATGTGATTGCTCTACCCTATTTTTGAAATCATTATACAATTTCTCTTCGTCAATCACTTGTAATTTAGTGTACTCAATTGAGTCCCCAATTGTTTTCAATTGTCCTTCTGCACGCTCTAAGAATTCTTGTAATCCTTTTTCCTTATCGTTCAAGTAGTCTAATCGTTGAGCAGCTAAACTTTTGTCATTCTCTTTAGTTCTTAGATTCTGCAACATTTCATTGAACTCATGTTGCATACTTTGTAACCCTTTCTCTTTTTCAATGAAAACAACACGCTCTTGTTCAAGCGCAGCTTCTTCTAAAGCAATGGTTGCTTCTAATTCGAATTTCTTATCTGTTTCTGCTTCTTGTTGTTCCGTCAACTCCTTGTACGTCAAATTAAACCCTTCCAAAGATGCAATTGCTAATTCAATAGCTGTTTCCTTGTAATCCTTTTTTATCTCAAAATATTTCTCTGCTTTCTTTGCTTGATTCTCTAGAGTCTTTAATTGGTTGTTGATTTCAAACAACAAATCTTCGATACGTGATAAATCTTGCTCAGTCGCATCTAATTTATTCTTCGCTTCTTTCTTTCTTGTTTTGTAGATAGTGATACCTGCAGCTTGTTCTAACATCTTACGACGACTATTATCCTTATCCTTGATAATATCATCCACCATACCCAATTCGATGATAGCATAACTGTCTGTACTCACACCTGTATCCATGAATAAATTATGGATGTCTTTTAAACGACAAGCCACATCATTTAAACGGTATTCACTTTCACCATTTTTATAATAACGACGTGTCACCGTGATGGTGCTAAATTCGGTAGGTAATAAGTTTTTGGTGTTTTCGAAAGTCAAACTCACTTCCGCCATACTACTGGCATTTCTAGTTTTACTTCCATTGAATACCAATGAATCCAAATTTTCAGACCTTAAGGCCGAAATCTTAGATTCTCCTATCACCCATCTAATACTATCAATGATATTACTCTTACCGCAACCGTTAGGGCCAATAATGCCTGTTATACCCTCGTCAAAACTGACAATAGTTTTATCAGCAAAACTCTTGAACCCCTTGATTTCTAATGACTTTAATCTCACTTTTGTAACGCTTTAAA
>JAOASM010000016.1 GCA_030158665.1 Sediminibacterium sp. | reverse complement strand
GATAGTCATTTTAATTATTTTATGTTCCGTGATTTTCAGAGCAGAAATATTATGGTGAAGGGGGATGAGGTGTTTTTTATAGATTTCCAAGGAGGGATGAAGGGTGGAATGCCTTATGATGTTGCTTCATTATTGTGGCAAGCTAAAGCAGAATTGTCTAATGAGTGGAAAGAGCGTTTATTGAATGATTATATCAAGGAAGCGGAACAAGTTTTAGGCGAGACCATCAATACAGCATTGTTTAAAAAACAATACCATGGCTTTGTTTTATTAAGGTTGTTGCAGGTATTGGGCGCTTATGGATTTAGGGGTTTGTTTGAACGCAAAGCACATTTCTTAACTAGTATCCCATTGGGTTTGAGGAATTTGAGAAGCTTTTTAGAAGTATACACTTTAGATAAAGACACACCCGTTTTTGCTGGTATCTTAAATTGGATGGTGGGCGATGAAGTCTTAAATAGATTTACACCTTTGCAAGCTTCTGAAGAGACGCCGTTGGTCATTACCATCAATAGCTTTAGTTATAAAAAAGGCCTTCCTACAGATACGACTGAGAATGGAGGTGGATTTGTTTTTGATATGCGTGGTATTTTAAATCCTGGAAGATTTGAAGAGTATAAAAAATTATCTGGGTTGGACAAGCCAGTACAAGATTTTTTGGAACAAAAAACAAAAATGAACACGTTTTTAAATAGTGTTTGGGATTTGATTGACATCACGGTAGAAAATTATTTGTCAAGAGACTTTGCCTCCTTACAAATTAATTTTGGTTGTACGGGTGGACAACACAGAAGTGTGTTTGCTGCAGAACAAACAGCAAGGCATTTAAAAAACAAGTATAAAGTGAAAGTAGTTTTAGCGCATACCAATCAAACGAATTGGGTTAAATAATTTTTTATGAAGGCAATGATTTTAGCTGCTGGATTGGGTACAAGGTTAAAACCCTTTACAGATCATCATCCTAAGGCATTAGCGGTTGTTAACGGCAAGTCCTTATTGCAACGTAATATCGAATACTTACAAGATTTTGGCATTGACGAAGTGGTGGTGAATGTGCACCATTTTGCAGATCAAATTGTAGATACAATCAATCAAAATAAGGGCTGGGGGTCGCAAGTGACTATTTCTGATGAGTCGGATGAAGTACTTGAAACAGGTGGTGGATTGTTAAGAGCGAAGGGGTATTTTGAAAATGAAGACAAATGGTTGGTGATGAATGCCGATATATTAACAGATTTAGATTTGACAAAAATGTTTGAGGCAGATAAAGCGTTTGAAGCGAAGTCAGAAGGTGAGATGGTGGCGACTTTGGCAGTAACCAATCGTACAACCAGTAGGAATTTAATATTTAATACAGCAGGTACACTATGTGGGTGGAAGAACAATACAACGAGTGAGGAAAAGTGGGCCAATCCTTTAAAAGATCCTGCCATGGCTGTTCCTAAAGCATTCAGTGGAATACAAATTGTACACGCAAATTTCTTTGAAGCATTGACAATGCAGGGTAAGTTTTCTTTAATAGATGCTTATTTACAAATCGCACAACACTATGCCATTCACTTTTATGATCATAGTGATGGTATTTTATTAGACGTTGGTAAGCCAGAGAGTCTTGAAAAAGCAGCACATCTATTTAGTTAAACCTTGATGTATATTTTTTTCTTGTCCAAGATATTGGCAAGCAATGCAAAAAAGGCAATGAAGCAGATAGCGTAAACAAAAGAACCTACACGCAAATCAGTTGAGATATTTTTACAAACATGTTGGTAAAACCAAGGTAGGGCAGAAGTATATACTGGCTCCCCTTTTTCATCTGTATGATCTACCCATCTCAACAAAGCGAGTACACGAGGTAAAAAACCACTAAGTACAAAAATGAACAGTGGGTTCTTTCCAAAAACGTCAAAGAAATGACTCCATTTACCTTGGCTGTTTTTAAATTCCAATAAATAGATCAACACACTTAATGTGATAATAGCTAAGCCAGAAGTATACAATACATAACTACTCGTCCATATTTTTTTGTTGATTGGGAAACTAAAGTCCCAGATATATCCTGCTAAAACCAATACTACACCTGCTAAAAGCAATTGAGCAATCATTTCAAAACTTTTGCCTTTTGCTTGAATGTATTCGCCTACTAAAAATCCAAAAATCACTTGCACGATGGCTGGTAGGGTACTAATTAATCCCTCTGGATCAAATGGGACACCCTCTCCTTTATAGATATGGTTAACACCTAAGACAGCTTGGTCGATGGCGTTGCCAAAAAATCCTGATAAACTATATGGATGCCCTTGACTTCCCAATAAAAAACTCAACATCCAATAGGCGATTAATATAAGCCCGCCAATGTAAAATGCCATTTTGGATTTTCCATAATAAATAATGATTGACGCGAAAAAATAACATAGAGCAATTCTTTGTAAGACACCTAAAATGCGAATGTTCTCCCAGGTTTTTGCAACTAAATGTCCATCAGACCATTTTACGAAAGGGCTCCAGTTTAAAAACAAACCAATTAAAAAAATCAGTACGGTTCTTTTGACTACTTTTTTCCAAAAATCCAATGGCGTCCCTTTTTCAAACTTTGGCATCACAAAAGCCATCGCATTTCCTACAGCAAACAAAAAGAAGGGGAAGACGAGGTCTGTAGGCGTGCAACCATGCCAGCTAGCATGCGCTAAAGGGCTGAAAATATGCCCCCAAGAACCAGGATTATTGACAAGAATCATTAAAGCAACCGTGGCGCCTCTAAAAACATCCAATGCATAATACCTTTCTTTTTGTAACATATTGACCATTTAGGATTTAAATGTAGTAAGAATCTTGAATTCAAGGTCAAATTACTTTCTAATATATATGTTTGAATTAATATCTTTGTCCCTCATAAAAGACTATGAAAAAGAATATATTAATTACAGGAGGGGCAGGCTTTATTGGGTCGCATGTAGTGCGTTTATTTGTCAATAAATATCCTGATTATCAGATCTTTAATTTAGACGCATTAACTTATGCGGGAAACTTGGAGAACTTAAAGGATATTGAAAAAGCAGCGAATTATCATTTTGTAAAAGCAGATATTTTAGATGCAGCAGCATTAAAAGATATTTTCGCGAAACATGCGATTACAGATGTGATTCATTTAGCAGCAGAATCTCATGTAGATCGTTCTATTGTTTCACCTTTAGATTTTGTGTACACGAATGTGATTGGTACGGTGAACTTATTAAATACAGCGAAGGAATATTGGAAGGAAGATTTGAGTTATGAAAAAGCACATGATGGATCTTGGGACAATCAAAGAAATCATTTGTTTTACCATGTCTCCACGGACGAGGTATATGGCAGCTTAGGTAAGGAAGGATTGTTTACCGAAACAACGCCGTATGATCCTAACTCACCCTATTCTGCAAGTAAGGCAGCAAGTGATCATTTTGTTCGCGCATACGGAGAGACCTATCATTTACCGATTGTAGTGTCTAATTGCTCTAATAACTATGGCCCGAATCATTTTCCTGAGAAATTGATTCCATTGTTTATTCATAATATTATTACTAAGAAGCCATTGCCAGTATATGGTGATGGATTGTATACGCGTGATTGGTTATTTGTAAAAGACCATGCCCGTGCGATTGACTTAGTGTTTCATCAAGGTAAGCGAGCTGATACCTATAATATTGGTGGCTTCAACGAATGGACCAATATTGATTTAGTGAAATTATTGTGTGCTCAGATGGACGAAAAATTAGGAAGAGCAAAAGGGGAAAGCGAAGGCTTGATCACTTATGTAAAAGATCGTCCAGGCCATGACCGCCGTTATGCGATTGATGCGACTAAGTTGAACAAGGAATTAGGCTGGTCACCCTCTGTCACTTTTGAGGAAGGATTAGCAGAAACGATTGACTGGTATTTAAATAATGAAGATTGGTTGACCAATGTAACAAGTGGCGCATACCAACAGTACTATAACGAAATGTATACGAACAGATAATGAGAATTGAACAGACCCCCCTAAAAGATTGTTTTATTGTACACGAGAAAGTGCATGGCGATGCGCGTGGTTATTTTATTGAAACCTATAACAGTAGGGACTTTAAAGCAGCTACTGGATTGGACATTGAGTTTGTACAAGATAATCAATCCAAATCGTCAAAAGGAGTTTTGAGAGGACTGCATATGCAAAAGGGGGATGCTGCGCAAGCAAAATTGGTTAGAGTGATAGAAGGTGCCGTGTTGGATATTGCCGTTGATTTAAGAAAAGATTCTCCAAGCTTTGGACAACATTTTGCCATTGAATTAACAGCCGATAACCACAAACAATTTTTTGTACCTGCAGGCTTTGCACATGGCTTTGTGGTGTTAAGCGAAACAGCTACTTTCTTTTATAAGGTAGATAAGTTCTACCAGCCAGGCAATGAAGTGGGCATTATGTACAATGACGCCGATTTAAATATCGATTGGAAATTGAGTACAAGTGAAATTATTTTATCAGAAAAAGACAAAACATTAGGCAGCTTCGCGGACTATGCTGCGAGCCTTTAACACAGAAATACAAGCAACATGAAAGGAATTATATTAGCAGGTGGATCAGGAACAAGATTGTATCCAATTACCAAAGGAATCAGTAAGCAATTAATGCCGATCTATGATAAGCCAATGATTTATTATCCTTTATCAGTGTTGATGTTAGCAGGTATCAAAGAAGTATTGATCATAACTACTCCAGAAGACAACGACCAATTTAAAAGATTGTTAGGAGATGGATCAGAGATAGGTTGCAAATTTAGTTATGCAGTACAAGCTGTGCCGAATGGATTGGCTCAAGCATTTGTGATAGGTGCAGATTTTATTGGCAAGGATAAAGTGTCGTTGGTATTAGGAGATAATATTTTTTACGGGGCTGGCTTCAGCAAATTGGTTCAATCATTCAATGATGTTGAAGGGGCTGCGGTATTTGCTTATGAAGTAAATGACCCAGAGCGTTATGGTGTAGTTGAGTTTGACGAACACAACAATGCTTTGTCTTTAGAAGAAAAACCAGCACAACCCAAATCAAACTACGCAGTGCCTGGTTTGTATTTTTATGATAACCAGGTTGTTGAAATTGCAAAAAACATTCCTCCTTCACCAAGAGGGGAATACGAGATCACCGATGTGAACAAAGTATATCTAGAGCGCAAGCAATTGCAAGTGGGTATTATGAATAGAGGTACCGCATGGTTAGACACAGGTACATTTGAATCTTTAGCGGATGCCTGCGAATTTGTACGTGTGATTGAAAAGCGTCAAAGTCAAAAGATAGGCTGTATCGAAGAAGTGGCTTATCGTATGGGCTTTATAGATAAAGCGCAATTATTGGTTTTGGCAGACAAATATGCTAAAAGTGGGTATGGAGAATACCTACGTGGTTTGAAAAAGTAGTTTTGTTTATACATTTAGCCTTCATATTTCTTTAAAGATTAGACACAATAGAATTAAGAACACTAATTTTTAACAAGATTGAACTATTCTATCAATTTGTTGTTTTTGTAGTATGTCATCTTATACCATCAAGGACTTAGAGAAAATCTCTGGAATTAAAGCGCACACCATACGTATTTGGGAGCAGCGTTATAATTTTTTGCAGCCACAAAGAACTGAAACCAATATTCGTTCTTACTCTGCTGAGGAGTTGAAAGTGATCCTAAACGTATCCCTACTCAATAAGTACGGGTTCAAAATCTCTCATATAGACAAGATGTCTTCTGAGCAGATGGAAGAAAAGATCATGGCATTGAATCAATTGGATGCACAAAAAGAGCGTGTTGTAAATGCCTTGATTAAGGAAATGGTTGGTTTAAATATGGTTGCTTTTGAAAGACAATTAGATTTATACATCGGACAAAAAGGGATTGAGAAAACAATTAACGAAATTATATTTCCATACTTGGAACGTGTTGGTATTCTATGGGTGACCAATCATATCAATCCTGCACAAGAGCACCTTGCAACCAATATTGTAAGACAAAAAATCATATTAGGCATTGAGAAATTAACGCCACTGTTAAACTACAGCAAGCGAATTGTATTGTTTATGCCAGAAGGAGAATATCACGAATTGGGTATTTTATATGTACACTTTTTGTTGAAACAAAAAGGCATTTATGTAGATTATCTTGGTGCGAATGTACCAATGGTGGATCTAAAATATTTAACTGAAGTTAAAAAGATCGATTACTTATACTGTCATATCACGTCTCCAGCTAGGAATTTTAAGTTGGATAAATTTTTCGCCAACTTAGCTACGATCAATCCAGAAATACCAATTGTATTATCTGGTCAATTGATTCAGGAATTCAAAGGCAAGATTGCAAGTAATATTCATCTTAAGCGTAGTTTGGCAGAGACCATCACTTTTTTACAAGAAATTTAGTCCTCCAATCGGGCTGATTCCCCCAAAAATACTTAAAGTATAAAAATGCTGACTTCGACTAGTTCATTAACTAGTTCAAAGTCAGCATTTTAGCTTTTATCCATTGATCGAGCTTGTTTTGTTTAATATTTATTTAAAATAATTAAACAAAAAATAGGTATTCTCCATTTTATATGTTTAACTTTATAATTCAAACGTTAAACAAAATTGTATGTCAAACGCAGAATTTAGTCTATTACTTACCGAAAATGCTGAGTTTTTAAGACCCTTCGCAATCAATCTTACTAAGGATCATGAGTCTGCTAAAGACTTGTACCAGGATACCTTGTATAGGGCTATTTCCAATAAAGACAAATACAATGTAGGAACAAATATCAAAGCATGGTTGTATACCATTATGCGTAATATATTCATTAATGATTATCGCCGTAAAGCAAAACAATCAACTGTATTGGATAATAGTCCAAATGACTTTTTAATTGATCAAACTTTCAACAAGGTGGTGAATGATGGAATAACTAACTTAAATTTGAAGGAAGTAAATCAATTCATACATGATTTACCAGAGTTGTTTAGGACGCCATTCAATTTATATTACGAAGGGTATAAATACAATGAAATTGCTGATGCACTAAATGAGCCTCTAGGTACAATCAAAAGTAGAATCCACTTTGCTAGAAAAATTTTAAAACAAAAGATTCAACGATATTAAATTCATGTCATCGCAATCAAAAAAAGTTATTGTTATTGGAGCTGGTTTTGCAGGATTGTCTGCGGCAAGTTTCTTGGCACAAAAGGGATGGGATGTAACAATTATTGAAAAGCATGATTTACCAGGTGGCAGAGCAAGAAAATTTAAAGAAAAAGGATTTACTTTTGATATGGGTCCAAGCTGGTATTGGATGCCAGATATTTTTGAAAGATATTTTAATTCCTTTGGTAAGAAAGTAAGTGATTATTATTCACTTAAAAGATTAGATCCATCTTACAGAGTTTATTTTGAAAAAGAAGGTTGGGATATACCCGCTAATTACAACGAATTACAAAATTTATTAGAGTCGGTGGAGCCAGGTGCTGCTAAAGCATTAGATGCTTTTATGGCAGAGGCTAAATTCAAATACGACGTAGGGGTAGGAAAATTAGTGCACAATCCAGGTTTGTCATTAACTGAATTCTTAGACATGGATTTAGTGAAGGGCGTTTTCAAGTTAGATGTATTTCAATCTATGAAAAAGCATGTGGCTAAGTTTTTCAAGCATCCTGCTATTCAATCTTTAATGGAATTTCCGGTTTTGTTTTTAGGTGCATTACCAGAAAAAACTCCTGCATTATACAGTTTGATGAATTATGCAGATATCAAAGGAGGTACTTGGTATCCTGAATTTGGTATGTATAGTATTGTGCAGGCGATGTATGATTTAGCAATTTCATTAGGTGTACAATTTAAGTTAGGAGAGGAAGTGACTTCGATTGAAGTAGTTTCAGGTAAAGCCATAGCAGTACATACTTTAAAAAATACTACAGGTGAGAAGCAGCAATATACAATGGATGTATTAATTGGAGCAGGAGACTATCACCATATTGAAACAAAATTATTAGCACCTGCGTATCAATCTTATTCAAGTGCCTATTGGGATACAAGGGTGATGGCACCGAGTTCATTATTATACTATGTAGGATTGAATAAAAAACTCGAAGGGGTATTGCATCATCAATTATTTTTTGATACCGATTTTGGATTACACGGACATGAAATATATTCCGATCCTAAATGGCCAACGAGACCTTTATTTTATGCAAGTGTGCCTTCTGTAACTGATCCTACTGTAGCGCCAGAAGGATGTGAAAATTTATTTTTATTGATTCCTATTGCAGCTGGATTGGAAGGAGATACGGAGGACATTAGAGATCAATATTTCGAGATGATCATTCAACGTTTCGAAGAGCGTATTGGGCAATCCATACGTGATGCAATTGTATACAAACGTTCTTTTGCGGTCAAGGAATTTAAAGAGGAGTATCATTCTTTCAGAGGTAATGCCTATGGCTTAGCAAATACCTTATTGCAAACTGCCAATTTGAAACCTAGTTGTAAAAGTAAAAAAGTAAATAACTTATATTACACAGGTCAATTAACAGTGCCTGGTCCAGGTGTGCCACCAAGTTTGATTAGTGGGGAAGTGGTGGCCAAGCTTGTAGATCAAAAACATAAAGGATAATTCAATATGTCTTCATTAACATTATATAACGAAGTGACCGCGCAAAGTAGTAAGTATACTACTTTATTGTATAGTTCTAGTTTTTCTTCTGCCATAGGATTATTAGACAAATCACTTCGTCAACCCATTTACGATATTTATGGTTTTGTACGTTTTGCAGACGAAATTGTAGATACTTTTCATGACTACGATAAAGAAAATTTATTAGCTAAATTCAAGGCAGACACCTACGAAGCCTTAGATAAAGGAATTAGTTTAAATCCTATTTTACATCGTTTTCAGTTGACGTACAATCAATTCAATATTGATCGTTCCTTATTAGATGCATTTTTATATAGCATGGAAATGGACCTTTGTCAACAGTATCATGATGAGGAGAGTTACAATAAATATATTTTCGGAAGTGCAGAAGTAGTTGGATTAATGTGTTTGAAGCTTTTTTGTAATGGGAACGAAGCTCAATATGAAGCATTGAGGCCCTCAGCGCAGCGTCTTGGTGCTGCTTTTCAGAAAGTGAATTTCTTAAGAGATATTAAAGCCGATTTTGTGGGGATGGAGCGCATGTATTTCCCAAATTGCGATTTTAGTAATTTTAGTTTGGCAGATAAACAAACAATAGAAGCAGATATTCAGGCAGATTTTGATGCGGCTTTAGAAGGAATTAAAGCACTTCCCCTTCCTTGTCGTTTTGGCGTGTATGTGGCATTTAAATATTATTATTCCTTATTTAAGAAGATAAAAAAGACCAATCATGGTGCTTTATTAAGTTCTAGAATTAGGATTCCGGATTATGGCAAATTGTTTATTTTATTCAATGCAAAAATTAGAACAAGCTTAAATTTGTTGTAGTAACTTTGCATCATTAAACCCTACTTTATGATATTTTTAGTTTCGATGTTATTAACTTTTGCAGTAATGGAGGGTGTTACTTGGTTAACACATAGATATGTAATGCATGGTTTCCTATGGTACTTGCACGAAGATCATCATCAACCAACTGGACATTTTTTTGAAAAGAACGATGCGTTCTTTTTGATTTTTGCTATTCCAAGTATGGCATGCATATTTTATGGTTCATTCAATGGTATGCCCTGGTTGTCTGGAATAGGAACAGGTGTTGCTATGTATGGATTGGCTTATTTTATAGTACATGAGGTAATTATACATCAAAGAATCAAATGGTTTACAAAGTCAAACAACCGATACATCAAAGCCATTCGATGGGCACATAAAATGCACCATAAACATATGGGTAAAGAAGATGGTGAAAGTTTTGGTATGTTGATTGTCGCAAAAAAATATTGGGACAAAGTAAGACGTGACGAAGCGATTCAAAACAACGGCTAGGACATTGGAAACTGTAAAGAAATATGATTATATAATAGCCGGTGCTGGATGTGCCGGCTATTCTTTGTTATACCATCTATTGAAGGATCCTATATTATGTAGAAAAAAGATACTTGTAGTTGACTCAAATTTTGAGAAAGGGAATGATCGAACGTGGTGTTTTTGGGAAGATGCAGAAGGTCCCTTTGATTCGATTGTTTGTAAAAAATGGAGTAAAATAGAAGTACTAAAAGATGGAATGCATAGATCTTTGCCGACTTATCCATTCGAGTATAAAATGATACAAGGGATAGACTTTTACCAATACATCAGCAATTTTGCAAAAGGGTTTGAACATATTGATTGGGTAGCTGCAAAGATCTTACAAATCAAGGACCAAACTCCCAATGGGGCTGCTGTAAGTTGGGAGGGTGGATCAGCTTTTGCAGACTATGTCTTTTCAAGTATCAATGGGGAACGCATCCAATCTGCACTCTGGCAACATTTCAAAGGCATTGTAGTGGAATTTGATTCGCCTGTTTTTGACGATACCATTGCTAGATTGATGGATTTCAATGTGCCTCAAATGGATGCCACTGCCTTTATGTATTTACTGCCGATGTCAGATAAAAAAGCATTGGTAGAGTATACTTTATTTTCACCTTCAATTTTAAAAGTAGCTCAATATGATGAGGTACTAAACGCCTATATGGAATCGCATTATAAAGGACGAAATTATAAAATTGCACATACAGAAATTGGAGCCATTCCAATGACGACAAAAAGGTTGAGTGCCAATACTGGTGCTGTTATTTCAATAGGAACAATGGGAGGGGCAGTAAAAGCGAGTACTGGTTATGCTTTTCAGTTTATTCAACAACAAACGCGCCAATTGGTGCAACAATTAAAATTAAAGCAATCATTAAACCCTTTAGTACATTTCACTAGACATCATTTTTACGACGCTGTATTGTTATTTATCCTAGAGCATAAAAAGATGTCAGGTGATGAAATTTTTGCCCGAATATTTAAGAAAAATGATGCTGCAACCATATTTAGGTTTTTATCAAATACCTCTTCATTATTAGAAGATATTAGAATAATGAGCAGCCTTCCTACATCTATCTTCTTACCTGCTGCAATTAAAGTGTTGTTCCGACGGTAATCTTTGTTTGAATTGTCCATTTTTATGGCCTTGTCGTACAATGGTTAGTACAAGCGTTTCCGAAGCGCTAAATCCCAGTTCGATCCTGGGCTTGGCTACATAGTTATCCTTTTAAATTAGACTAAAATCTATATTTTTTACTAGAGTTTGGGCTATATAATTTAATTTTACACACTTTGTTATTGTACATCACCATATTAGGCTTTATCGTTTCCTTCCTGTTGCTCATCAACATTAAAGAGTCCAATAGGGTGAATCTGTTTTTATTTATTTTTTTCTTTATCAATAACTTGTATTCTTTAGCACATTATGCTACGATTTATTCTGGTAGCAAAACAATGATTGCAATTTTATTGGTGAATTTTACCCCAATGTTTTTGTTGGTAGGTCCGATACTTTATTTTTATGTGCGAGGCGTTTTAAGAGATGACTATAGATTATCTAAATCTGATTGGTTGCATTTTGTTCCCGCTTTCGTTTTGTGTATCAATATTTTACCCCATCTATTTAGTAGTTATGAAGACAAGATTGAGTATGCAACTAGGGTCTTACAAAATCCTGCAGAAATTTTAAAAAATAAAAATTTATTTGTCCCTTCAGTGGTCAATTTTATATTTAGGCCCCTTATTGGTTTGATCTACGTATTGATATGTATTCGTTTAATGTTCTTGAAATTTAAATACGAAAGGCCAGAGAATAAGCAAGCTAAATTGATTTATACTTGGTTAGTTTTTTTAATTTTCAACACACTACTCGTTTATACTAGCTTTCTAATATTTACCATTTTTTCATTTCAAACTTTAGATTATAAAATTGCTGAAGTGAAGGGATATTATTTTTTAAATGTGACTTTGATTGGGTTGGTTCTATTTAATGTATCCTTATTATTTTTTCCTAATATATTGTACGGATTACCACAACTTGATTTCGTGCTGCCGAATAAGATAAAAGAACCTGCTGCTGAACTACTTCCTAAAAAGGGGGTAAGAAGTTTTGAAATTTCAGATGAGAAACTGCAATTATTGCATGATAAAATTGAGCAATATTGCCAAACCAAGCCTTATTTAAACCCTGAATTCAGTCTTTCAACCATGTCTGCGGACACGGATATACCAGTGCATCATCTAAGTTATTACTTCAACGAACACTTGAATATTAATTTTAATGCGTGGAAAAACGACCATAAAATCAATTATGTGATCGAATTGATTGACAATGGTAGCAATGAATTATTGACTTTAGATGCCTTAGCTAAACAGGCGGGATTTGGTTCAAGAACTACTTTCTTTAACGCCTTTAAGCAAAAGATGGGTTTAACACCTTCTGAGTTCCTCAATAAACAGAATATAATCTAGAATTTGTACAAGTTTTTTAAACTTGTACAAGGATGAACATCAATTATTTCTACACAGCTTAGAATGATTCTAACTTACGCGCCTCTGCGCGTGCGCGTAGCTTTAGCCTTTATGGCCAAAGCTATTTTTATATTTAGAATTATTTGTATATGAATTGTAGGATTATTACATTATGTTTATTTACACTATGTTGCTCGGTTGATTTACAAGCCCAGACCCTTCCAGTGGTTAAAGACACGGTTTTGTCGCAAAGACAAAAAGACCGTTTGTTTTTGAAGCGTGCTGGTGTAGACCAAGTGGCTA
>JAOASM010000015.1 GCA_030158665.1 Sediminibacterium sp. | reverse complement strand
TTAGTCTTGATCTTAAAAAAGTACATGAGGCAGCAGCAGATTTCTTCATTATTTGCGAAGCAAATAATACCACACAATTAAAAGCCATTGCCGATTTCATCGACTATGAAGTGAAAAATAAATGTGGCGATCTTCCTTATAAAACCGAGGGTAAGCAAGGTGGACAGTGGTTGCTCATTGATTATATCAATGTGGTAGTGCATATTATGCACCCAGAGGCACGCGGTTTTTATAAATTGGAAGAGTTATGGAGTGATGCGGATATGAAAACACATGAAGATTAATTGAACACCTGTGTCAACAAAATTCAATCCTACTTGTTTATATAAAAAGCAGTAACAGCAATAATACTATGTCAGAGTTAAAAAATAATAAAAAGAAGAATTCGCCTTTGGGAGATGGTCCTAAAATGCCAAAATTCAATATCTATTGGATTTATGGATTAATCGCATTATCTCTTTTCTCGGCGCGCTTCTTTCAAATGACACCCGAATTGACCACTACTACCGAACAAGAGTTCAAGCAAGTGATGTTGATGAGAGGCGATGTTGAAAGAATTGATCTTGTTCAAAACAAAGAAATTGTTCGTGTATACATTAAGCCGGATAGTGTGCAGAAAGACTATTACGTGCAAAAGTTCAAGAAAAAATTAGACAAAGCTAAAGTAAAAGGCGTGCCTTTATTTGAATTTAGTGTAACCGATTGGAATAGCTTCAACGAGCGTCTTCAAAAATTTTATGAACAAAAAGGCATTCAAGAAGTACCTCAAAATACCATCAAAGAAGGTGAATGGTTTGGCCCGATAGCAAATACGATTTTCACCATGTTGATCATTGTAGTGATTTGGGTATTGATGATGCGTAAAATGGGCGGTGGCGCAGGCGGAAGTGGCGGCGGTCCTGGAGGCATCTTTAATGTAGGTAAATCAAAAGCAACTTTATTCGAAAAAGGCGGTACTAAAGTCAATATCACTTTTGCGGATGTAGCAGGATTAGAAGAAGCAAAAGAAGAAGTGATGGAAATTGTAGACTTCTTAAAACAACCCAAAAAATATACGGCACTTGGAGGTAAAATTCCAAAAGGTGCATTGTTAATAGGCCCTCCAGGAACAGGTAAAACATTATTGGCAAAAGCGATGGCGGGAGAAGCACAAGTGCCTTTCTTTAGCTTAAGTGGCTCTGATTTTGTGGAGATGTTTGTGGGAGTTGGCGCAAGCCGTGTGCGTGATTTATTCAAACAAGCTAGAGAGAAAGCGCCATGTATCATTTTCATTGATGAGATTGATGCGATTGGCCGTGCTCGTGGAAAGAATGCCATGATGAGTAATGACGAGCGTGAGAACACATTGAATCAATTGTTAGTAGAGATGGATGGATTTGGTGGAGACACAGGTATTATCATCCTTGCTGCTACCAACCGACCAGATGTATTGGATGCTGCATTGTTAAGACCAGGTCGTTTTGATCGTCAGATCTCTATTGATCGTCCTGATGTAAAAGGTCGTGAAGAAATATTTAAAGTACACCTAGGACCCATCAAGGTATCTGAAAGTTTAGATGTACATAAATTAGCAGAACAAACTCCAGGATTTGCTGGTGCAGATATTGCGAACGTGTGTAATGAAGCTGCTTTGATTGCTGCACGTAAAGGAAAGACTGGTGTTGAGATGAAGGATTTCCAAGACGCTATTGATAGAGTGATTGGAGGTTTAGAGAAAAAGAATAAAATCATTTCTAAGGAAGAGAAAGAAGTGATTGCTTACCACGAAGCAGGTCATGCAATTTGTGGATGGTTCTTAGAGCACGCATATCCTTTATTAAAAGTAACGATTGTGCCAAGAGGTACAGCGGCTCTGGGATACGCTCAATATACCCCTAAAGAACAATACTTATATACGATTGAGCAATTGACAGATCAAATGTGTATGACATTAGGTGGACGTGCTGCAGAACAAATTTTCTTTGGTAAAATTTCTACAGGTGCTTCTAATGACTTGCAACAAATCACTAAGATGGCTTACTCTATGGTAACTACTTATGGTATGAACGAGAAAATCGGTAATGTAAGTTTTTATGATCCTGCACAAGAAAACACTTTCCAAAAACCTTTCAGTGAGGAGACAGGAAAAATCATTGATGAGGAAGTGCGTAAGATGATTGATGCGGCGTACCACAGAACTTTAGATTTATTACAATCTAAAAAAGAGGCAGTAGAGAAGTTGGCTCAAGCATTATTGACTAGAGAAGTTTTACATAAGTCTGATGTGGAGGAGTTAATAGGTAATCGTCCATTCGAAGAAAAAAAGATTCTTGAAGAAACGACTGTAGCTGCAGATGCTAACGATCAGTTTGCTCCTAGTGAGACAACGATTGTACAAGCTTCCGATTCATCAGAAGATGTGATTGAAAATGCAAATGCAACCATTCAAGCTGCAGATGCAACTGATAATAACGAATAAGTTGTAAATGGAATCGCAAGGCGCAAGACAAAAGATATTACAAAAGATAAAACAGGCATTGAAAGATCCAGTGCCTGTTCCTTTTCCGGATCAGGTAGCTGATACACCTATCTTTATTCCAACTGAAAAAGAAATGGCAATTGAATTTGCTCAAAAGTTTACAGAACTCTTGGGCAAATTTGTGTATTGTGCCGATGAGCAAGAATTAATTGGGCAATTGAATGCATTGATTGTGGCGAAGGGTTGGAATAAGGTTTATTCTAAAGAAGCATCATGGTTAGATAAAATGTTGACTTTAAAATTTGATCCAGTTACAACAGATGACTTAGCAGATTGTGACGCAGCTATTACGCTTTGTACGCATTTGGTGGCTAGAACTGGCACGATTGTGTTAAGTAGTCAAGAAGCTAGTGGTAGAACAGCTAGCGTGTATGCACCTATTCATATCTGTATTGCTTATGCAGATCAGTTGGTCTATGATATTTCTGATAGCTTAGTCAAGTTCAAAGAAAGTCAAGACGGATTTCCTTCTATGATTAGTTTTGCAACTGGTCCTAGCAGAACAGCTGATATAGAAAAGACTTTGGTTGTTGGGGTGCATGGTCCAAAAGAAGTCTATTGTTTTTTAATAGATAATACACTGGATTAGTACCTTTAATCAAATTAACCCCGTTACATGGTATTGGAAACAGGCAAAAAAGTATATTTCCTTTCTGACTTTCATTTAGGTGCGCCGAATGAAGTAGAGAGTAGAAAAAGAGAGGATCGTTTGGTTCGATTCCTACAACATGCCCGTAAAGATGCAAGTGTTATTTTTATTGTAGGTGATATTTTTGATTTCTGGTTTGAATATAAAACGGTGGTGCCAAAAGGGTTTGTTAGAATATTGGGCACCCTTGCTCAAATGGCTGACGAAGGGATCCAATTACATATTTTCACAGGCAACCATGATTTATGGATGCAAGATTATTTAGCAAATGAACTACATGCTAAAGTGTATTTTGAACCACAAGAATTTACGATCCAGCAAACACAGTTTTTGATAGGCCATGGTGACGGATTAGGACCCGGAGACAAGGGTTACAAGCGTTTAAAGAAAATATTCACCAATCCTATTTGTCAATGGTTGTTCAGGTGGCTTCATCCAGATGCTGGAATACAGTTGGCCAATTATTTTAGCCAAAAGAGTCGTGCAAAAACAGGTAATGCAGACGAAATATTTTTAGGAGAAGATAAAGAGTGGCTAATTTTATACACGAAAGAGAAGGCAAAGACAATGGATGTAGATTATTTTGTTTTTGGCCATCGTCACTATGCTATTGATTTTAAGATCAATGAAAAAAGTCGTTACATTAATTTAGGTGATTGGATTCGTCTAAACACTTATGCTGTGTTTGATGGTAACAATATGCAATTATTAACTTGGGAAGAAGCTTAAAGAACTTATGAGTTTAGATCAACAAATATTGAGTAATTCGATACGCAGTTATTTATTTATTGCAGCCATTTTATTGATTACACTCCTTATTAAAAGGTTGGTCTCTCGCTTTTTTGCGAGTTTGATTTATACTTGGGTGGATAAGAAAAACCATTCGGATTTAAGAAAAAGTCATGTACATCGTTTACTAGTCCCTATCGAACAGTTCTTGTTGTTTTTGGTCGCTATTATTGCCTTATACGCGTTAAAATTTCCGGAAGCATGGGATCTGAAGTTGTTCAAGCTAAGCATACAGCAGTTGATCGAATCAGGGATTAAATTTGTCTTTATCCTACTCTTAATCAGAGTGAGCTTACGCACCCTAGAGTTTATCTCTATCATATTAGAGAATAAGGCAAGGTTGACAAAGGATTTATCCGATGATCAATTGGTGTTGTTTTTTAGAGACTTCTTTAAAGTCATTATTTATATCATTGGGATCTTGATGGTATTGAGATATGTATTCAATGAAAGCATTGGCAACCTCGTTACGAGTTTAAGTATCGTTGGTGCTGCGGTCGCTTTGTCTACTAGAGAAAGTTTGGAAAATATCATTGCCTCTTTTATTATCTTTTTTGATAAGCCCTTTACGATTGGCGATTTAGTTAAAGTGAATGGATTTACAGGTACTATCGAAAAGATTGGTTTGAGAAGTACGCGTATACGAACTCAAGAAAAAACATATATCTCTGTACCGAATAAGCAAATGGTAGACTCCATCGTGGACAATATATCTTTAAGGTCTGAGCGTAAAATTGAAATGGATTTGCAATTAAGCGTTCAAACATCTGCACATGCTATCGCAGATTTTGCAAATCATATGCGTACTGTTTTATCAACTCAAAACGGCGTTAACAGTTACAATGTTTTTGTTGCAGAGTCGGGCAAGCAGTTTCATGCATTACATATAGATTGTTTAGTATCTATTCAAATGGAGATCAGTGAATTTCAAATGATCAGAGAACGCTTAAACCTTGCTGCGATTGAGTATGCGAATGCGCATCAGATTCAGTTTTCAGAAAAGGGGTAAGGCTTAAATGCTTGCTTTTAAAGACACCAAAAAGTTTCTAATATCCTTTAGATTGGTCAATAAGGATAAATCTTTATTGGCTTTTTCCTTATTATTTTTCAAATAAGTTTTAGCACCGTCAATGGAGTACTTTTTCTCTCTAAGTAAATAATAGATCTGCTTTAGAAATTCAATATCCTGTGCACGAAACAAACGATCACCTTTTCTAGTTTTTCTAGGTTGCAATTGTTTGAATTCTTTTTCCCAATAACGAATTAATGAAGTGTTGACATTAAACCAACCTGCAACTTCTCCAATTGGGTAATATAATTTTTTAGTCAATGCATTGGCATCAGGCACATTGATTTTATCAATTTCTTGATCCATATCTGCAAATGCCTTTCTTCCTCTTTTATGTAGAATATTTCTATTCACATAATTCATCGGCGTTCTTGATACAGAGGGTAATGCTGCATCTTCAGGTGCTACAAGACTAGATGTTGTAGGTTCATTTATTGTTACAACTATTTCTTGTTCTGAATTTGACGCTGTCTGGTAAGCAGGCTTGCGGTATTGAGGCAACGATTTTTTTTGCTTAATGCTTTTAGCTTGTTTGGGCGCAGCAATATGAACAGGAGGGGTTGCCTCCATGCCAAATAGATCTAATTGCTGTAGCGGTTCTGCCATGGGTCAAAGGTAGGATACTATTAAGATGAACTAACCACTGTAAATGATTGGTGGATAAATTGTTAAGTATGTATTAATTTTGCCCATGCGCATTTTTATACAACTAGATGATGTTTATGTTTCTAATTTAAATGTATTGGAGCCACTATTGTTAGATTTGATCGGCATGAACCAGCATTCGATTTATCTTGTTTCTTCATTGCCGAAGCCGGCTGAATCAATTGGGGCAGAATGGGTACATCCTGACCAAGCGGCCCAATTCATTGTAGATCATAGTGCAAGCATATTGATTCATTTTGGTCCTGTGGCTAAATGGGCTAAACAACTCCCATCTTATTTCATTCCATTGTCACTGCCGCAGCTTCAAAGAAAAACAAATTGGATTAAATCTTGGCTTGAAAAAAAACGATTCAATACAACATGGCAAGCGGCAACAAAGGTTTTAGCATTAGACGAATGGCATGCACAAAATAGACCTGGAACAGAAAGATTGTATCTTGAAAAAGCACTTTTACCCAATTTTGAGTGGTCACAATTAGCCCCAATAAGAAGTGCATTAACGGATGGAAATCAATACCTGCTTGCTTTTGTGGGTACAGATGATATCATACCTATTGTAAAAGCATTTTCTGTATTTAAAAAATGGCAACTCAGTACCATGTCCCTTGTTTTTGTTTTTGACACAGAGGCGGAGAAAGAAAAAGCTGCCAATACATTGTTGGGATACAAATATAGAGACGCAGTGGAAATAGTAAGATTATCCGATTTTAAATTAGAATGGATCGCTGCTGCATACCTCACTATTTTTACTGAAATGAATAGCCATCGCTTTCAATTTTTAACCTACTCAATGCGCTATCAGATTCCATTTTTAATGCATCATGATGCCACAGAAAAAGCTTTTGTGCTCCCAGCAATGGCAGAAGCTGGAGAATATCTTGATTTTAAAGCACCTGATGTATTGGCAAATCATTTTAAATTGTATTACAAGGACGAAATGTATCGTGCAGCCAAAGGATTCGAAATCTACAAGGCGATCCAAACAGAAATACGCCAATTTCAAGAAAAAGCAACGATAGCGTGGCCAAGGGACTTGGTTTAGGCTGGTCTTATTCGCCAATATTATCGTATTTTTGTGGCTCAATTTTAAGCTATGCATGAATCTTCAATTCAGGTAAAAATTCAATTAGACGAACAAAAAATACCACAATCTATAGACTGGTCCGCAACGGATAGTACTGCTCAAGAAGCACAGGCCGCAAGAGCTATGATGTTGACTTTCTGGGATCCAACTGATAAAACAGCTTTACGTATCGATTTATGGACTAAAGATATGATGGTAGACGAGATGGCAGATTTCTTTTATCAAAACTTGATGGGTATGGGAGATACCTATTTAAGAGCAACACAAGATAAAGCCCTGGCAGAAGAGTTTAAAACTTTTGCAAAAACATTTTACAATAAATTTAGAGCAAGTCAAATAGAACAAGGCGCAAAATAATGCTATGCCTTAACATAAAATTATAATCTTATGAGTTTAGAATTAGAAGTCATGTCTTTAATGAAAGATGCGATGAAAAATAAAGATGAAGCCTTGTTAAGAGGGCTTCGTGCGATTAAAGCAGAAATCATTAAAGCAAAAACGGAACCAGGAGCCAATGGTGCTATTTCAGAAGATGCAGAGATGAAATTATTGCAAAAGTTAGTGAAACAACGTAAAGACTCACTCACCATTTTCCAAGAACAAAATCGTGCAGATCTTGCTCAGAAAGAATCTGAAGAAATTGCAGTGATAGAAAAATTTCTTCCAGTTCAAATGAGTGAGGAAGAGGTGAAAGCAGCTGTAAGTGCGATTGTTAAAGAATTAGGTGCAACTGGTCCACAAGATTTAGGTAAGGTAATGGGTGTGGCATCAAAACAATTAGCAGGCAAGGCAGACGGTAAATTAATTGCAGCGGTTGCTAAAAATGCATTGACTAACTAATGAACTGGTTAGATTTATTAGCAGGAACAATTTTGATTTTAGCCTTTTTACAAGGATATCGAAATGGGTTGATCAAGGCCATTATTTCGTTCTTCTCCTTGATGATTGGCGTGGTGCTTGCTTTTCAGTTTGCAGGATTTGTAGCAAGTCAATTAAAACTATATACAAAGATCACTTCTTATTGGCTACCATTTATATCCTTCTTGATTGTTTTATTAGTGGTCATGCTCGCATTAAGGTGGTTGACAGGGCTGTTGCAACAAACTGCTGACTGGTTAATGCTAGGTTGGTTGAATAAATTGCTAGGCATGGTACTTTATACGTTGATTTATGGTACTATTTTAAGTGCATTGATCTATTTTATGACTTTATTAGGCATAGTAGAGAAGTCTACAATGGATGCCTCCATGAGCTACAGTTATTTGGCAAAATGGTGGCCCTATTTTATGTCAAAACTGAGTGAATGGTTGCCTTTTATCAAACAAACATTGGCCCAATTTTCCAACCAATTGCAACAAAAGGTATAATCAGTTGATTTAATTTGAAATAAGTATCTTTATAGCAACGACTTAATTGTTAAAATTATATGGAATACGAAATACATAAAGAAGGCAAATTTGAGTATGTGGAAGTAGGTGTGGGCGAGCCTTTGATCCTATTACATGGTTTATTTGGGGCGTTAAGTAATTTTTCTGACCTCATTGAAAAATTTAGACATACACATAAGGTAGTGGTACCCTTGTTGCCCTTATTTGATCTTGATCTTTTACATACCAGTGTGAAAGGGTTAGCTAAATATGTACAACAATTTATTGACCATAAAGGGTACAATCAAATTCATTTGTTGGGCAACTCTTTAGGGGGACACGTTGGATTGGTCTATATCTTAAGCCATCCAGAGAAAATTAAAACATTGACTTTAACTGGAAGCAGTGGGTTATTTGAAAATGCGATGGGTGATTCTTATCCAAAAAGAGGGGATTACGAATACATTAAAGCCAAGACTGCGGCTACTTTTTATGATCCTGCTGTAGCCACCAAAGAATTGGTTGATGAGGTTTTCGAAATTACCAATAGTAGAATTAAGGTCATTAAAATTATTGCTTTAGCAAAAAGCGCCATTCGAAATAATTTAGGGGAAGAGTTAGGTCAAATTAAAGTTCCTACATTGTTGATCTGGGGTAAAAACGACAATGTTACACCTCCGTTTGTAGCAGAAGAGTTTCACAAATTAATTCCGAACAGCGAATTGGCTTTTATTGATAAATGTGGACATGCACCAATGATGGAAGTGCCTAATGAATTCAATGATATCTTAGAAAAATTCTTAAAAGCACACGCATAAATTTATAGTATGTTAGCTGCGTCCATTACTGCACAGGGGTTTCCACTACTTCATTTAGAAGATAAGGTGAGCTTTGCATTACAGTGTATGGATGATTTTGATGTGCAAGAATTGGCAGTAATCAAGGACGATTATTTTTTAGGTATCGTGCAAAAGGCGGATTTATTAGATACAGATGCATCTGCCACTATCATGGTTTTATCTGATCAGCTTAAAAAAATTATGATTGCCGATACAGCACATTTTTTAACTGCCTTAGACTTATTTTCAAAACATCAATTGAGCATCTTGCCTGTTTTGAATGAGCAACAGGAATGTATTGGAATGATTCCTCAAAAAAGTTTAAACGATGCTTTGGCAAAGTTTCTTGGGGTAGAACTACCTGGTGCCATTATGGTGTTATCTGTTGCGCCATATCAATATTCATTAGCGGAGATGTCAAGATTGGTGGAATCCAATAATGCGCAAATTGTTCAGCTGAATAGTTATTATGACGAAAAAAATGGCGCTATGATCATCACGCTCAAAATCAATAAAGACGAGGCTCAGGCAATTATTGCCACTTTTCAGCGTTATGATTATCAGCTGGTACAATATTTTGGTAAAACACCATTGCACAATGATATTGAAGCGCATTACCATCATTTAATGAATTATTTAGATGTTTAAATCCATTGGCTTCAAATGCCTATTCCTTCTTTTAATATGCATTAGTCATGTTGGGTATGCTCAGGTTAAAATAAGTGCTATAGAAATCGCCGGCAATAAAAAAACCAGGAACTATATTGTCACAAGAGAGTTACCTTATAAAGTAGGTGATCAATTATCAAAAGAGGCTTTAGATTCACTAAACACCATTGCACAACAACAATTATTTAATACAGCTCTTTTTTTAGAGACCAATGTAACATCTGAATTGATTGATAGTGTATCCGTAAAAATTAAGATCCAATTAAAAGAACGATGGTATTTTTTTCCACTGCCTTATTTTAGATGGGTGGATCGCAATTTTAGTCAATGGTGGAACGAGCAAAATAGAAGTTTAGATCGTGTTAATTATGGCATTAATCTAAGACAAGGAAATGTCACAGGTAACAATGATAAATTAACAGTGGGTTATATCACGGGCTATACACATCAGGCGATAGTTCGATACCAAATGCCATTCATAGATAAGCAATTAAAATATGGTTTAGGATTAGGCTGGGCACAGTTCAATCAAAAAGAAATCAACTATACCACATTAGGAAATAAGCAAGTCTTTTTAAAAACTGAAGACAATATTCGTAAAGGATACCGAGGTAATGTGAACTTAACCTATCGTCCTAATTTATATGAAAGACATGCATTACAAGTTGGTATGGGAAATGAGTCCATCTCCGATGCTGCTTTTGCGATTGCACCTAATTTTTTACCGAATCATAAAAAAGCCTATTCTTATGTAGATCTTAATTTGTCTTATTCAAAAGTTCGATTCGACTACAATGCCTATCCAACAAAAGGAGCGAGTACTGACATTTCGTTATTTCAACGATTTTCTAAAGAGAGTAATTTAACTGCAATTCAATTTAGACAAGTCGTAGCGCATCCAATTGCACCTTCACGTTTTATCATTGCAGAATCTTTTACGATTGGCAGGATGATGCAACAATCCAATTATTCTGATCGAAAATTGATGGGTTATGGTTTAATGCAAATGAATGGTTTAGAATATTATGTAGTCGATGGGAATGCTGCAACTTTATTTAAAGCTGCATTTCACCAAAGAATCGGATCCTATAATGTGATCAACCCCCTTACTAAAAAATTCCTTCCATCTGTTAAATATACTTTTTGGATAAAAGCGTTTAGTCACTTTGGCTATGTCTACAGTCAGGAAAAAAATAAAGCGAATCCATTGGCTAATAGTTTGTTAAGAACTGCTGGAATTGGATTGGATGTGATTAGCATCTATGACTTTGTGTTAAATATGGAGTATAGTATCAATCAGTTGGGGGACAAAGGATTATATTTGCACGGCGGAATTAATTTTTAACTTTGTTTCATGAATGTAGCTATATATAGTAGAGGTGTCGACTTGGATCAACAACAGTCTCTAAACGACTTGATTGCTGAACTCCAAAAGCATGATATCACCATTTATATCTATGCCGATTTAATCAAGAAATTTAACTTGGTTACAGCAGCAGATAAAACTTCACTTATTGCATTTGAATCTTCATCTGATTTACATAATAATATTGACTGTCTAATTTCCTTAGGAGGTGATGGGACGGTGTTAGATGCCATTACTTTAGTAGGAGATACCTTAATTCCAATTTTAGGTATTAATTATGGCCGACTTGGATTTTTAGCTACGATTTCTAAAGACGAACTATCGGTTATGGTAGAGGCTTTAGTGAATCGTTCTTATGTGATTGATAAAAGAAGTTTATTGCATATTGACAGCAGCATCCCAGTTTTTGAGGGCACGCCCTTTGCATTGAATGAATTTGCCATTCACAAACGAGATACTTCTCCGATGATCAAAATTCACACTTATTTAAATGGTGAATTTTTAAACTCCTATTGGGCTGATGGACTTATCATTGCTACACCAACTGGTTCGACAGGATACAATATGAGTTGTAATGGTCCAATATTATTTCCTGAATCATCTAGTTTTGTGATTACTCCAGTAGCACCGCATAATTTAAATGTACGCTCAGTAGTTGTTCCAGATAGTTCTGTTATTTCATTTGAAATTGAAGGAAGAACTGACGAACTCATCTGCGCTTTAGATGCAAGAAAAGAAATTGTTCCAATAGGGATTCAAATTGCGGTTAAGAAAGAAGCATTCTGTGTACACTTTATTAGATTGAATGAAAATAGTTACTTGACTACTTTAAGAACAAAGTTGACTTGGGGATTAGATAAAAGAAATTAAGCATGTTAAATCGATTTTATATTTTAGGCTGTTGTATGTTCCTTGTTCAATTAGTTCATGGACAACATTTGCAATTGATTGAGAACAGAGGTGAGATTGGATTGTTTGCTGGCCAAGCAACTTATATAGGTGACATTGCACCAGATAAATTAAACTTTAAAAATAATTTCGGGGCGTATTATAAAAAGCAATACAATGATTATGCTGGCTTTAGATTCAACTATGAGCAAGTGCAATTAGGCAACAATGATGTGTTGTCAAATAATTTGTATGCTAAAAGAAGGGGCTTCTCTTTTTCTCGACAATTCCACGATATCAGTTTGATGGGTGAATTTTATTTCACTAGATTTTTGCCAGGAAATAAAGGATATCGGTTTACACCTTATTTAGGAATTGGTGCTGGTTACATACTTGAATCTGGAACAGGGAAAAAAAATGTAGAGATTTCGACATCCACTATTTTAGGAGGCAGTTTTGATTTGCCAATTGTAAAGAAAACCAAAGGGTATATGCATGTACCAGTGCAGCTTGGTTTTAAATATAATTTGACACAACGTTGGAATATTTTTGGCGAAGCGATGTATCGTTTCGTGAATACAGACGAACTAGATTATATCGCAGATGGGCAACTTATTAAACAGTATAGTACTTCTGCACCAGCAGATACGTATAATTATCAGGGGAGTCGTTCTGGAAAAGATCAGTTTTTTTCTTTTAAAGGCGGCATCTCTTATAATTTGATCAAAATATATGGCGAAGAAAAGTGGAAGCCGGGCAAAAAATCAAAATTAGCCAGTCTAAAAGAAAAGGAAGCAAGCCAAAAAAAGCCTGGATTCTTTAGCAGACTTAAATTTAAGCGTAAATAACCTGCTGATTTTCTTATTTTTACAACATGGAAAATTTGGATTTACATAAGCTTCCAAAACATATTGCCATCATCATGGACGGAAACGGCAGATGGGCTGAGGAGCAGGGGAAAGACCGTTTATATGGTCATTACCATGGGGTGATCAGCGTTCGAAAAGTAGTGGAAGCGGCAACTGAGATAGGTATTCAATACCTTACTTTATATGCGTTTAGTACTGAAAATTGGGATCGTCCACAGGCCGAAGTAATGGGTCTAATGTCCCTTTTTGTGGACACCATCAGTAAAGAAGTGCCGGATTTGCATCAAAATAATATTCGACTCCACTTTATTGGGAATCTAGATCTTTTGCCTGATGAAGCTCGTAAGGCCCTGGCAGATGCAACCGAAAAAACTGCACAAAATACTGGTTTACAATTAGTTATTGCTTTAAGCTACAGCAGTCGATGGGAAATTATACAAGCTGCCAAGTCCCTTGCAGAGCAAGTTAAGTCTGGACAATTGGATCCAACACAGATAGATGAAACGCGTTTTGTACAATCCTTATCTACAAAAGATTTCCCAGACCCTGAGTTGATGATTAGAACTAGCGGAGAACATCGAATCAGTAATTTCTTGCTTTTTCAATTAGCCTACGCCGAGCTTTATTTCACCGAGACGCGTTGGCCGGCTTTTGGCAAAGAAGCTTTTATAGCGGCTATCCTGGATTATCAGTCCAGAGAACGCCGATTTGGTAAAACAAGCGCTCAAATCAACTTACATACGTAAAATTATTAATGTGTTTTTTTGGCTTTTTAACAAAGACTTTGAAATATTACGAGTAATTTGCGCCTCTTATAAATTATACATATTTAGCCCCACCAGCAGATGCAGAAATTGACCCAGTTTACTATAGGAATTCTATCCTTACTTATCTTATCCACCTCTAGTTTTGC
>JAOASM010000014.1:40645-63080 GCA_030158665.1 Sediminibacterium sp. | reverse complement strand
AGTGGTGCAAAATCACCACCCATCATATCTATACCAATATTCATTTTATTGGGTTAATTATGCTTTTAAAGGCGCTTTCTCAGCTACTAATTTTCCTTTGTAGTATAACTTTCCTTCTTGAACGTGCGCACGATGACGAACGTGGATTTCTCCTGTTGTACCATCTTTGCTTAAAGTTACTTCTTGAGCAACATAGTGAGTTCTTCTTTTAGCGCTACGTTGTTGTGAGTGTCTGCGTTTAGGATTAGGCATCTCTTATTTTTTAAATTTTTAATCTATTTTATTTTCTATTCTACTTGTCTACTTTTTGTTAAACGCATTTGCGTTTTAGTCCTTTAAATCTTTGAACTGATCAAGACCTTTCCAAAGCTCTTTTGAAGGGGCATCGGCAGGAGGATTTTCATTGAAGAAGTTGAGTTGGTCTATCACTTCTTGGTTACAAGTTGATTTTCCTTTTTCATCCAATTTGCAGATATGCTGCAAGGGGATACTAAGGTTGATGAATTCGTAAATCCAATTGGCAATGGACAAATGACTTTCGTTACGGTCTAAGTAAAAAATATCAGGATCTTCCTCTTCGCTATTCATCTTGTCGGCGTCATCAACTAGTTTTACAACGATGTTGAATTCGTCCCAAAGTTGAACGGTAAGTGGATTCCCGCATCTATCACAAAGGGTATCAATTGTCCCGTCAATATCAAAGTGCAACTGCATAAAACCTGGGTGCTTATCCAAAAGGAGCTTCACTTTGGTTTGACAATTGCTGAAATCTTGTGGTCCAAAATCTAAAAAGAACTGATCCTCAATACGGTATTCGAACTCGTGTTCACCGGCTGTTAGGCCTACAAATGGAATTTCAAATGACCTGTTATGGCCCATAACCGTACTTTAAGGGTTGCAAAGTTAGTAAAAATCGGTCAAAAGACAAAGTTTATACTAATTTTACTAGATAATTATTCTGTACAAATGTATCGATTTAGACTGGGTTTAAGCAAGTTCATTTTGCCGTCTGTATGGCTACTTCTTTTAGCGGTCTGTTTATTGGCGCCTTATTATCCAGAATTGGTAGCCCAATATTATACCAAAGGGTTGTTTCTTTATTGGACAATCACACTCAAGAGACTATTTGGATGGATGCCATTTGCTATAGGCGAATTAGTTTATATAATATGCATTATACTATTGATAATCAATATTATAAGATATTTTACTTCATTAAAAATTTTCAGTCATTTTTGGCAAAAACTACGTTTCTTAAGCATCAAATTTACCTGGCTTTTAGTTCAATTGTATGTTGTATTTCAGTTCATTTGGGGGCTCAATTATTTGCAACCAGATCCTACCAATGCCTTCCATTTAAAAGTTCATCCACCTGAAAATGCACCCAAAGCGCTGGCCGAAATGAATGAGTTAACCTATGAAATCATCCAGGAGCTCAATGAAACTAAGGCAATATTAGACTCCTTAAAACCAATAAAAAAGGATTTTGCTCAAGTTGCTATGGATGTTCAAAGAGCATATACGTCTTCCAATACATTCAAAAAGCAAATGATTGGGCAATATCCCAGTATTAAAAAGGCAATTTTCCCAAGTTGGGGAGACTATATTGGCTATTTGGCTTTTTATCAGCCCCTTACAGCAGAAGCAATTGTCCGAGCCGACCTTCCAATGTTGACGCAGCCTTATACAATGGCACATGAAATGGCCCATCAATTAGGATATGCATCTGAAACGGAGGCGAATTTTATCGCTTATGTGGTTGCATCCGAAAGCCATGATCCTTTTTTAACCTATTCCATGTTCCTTCAGATATTCACTTATGCGCAGGACGCACAACTGATGTTGATAGCGGGCAATCAAGGGTATATTGCATGGAAATCACAAATTGAAAAAAACAAGGCTTTATTGCATCCTGCTGTGTTGAAGGATCGTGCCGAAATAAAAGCATTTTTTGCAGCAAGAGCAGGGAAGCAAATAGAAGCTTCTTCTAAACTTTACGATCAGTTCTTAAAGTGGAATCAACAAGCAGCCGGATTGGCTAGTTATGCAGATGTCTTAAAATGGGTGAGGGCTTATCGACTTAAAACTGGTTCTTCCACATCATACTCTCGATAGGCTTCTCTGGTTGGCCACTATATTTAGCATTTGCTTTTTTATTGTAGCTCACTTCAATTTCACCATCTACTGGGAAATAAATCAATTGTCCAATTGGCATGCCTTTGTAAACGCGCACCGGTTGTTTAACAGAAATCTCCAATGTCCAGTAACCGCAGAAACCTACATCTCCTTTACCTGCTGTGGCATGGATATCGATTCCTAAACGGCCAGTAGAAGACTTTCCTTCTAAAAAAGGCACATGGGCATGTGTTTCTGTATATTCTAAAGTAACGCCTAAGTAAAAACCAGTAGGCTCTAAAACAAATCCTTCTTCAGGGATTTCAAAATAGGTGATGGTATTGTGCGCTTTAGCGTCTAGTACAGCATTGTCATAGGTCGCCAACCACTTACCAAGATGCACGTCATAACTATTGCTCCCAAGATCTTTACGATGGTAGGGTTCAATTTTTATTGTTCCTTTTTCAATTTCCTCTAGTATACGTGTATCTGATAATATCATCTTAATCTATTTATGTTTATTTTCGGCCTTTAAAACAGACCGCAATCTAATTCAAAATGCCTTTCTTTTATCAACAAAATATTAACGAGACAGCTCATCTAGCCATTTGGTCCATTCAAGAACCAGCGTCTTTTTTTGAGACTGATGTTCAATTGGCCGTTCCAATTGCCAACGAGGAGCGAAGGACGCAACACCTTGCAGTGCGTTTATTATTTAAATTAATGATGCCAGAGGCAGATTTGAGCCAATTGGTGATGGCGGATAATGGGAAGCCGTATTTATTAGGATTGCCTTTTCATTTTTCATTTTCACATTGTAAAGGTTATGCTGCTTGCGCTGTAGATGATAAGCAATCAGTTGGGATTGATATTGAAATCATACATCCTCGAATTGCAAAAGTGGCACATAAGTTTTTAAATGATGCAGAAAAAGCAATGATTGCAGGTTTAGATGAAAATGACCAATTGAATCAGATGGCATTTTTATGGGCAGCTAAGGAAGCGATGTATAAGCAACACGAGCAGTTGGGGATTGATTTTGCTAAAGATTTTAATATTCTTGAATTAACAAAAGGCGATAGGGGAACAGTGCCTGCAGAAATTTTACATAAAGGGATTCATTCCAATGTGATGTTAGATTACCATTTTGGAACGGATTATGTTTGTGTGACTTGTTATCGATAATTATTCTTCTAGTCCAAGCGTTTCTTCATCCTCTAATAAATCTAAGTGAATGGCGTCAGCTCCAGCGATGCCCTCAATGGAGCCTTTGATATGCATCGCATTCAGCAATACTTTCTCCAATTGCTTTTCTCTGGCTTTCCAAAGTTTCTCCATGGCATCTCTTTCTTTTTGGATGCTGGAACGCATTTGCCTAAAGCCTTCGCCAACCGCTTTCCATTGTTCGCTGAATTCATTGCTCGTTAAGTAGTCATAAAGGAAACTCATTTTGTCTCCTTTATTCACTTGACTCTTTTTGGTATCATAGATTTTAAGGATCGCATTTCTCAATAACAAAGCAACGCTTTTTACTTCTTGGAAAGAGCAAATATAAACGCCGTCTTTTTCGCCAAATCTGTCTAATTCTTTAGGGAAGGTCTGCGTCACAATCACAGCAATATCTGCGCCTTGGCTGCGCATATCTGCTTTTAGTTTATCAATCCACTCTTGGTTAAAGTCTTTTGTCCTTTTGCTTTCGTAAATGATTTTGCCGGCTTCTTGGCCAAGATTATTTCGAACCAACTGAATACAGTCAGCTCCTCTTACACCTTTGCCTACCTCAGAAATCTGGTCAAAGGGGAAACTTGTTTTAAGTAATTCTTCTAATAAAAGTTCCTGCACTTCTCCTTGCATCTGCATACTACCTTGTTCTGCTTTACGACGCATTTCTTCGGCCAATTTGCGTTGGTCTTCTAACTGCTTTTCTAATTCTTTTACTTTTAAAATATGTTCTTGGTCCTTAATCGATAAGCGTTCTGCTTCTTCTTTTTGAATTTGTGCTTTTAAACTTTCTCTTTCAGAATTCAATTTTCTTTGTAATTCTAATTCAAGTTCTGCTTCTTTTGCTTGGATGGCCTGTACTTGTTTTAAGAATTCTAATTCTTTCTGTCTAAACTCATGCACTTGCTTGCTCATGTTGGCCTCATTGTCCTGCATCAACTTAAGCTTATGCTCGTATTCTCCTGCAATATTTTTTTTCAATTGCTCGGTTAATTCGTTTTGGATTTTTGCTTTTTGCTCTGCCAATAATTGATTGGTTTCTTCTTCTTTCTTTTTTTGCCAATCAGTCATTTTGCCACGCAATTCTTTTTCTATCTCGTCGCGGATGGCGTCGGTTGGTTCAAAGCTGTGTTGGCATTTAGGGCAGGAAACGATATAATTAGACATGGTACAAATATAAATAAAAAAGCCTGTCAAATTATGACAAGCTTTGTGCGGAAGAGGAGATTCGAACTCCCACGCCCGGGTATGGGCGCTACCACCTCAAGGTAGTGCGTCTACCAATTTCGCCACCTCCGCGTTTGGATTGCAAATGTACAAAAAAAGCCCTCCCGAATTTCGGAAGGGCTTTTGTAATATAGTGTTCTAGATTATAATGACTTCAAGATCTCATCAGCAGATCTTACATAATCCATATTCTTTGCTTCAGTAGCCATTTGCTTACAAGTTTCAGCACTTGCTTTTGCACCTTTTTTATCTTTTAAAGCAACTTGAATTTTTGCTTTCATTAAATGCAACCAATATGCTTTAGCATTCGCAGCAATTGCTTTATCAGCAAACACCAATGCTTTGTTGTAATCTTGGTCTAATTCAAGATAAAATGTGGCAGCAGCCTGGTACACATTTGGATTCACATTTGCGCCAGTTGTTGCAGCTTCAATTTGAGCACGAACAGTTGGTCTGATATCAGTACTAATTGGAATATTCACTTTTGTCTTGCCCCACTTCAAATAAATAGTAGCAGTTTGTGCAGTGATATTGTCTATGCCGATAGTGAAAGTTTCAGTAGTACTTCCAGTTGTTTCTGGAGCAACTTTAAAACGAACCACATCTTCTGCTTCTTTGTAATCAAAACTTCCCCATCCTTTTGAATTGGTGTTAATAATAATGGTCCATTCTGTAGCACCTGGAATAGTGAATAAGCCATAAGATCCAGCAGGAATCGTTTTGTTGCCAATAGTTACTGGATCAGAAAATGTCAATTTAGTTGCGCCGTTTGCACCAGTTCTCCAAACATCACCAAATGGAGCTAATAAACTACCTGCGCCAAAAACTGGACGTCCTTTTAAGCTTGGTCTAGAGTAAACGATTTCGATTTTACCTAAACCAAATTCTTGTGTTAAAGTTTGTGCAGGACTCGCTGCAGGCATCTTTACTTGAGCCATTGTAGTTAAGCTTAAAAAGCTTCCAATTACAAAAAGTATCTTTTTCATATTTCTTAATTTTAGAACAACAAACCTACTTTATTTTAGGCGTTTATAATGTTATTTTTTTTGAAAGGCAGGGTGGAAACGATCCAATGTATCCCTTAGGAAATCTCTATTAATATGGGTATAGATTTCGGTGGTTGTGATGCTTTCATGGCCCAACATCTCCTGGACAGCCCTTAGATCAGCACCTCCTTCAACCAAGTGTGTGGCGAAGCTATGGCGAAGGCTATGTGGGGAGATGGATTTCTTAATACCTGCTTTAAGTATAAGGTCTTTAATGATGTAAAAAATCATGACCCTGCTTAGCCCTTTGCCACGGTTATTTAGAAACAAGATGTCCTCGCAATTTTTAGCAGGTGTTTGATGAACTCTGATGGTGTCTTTGTATAACTTAATGTATTTAATGGCATCAGACCCAATAGGAACCAATCGCTCTTTATCACCCTTGCCGATTACACGTATAAACCCTACATCTAAATACAAACAGGAAATTTTGAGCTGAATCGCTTCTGTTACCCTCAGACCAGAACTATACATGACTTCTAAGATGGCTTTATTTCTTCCGCCCTCTGGTTTACTGAGGTCTATTTCACCTATCATTTGTTCTATTTCTTCGAAGCTCAATACATCAGGTAGTTTTCGGCTTGTTTTAGGACTAGGTAGTAATGTAGTAGGGTTGACATGGCAAATCTGTTCTATCAAGCAATATTTGAAAAAGGATTTCACGCCAGATATGATTCTAGCCTGAGAAGTCGCTGCCATGCCTATCTCACCAATACTTTGAATGAAACTTTGTAGATGACTTAATTGAATGTCTGCAGGGGTATGAATTTCTTTGATAGGGTCTAAAAAGCTAGCTAATTTATCAATATCCCTTAAGTAAGCTTCCACCGAATGCCCACTCAATGATTTCTCTAATTGTAAGAATGCCTTAAAGCCTTTTTTATAGATATCCCATTGCATTTGCTCAGCACTAGTTTAGGAAAAGATTTGATATTTAGTTGATAAAGGGTTTATTTCGCGTCAGATTCATATCCCTATGCAAGTAAATTTAAGGTCATTTAAGCAGAAAGTTAGACATAACGCAAAACAATTCAGATCCTTCTTAACAAAGATAGAAAAGAAAAATCCTAAAAACCTCGATCAAATTACTGCACAGTTAAGTCCAGAAGTTTGGGCCGAAGTGGATTGTTTGTCTTGTGCAAATTGTTGTAAGTCGATGAGTCCTACTTTTACGCCAAAAGATATCAAAAGAATTGCAGCACATTTGGAAATGAAACCAGCTGAATTTAAATCTACTTGGTTGGAATATGACAAAAAAGATAAGGACTGGTTGAATGTGTCTAGACCTTGTCAGTTTTTAGATTTAAAATCCAATATGTGTTCTATCTACGAGGTAAGACCCGCTGATTGCGCAGGCTTCCCACATTTAACAAAAAAGAAATTTGTAGAATACATCCATGTACACAAACAGAATGTGGAGTATTGTCCAGCGACTTACAAGTTGGTAGAAAAAATGAAGATGTCCATGCAGTAATCCACTGCTGTTTTAAAAATAGACATCCTCTATCATGAATAGATCCCATTTATTTTCTGTATACAATTGTATGGCAATTACGTCAAATTGAAGTTGTTGCCAAATAGGGTATTGGTATTGAAACAATGCAGCTCCGTTCTTTAAATGCTGCATTTTTTTAGCGTCAATATGTTGTTCCGGAAAGCCATATGCACTCGACCTTCTTGTTTTCACTTCAATAATATGTAAGCAGTTGCCTTTATGTGCAATGATGTCAATTTCTAAATGTTTGTAGCGCCAATTTCTGTATAGGATGGTATAACCCCTATTGATAAGGTATTCGGCTGCTTTATTTTCGCCTAAAAACCCAGTATCTTTGTTGTGGAGACTCATTGTCATTGGATTTGAGTAGCCAGGAAATTACTTAATAGGAATACATGAACACAACGTATAAATTACAAGGAATTCATAGGCATTATGAGTGGGGAGGGAAATCATTTCTACCACAATTGATGCAGGTAGATAATACATTGGGCAAACCCTTTGCAGAATATTGGATGGGCGCACATCCATCTGCACCTGCAATTGCTGCTTCAGCCAATGGTCCTATTGCATTAGATCAAATGATCCAAGAAAATAAGGTTCAATTGTTAGGTGCTAGGACAGCAGATAAATTTGGAAGTCTACCTTATTTATTTAAAATATTGGATGTCGAAAAGATGCTAAGTATTCAAGTGCATCCATCTAAGGCCAATGCAGTAATTGGTTATGAAAAAGAACAACTTGCTGGAATCTCAATTGACGCGGCGCATAGAAATTACAAGGATCAAAATCATAAGCCAGAAGTCATGGTAGCCTTAAGTGATTTTTGGTTATTACATGGTTTTATGCCAGCAATAGCTTTAAAAGAAAGGCTGGAAAATTTGCCTCCATTACAAGCTTTATTACCCATTTTTGGCAAGGAGGATTATGCCGGTTTGTACAGTTATTTTATGCGACTTAATCAAGAAGCAGCCGATGCTATTTTAAAGCCATTATTAAAATTGGCAGTAGAGGAAGTTGCAGCAGGTAAAGTAGATAAATCACATCCACATTGGTGGGCCAATAAATATTATGGGGGCATTGTGCCTAATGCTAATATTGATAAAGGCATCTTGTCTATCTATATTTTGAACATCGTGTATGTGCCAAAATACCAGGGAGTGTTTCAGGGGGCTGGATTACTTCATGCCTATTTAGAAGGTCAGAATATTGAGTTGATGGCCAATAGTGATAATGTATTAAGAGGTGGCTTGACGCCTAAACATATTGATATTGAGGAACTGATACAGCACATCCAATTTGAACCAACTTATCCGAATATATTAAAGGGGGATAAAATCAATTCCTTTGAGACTCAATTTCCATGTCCAGTGCCCGATTTTGGTTTAACTAAAATAGCCCTATCTGTGGGTGAAACTTACACAAACAAAACAGATTCTTTTGAAATGTTTTTGGTCATGCAAGGGGCTGCAATCATAAATGGGATTGAATTACAGGCCGGGGAACTAGCTGCAGTAAAGGCGGGGGACTTGTATGAGATACAACAAACCGGCTCCGAAACGGCCGTTTTATTCAAATCATTTGTCCCTTAATCAATTTATACACATTTGAGGAAAATCAATCCTGCATAAAACAAGCCAAATATGTATATTTGTTTTATACAAAGAAAATATTAAATAGCAACAGATGAAACTGAACAAAGAAATAGTGATCGCTTTAATTATAATGATTGCAACAAGTGCTTTATATAGAGTATTACCAGGAAGACCTTTTGGCTTCGCTCCACAAATTGCGATTGCATTATTGAGTGGTTCATTGTTTGTAAAAAACAAACATTATGCTTTTTTATTACCTCTAGTATCTATGTTCTTATCTGATGCATTATACCAACTATTGTATGTAAATCATTTAAGTCCAATCCAAGGTTTTTACGAAGGACAATGGCAAAACTATTTATTAATTGCGGCTACTGCAATTTTCGGATTCGGTTTACAAACGAATCAAGTGAGCAAATTTGTAGGCAATTTTATTGCAGCTCCAACAGTTTACTTCTTAGTCTCTAACTTTATGGTTTGGGCAAGCTTTGGTGGATATCAACGTCCATTGACAACAGCTGGTTTAGTACAAACTATGGTTGACGGATTGCCATTTTATGGATACAGCGTTGCTGGTACTTTAGTATTTGGTGCAGTCCTATTTGGTGGCTTTAAATTGGTTCAACCAAAGTTGGTTTCTGCTTCATAGAATTCGTCCACTTGCCATGGTCCTGCATCCGCTGCCATTGTAGCTAATTCATCACATCTATTGTTGTATGGGTTTTCGGCATGTCCTTTAACCCAATGAAATTTCACTTTATATTCTTTAGAAAGTGCATAAAAGGCAAGCCATAAATCCTTGTTTTTCTTGCCTCCTTTAAAGTCTGTTCTAATCCAATTGTCCAACCATTTTTTCTCCACAGACTCCACTACATATTTACTGTCTGTATAGACTGTTATAGGTAGTTTTTTTGTCTTCAAGATGGAAATAGCTTTGATAACAGCAAGTAATTCCATTCTGTTGTTGGTGGTATGTCTATAAGCTTCCGCTATTTCTTTTACTTTCTCTCCCCAAATCAATATTGCACCAAAACCTCCTGGTCCTGGGTTGCCTCTTGCAGCGCCGTCTGTGTAAATAATTATTTTGTCCATTTAGTCCCTTTCTTGATCGCAAGCAAGATACAATAATTTGATTAGTTAAGGCTATTTCACACGATTTGTAATTATCTTTATTGCCATTCGAAAAACGATTGTATATGATTGAAAAACTGAATTTCCATTTAAGGTTTAAGACTAGTTTTGGTCAAGCCATTTTCATAACTGGCAACCATCCTTTATTGGGAAATGGCAAGATTGAACAAGCTGTTCCAATGGTGTATTTGAATGATGATTATTGGGTATTGCATCTGGAAACTAAGGGATTGCTCAAAGAGGGGACGATTACTTATAGCTATTTTATTCAAAATGCTGATGGAACAAGAAGCTTTGATTGGGGTTCGGATAAATCAATCATCGCGGATCAAGTAGCAACAAAAGAATTGGTTTTAATAGACGCTTGGAACTTTACAGGGTATACAGACAATGCTTTTTATACTGCACCATTTGCAAACGTGTTATTGCAAGGTTCGAACAATCAAGTTAAACCTGCCATTCCAAAAAATACAACACATGTATTTAGAGTTAAGGCGCCACTACTAGCACCGCACCAAACTATTTGTATCATTGGCGAGGCCAAAGAAATTGGAGGATGGGATGCTGCTAAAGCCGTTCCTTTACAGAAAATAATAGATCAACCTTATTTTGAAATTGCATTGAATTTAAGCAAGTGCAATTTTCCATTTGTATATAAGTATGGTATTTATGATACGGCACAAAAGATGTTTGTTTCATTTGAGTCGGGCAATAACAGGGTGTTGTATGAGCCAGTTGGTGCTAATAAATTAGTGCTTGCACAAGATGGGTTTGCACAAGTGGGACATACACAATGGAAAGGTGCAGGCGTTGCGATTCCTGTATTCTCCTTAAGATCTAATCAAAGCATGGGAGTGGGGGAATTTAGTGATATTAAATTATTAGCCGACTGGGCTAAAAAGATTGGGCTTAAACTAATTCAGTTATTGCCAATCAATGATACCACTGCAACACATAGCTGGATGGACTCTTATCCCTATGCAGCCATTTCTGCTTTTGCATTGCATCCCATGTATATTCGATTAACAGAGTTGGTAGGTGCTGGGCAGGAAAAACTAATTCAACAAGCGCTTGCTAAACAAGCAAAATTGAACGCGTTGCCAGATATGGATTATGATCAGGTACTTGCTGTAAAGTGGGAAGCCTTGAAGGCAGTTTATAAAGTGAATGGTAAAAGAGATTTAGCGACACCCGCATTTAAAAAATTCTTTGAAGACAATCAAGAATGGTTAGTGTCTTATAGTGCTTTCTCTTATTTGAGGGATTTGTATGGCACAGTTGATTTTAATACATGGCCTACTCATTCAAAATTTAATGCAGCTGAGATTGCTTTATTAGCAGATCCAAAATCAACCACTTATTCGTCTATTGCGTTCTTTTATTTTGTGCAATATCATTTGCACTTGCAATTAAAGTCGGCTACTGATTATGCACATGCACAAGGTGTGGTATTAAAGGGGGATATACCAATTGGCGTATATCGTTATGGCGCAGATGCTTGGCAACATCCAAATTTATTCCATATGGATATGCAGGCAGGAGCACCTCCTGATGATTTTGCAGTAGCAGGACAAAACTGGGGATTCCCAACCTACAATTGGGAACTGATGGCAGCGGATGATTTCGCTTGGTGGAAGTCGAGGTTTGACCAAATGAAATATTATTTTGATGCATTTAGGATCGATCATATTTTAGGATTCTTTAGAATTTGGAGTATTCCAATGCATGCAGTAGAAGGGATCTTAGGACATTTTGTTCCAGCGATTCCAGTGGGCATCAATGAGTTTAGTGCAAAAGGGATTGCTTTTGATCATTACAGATTTACCATGCCATATATCAATGAGACAATTTTGTTTCAAGAATTTGGTTATGATAACGATTATATTAAAGCCAATTTCTTAGAATCAATTGGTGATGGACATTATGCACTGTTACCTGCATTTAATACGCAACGAGCTGTGGAGGCTTATTTTGCAAAAGAGGCTCAAACGGAGTCCAATGCTAAGATGAAACAGGGGTTATATAATTTGATAGCCAATGTCATTTTAATTGACGGAGACAAACCACAACAATATCATTTTAGATTCAATATAGGACAGACTAGTTCATTCAAGCATTTAGATGAAAGCACTAAATATGTATTGAATGAATTGTATGTAGATTATTTCTTTAAACGTCAGGATGCTGCATGGGAAAAAGAAGCCATGAAAAAATTACCGATGCTAAAGCGATCCACGAATATGTTAATCTGTGGTGAAGATTTAGGGTTGGTGCCATCCTGCGTACCAGATGTGATGTATCAATTGGGTATGTTAAGTTTAGAAGTACAACGTATGCCAAAGGCAACACACAAAACATTCTTTCATCCAAATGATGCGCCGTATTTAAGTGTGGTTACACCATCGTCACATGATACAAGTACCATTAGAGGATGGTGGGAGGAAGACAGAGCAAAGACCCAGCAGTTTTACAATCAAGAAATTGGTCAGTGGGGTGATGCACCTATATATTGTGATGGATGGATCAACAAAGCAATTTTATTACAACATCTATATTCGCCTGCCATGTGGGCCATCTTCCAATTGCAAGATTTCATGGGGATAGATGAGGCAATAAGAAGGGCTGATCCAAATGAAGAACGTATCAATGTGCCTGCGAATCCAAAACATTATTGGAGGTATAGGATGCATCTAAGTTTAGAGCAGCTGATGGAGGCCGATCAGTTCAATCAAGAATGGTATCATTTGATTAAAGCAAGTGGCAGATAAGACAACTGATAGATAACAATTAAAATTAGATTAAGTGCAATTAGATTTTTGGGAACAAAGTTTGCCTTTTGAATATCCGTTCACCATTTCAAATGGGAGAACAAAAACACATCAGCATAGTCTGATGGTGCGATTATCGATGGGTAACTGGGCTGGGTTTGGTGAAGCACCTGCCATTGTATATTACAATGTGTCTGTTGAGGCCATGATGGAGCAATTAGAAAAGAACAGAAAAGTAATTGAAAAATTTGCGTTGATTGATCCTGAAAGATTTTGGCATTTCTTACACCATCTTTTTCCCGAGGATCCTTTTTTAGTATGCGCCTTAGATATGGCAGGATGGGATTTATGGGGCCAAATGAAAAAACAGCCATTGCATCAAATATGGAATACCAATTGGGAAACAACAGGGAATACACAAGTGCCAATTTGTGATTATACATTAGGTATTGACCCTATTGAAAAAATGGTGCAAAAAATGGAAGCGCATCCATGGCCAATTTATAAAGTAAAAGTGGGCACGGACTATGACATTGAAATGATAACTGCTTTAAGAAAGCATACAGATAAACCCATTCGTGTGGATGCCAATGCCGGATGGACAACCGAAGAAGCGCTTGTGAAGATTCCTGCATTAGCACAACTAGGAGTTGAATTGGTAGAACAGCCATTGGCTAAAGACAATTGGGAGGGCATGGCGCAATTGAAACAACAATCTAGTTTGCCCTTATTTGCAGATGAAAGTTGTGTGTTTGAAAAAGATGTAGCTACTTGTGCCAATTATTTTCATGGCATCAATATTAAACTAACAAAATGTAGTGGCTTGACACCCGCACTTCGCATGATCAAAGAAGCGCGTGCTTTAGGATTGAAAGTAATGATGGGAAGCATGAATGAATCTGTGATTGGATCTGCAGCGATTGCACAGTTTTTACCCCAATTGGATTATGTGGATATGGATGGCCCATTATTAATGACACAATTAAATGGGGTAGGGTTGAATTATAGTTTCAATAATATTAATGGAATGATTGAACCATTGTTATATCCAGGATTAGGCGTTGCTTATAGAATGCCTTTTGATAAATAAAAATAAATGACACCAGAGCGTACCCAAAAATTATTGAAAGTATTACACCAGCGTCAACCGAATTTAACGGTGATTATGGAAAACGTGCAGGATCCTCATAATATTTCTGCAGTACTAAGAACCTGCGATGCAGTGGGTATTCAGGAAGTGTATGTGTTGAGTACAGAATTGCCTAGGTACAAACATTTTGGCTATAAAAGTAGTAGTAGTGCTATTAAGTGGTTAACGATTCATGAATACAATGATGTACAAAAATGTGTAACGGATGTACGTCAAAAATTTAAAACTATTTTAACGACGCATTTGTCAAGTGATGCGATTGATTTGCACGCTATTGATTTTACACAATCTGTAGCATTGGTTTTTGGAAACGAGCATGATGGTGTATCAGATGAATTACGTGCACTCGCTGATGGTAATTTTATTATTCCGCAAATGGGGATTATTCAAAGTTTGAATATATCTGTCGCTTGTGCGGTGACTATTTATGAGGCGATGCGCCAAAAAAGAAACGCTGGTCATTATGATCAATGTAGTTTGCCAGCCGAACAATTGGCACAATTAAAAACAGAGTGGGGATTTGAGGACTAAGCTATTTGTATCGCTAGATTACATTTGTTCTGGTACTTCAATTCCTAATGCATGCATAGCTTGTTTTAAAGTTGCTGCAGTCAATATCCCCAATTGAATTCTCAAGTTTTTCTTATCCTCCGATTCTGCATTTGCTATGGAGAGCTCTGCGTAGAAACTATTGAATAATTTTGCAAGATTGAATGCGTAGATTGCCAATTTAGAAGGGTCTAATGCTTCTGCTGCTTCATTTACTTCTGCAGAGAAATTAGCCAACTGCATGGCAAGTGCCTTCTCTAATGGTAAAAGATTGGTGCCAATAGAATGTACAGCAGTACCTGTTTTTCTTAAAATACTTTTAATTCTAGCATGCGTATATTGAATAAATGGACCAGTGAAACCATGGAAGTCAATACTTTCCTCTGGGTTAAAGATCATCTTTTTCTTAGGGTCAACTCTTAGTAAAAAGAATTTTAATGCACCTAATCCTATGGTATCAAATAATTTCTCTAATTGTGCTGGACTAAAGTCATCTACTTTACCTAATGACTCCGTCTTTTCTTTTGCAATTTGCACCATACCATCTACTAAATCATCTGCATCTACAACAGTGCCTTCTCTGCTCTTCATTTTCCCTGTAGGCAATTCGACCATACCATAACTTAAATGATAGATGCCATCAGCAGCAGGAAGTTGTAATTTTTGACAAATTAACTTCAATACTTTAAAGTGATAATTTTGTTCGTCACCCACTACATAGATACTTGCGTCTGTATTAAATTCTTTTTGTTTCAATTCAGCCAAGCCAATATCCTGTGTGATGTATACCGAAGTGCCATCTTTTCTACGCACTATCTTTTCGTCCAATCCGTCACTCGTTAAATCAATCCAAACTGAGCTATCCTCTTTTTGGTAAAATACTTTTTTTGCTAAGCCTTGATCTACTAAATCCTTACCTAATAAATAGGTATTGCTTTCATAATATGTTTTGAAAAAGTCTGATCCAATTTTTTTATAGGTCACATCAAATCCAGCATATACCCAAGTATTCATGCGTTTCCAAAGATCGATTGTTTCAGCGTCGCCTTGTTCCCATTTAAGCAACATCGCTTGCGCTGCTTTCTGAATGGGGGCTTCTTTCTCTGCCTCTTCTTTTGATAAACCGCTTGCAATAAGTTGCTCTACTTCTGCCTTGTATGCGTCATTGTATTTGACATAATAATCACCAACAAAATGATCACCTTTCTGACCAGTTGTTTCTGGTGTTGCGCCATTGGCAAATAATTGCCATGCGATCATACTTTTACAAATATGAATACCTCTATCATTTACAATGCAAGTTTTTACCACCTCGTTGCCTTGTAGTTTCAATATTTCTGCAATACTCCAACCTAAAAAATTATTTCTAAGATGTCCTAAATGCAAAGGCTTATTGGTATTTGGCGAGGAATACTCCACCATGATTTTTCTTGGATTTGAAGTAGGGGTAATCAATTGATTTGTGTCAGCTGATTGAATATAGTCCAACCAAAATTGATCGCTAATGGTAAAGTTTAGAAAACCTTTTACAATATTAAAATCAGTGATAGTACCTGGCATACTATTTTTAACAGCCTCACCCAATGCATTGCCTAATTCGTCGGGGCTTTTACCCAATTGTTTCACAAAGGCAAACAACACAATCGTATAATCGCCTTCAATCTCGGGTTTAGTTGCGTTAACTAATACCTGTTCACTTTTGATTTGAACTTGATAAATTGCTTGAATTGCATTCGCAGTTGCCTGCTTTAAATTTTGGATCAATTGCATAAAATAGTATTACCGACTGCAAAAGTAATTAATTAAGATTACCTTTACGCATACATGTTGAAAGTACACGAATTTATAAGCAAATTAATTCTAGACCTAATAGATGGGGTGTATCCGTTATTTAGGAGGTTTATGCCGTTGAAAACCTTTCGTTATGCAGCATGTGGCGGTGGTAATACAGTATTAGACATTCTATTGTTCTTTGTATCCTATAATTATATTTTAGAGACCCTTCCGGTGCATATTGGATGGCTAACCATTAGTCCCCATATTGCTTCTTTTATCATCAGCTTCACAGTGACATTCCCAATTGGCTTTTATTTGAGTCGATATGTTGTATTCCAGGAAACTTCGGTGCGTAAATCCAAGCAATTGTTCCGATATTTTATGGTGGTATTAGGATGCATCTTCTTGAATTATATCTTCCTTAAATTATTTGTAGAAGCACTAGGATGGAATGCCACGATGGCCAAGATTGTGACTACCTTTTTTGTGGTTATTTTTAGTTACACCAGCCAAAAGAACTTTACTTTTAAAAGTACCACGGCTTAAGTAATCTGCCTTTTCTTCCCCTTTTTTGCCTTATTTATGCCATTTCAGTCCCATTTTAAAGCGGCCTGACTGACATTTATGCCATTTTTGCCTATTCGACAGAATGGCATAATGATTGAAGTATGGTAGTGAATTAATCATTGAAAATCAATCATTATGGGAAAAATTATAGGAATTGACTTAGGTACCACAAATAGTTGTGTATCAGTTATGGAAGGTGGTGAGCCAGTTGTAATAGCGAATGACGAGGGTAGAAGAACCACGCCTTCGGTTGTAGCGTTCTTAAAAAATGGAGAGCGTAAAGTGGGCGATCCAGCTAAAAGACAAGCAATCACGAATCCAGAAAATACGATTTCAAGTGTGAAGCGTTTTATGGGTCGTCGTTTTAATGAAGTAACAAGCGAACTAAGTTTAGCTAGTTATAAAGTAGTAAAGGGTGATAACGATACTGTACGTGTTCAAATTGAAGACCGTATGTATACACCTCAAGAAATTTCTGCAATGGTTTTACAGAAGATGAAAAAAACTGCAGAAGATTATTTAGGTGCTGAAGTAACTGATGCAGTGATTACTGTTCCAGCTTATTTTAACGATGCACAAAGACAAGCAACTAAAGAAGCTGGTGAGATTGCTGGTTTGAATGTTCGCAGAATTGTGAACGAGCCAACTGCAGCAGCATTAGCTTACGGATTAGATAAAAAGAATGTAGAGCAAAAAATTGCTGTATTCGATTTAGGTGGTGGTACTTTCGATATCTCTGTCCTTGATTTAGGGGATGGTGTATTTGAAGTTAAATCTACCAATGGTGATACACACTTAGGAGGTGATGACTTTGATAAAGTAATCATGGACTTCTTAGCAGATGAATTTAAAAATCAAGAAGCAATTGATTTAAGAAAAGATCCAATGGCTTTACAGCGCTTAAAAGAAGCAGCTGAAAAAGCGAAAGTTGAATTAAGTTCTTCTTCTGAAACAGAAATCAATTTACCTTATATCACTGCAGTAGACGGTGTTCCAAAGCACTTGGTATTAAAATTAACAAGAGCAAAATTTGAATCACTTGCAGATGATTTATTTGCACGTTGTTTAAAGCCTTGTGAAGCTGCATTGAAAGACGCTGGTTACACTACAGCACAAATTGACGAAGTAATTTTAGTAGGTGGATCTTCAAGAATTCCTAAAGTACAAGAGATTGTAGAGAAATTCTTTGGTAAAAAACCAAACCGTTCAGTAAACCCAGATGAGGTAGTTGCAATTGGTGCAGGTATCCAAGGTGGTGTATTGACTGGAGATGTGAAGGATGTATTGTTATTAGACGTTACACCTTTAAACTTAGGTATTGAAACAATGGGTGGTGTGATGACAACAATGATTGCATCAAACACAACTATCCCTACAAAGAAAACAGAGATCTATTCAACAGCGAGCGATAACCAACCTGGTGTTCAGATTCATGTGATTCAAGGAGAGCGTCCAATGGCTGCTCAAAATAAAAGCTTAGGTATGTTTAACTTGGATGGTATTCCACCAGCACCAAGAGGTGTACCTCAGATTGAAGTGACTTTTGATATTGATGCAAACGGTATCTTAAACGTAAGCGCAAAAGACAAAGGAACTGGTAAAGAGCAAAAAATCAGAATCGAAGCAGGTAGTGGTTTAACTAAGGAAGAAATTGAGAAGATGAAAGCCGAGGCTAAAGCAAACGAAGCTTCTGATAAAATAGAGAAAGAAAGAGTAGAGAAGTTGAACGAAGCGGACAGCTTAATCTTCCAAACCGAGAAGCAATTGAAAGAGTTTGGAGATAAGATCCCAGCAGACAAAAAAGCACCTATCGAGACTGCTTTAGAAACCTTAAAAGTGGCTCATCAAGCTCAGGATATCACGCAAGTGAATGCTGCTTTGGAAGCTATGAACGCTGCTTGGACTGCTGCAAGTGAAGACATTTACAAGGCACAACAAGCGGGTGGAGCAGATGCTGCTGGACCTGATGCAGGTGCTCAAGCAGGTGGTTCTGCTTCAAATGATACAGTAGAAGATGCACAATTTGAGGAAGTAAAGTAAGATTTACCCCTAAATAAGCTCAATATTAGCCCCTTTCGTTAAACGAAAGGGGCTTTTTTTGTTCATATATTATTAACATTTTATTTTTCTATTTATTGATTATTAATTAGTTAGGTTAAATTTTTGTGTATCATATAATTAAATTCGTTATATGATACTTAATTCTATTTTGTATTATATTTTATAGAATAAATTCTAAGAATAAAATCTATTAATTTTGAAACAATATATACATAGTTTATAATATAAAATAAATAATTAATATGATTCAAAAGTGCTTTCTTAAAAAAAATAAAAAACAGTTCAAGTTAAATATTATTTACACTGTTTTGATCTTGTTAATTTTTCTGCCTTTCTCTTATTTGAATGCTCAAATAGATATAAAGTCTAAAATAGACGCAAAGACATATCAAGACTATTCTAAAGGTATTGATATTCTTGAACCATTAGTTGATATAAATGATACAATTACTTTGTTTGTGCCTGTCAATTATTCTTTTTCTAGATTAAGTCAAGAAAACCTAAAATCAATATTTACAGATAGAAAAATTAATGATATTAATAATTTTTATAATAATCATTGTGCGAATGGAATATTTGATATGCAATATTTTGAAAAAGAGTTATCCAAAAATTTATTGCTGAATAAAATTGATTTAAAGTCTTCAAAATCTATTTTTTACCAAAGGAATGAGGATAAATACCTTTTTGGTGACAGTCCCAATCCTGGTGATGTAAAATTTGAAACCCATGTACTGAAGTCAGTTTACATAAATGGGAACATTGTCTTGAATTTTTTAGATGGGATCTTTTTATTTTAAAAATTATTAAATGAAAAAAATATATTTCTTATTAATTTTTGTGGTTTTACAAAACATATCGTATAGTCAAACAACATGTCCAACCAACTTGTCATTTGATGCAAATAACCTTTCTTTTTGGGAATTTAAAAACGGTACATATAGTGGAACTTATATTGGAACATATAATAATACTACTATTAATGCTATCCCTTCTAAAATTTCAACAGTTACATCTGCAAATGATATTTTTGGAAATAACACTTTTACAATTTTCAAAGCTAATGCAGATGGTAGTTTAGTTTATGATGAAAAAATCACTAACCTGCCAAAAGTTCCAGTCATTAATGGGTATAAATATAATAACAGTGTTAGAATAGGTAGTTCTAGTGCTGGAGGTTCTGCTGATAAACTTACTTTTAGAATTGACGTGCCTTCTGATGCAACTTCATATAATTTAACATATGCATATGCCGCAATACTTCAAGATGTTACACACACTGAAAATGAACAACCAGCTTTTGTTGCTACTGTAACTGATCTTTCTATAAATACAAAAATTGATTGTGCTTCAAAAAGATATTATTCTAATACAAGTATGCCTATAATGAATGGGGCACGATATGAAGCATGGAGAGAAGTTTCAATTGATTTATCTCAATATGCTGGAAAAACAATCGAATTGAAGTTTGAAGCTTTTGACTGTCAACCATCAGGACATTATGGATATGCGTATTTGGCATTTAGAAATGATGGATGTGGTGCCGGAACAATTACTGGAAATAATATTGTTTGTAATACATCGAATTCATTGACGTATTCTACTCCTTCAGTGGATGGGGCTACTTATACCTGGACATTGCCAGTTGGGTGGACAGGTAGTTCAACGTCTAATACAATAACTGTTAATCCAAATAATAACCCAGGTGGAAATATTACAGTTACTCCTTCTCAGTCTTGCGGTAATATTACAACTAGGTCTATTGCTGTATCAACTGTAAGTACTGCCCCGGCTACTCCTGCTATGGTTCAAGGGAATACAACAGTTTGTGCTGGATCAAGTAATCTTACTTATTTTGTGCCAGAAGTTTCCGGAGCTTCTTCTTATACATGGTCTTATCCATCTGGTTGGACAATTGTTAGTGGATTAAATACTAATAAAATAACTTTTAATGCAAATTCTACACCTGGTAATGTTTCTGTGAGTGCAGAAAATTTATGTGGTGTAAGTTCTGCTTCTATTGCTGCTGTTTCAATTACAAATGATCCGTTGTGTTGCAGGAACAATTACTGGAATGCCAGGATCAATTCAGTGTCCTAGTTCTTTTCTTCCTAATGGGGTAAATTTAACCCTAGGAAGTTCTACAGGTTCTGTACAAAAGTGGCTATCTTCTAGTGATGGTGGAATTCAATGGACTGATATTGCGAATACCAGTTCAACATTAAATATAAAACCTTCTAGTTCAATACTTTACAAAGCAGTTGTAAAAAATGGTACTGTTTGTGTAGAGGATGAAAGTGAAGCCGTTTTAGTAAATGTTTATAGTCCAATTCAGATAATAAATCATCCTATTAGTGTAAATACTTGTGCTGGAGTAGCTAAAACATTTTCAGTAAATGCATCTGGAGATGGTACACTTGTTTATAAATGGCAGGTGTCAAATAATAATGGTGGTTCATGGACGGACATTAGCTCATCACCAACAAATTATTCTGGGTATAACACTTCTACTTTAACAGTCTCAGCAGCAAATGTAATTACTGCAAATAATAATTTCAAATATAGATGTATAGTAAGTTCAAGTGTTTTATGTTCTCCTGTTACATCAAATGTTGCTACAATGTTAGTTAGTAGTGCTGGTTCAACGGTAATTACAACTCAGCCTTTAAGTCAAACATTTTGTGTTGGTGGTGTTTCAAGTATTTTCGTTGAAGCTGCAGGGCCTAGTTTAACATATCAGTGGCAAGTTTCAACTTCTAGAAATGGCTCTTATTCAAATATTTCTGGTGCAACAAGTTCTAAGCTTTCCATAACAACTACCTCTGCCAACACGAAATATTATAAATGCGTAATTACTGAATCATGTGGTACTTTTTCTGTAGCATCTGATGTTGCTGAAGTTATAGTAGCTACATCATCTGTTGTTTCATTATCAATATCAAGTTCTTCAACAACAATTTGTTCCGGATCTAATAAAATATTTACGGCTACACCTACAAATGGTGGAACAGTTCCAGTATTTACTTGGTATAAGAACAATTCAATTGTTTCTGGTCAAAATACATCATCTTATTCAACTACAGATTTGTCAAATGGTGACGCTGTGTATGCAACTGTTAGTTCAAATCAAGTATGTTCTATTGGTAATCCTGCATCATCAAATACAATTACAACTACAGTAAATGCGTTGCCTAATATAAGTACTACAACCGGTTTAAATTCTGTTCAAGTTGGTTCAAATATTGTTTTAGTTAATACAACTCCAAATGGTATTTGGTCAAGTGCTTCTCCAAGTATAGCATCTGTATCATCTGGGACAGTAACGGGTGTTTCTACTGGTAATGTAAATATTTTATATTCTGTTACTGATAATCAAACACCTGCATGTACTAATACAGCAATAAAAGTTGTAACGGTGAATGATATCGCTCCAAGTGGCTTGAGTTACACAACACCCAATGTTTATACAAAGGGTACTGCAATAACTGCATTAAATCCAACAGTTAGTGGTGGAGCTGTAACAGGATATACTGTAAGTCCAGCATTGCCAAGTGGATTAAGTATTAATGCAATAACTGGTGTGATAAGTGGGACATCTACTGTAATTAGTCCAGCTACAGATTATACTGTAACTGCGAGTAATAGTGGTGGATCAGTGACTGCCATTGTGAATATTACAGTGAATGATATCGCTCCAAGTGGCTTGAGTTACACAACACCCAATGTTTATACAA
>JAOASM010000014.1:25965-40545 GCA_030158665.1 Sediminibacterium sp. | reverse complement strand
AGGGTACTGCAATAACTGCATTAAATCCAACAGTTAATGGTGGAGCTGTAACAGGATATACTGTGAGCCCGGCATTACCAAGTGGATTAAGTATTAATGCAACAACTGGTGTGATTAGTGGGACATCTACTGTAATTAGCCCAGCTATAGATTATACTGTAACTGCGAGTAATAGTGGTGGATCAGTTACTGCCATTGTGAATATTACAATATTAACAGATGTGATTCCACAACCACAAGGTTCATTGAATGCGGTTGATTATGGGTTATTGGCAACAGATACGGTAAAATTAAAATTAACAACAAGTAATGGAGTTGCTCCGTTTACTTTGATATTAAGTAATAATAATACAACTACAAAAGATACCATTAGCAATCTGACACCTGTTAACAACGTAGTTACATTCTTGCAAAAAAGATTAGATACGACTAAAGTATTTACCATTTATAAGTTAATAGATGCGAACAATAATGTTAGATCTTCTGGTTTTACAAAGGATACAACAATTGTAAATGTGCTAAAACCTAAAATTCTTTTGACCTTAAAAGCGGAACCTACCATAAAACAAGCTGATAATAGTTTTAAAACAAGATTATTGTTAAAAGTTAAAAATAGTGGTGATCTTGATTTGAGAAATGTTCAAGTAAATGCAAATCTGAGTTCTGTATTTCCTGTTGGCATCAATTATGTTTTAGATAGTGTTCGAGTGCTTGCTGGAAATTTTGCATTAAATCCAAATTACACAGGTGCTGGTACTGCAACATCAGCGTCTAGTATATATTTTACAGCAACTGCGTCCTCAAATGGATCTAAGCAATCATTAGCTACTTTAGATCAAAACTATCTATTTAACAATGGAGTGAGTTTAAATAAAGACGAGGAGGGTGAAATTGTATATTATGTTTCTATTGGAGCGACCACACAAAATGTCACTTTAAAACTTCAATTTGAAACTGCTGGTGATGGGGTATTGGTTAAAAATGATGGAACTTCAAGTGCACAAGAAACCACTTCAAAATCTGATGATGGAACCAATATTGCACAACACCCTGATGTTACAAACCAAGGTTTGCCAATGCCTACTTATGTTCCTCTTTTCCCGAATGAAAAAATAGGTGGAAGTTTAGCAGTAAGTTCTGCAACTGCAGTGACTGGCGGGTATCAATATCATTTTATTGCCAAGATCAAAAACTATGGCAATGTTAACTTAGACAGTATCAGAATACAGTACAATTTCAATAATATGTATCCTGCGCCTGACCAAGCAAGTTTAATTGGTATGCCTACCGTTACTCGTGGTAATATTATTTACAATACCAATGTATATGATGGGTATAGTGATGTGAACTTATTCAAGTATGGCGGTGACTTACAAGTAGGAGATAGTGCAACTTATGAGTATGATCTTAAGGTAACCACAAATAGAACCGCTTACACATGGCCTAACTATTTTGTTGTGTATGGAAAATCTATAAATAGTGGTATATTTATTAATGACACTTCAATGTCAGGAACCAATCCAGATCCTAATAATGACAATGATCCGGCAGAACAATTCTTTACAAAAGTCACCATTAACTTTATTCCTCCAGCTCCACCAACTGTGGAAAATAAAACTTATGTATATGGAACTACGAAGCCTGCAAATATTGGCGGCTTAGTAAAATCTACACCAGCTGGAACCATACCAGTATGGTGTGATCAAAAAACTGCAGCGTGTTCCATTATACCTCCAGCAACTCCAATAGAGATTGGTAAATACATTTATGCATTAAGATCATATGATACAACCACTTTATTATATAGTGAAGTGTTGGTGTATGACACAGTGATCATCAAACCTCCGGTTCCAATTGTGATGAATAAAAAATATATCATTGGCAATACATCAAACCCTGCCAATGTATCTAATCAGGTAACAGGTATGTCAGGTAGTGTATTGAGCTATTTTAAAAATGCAACTTTACAATCTGTCATCCCAGCATTAGGAACAGTGCCTGGCGTAACTAGGTATACAACTAGTCAAACTGTTAATGGAATAGAGAGTGATACTGTTGGATTTACTGTTACTATGTTGGATCCTAAAACAATGCTTCATTTGCGAAAAATTGCAGATGAGCCTAAGTTGCAGTCCAATTCAACATTCAATATTACTTATACCTTTATTGTTACCAACAGAACGGATGAAGTAATGACCAATGTTTTGGTAGCAGATAACCTTCAAAATACATTCCCGTCACCAACCTTATTTGATGTGGTTTCTGTTTCCTCAACGGGTGGATTGGTTTTCAACAATGCATTCAATGGAAAAACAGATGTTCAATTATTAAAAGCAACAAGTAGTTTAGTTGCTGCTGCGATAGATACAATAAGATTGACGGTGAATTTGCAACCTAAAGGATATAGTGGTACCGTGAACAATGTGGCCGTAATTACTGCAACTACTCCATATGGTAATTTGAGTATCAATTCTTCATCTACTATTTTTGCAAATGAGACTGTAAAATCTCCAACTCCAGCAGTTATTCCAGACTTAGCAATTGACATACCAGAGGCATTCTCTCCAAATAGAGATGGTGTGAATGATCGATTTGTAATTCTTAAACCATTTGGTACCACTTTAGAATTAGAAGTATACAATCGTTGGGGTAATGTGGTGTATTATAACGCTAACTATAATAATGAATGGGATGGTAGAGGTGCCAATAATTTCATTGGCCAAGATTTAATGGATGGTGGTTACTACTATACGTTAAAAGCAAAGTCGGTAACTGGGAATAGTCAAATATTTAAAGGATTCGTTTTAATACAAAGATAAAATGAGAAAATACAGCATTATAATTATTTGTGTACTTGGTCTATTGCGATCATTAGAGTCAAATGGCCAGTCACTGCCTATGTACTCTCAGTACATGTACAATATGGTGAACATCAATCCAGCCTATGCCGGTAGTAGAGGTGTGCCAAGTTTATCTGCCATTTGGAGAGAACAATGGGTTGGTCTTCCTGGATCGCCTTCTACTAAATCATTTTCATATGATTTGCCAACCAATGATAAGAAAATGGGATTAGGCGTACAATTGTTTGATGATAAATATGTGAACTACATCAAAAGAACCGGATTGAATTTGTATTATAATATCAAAATTCCAGTATCTGAGAAGGGTGTGTTGAGCATGGGTTTGAAGGCTGGTTTGTACAATGATACTAAGAACTTAAACAGCGCCTATTTGGGTGCAAGTAGTCAATACTTGACCGATGTGACCTATGCTAATAATTTCAACAAAATAGTGCCATTGGCAGGTGCTGGTATTTACTATAATGATGATAAATTTTATGCAGGTTTCTCTGCGCCAGATGTATTGGTTTTTTCTAAAGTAAAAGACTATAATTCAGACAATGCCTTATTCCAAGTGAATGAAGTGCATTATTTTTTAACTGCGGGCTATTCAATTGATATTAATGAAGATGTTCAACTTAAACCATCTGTCTTAATGAAAGCAACAAGCGGTGCTCCAGTTGAGTTTGATTTAAACACCAATGTTTGGTTACACAATATTATAGGTGCTGGTTTATCTTATAGAACTAACGAATCTGTTTTGGCAATGGTAGAGACTCAAGTAACTGCTCAGCTAAGATTTGGCTATGCTTATGATATGCCTTTTAAAAGACCTAACTCACATGAGTTGTTTTTACGTTATGAATTAGGACGTTTATTTCCTAAAGCAAAATCTTATAAGACTAATTAATTATGAAGTATCTATTATATAAAATAAGCTTATCCATCTGTTTATTGATGACTGTTTGTATTGGGCAATTACATGCTCAAAATGCTGTTGGGAATCAAAAACAACTTTTAGTAAGAGATTCACTTGACTTCAAAAAAGCGAATACAGGTTTTAATACAAAAGCAAAAGAGTTTAATCCGATTCCATTTAAAGATGGTCTATTGTTTGTGTCCAATAAAAAGACAGATGTCAATCTACTTGGTTTCAATAAAGTGTATTGGGTGCCAAAAGCTTTATTGGGTAAGAAGGATAGCTTAGGTAAGTCATTTGTACTAAACGATGAATTCACTGCACCAACAAGTAATGATAACAATATCTTATACCGTTTTAACAAGAAAAAACTAAGAGCTGCAAACAATTCTATTGAAAATAATTTTGCGGAGTTTGTACCTGAAGAAAGTTTTACGATAGATGATACTGCAAAGTATATTGTGTATCCTCAACTTTCTAAGCGAAAAATCAGCGGTGATTATAAGTGGGAGTTGTGGGAAGCTAATTTACAAAATGGTAAATTAAAAAATGCTCGAAAAATACAAATCAAAGATTCAGCTGCGGATTATATTAATCCTTATTTGTCTAATCATGAAGGGAAGTTATATTTTGCAAGTAATAGAGCTGGAGGAAAGGGTGGCTTCGACATTTATTCACTAGAAAAAGTAAATGGGGCATGGATTACAAGTCCTGTTGCGACTAATTGTGTTAATACAGCAAGCGATGAATTGAGCCCAACCGTAAATGGTTTTGATTTACTATTTAGTTCAAATAGAGCAGGTGGTTTAGGCGGATTTGATTTATATAGAGCATCATTACAGCCAGGACTAAAAGATTGTGGTATTGTCAATTTGGGCTACCCTGTGAATTCTGAAGCGGACGATGCTAGTATCGTTCAACTAAACAATGAGTTCTATAAGGCAACAAATGAATTAGGGGCATTGGATATTGCTGCAATTCAATACCAACCTATATTTATCCCAGTAACAGGTAAATTAGCCTATGCTTCGGATCTTAGTTTATCACCAAACCAAGCTTTAATTGTTTTCGATAATGATGCTCAAGTGGCAATTGACACCATCTATACGGACGCAAACGCTGGATATCTATTCAATGCAAAGCCAAACCGCAAATACACAATAAAAGCGAAAAATGCAGATGGTTTTGAGGAAACATTTGCACTTACAACAACAGATAAAGTTGTTCCATCTATTGCTTATGCTGCGAATTTTAAAGGCAGAAGTCCTAAACAAATTAAAGATTCAACAGAGAAAGTATGGGCTGCTATAGAACAAAAAAGACAGGATAGTATTGCAACTGTCAGTTTAGAATCAAAATTCATTGTCTATTATGGATTTGATAAATCTTATTTAACTGCTAAGGAGAAATTAGTTTTAGATAGTTTATACAATAAATTACAAAAAATGCCATCTACCTACTTAATTGTAGGCGCATTCACGGACTGTGTTGGTTCATTTAAATACAACTATACACTTTCTGTAAACAGAGCAAAATATGTGGTGAATTACCTTAAAAAGAAGGGATTGCCCAATAATCGTTTTGTGTCAAATGGTTATTCTAAAAACTATACGATTACTCCTTGTACAGTTAGTTTAAATAAGAAAGCACAACAAAATAATCGTCGTGCAGAGATTGTATTAAGTACTGTTGGCAATACTAACTGGGCTAAATTAGAGAAGGAGAGAGGGAAGTCTTATTATGCTGTTTATGACAGCAAAAAGAACATTATACCTGTTAAATTGGCTGCAAATGAAAGCCCAATTTTTATAGTTAAACAGGAAATTAAAAAGGATACTGCTAGTTCATTAAAAACAGCCTCAGTTACTTCAGCTGCAAAGGTAAAATTTGTTAAACCAGTTATTAAACCAACCCTAAAGATTGTTGATAAACAATCTAAGGTTGAAATGAAGGCAAAAGATTCAAGTATTGTTAAAGTGATTGAAGTAGTGAAAAAAGACTCTATTAAATTAGTTAAAGCGTCTACTCCTTTAATTAAGTCTAGTTCTAAGCCTCTTGTTACAGTGACTAAGCCAACCGTTCAAGTAGCTGCACCTTCAACTTATGTGGATGATGAAATAAGCAAGGCTGAAATTCTTAAAGCGCTTGATTCATTAGCTACATTAAAAAGAGAGCAAGAGCGTATCGTAGAATACTTAACTAAACGTATCAATAAGAAACCAATTGATGTATTTGTAAGCTCAGATTCAGTGACGATTGAAATTTATGATAACGCTATTCATGATAAAGACTCAGTGTCTATCATTTTCAATAATCGTATTGTTGTAGACAAGCAAGAATTAAAGGTGAATAAACCAATCCGATTCAAGTTGAAAGTAGATAAGAACAAGAAGTTCAACGAAATGATTATGGTAGCCGAGAATTTAGGTGCTGAGCCTCCAAATACAGCTGTTATGTTTGTAACAGAGAAAAATGGCAGAAGACAACAAATTATGCTATCTACTGATATGTTACACAATGAGGTGGTTTACTTCATCAGGATAGGAAAGGAATAATTGACCAGATATATGAGAAAGCCTCCAGTTAATGGGGGCTTTTTTTTGTGCAAGCCTTTATATGTTGTAGCTTCGCGGCTTATTATATCAGATTTATGAAGCGAATTGAAAGACATAGAGCAATTTTAGGGGTGGACGATAAAGCCACTTTAGGTGATTTAAAGAAGGTGTATCGTAAGATTATGATGGAATGGCACCCTGATAAGTTCCAGGACAGTGACGAGGCTAAAAAAGATGCCGAAGTTAAGTCTGCTAAATTAATTGCGTCTTATCACTTTTTAGTGAGTGTACATCCTGAAACACATGAAGCAACAAAAGATGCCTATAATGCAACTACTTCTGAAGCTAGTATCAATGATTTTGAATTTAAATCTGAGATCCTAAGAGTTGAGTTTTCAGACGGATCTGAATATGAATACTATGGTGTACCTAAAGCCATCTATGTTAAATTAGTGAACGCTGATACACCTGACCGTTTTGCAAGACGTCATATATACAATACCTATTTGTACAGAAGCACAAGTAAGATAGTTGGAGGGTAGTTATTAAAATAGATCTTTTTAATGATTCCATATTTTTCTAATGTAAGAATCACTGAGGCCTGTTACTTCAGAAATTTCTTTTGCAGTTTTCCCTTCTTGTCTTAGTGCCTTCACTTTTTCATAGCGTAATTGCTGAATTAAGTCACCTGGTTTATTGGGTGAAAGTAAACTATAAACCATTGAATTATTTGTGTTAAAATGATCTACAATTGATTTTAATGAGGCAATTGGTAAATGCTCGTTGATATATGATTCAATTACTTCTCTATTAAGTTTGGTTTTGGATTCACCTTTATTTGATATTGTATTTTGTGATTGAATATTTTTAATTCTTCGTTTATAAATAACCATTACCACAATTAAAATGAGTATTAAAACAATAATTAAAATGAAATACCAAATTGGGATTGTTGGAACCTCTTCTGACGATAACATTTTAATAGTACGTGCAATAATGGTATCCATTTGACTAAGGTCAATAATATATAAACCATTGATACTTCCTGCATATAATTTATTCTTATCAACAAATAATGCTTTTTTATTGAATTCCACTCCGGGGATAAGTGGGTAAATTTTATTTTCATTCTCACGAAATAGGAACAATCCTTCGTCTGTGCTTATAACAAATGCATCTTCCGTAATACTGAGCATGGTATGCGCTTTTTGAAGCGGTATGATTTTGTTGTATTTGCCATCACCCTTTTGAAAATATAACCCATTTGAGCTAAGTAAGTACTTGGTTCTTAATTCAATTTTTCCGTCTACAATGTATTCATCTATAGCGCCTTGGTTGACCACTTGATTATTTGAAAAATTGATGGAGTATAATGTTTTTGCATTTGAAAAATAAAGGGTGTTGTATAATTTGTCTTCATCCAATAATTTAATATCGGCTTTTTCAGAACTTTTAAATATTTCTGTCACCTTCTTAAGGTTGCTATCAAGAATTGCTATTTGATTGTCAGATGCCACTACATATTGCTTTATTTTTTCTATATAACGAATGTCTCGAGTGGGTAAGGTGTTAAAATTGTCAGGTAGTTTTTGGACAATCAGTTTATTGCCCATTTGAATATCTGATATATTAAAAATATCTAATCCGTTAGTGCACATAAATACTTTTCCATTGTATTCACGTATATATCCATCAGTAAAATTGGAAACTGGACGTCCTAAAAGTTGATTATGATAATAGATACCAGAATAGGTGCCAGTAAAGTTTGAAGAAATACTTCGAATACTATGATTCCTAAATCGATAGGCATAGGGTAGAATTTCATATACATGCATTCTTCCCCCAGATGTGATATAAAAGTATCGATCATTACCTACATGGTATTCATCCCTCTTTTCAGTAGGGAAGGGTAACATATGAGACATTGAGCTTTGTTGATGATATTTTACGCCATTTGAATCTATTTCTACTTTGCCAAATTTATTAATCATTAAGTAGCCTTTCTGGTCATTGATCTTATTTGGAGTTGTTTCTTTGAATTGATACATACCATCAGAGCTACCAGCGTATATGTTTCCACTCCAATCTTTTACTACATTATAGTAAAATGGTCTTGAATAGATTGTAAATAGAGATGTATCTCGCAATTGTGCGTTAGATAATTGACAAAATAGAATGGCAAATAGGATGGTTAAAGACCTTTTGAACATGTTTTTATTTTCTTAAAATTCTTGTAAATATAACGTCAAATATGGGATGATATTTATGAAAAAATGCATAATGGATAAATTTTATCTCATTATTGGATAAAATTATTGGAATATAATTAATAGAACAATCCTTATAAATATTGAAATGAAGGATAATGCAGTAATCAAGACTATAAAAATATGTTTGTAGATAATCTAAATAAACAAAGATTACAAAACTTACTATTTATGTCAAAAATGAAAATTTACTACCTAGTACTATTTATCTTAATATATAGTAAAGTGTCTTTTGCAAATAATATTTCAATAGCTAATGTCTCTTTAACTACTAAAAACACAAGTGCAGGTGCTGATAATGCTGCTAATTTTAGATTTGTACAATTTGATATAAGCTGGGAAAATAGTTGGAGAACATCTTCCGCTCCAAATAACTGGGATGCAGCATGGGTTTTTATGAAGTATCGTCTAAATGGTACCGGAGACTGGAAACATGCCAATTTTAATCCTGGAACTGGACAAACTGCTCCTGCAGGTGGAGTCATTGATGTGCCAACTGACGGGGTTGGTGCGTTTATTTACAGGTCAGCCAATGGTTCGGGTACTTTTTCCTTAAATGCTGCACAATTGCGTTGGAATTATGGATTCAACAATGTTTTGGATAATGATGTGGTTGAAATTAAATTATTTGCGATAGAGATGGTATATGTCCCTCAGGGTAGTTTCAATCTTGGATCTACCGGTACTGAAGATAATGGACTCACAAATGGTTCCTGGACATCAGGCGCTTCTGTTAGGCTTGACATCACATCAGAAAATGCACTAAATATTGAAAATACTGCTGGAAATCTTTGGGCAACAACAGGGACTATTACTAATCCAATAGGTTCTGTTGGTGTTCTTCCTGCAGCCTACCCAAAAGGATATGCATCATTTTATTGCATGAAATATGAAACATCTCAAAAACAATATCGTGATTTTTTGAACCTATTATCATACACACAACAAGCAGGATTAATGATTATAGCACCAACTTCTTTACCTGGTTCTGGTGTTTTAAGAAATACATCACCTTTTTATAGAAATGGGTTAGTTATTGCTAACTCAGGTATTAATTCATCTAGACCAGCCGTAATAGCTTGTGATTTGGATAGAGATGGGGTATTCAATGAAGATAATGATGGTGAAAATATTGCATGTAATTTTTTATCCTTTAAGCAAGGGATTGCATATTTAGATTGGTCAGGACTTAGGCCAATGACAGAACTTGAGTTCCAAAAAAGTTGTAGAGGTACTGCAACTAATGATTATCTCAATTTTTTTGTTATAAATTCTAGTACTGCGATTTACAACCAACCATTTACGCTCGTTAATAGCGGAAGATCAGATGAAAATATTTCTAATTTATCTAATGCAAATTTTCATTATTCTTCAACAAAAAACACAACAGTATCCGAACAAGGGCCATTTCGTACAGGAATTTTTGCATCATCAACAACATCTAGCTATTACCAAGCAGGTGCAACACCATTAGGCATTATGGAAATGGGAGGGAATCTAGTTGAACAAGTAATCAATCTAGTTACCAATGAAGGCAGGTCTTATGATGGTTTAAATGGAGATGGCAATCTCACTTCCAATGGTTTAGCAAATGTCTCAAATTGGCCAGTTGGAACATCTAACCCAAAAGCGTATGGTACTAAGGGGGGAGGTTGGAATAGCTTTTTATGGACTGAGTTGAGAATTGCAGACCGTAGTCAAATCATTTCAGGTATAACAACATCATTATTAGAAAATGCTGGAATTAGAGGTGTGCGTAGACCTAATTAATTATTCTTGTCAAAAAATATTCAGTACAAATAATCAATCATTATATGTCATTATCTAAACGGTTAAATTTAAGATTAGTTGCATTTTTAACCATAATTTCACTATTTGCGTTTTCAATAAATTCTTTTTCTCAAACGATTTATTTTTATCGTGGTGGTTCGGGTGGAGGTTACGCAATGAATGCCTATTCTGCAACCCCTCAATCACCCAATATAATTTCATATATATCCGGAAATGGTCAAGTTTCAATTAATTTCAGTCCAGGTATTGAAGGAGAGTCTCAAATTACAAATTATGAATTTAGTATTGATAATGGTTCTACTTGGATTACTTCCAATCCGTCAATAACCTCCTCCCCAATTATGATCACGGGATTGACAAATGGAACATCATATCCAATTAAAATTAGAGCTGTTAATTCATATGGCTCAGGTTTATCTAGTTCTGTAATAAATGCTGTCGCGGGTTTACCTTCTCCTCCAACCAATTTAACTGCTACTCCAAGTAATGGGCAAGTTTCGCTTTCCTTTACTGAGGGTTCCAATGGTGGTTCTGCAATTACTAATTATGAATATGCAATAAATGGTGGCACATTTACAAGCTGTAATCCAGCAGTTAGTGTATCACCAGTGGTGATCTCGGGTTTAACGAATGGAACGCAATATACTTTCCAATTAAGAGCAGTTAATTCAATTGGGTCAGGAACCTCAAGTGGATCAATTACAGCAATACCTATTGCAACAGCACCTTCTGCTCCAACGAACCTTTCTGTAACACCAGGTAATGGAGAATTATTTATACATTTCGCTGCTGGATCCGATGGAGGTTCGGCCATCACCAATTACAAGTATTCAATTGATAATGGTGCTACATGGACTACTCCAAATCCAGCAGTAACAACTTCTCCATTGAGCGTAAAATATTTAACCAATGGAACTGCATATAGTGTTGTTTTAAAGGCAGTGAATTCAATTGGTGAGAGTGCTTCAAGCGCAACCATTACAGGGACGCCATCTTTAACTTATTTGACAAGTGTAGGAACGGTGTCTGTTGTATCTAGTGGCGGTGATGTTGAAGGTAGCACATGGTTTTATGCTAACAATACAATCATGCCAAAATCATCTACTGCAGTGAATTTGAATGTGGCTGATTTATTGTCAAAACTTTCTTCAGCTAATTTGACAGTTGCTGGTTCAATAATTAATATCAACACAAGCATCATTGACAATAGTAATCGAAAATTAATATTTAATTCTCCAGGTACAATCAATGTCGCAGCCAATTTATCTACTGCAGCACCTATTATTTATAATGGGGTGGTTGTGACAACTGGAGCAAGAAGTATAACAGCTTCTAAAATTTGGGTGAATGGAACCTTAACTGGTGATAATAATATTACATTAAATGCAACAGCTGGTAATGTTGTGTTAATGAGCAATGTGTTAACAACTGGCGTTTTCTCGGCAACTGCATCTAGTACTTTTGCTATGGGTGTGGATCTAATGAATGGTCGTGGTGCTACAATTACTGCAGATGGTGGTATTCATGTGACAGCAAATGCTAGTTTATTGGCTGGTAAAGTTTTAACCAATAATGCAGCAATTAATATTTCAGGTAATATTCAAGTTGCACATTTTGCTGCAACGGCTGCACCTTTATTATTGGATGCTAGAAATGGAGCTATTAATTTAACAAATGGTGCTATTACCGCTATCACCGGTGAATCAGTAGATTATGCTTTATTGGTGGCCAATGCTGCGAAAGCAGTTACTGAATCTAATGTGACTATTTCGAAAGTAGTGAGTGGGTCAGATAGATATTTAGTGTATCAATATACCACTGTTGGATCCGATTTTTTCTTTACGCCTTATCAAATTACAAGTTCTGAATATTTAGTTGTTGCTGGTGGAGGAGGTGGTGGTGGATCTGTTCCAGGTTCCTATGCTGGCGGTGGCGGTGGCGGTGGAGGTGTTGCCAATGGATCAGCAACCCTTAGTGCGGGTGTAATCAAATCTATTGAAGTGGGTGCAGGGGGGCAAATTGGAGCAAATCAAAATGGTGCTACACTGCCTTCTGATGGTACTAATGGATCCAATTCGGTTTTAGACAATATTTTAGTTGGTGGAGGTGGTGGTGCAGGCGCTAGCTCTAGTTTAATTACAAATACTGGTAGAAATGGATTAAATGGTAATGGAGGATTATTTTACACAGCTGGTGGTGGCGGTGGTGGCGTTGGATCGAATAGTAGTGCAACTGCAGGTATTGGTGGAATTGGATCACAAAGATCTGGTGGTGCAGGTGCTGGTAAAAGTTTAAATGAACCAGGGTCTGGTGGACCTGGTGGTGGAGCAATAGGTAATGCAAGTAGGGGTTATGATAATGCCGCAAATGGTTCAGGTGCTGGTTATGTTTCTACAATTACTGGTACTTCAGTTGAATACGGTAAAGGTTCGATTACTTACCTCTATTCAAGATATTCTACATTGCCTGGTGCTGGAGGGGCTGCACTTTCAAATTATTATGGGTATAGTGGAGCTGCTAGTGATGGAGCAGTAATCTTAAGACATCTTGTTGGTAATGAAACCAATCAAATCACGGGAAAAGGTCTTAGTATTGGAAATACCGGAAATACCGGAAACATCACCAACTCAAGTTCAATAAATATTGCTGGCCCTATTAGTTTAGAAGGTGCCAATTTAAATATCAATGCCACTTTAACATCAACCAATGATGATATCCATTTGTATGCAACAAATACAGTAACACAATCTGCAGCTATAACAGCTAATGGTTTGGGTTTACATGGTACAGGTACTTTTACGCTTACCAATACGAGCAATAATGTGATAAATTTTGCGGCAGGGGAAGTGTCTAGTCAACCTTCGGCTATTAGTTTTACTGATGCATCCGGAGGCTTAGTGATTGGTACAGTTGGCACACTAACAGGAACAGTATCGGTGGGAAATATATTTATTGAAACGCTTACTGGTAATTTAACCGTAGAAAAGAACATGCAAACGGCAAGTACTAGTTCGGATGCAGTTATTCTGAATGCGGCAAAAAATGAATCCATTGGAACACTTACCGGCGGCAATATATTGGTTACTGGATCATCTACTATAACAACTGGTAATGGGGGCATTGTAAAGTTGTTTAGTGGTGATCCATTAACTAGTAATGGTCTTTTGAATTTGGTAGGTGGCGTTGGTAATGCTTACTTTTTGGTGGATGAGACTACTTCTTCTTTTAGTCCAATTTTAGTGTCAGGAAATAAATATGCTTTATTTAGAGGTAATCCTCCAGTAGTATCTGTTACAGGAACTTTAAATACATTTACTGCATGTGTTGGTTCGCCTTCAAGTGTACAAAATTTGATTGTTGCTGGAAATAATTTATCTGCAGATATAATAGTTACAGTCCCAACTGGGTATGAAATTTCATTATCATCTACTTCTGGATTTACAAATTCAATTACATTGACAAATAACAATGGAACGGTATCCAATACAACTATTTATGTAAGACTTAAATCGGATGCATCCAATGGAGATTTTGGTAATTTAGAAGCAACTAGTACTGGAGCGTCGACACAATACAAAGGCATCAATTATGCCACAATTGGTGCATATCCTGCAGCACCAATTACAAATGCTACAATAAATTATACTACAGGAGACACGCCAATAGCATTAACTGCAACAGCATTGACAAATCATACATTAAATTGGTATGCCAATGCTTCTGGTGGAACTTCTACTACAACAGCATTTACCCCTTCAACAAATGTGGCTGGAACACAAAATTATTATGTAAGCCAAATAAGTGCTATCGGTTGCGAAAGTGCAAGAACTTCGATTGCAGTCATTGTTACTGATCCTGTTAATCAACTTCAAGCACCAGCAGGATTAAGTTACTCAAGCATAAATAATGTTTATACAGATGGTACTGCTATAACTGCTATTACACCAGTTTCAACTGGTGGTGCGATTGCTACTTATGCAATTAGTCCAAGTTTGCCTACTGGATTAACATTAAATGCAAGTACGGGAGTGATTTCTGGTACACCATCAGGTACATCTTCTCAAACCACTTTTACGATTACTGCAACAAATGCTACAGGTTCTACTACGACAACTATAACAATTCAAGTAGATGCTCCTGTAGTGAATATTGCAGCACCAGCAGGATTAAGTTACTCAAGCATAAATAATGTTTATACAGATGGTACT
>JAOASM010000014.1:0-25865 GCA_030158665.1 Sediminibacterium sp. | reverse complement strand
TTTCTGGTACACCATCAGGTACATCTTCTCAAACCACTTTTACGATTACTGCAACGAATGCTACAGGTTCTACTACGGCAACCATAACAATTCAAGTAGATGCTCCTGTAGTGATTATTTTGCCGCAAGGATCTTTAGATGCAATAGACAATGGATTATTAGCTTCTGATACCGTAAAGCTTAAACTTACAATTAGTTCAGGTGTCGCTCCTTTTACGTTAATTCTATCCAATAATTACAGTACCCTTAAGGACACCATAATTAATTTAAATCCAATTAATAATGAAGTTGTATTCCAGCAAAAAATATTGGATACATCAAAGGTTTTCAAAATTGAAAAGTTAATAGATGCTAATAATTTAGAGAGAACATCGGATTTTACTAAAGATACTGCTGTCGTAAATTTATTAAAGCCTTTATTGGTGATGAATTTAATATCTGAAACTCCTCTTCTTCAATCAGATGGTTCCTATAATTTAAGACTTAAGCTTACAATTAAAAATTTAGGTGATGTGGTTTTGAACAATGTGCAAGTAGATGCCAATTTGAACAATGTTTTTGGATCAAATTATACATACGATTTGACTAGTGTAAATGTATTCACAGGTACTGCAAGATTGAATCCAAATTATACTGGGCTTGGACCAAGTAATGTATCTAATGCTGATGCTATTGTATCACTCCTGGGACAGCAAAGTGAAATTAATTCAAATGGTTTTAAAAGAGTAAATAATGTGTTGTCTGAAAATTATTTATTTGATGCTGGTACAATTTTAAAGAAAAATGAAGAAAACTTCGTTCAATTTGATCTTAAAATAAGACCAATTGCAAATGCAGTACCATTGAGCTTACAATTTGCAAGTACAGCTTCTGCATTATTAGAAAAATCAGATGGGACTATTTCAAAACAAGCTACTATTGCAAGTTCAAACAATGCAACTAATATAGATAGTCATCCAAATGTAACAGGTGTAGGTATCCCATTAGCAACCTTTATTGCATTTCCTCCTAAGTCGCCTGTCGTGTCAAATAAAAGAACTTATATCATTGAAAACAGAAATCCAATAAATTTAAGTTCTTTGATTACATCAAAACCAGATGGAGCAATAGTGTATTGGTGTACGAGTACAACAAATGGTTGTAATACCAATGCGCCTAATTTCCCGATTAATAAAGGGAAATATAGTTATTCAATAAAATCTTATGATACAACTTATAAATTATTTAGTGAAGTAGTCAATTTTGAAATTGAGCTTATAAGTGTGACAGATATTATAGAACTCAAACAAGTTATAGGTACATCCATTTTGCAAGAAAATCTAACCTATAATGTTCCAGTGACAATCAGCTTAACGAACATGACAAACTATATAATAGATAGTCTTTTCCTTATAAATGATTTAAAGTCAATACTACCATTTGGTGTTGATTTTAAAGTACTAGATATACAAGTCAATGGAAATTTAGTTGCTAACACAGGGTATAATGGAAATTCAATAACTAATTTAACTACCTACCTAAGTTCTCTCTCGTCAAAATCAACAGCTACTGTCAGTTTTATACTTAATATCAATCCAAAGGGGTATAGTGGGTTAGTCAATATACAATCAAGAGTGAATGCAGTAACAAAATTGGGTTCAATACAACTTGTATCTGAATTGAATGCTATCGAGCTTCCTTTTGTTGGTATTCAAATACCAGAAGTATTTACGCCTAACAGAGATGGTGTTAATGATCGTTTTGTGATAACTAAACCATATGGTTTAAGAGTGGATTTAGAAGTTTACAATCGATGGGGTACTATAGTGTTCACTAGTAATGATTATAAAAACGATTGGGACGGTCGAGGTAACAACAGTTTTTTAGGTCAAGATTTAGTTGATGGCGGATACTATTATACCGTTAAATTAAAGAATCAAAATGGTTCAACACAAATTTTAAAAGGATTTATCATTATACAGAGATAATATGAAAAAATATTTATTTATAGGAGTTGTTTTATTTTTATTTTTATTTAATGTGCATGTACAAGCACAATCATTGCCAATGTATTCGCAGTACATGGCGAATATGGTGAATATTAATCCAGCGGTTGTTGGCCAACATGCAGATCCCAACTTTACATTTCTATGGAGAGAGCAGTGGGTTGGTTTGCAAGGATCACCTAGTACGAAGTCATTTACTTTTGAACAATCAGCCAATGAAGGCAAAATGGGATTAGGGGTTCAATTATTTGAAGATAAATATGTGAACTATATCAAACGATCTGGTGTGAATTTGTTTTATAGTATCAAAGTACCAGTTTCTGAAAATGGATCTTTGCGTATGGGTCTAAAAGCAGGTTTATATAATGATACAAAAAACCTTGCAAATGCTGTATCGTTTCAATCAGGCGATATGGCCATAGCCAATAATTTAAATAATATAGTACCATTGGCTGGCGCAGGAGCTTTCTATGAAGACAAAAAGTTCTATTTAGGTGTATCTGTACCTGATTTAATTACATTTAGCAATACTCAATCATATAGATCGGATCAAAGTTTGTATCAGGTCAATGATGTACACTTCTTTGTTCAATCAGGTTATCATTTTACTGTAAATGATGGTTTAGTAATCAAACCATCAATGTTGTTGAAATCTGTAAAAGGTGCACCGATGGAAATAGATATTAATACCAATGTTTGGTTAGAAAATAAAATTGGATTTGGTATGTCTTATAGAACATCAGAAGCTGTGCTCGCGATGGTTGAGACAAAATTCTTAACCTCATTAAGGATGGGTTATGCTTATGATATGCCATTTAAAAGACCTAATTCGCATGAGATCTATTTAAGATATGCCTGGAAGCGGAAGTAATTGATAAAGAAGTATATGTAAGATAGTTGGAGTGTAATTAGATTTTATCCGAACGAATTTCTTGTTGAAAACTTAAACTAGTCATGATCTTTTACGGATTTCTTTTCAAGTAGCTTTATCGATAATCTACTTGCATGACTCTTGAAAAGAAATTATACATTATCGCTGGTTGTAATGGTGCAGGGAAAACAACCGCATCAAAGAAGTTTTTGCCTGAAAATATCATATTTGTCAATGCCGATATAATTGCTTTTGAACTCAGACCAAATAATGTTGAATCAGTTGCATTTATTGCTGGTAAAATTATGTTAAATAGAATTGATGAATTGTTCAGTAAAGGTGAATCATTTGCTATAGAAACTACGCTTTCCTCTAAATTGTATATTCAAAAAATTAATATTGCTCGTTTACTTGGATATCACATCCATTTACTTTATTTCTGGTTAAATGATGTTGAAATTGCGATAAAGCGTGTAGAAATAAGAGTTGCACAAGGTGGACACAATATTGAATATCAAGTTATTAGAAGACGCTACAAAAGAGGGATTGACAATTTGTTCAATATTTATCTACCTTTAGCTGACGAAATCATGATATTTGATAACTCTGAAATAAAATTAGAGTTAATAGCTGAAAAATATATTAGTAATCAATTATTCATTTCAAATAAACACAAATGGAACCAATTAACAAGCAATTTGTAAAGGAACAAATGATAAGAAGTGAAGAAGCTAAACGTATTTTAAAAAGCTTAGAAAATTTGAATGTTGATGTAAAAGCATATCATAAAAAAACAAACACACCATTAGTTGTATCTATTGATGGCAAGATTGTTTATATCAAGCCTGAAGATTTGTAAACATGTACTTTTCGCTTTCAAATTTATTTTATGGCCAATTTTAAAAAAGGTATGTTATATGTGATGGTCGTATTTTATATTTTTGGAGGGTACAATCATTTTAATAATCCATCATTTTATATTCCATTAATACCTCCATATTTATCATCTTGGGCAGTTGAGCTTAATTTGATTGCTGGCTTTTTTGAAATTGGTTTAGCAGTTTTATTGATCCCGCAACAAACAAGAAAATGGGCAGGTTGGGGAATTGTACTGATGCTCCTTGCTTTTATCCCTAGCCATATTTATTTTATTGAACGAGGTAATTTCTCTTTAGGAAGTATTACCATGACACCAATAATCAGTTGGATAAGGTTATTGGTGTTTCAACCATTATTTATTCTTTGGGCGCTTTGGGTAAGTCGGAAATAAGGAAGGCGTTGAGCGAACATAATTTTGATAACTTTCCAAATGACCCCATTTTTCCATTCCTGAAATTTCAAGTAACCTTACACCACTTACATAGACAAGTAGTAAATAAGTGAATATGGGTGATATTAGAGTGATGTACTGTCCGCCAGATAAAGAAGATAAAGACATGATAGCAATCCCTGTCCATAAAGTGATTTCACCAAAGTAGTTGGGATGCCTTGAATATGCCCACAATCCTTGTTGAATAAATTGATCCTTATGCTTAGGGTCTTTTCTGAAATTAGATTTTTGCCAGTCAGCAATCATTTCAAAAACAAAACCTACTACGAAGACTAATAGTCCAATGTAGAATAAACTATTCTGTACTACGCCATTTGCACTAGCAATTGCAGTTAAGGCACACATAGAACATATAGACACCCACATACCTTGTAAAGTCCAAGTCATAAAGAACCTAGTAGGTGATGGTTTGATGAGTTTAAATCTTTTATCTTCTCCAGCTTTATGTATTCTCATGAATAAGAAACTACCTAAGCGAATTGTCCATATTAGGATGCATGCGGCTAATACAATACTACCAATATTTACATTCATTGAAGCATAACTATGATAACTAACATAACTCACCACAGTTAAGTAGGTGATACTTCCTGTGAGGTCATAAAACTTTTCAGTTTGAAATAAATAGGCAGGGATAAACGCAATCCATTGAATCATGTAAGCGATTAAAATTGCTTTTTGTATTAGTTCTAAACCAGTTAATAGCGCAATGCTGTAACCAATCAAAAAGGAGATAAGCGAGAAGAGTATATTGAGTATGGATTGTTTCATTTTTTTCAATTTGAAAGTTTGTACACTATTTTTCTAAACTTACTTATAAAATAGGTGCCAGGAATACCCCAAATTATTAATAGGAGAAATAGTACTTGCTTAACTGTCATATTTAAAGTTAAGCAAGTTTGGTTGAATGGATATGTGGGCTTACTCAAGCCTTTCGCAGGACTGTCGACTCACTTAGTTCGTCGTCTTCCTTATACTTCTACGAGGGGCTTACCCAAACTCTTTCGCAACTGCTTCGCAGCTGCTGGTTTTTTAATCTGTGTCTGCTCAATCAAGCAAGCTTGTTTCGCATCCACAAATTAAAAAACCCCGTCACTTTCGTGACAGGGTTTGTGCCCAGAACAGGAATCGAACCTGCACTACCTTGCGATAACCAGATTTTGAGTCTAGCGCGTCTACCAATTCCGCCATCTGGGCATACTTCGCGTTAAGCGATCGGCGGGGTGCAATATTACACTAATGATGGAAATCTTCCAAAATACGGTCAAGGTATTTTTTCTTGTAGTAATAAGATTTTATTTGCAGCATTGCTTCTTGTGAAATAGAATCGATTTGACCCATTTCCATATAACTTTGAATAGGTGCATATATTTCATTTTTTAACTGTTCTACTTGTCCAATAATGGCTTGTTTTGCCGTTTCATCTTCAGCATCCATCCAGGCCTCGTTTAAATCCATCATTTCCATCAAAAAATCAGGTTCTAGGGCATATTTTTCATCTGGGGTAAGGATACCTAGTATTTCAAGAACATAGGGTAGAATACGCTCTTTTTGGTTTAAAAGGGTAAATCCTTTATTGGCCATGGAGGACTGTTCTAATGCAGCTTCTTGTTCATCGGCGCTGCCTTGTGCAAATTTATCGGGATGGGAAGCTTTTTGGATCTCCATAAAAGCGGCCCTTAATTTTTGTGTATCTACTTGAAAACCAATAGGAAGGCCAAATAACTCAAAATAGTTCATGCTGAAATTTCTTATATTGTGCAAAATAACCAATATGCCTGTATTAGGACTTATTAAAGAGGGAAAAGTTCCCAGTGATAATAGGGTGGCTTTAACGCCTAAACAATGTAAGTGGCTTAAAGAACAACATCCAGATTGGGATATTATTGTAGAAGCATCTCCCAATAGATGTTATAACGATCAAGAATACAGTAGAGAAGGAATAGAGATAGTCACAGACATTAGCAAGGCCCAGATATTATTAGGTATAAAAGAAGTACCCAAGACGCAGTTGATTGCAGGGAAAACCTATCTCTTTTTTTCACATACTAAAAAAGCGCAGTCCTACAATCAGGCATTGTTTCATAAAATGATGGATCTAGGAATCACCTTGATAGACTACGAATGTTTAGAACATGAAGATGGTCAACGATTGATTGGTTTTGGATTTTTTGCAGGTATTGTAGGTGCACACAATGGAATTATGGCCTATGGTAATAGAACCAAAGCATTTCATTTAGGAAGGGTGAAAGAAGTAAAAGATTATAGAGAATTGATTCATACTTATTTTGGTTTGAAATTACCCCCTGTGAAGATTGTAGTCACTGGATCAGGCAGGGTAGCACATGGTATTTTAGAGATTATGAACTTGATGGATGTGCAACAAGTGGAACCAGATGAATTTGATCGTCATTATGCTTATCCAGTTTATGTACATTTAAAAGGAAGGGATTTATATAGCCATAAAATAACGAAGGAGTATGAGCGCAATGATTTTCATGCCCATCCAGGAAATTATGATTGTCTATTTAAAAAATACTTGACGCATGCACAAATTTTAATGAACGGCATTTATTGGGAACCGGGTATTCCGCCATTGTTTACACAGGAAGATTTATTGGAAGATGAATTTGCATTAACCACCATCGCTGATATTACGGATGATGCGCACGGTAGTGTTCCTTGTAATTTAGGAGATGCACCTTCGGAAGATCCTGTATACGGCGTGAATGTCAATACATTTGAAAAGACAGTGCCTTATTTACCAGAAGGGATAGATGTGATGGCGGTTGGAAATTTGCCTAATGAATTACCGCGTGATGCAAGCAGATTTTTTGGAGAACAATTAATCAAATATGTCTTACCTGATTTAGTTGCTGGAGGAAATGACATTATCAAACGTGCAACCATGTTGGAGAAGGGGGTACTGAATCCTCGCTATGACCATTTGGTGGACTACGCTAAACACTAATAACAACAGTATTAGAAATGTAAATAATAATCCTTTAAGTAATCTGTAAACTCAGATGTATAGGATTGATCTGCGTTTTTAATTATTATTTTATTTCTAAGAATGGGTGCACTAACTGGTTGTTTTACAAATTTTAACATGGCCCTTATTGGTAGATGTTTGGCATCATTGTACATCAACACTTCTTCTATTAATTGCATGCCATATTGCGCTGCTAATTTTTGCATCGTATAGGCCCTTAAGGTTGGCACTAAAACATACCAACTGCCATGGTCTTGTAATAAGGTAGAAGCTGATTTTGCTAAATCTTCCCAAGGCAATGCAATACTATGAGAAGCCATATTTTTTGCGTTATCAGGAGACTGTAAATCACCTTCATAAAAAGGGGGATTGGTAATGATACAATCATATAATAGCTGTTTATATTGTACAGCATAATCTTGAATAGGCGTATGCGCCACTGCTAATCTATCTTTCCATGGGCTCGCTTCAAAATTGGCTTTGGTTTGTTTGTATGCACCATCTTCAATTTCAATCGCTGTAATAATTGCAGCAGTTTTTTGTGCAAACATTAAACTCAATAAGCCTGTACCAGATCCTATATCCAATATTTTTTGTGCAGCATGTATTTGTGGGTCAGCTGCAATCCATGCGCCAAACAAACATGCATCAGTACATACTTTCATTGCAGTATGTTCCTGATGCACGATAAATTGTTTAAACTGGAAATAGGGATTCGCCACTATTATTCAGATGTTAAACCAGCTACGATATACTCTTTATTCAAACGAGCAATGTTGGCTATAGAAATTTCTTTTGGACAAGCTGCTTCACAAGCACCAGTGTTGGTACATGCGCCAAAGCCTTCTTTATCTAATTGTGCTACCATATTGGTTACACGTGTTTTTCTTTCTGGGCCTCCTTGAGGTAACAATGCTAAGTGAGATACTTTAGCACTTAAGAATAACATAGCAGAGCTATTCTTACAAGCTGCTACACAAGCACCACAACCAATACACATTGCAGCTGCGAATGCTTCGTCTGCTTTTGCTTTTTCAATTGGCAATGTATTACCATCTACAGCATTACCTGTGTTTACACTTACATAACCACCTGCTTGAATGATTCTATCAAATGCAGATCGGTCTACTGTTAAATCTTTGATGATAGGGAAAGCATTTGCTCTCCATGGTTCAATAACAATGGTATCATTGTCTTTGAAGGCACGCATGTGTAATTGACAAGTTGTGTTTGCTTGCCAAGGACCGTGTGGTTTACCATTGATGTACATAGAACACATTCCACAAATTCCTTCTCTACAATCATGATCAAATGCAACTGGTTCACCACCTGTTGTAATTAATTGCTCGTTCAAAATGTCCATCATTTCCAAGAAAGACATCTCGTCAGAAATATTTTCAACGCGGTACATTTCAAATGCACCAGGAGTGTTTGCATTTTTTTGACGCCAAACTTTTAAATTTAAATTCATAGTAGTATGTGACATGGCAATATTATTTATAGTTTCTTTGAGATGGTTTAATAACATCATATTTCAATTCCTCTTTGTGTAAGGACCATTCATGTTCGCCTTTAGCTTCCCATGCAGCCACATACATAAAGTTTTCATCGTCTCTTAATGCTTCACCTTCTGGTGTTTGGTATTCTTCTCTAAAGTGACCGCCACAACTTTCTTCTCTTGCTAAAGCATCCACACACATTAATTCGCCTAGCTCAATAAAGTCAGCAACACGGTTTGCTTTATCTAATTCAGGATTGTATTCGTTGATCTCTCCTGGTATTCTAACATCACTCCAGAATTCTTTTTTCAATGCTTGCACTTCAGCAATCGCTTGTTTTAATCCTTCTGCGTTTCTTGCCATACCACATTTGTCCCAGATAATTTTACCTAAACGCTTGTGGAAGCTTTCTACAGTTTGTTTACCGTTGATATTTTTCAATCTTGCAATTCTTTCAGCAACTGTTTTTTCAGCAGCTTCGAATGCTGGATGTGAAGTAGGGATTGGTGCATTGTAAATTTCATCTGCTAAGTTGTTACCTAGTGTGTATGGAATAACAAAGTATCCATCCGCTAAACCTTGCATCAACGCACTTGCACCTAAACGGTTAGCACCATGATCGCTAAAGTTAGCTTCACCTAATGCATATAAACCAGGTACTGAAGTCTGTAATTCATAATCTACCCATAAGCCACCCATGGTGTAGTGAACAGCTGGATAAATACGCATTGGTACTTCGTATGGATTTTCACCAGTGATCTTTGCGTACATATCAAATAAGTTACCGTATTTCTCTTTCACTACTTCTTTACCCAATGCAATAATTTCTTCATGGCTTACATTGCTCAAGCCTTTCTTGCTCACTTCTGTTTTACCATAACGTTCAATCGCTGCAGCATAATCTAAATAAACAGCTTGCTTAGAAGTACCAACGCCATATCCTGCGTCACATCTTTCTTTTGCAGCACGAGACGCAACGTCACGTGGTACTAAGTTTCCGAATGCTGGATATCTGCGCTCTAAATAATAATCTCTTTCTTCTTCTGGAATATCATTTGCTTTTCTATCATCACCTTTTTTCTTTGGTACCCATATACGACCATCATTTCTCAATGACTCTGACATCAAAGTCAATTTAGATTGGTGATCTCCACTCACTGGAATACAAGTAGGGTGGATCTGAGTGAAGCAAGGATTCGCAAAGTAAGCTCCTTGCTTATGTGCTTTCCATGCAGCTGTTACATTCGATCCCATTGCATTGGTAGAAAGATAAAATACGTTTCCGTATCCACCAGTACACAATAACACAGCATATCCAAAATGTCTTTCTAATTCTCCTGTTACTAAGTTACGTGCTATGATACCTTTTGCTTTGCCATCTACTTTCACCACATCTAACATCTCGTGACGTGCAAACATTTGTACATTACCTAATGCTACTTGACGCTCCAAAGCTTGGTAAGCACCAATTAACAATTGCTGTCCAGTTTGACCTGCAGCGTAGAATGTTCTTTGTACTTGTGTACCACCAAAAGAACGGTTACTTAATAAACCACCATATTCACGTGCAAAAGGAACACCTTGTGCCACACATTGGTCAATAATATTAGTAGACACTTCGGCTAAACGATGCACATTCGCTTCACGTGCACGGTAGTCACCACCTTTGATTGTGTCATAAAATAATCTAAATACGCTATCTCCATCATTCTGATAGTTTTTAGCGGCATTGATACCACCTTGTGCAGCAATCGAGTGCGCACGACGAGGGGAATCCTGAAAACAAAATGCTTTCACTTTATAACCCATCTCACCAAGAGAAGCAGCAGCAGATGCACCAGCTAAGCCGGTACCAACTACAATCACTTCCATTTTTCTTTTATTAGCTGGGTTAACTAATTTACAATGGCCTTTATAATCTTCCCATTTTTTATCAAGATCACCTGTTGGAATTTTAGCGTCTATCATATGTTAATCTTTTATCAATCAGTTAGTGAAAATTGTGTTGGTTGAAGGGATTATTTAATCCAATCAAAATAAAAACTTATTGGCATCAAAGCAAATAGCAATGGAATAAATATGGCAAATCCATAACCTAAACTAGTTAACATTGCATGATACTTTTTATTGTGTACGCCAATCGTTTTAAATGCACTTTGGAATCCATGCGCTAAGTGGTACCCTAAAGAACCACATGCTAAAACGTACAATACAACAATGTATGGATTTGTAAATACGATATCCATCTCTGCATATAAATTATGTAAGATCACGCCATTGTGTTCTACTTCTCCTAATGGCTGAATGGAACCAATGCCACCTAATCTACTTGGTGTCCAAAAATGGTAGATATGTGCAATTAAAAACAAAAGAATCAATGTGCCTAAAATGGCCATGCTTCTGCTGTACCATTTACTTCCTTTGTCATAACTAACTGCGTAACCTACAGCTCTTTTATTTCTATTTTCAAGCGTTAATAAATAACCTTGATAAATGTGTAAGAAGATGCCAAGGAACAATCCAATTTCTAAGATTCTTGGTACTGCATTACTTCCCATAAAGTGTCCAGCTTTGTTGAACATCAATCCGCCATCATTTGCCCAGATGGTCGCATTCAATCCCGCGTGTACAATTAAAAAAAGAATTAAGAAAATACCTGTGAATCCCATTACCAATTTTTTCCCAACGGAAGAGGTAAACATTTGTTTGAAAGTCATAGTAGATGAGTTTAAAAATCTGCGCAAAAATACGAATCAAATAGATAGGATTCGTTCTATGTTGCTTATTTTTAGCACAATAGACAAAATACTTCTACAAACTGCTCATCGGCTTATAGGTTAATTCAGCCCTTTTATCAACCGCCCTTCAATAATTTAGGGCCATACAAATGAATATCCTAATTTTACGACATGATTAAAGTTTTAAGTATCCTGTGGAATAGCTTTAAAATGGCCCTTCAAGAGCTAAAAGTAAATAAGTTAAGAACCTTTCTTTCCTTATTTGGTATCACCATTGGTATCTTTTGTATCATTGGCGTGCTAGCCACAATTGATAGCTTAAAATCTAAGGTAAAGAGTGATTTGTCTAGCTTTGGTAGCAATACAATCTATATTGACAAATGGGACTATGCAGGTGGACCAGATTATCCATGGTGGAAGTTTGTTAAAAGACCATCCATGAAGATTTCTGAAATGGAGATGGTGAAAAAGAAGAGTAGTTTAGCTGCAAACACTGCATTTTTTACCTCTACAAATGCCACATTTACTTTTGACGAAAACGTATTAAAAGGAATCAATATATATGGAGTAACGGAGGAGTTCAAGGATATCCAAGCATTCAATATTGGTTATGGTAGGTACTTTACAGAGTCAGATTTTCAAAGGGGTATTCCAGTGGGGGTCATTGGCTATAAAGTTTCAGAGGAATTATTTGGAAAAGCTGAGAAAGGATTGGGTAAAGTGGTGTCTTTTAATGGTCGTAAATTAATGGTCATAGGTATCATCGAAAAACAAGGTAGTAGCATCATTGGTGGATTTGATTATGATCGCACTTGTTTATTTACCTACAACCATTTTGCGTCCATTTACAATCCAGATAATTTCAATCCTTATATTATGGTGCAGGCTAAACCTGGCATCACCTCTAAAGCATTGCAAGAGGAATTAACTGGGGTGATGCGTCAGTTAAGAAAATTAAGTCCTACACAAGAAGATAATTTTACTTGTAATGATGTGGCGCAATTTAAAGATCAAGTAGAAGGTTTCTTTGGTTCTGTAAACCAAGGTGGATGGGCGATTGCAGGTTTATCATTATTGGTAGGTGCATTTGGCGTGGCCAATATTATGTTTGTGACAGTGAGAGAAAGAACGAGTCAAATTGGATTGAAAAAAGCCATCGGTGCAAAAAGTTCTACCATCTTATATGAGTTCCTTTTAGAAAGTGCCTTCTTATGTATAGTGGGTGGATTGGTTGGTTTATTCTTGGTTTGGTTATTGACTTTGGCATTGAGTTCTGTCCTGCCATTCCCAATCACCATTGCACCCAATATTATTTTTATGGCACTTAGTTTATGTATTGTTTTAGGGGTCATTTCTGGAATTATTCCAGCAAGAATTGCAGCTAGAATGAATCCAGTAGAAGCCATAAGATCCAAGTAAGTATATCTATTTATACTTTACCTTTGCGGGGTGTCAAAACCAATTACCATTTTAGCGATTGAATCTTCATGTGATGAAACTGCTGCGTCAGTGATCATTGATGGACAAATCCATTCCAATTTTATTGCCAATCAATTGGTACATGAAAAATATGGCGGTGTAGTTCCTGAATTAGCGAGTCGTGCGCACATGGAAAACATTGTACCTGTGGTGGAAGCGTCTTTGATAAAAGCATTTCCCAATTTAACACATACCGAAAGATTGGCAACCCTTGATGCCATTGCGTTTACGCAAGCACCAGGACTAATTGGTAGTTTATTAGTGGGGGCTCAATTTGCCAAATCATTAGCACTTAGTTTAAATAAGCCATTGATTGCGGTGCACCATATGCAGGCACATGTATTGGCTAATTTAATTGATGCACCTCGTCCCGAATTTCCATTCTTATGTTTGACAGTGAGTGGTGGACATACGCAAATTGTACGTTGCGCTAGTCCATCTGATTTAACCATCATTGGCCAAACGATTGATGATGCTGCTGGAGAAGCATTTGATAAAATTTCAAAATTATTGGGTCTACCTTATCCTGGCGGACCTGTTCTTGATAAATTAGCACAAGAAGGTAACCCTAAAGCATTTGAATTTGCCAAGCCAATGGTACCTGATTTAAATTATTCTTTCAGTGGTTTAAAAACAAGTGTCTTGTATTTTTTGCAAAAGCAGGAGCCTGGATTTATTGAAGCCAACTTAAATGATTTATGTGCATCTGTTCAATATACCATTGTTGAAATTCTCTTATATAAATTAAAGAAAGCGATCCAACAAACCGGCATCAAGCATGTTTGTATTGCTGGTGGGGTTAGCGCCAACTCTGGTGTTCGTAATGGCATTGAGTCATTGGGTCAGAAATTAGGTATCAAAACCTATCTACCAGCATTTCAATATTGTACCGACAATGCCGCAATGATCGCGATTACAGCACATTATAAATATATCAATCAAGCATTTGAGCCTTTGTCCACATCGGCACATGCAAGATCCGATTGGTAAGTGGAAATAGCTTAACTTTGCAGCCTCAAAAACAGTTGAACAAATGATTAGTGCAAGAAACGTCACATTGGCTTATGGTAAAAGAGTCCTATTTGATGAAGTGAATATTAGCTTCACCAAGGGGAATTGTTATGGTATTATAGGAGCCAATGGTGCTGGTAAGTCTACTTTCTTAAAAATATTAAGTGGTGAAATTGAACCTAATAAAGGATCGGTTGAAATCACTCCGGGTGAGCGTATGTCTTTCCTAAAGCAGAACCAGTTTGAATTCGATGAACAAACGGTTTTGAACACAGTATTACAAGGGCATAAGCGTATGTGGGAAGTGATGCATGAAAAAGATGCTTTGTATGCTAAGGAAGATTTTACCGAAGCAGACGGATTGAGAGCAGGAGAATTAGAAGGTGAATTTGGTGAAATGGGTGGATATGAAGCAGAAAGCAATGCTGCTAGTTTATTGAGTGATTTAGGTGTGAAGGAAGATATGCACCAATCATTAATGAAGGACATCCCAAGTAACTTTAAATTGCGTGTGTTGTTAGCGCAATCTTTGTTCGGTAATCCAGACATCTTATTATTGGATGAGCCTACCAACGGCTTGGATATTGAAACAATTGGCTGGTTGGAGAACTTTTTGGCCGACTATGAAAATATTGTATTGGTAGTGAGTCACGATCGTCACTTTTTAGATACCGTTTGTACGCATGTATCGGATGTGGATCGTTCTAAAATTAAAACCTTCACTGGTAACTATTCATTCTGGTATGAGTCTTCTCAATTGATGGCGCGTCAGATGTCTGATAAAAATAAAAAGAACGAAGAAAAGCGTGCTGCATTATTGGATTTCATTGCACGTTTCTCTGCGAACGCTAGTAAGAGTAAGCAAGCAACTTCTCGTAAAAAAGCTTTGGAGAAATTAACGATCGAGGAGATTGAACCATCTAATAGAAAGTACCCTGGTATTATCTTTCAGCCATTGCGTGAAGTGGGCAACCAGATTTTAAATGTAGAAAAATTACAAAAATCAGTAGACGGTCGTGTCTTATTCAAAGACGTAACTTTCTCTGTAAGTAAGAATGATAAAATTGCCTTTTTAAGTAAGGATCCTTTAGCAATCACTTATTTCTTTGACATCATCAATGGGGTGGGTCAGGCAGATAATGGAACCTACGAATGGGGAACAACTATTACAAAAGCCTATTTACCAATGGAGCATAACGAAGAGTTTACGCAACCATTGACGCTAATGGATTGGTTAAGACAATTTGTGCCATCGCATATCACAGATGCTGATGAACCATTTATCCGTGGGTTCTTAGGTAAAATGTTATTCAGTGGTGACGATGTAATGAAGAAGTCCAATGTGTTGAGTGGAGGAGAGAAAGTGCGTTGTATGGTGAGTAAAATGATGTTGCAAAACCCGAACGTGGTGATTTTGGATCAACCTACCAACCACTTAGACTTGGAAAGCATTCAAAGTTTCAACGAAGGCTGTCAAAATTTCCCAGGTATTGTATTAATGACTTCTCATGACCATACTTTCATGCAAACAGTGGCCAACCGAGTGATTGAATTAACACCTAAGGGGATCATTGACCGTTTAATGACCTTTGATGAGTATATGGAAGACAAAAGAGTCCAAGAATTAAGAACTGAATACTATTCTTAGTCGCTAAAAAGGATTAAAAATCAACATTTTAGCAATAAAAGACCTTTTTTCTTCGTTTGAAAGAAAAAAACATTAAAAAAATGGGACTGTAAGGTATATTTACTTACCTTTGCCGTCCGTAAAAAATTATTTCTCATGGCTAGAGTATGTCAGATAACTGGAAAGAAGCCGATGACTGGAAACAGCGTATCGCATTCTAATATTAAAACAAAGCGTCGTTTTCTTCCGAACTTACAAAAGAAGCGTTTCTACTTTGTTGAAGAAGATCGTTGGATCACTTTAAAAGTATCTGCTGATGCTTTAAGAACTATTAACAAAAATGGTTTAGCAGCAGTAGTTAAAGATTTAAGAGCCGCAGGCGATAAAATCTAAGTAAATAATCATTAAGTATAACTTATAATATACCATCATGGCACGTAAAGGAAACAGAGTTCAAGTAATATTAGAGTGCACAGAGCACAAGACTACTGGTTTACCAGGAACTAGTCGTTATATTACTACTAAGAACAAAAAGAATACTCCAGACCGTATGGAGTTCAAAAAGTATAATCCAATTTTGAAAAAAGTAACTGTACACAAAGAAATTAAATAATCATGGCAAAAGCAGCTTCTAAAAACGCGAAAATCAAGGATCTTAAGGCTTCTGCTGAAGCTAAAAACTGGACTAAAGTAATTAAAGCAGTACGTAGCCCTAAAACAGGTGCGTATACTTTTAAAGAGTCTATCGTTTATAAAGACAACGTAAAAGAATTCTTAGCTGGTAAATAATTACCGCTATTGATCTTCGTAATCAATATTATTCAAAACCTTCATTAGCAATAGTGAAGGTTTTTTTATTGTATAAGATGCTGTAATTGATTAATTTTGTGCACTATGAGCTTTTTAGGAAAATTATTTGGGAAAAAGGAACAAGAATCATTAGATCAAGGGTTAGAAAAGACCAAACAAGGCTTTTTTGAACGCATTTCTAAAGTGATCATTGGCAAGACTTCTGTGGATGATGATGTCTTAGATCAATTAGAAGAAGCATTAATTGGCGCGGATGTAGGTGTTGATACCACATTGGCCATCATTGAACGAATACAAGATAGAGTTAAGAAGGATAAATATGTATCCACTTCCGAATTGAACCAAATTCTATATGACGAGATTGCCAATTTATTAGTAGATACCCCACAAGATCTTGCTGGTTTTCAAGTACCTGCAAATAAAAAACCATTTATAACCTTAGTGGTTGGTGTCAATGGTGTAGGTAAAACAACCACTATTGGGAAATTAGCACATCATTTTAAAGCTGCTGGTAACGATGTCTTATTGGGTGCAGCGGACACTTTTAGAGCTGCAGCAGTAGATCAATTGACCATTTGGAGTGAAAGAGTAGGTGTTCCAATTGTAAAGCAAAATATGGGTGCAGATCCAAGTTCTGTTGCCTTTGATACAGTCCAATCCGCTATTGCAAGAAATGCTGATATTGTATTCATTGATACCGCAGGTCGTTTACACAATAAGACCCATTTGATGGACGAATTGAATAAGATCAAACGTGTCATTCAAAAACAATTACCGGATGCACCACATGAAGTCTTATTGGTTTTGGATGGTTCAACTGGTCAAAATGCTTTAGAACAAGCAAAGCAATTCATGGCAGTGACCAATGTGACTGCGCTTGCCATCACTAAATTAGATGGTACAGCAAAGGGTGGAGTGCTACTTGCTATTGCTCACCAATGTAAAATTCCAGTTAAATACATTGGTGTTGGAGAACAATTAGACGACCTTATTTTATTTGATAAAGAAGCTTTTGTGAAGACCTTATTTAAAGGTGTAGCGAATGCCTAAGCCAGCCCATCCACTTTCAAAATAACTAGATCCTACAAAATTAAATGATGGCTGCCAGTCTAAACTTAAGTTGAGTGGCGCGTTTTTAATCTTATAATCTAATCCAAGAATACCATCTACACCTAGTGCAATACCAGCATCGTGTGTGGGGTTATTTTTTTTCCATTCCTCGCTCCAAACACCTATATGGCCTCCGTATCCGATGTACCAGCTTAAATTATTGGTGTTAGCGAAAGGGCTATATTTTTCTATCATTACCGTAGTTCTGAAGCCGTCTAGCGTAAAATAACCAAGTACTTCTATGGCTTTACTTCCAGTCATGAAGGATTTATAAGAAATGGCACTTGGGTACATTTTGACACCAATGGCTTTCTTGTAACCAGTGGTGTAGGGACCTGTATTCTTTTCTGGTTCTAAACTGTATGCTTGAGCGTTTCCTTTTAAGGTAATAAGTCCTAAAATCGGAATCAATAAAAAGGGGATAATTCGCATAAAATTAGATTTTGGGGGTTACACAAATTTAGGGCTAAGGGCTGAAACAACTGTTTAAAAAATGGTAAAATTTGGGTAAGTTTGTAACATGCATCCTTTTCAAGAACTGATCGAAAAATTCAATCAAGATTTCGATACACAACATTTTCCCTCACAACCGGCTACATTATATGAGCCTAGTGAATATTTCTTAAAAATTGGTGGAAAGCGTATTCGACCAGTTTTGTGTTTGTTGGGGAATGAATTATTCAGTGACTTACATCCAGACGCTTTTTTAGCTGCCAAAGCGGTGGAGTTATTTCATAATTTTTCTTTGGTACATGACGACATGATGGATGAGGCAAGTTTAAGAAGAGGACAGCCAACAGTGCATACAAAATATGACGCCAATACTGCCTTATTGGTTGGAGACATCATGGTGATTAGAGCATATGAGTATTTACAGCCAATTCAATCCAATCATTTATCTAAAATATTGGGTCTCTTTAATCAAACTGCAAGAGAGGTTTGTGAAGGACAACAATTAGATATGGACTATGCTAAAAAAGCAACGGTTACGATTGATGAATACATCCACATGATTACCTTAAAAACCTCTGTTTTATTAGCAGCGAGTTTAGAAATGGGTGCTATCATTGGTGGTGCAGGTGAAAACAATTGTAAACATTTATATGAGTTTGGTAAAAAACTAGGGATCGCTTTTCAAATACAGGATGATTACTTAGATGCATTTGGTGATGCTAGTTTATTTGGAAAAGATGCTGGTGGAGATATCAAACAAAATAAAAAAACCTTCCTTTTGATTCGTGCTTTAGAAACAGCTAACCCAGCACAATTGAAAACACTTAATGCTTTATTGGCGTCTGATCCTGCTGATAAAGTGGATCAGGTATTAGACATCTTTAGAGCTTGTAAAGTAGATGCTTGGGCAGAAGATTTAAAGCAAAAATACATGCAAGAAGCCTTGGAACATTTAGAATCCATCGCAGTGGTGTCTGCAAGGAAAAAGCCATTGATCGATTTGGCGAATTATTTAATGAACAGAATCCAATAATTATATATGTCTTTATTCAGAAAGAAGTCAATTGAAAAAATTGTACAAGATGCAGAAGCCGGTTTAGTGGACGGACATAGTGCGAGTGGATTAAAAAAAGAATTAGGGGTACGTGATCTTACCTTAATGGGGATTGCGGCTGTTGTTGGTGCAGGTATTTTCTCTACCATTGGAACTGCAGCTTTTCATGGCGGACCTGGTATTTCTATTTTATTTGTCATCACAGCAATCACTTGTGGATTTAGTGCGCTTTGTTATGCAGAATTCGCTAGCCGTGTGCCTATAGCTGGTAGTGCGTATACTTATGCCTATGTTACTTTTGGTGAGCTCATTGCATGGATCATTGGATGGGCATTGATATTAGAATATGCCATAGGGAATATTGTTGTTGCTATTAGTTGGAGTGGGTATTTTATCAATTTATTAGAAGGGTTTCATATCCATCTTCCAGGATGGTTGTCAACCAATTTTGAAACGGCTCAACAAGGCTATGAGGAGGCGATGAAGCATTTAGCTGCTGGTGGTAGTCCTGCCACTTTTAGTAAACTTGCTAGAATTGGTTATGACGCTATTACGAACGCGCCGATGATTGGACAAACCAGAATCATTTTAAATATTCCTGCATTTGTTATTGTTGTTTTAATCACGATGTTGGTATATAGAGGAATCAAAGAAAGCAAAAAGAGTACGAACCTGATGGTGATTTTTAAAATCGCTATTATTTTAATGGTCATTGTACTAGGCTTTTTTTATGTGGATACTGCTAACTGGGCACCATTTATGCCCAATGGTTTTAAAGGTGTGCTGGCGGGTGTATCTGCGGTGTTTTATGCATATATAGGATTTGATGCCATTTCTACTACTGCAGAAGAATGTAAAAACCCACAAAGGGATATGCCAAGAGGCATGATCTATTCTTTATTAATTTGTACAGTATTGTATATTTTAATTGCTTTGGTTCTAACGGGTATGGTGAACTATACTCAATTGAAAGTGGATGATCCTTTGGCATTTGTCTTTGAAAGAATTGGCTTACATAAAATAGGCTATATCATTTCTATTAGTGCTGTTGTTGCAACTACAAGTGTACTCTTGGTTTTTCAATTAGGACAACCAAGAATTTGGATGAGCATGAGTCGAGACGGTTTGTTGCCTAAGAAATTTTCAGAAGTGCATCCAAAATTTGGTACACCTGCATTCGCTACCATCATTACCGGAATTTTCGTGGGTGTGCCTGCTTTGTTTATGTCTATTTCTAGAATGACAGATTTAACAAGTATTGGAACCTTATTCGCTTTTGTATTGGTTTGTTTTGGGGTTTTAGTGTTACCTAGATTATCGCCATCAGTAAAGCGTCAGGCATTTAGATTGCCCTATATCAATGGTCAATATATCATTCCAGCTTTAGCTTTGATCTTTGTATATTTTGGTCAACATAGAATTATCAATGCATTCAAGGAAGCAGGTAACGAAGGCTATCAAGAGATTTTATTTTTAGTCTTTGTATTCATATTGATCGTTGTGTCTATCTTGAGTTTTATAAGAAAATATTCTGTGATTCCAATTATTGGCGCATTGTGTTGTTTATACCTAATGATCGAGATACCTCCAGTTAGCTGGTTGTGGTTCTTTGTTTGGATGTTGATTGGTTTAGTTATTTACAATTTGTATTCTAAAAAGCATAGTCTTTTAGCAAAAAATTAATAGATGAAGTATCAGGTGGGTGATGAAATATTGGTGTTGCATAGCAATGAGGAAGGTCGTATCATTGAAATCATGAATGACGAGATGGTGATGATAGAAGTACGTGGGGTTAAGTTTCCAGCTTATATGGATCAAATAGATTTTCCTTATTTTAAAAGATTTACGGAGAAGAAATTATTCCCTGAGAAAAAAGCACCTCAAAAGATTTTCGTTGATCAAATCCCCAAAGAAAAAATTCAGAAAAACGATAGTAAAGAAGATGCAGGTGTTTGGTTGAATTTAATTCCAAAGTTTAGTTTAGATGATTTCAATGACGAAGTGGTGACTTCACTTAAAATATACCTTTCTAACAAAACTAGAATTGCGTATAATTTTGTATATGAACAAGTTGCTTTAGGGGAGATTGATTTTTCCATCTCGTCTACGATTGCGCCCTTTACCGATTTTTATATTCATGATATTCCTTTCGCTGTAGTGAATGATAGCCCTCAGTTTGCATTTGATTTTTCTTTAACCGAACAGCACAAGAAAAAAGCAGATCATTTTGAGTCCATTGTAAAAATCAAGCCTAAGCAAATTTTTCAAAAAATTGAAATTTTTAAAGAGGACAATAAAGTCACACTAGATTATTTATTATTCAATACCTATCCAGATAAAGTAGAGGACAACCATATTGCAATTGACATTTTAAGAAATGCAGGATACAAAGTATACGATGCATCTAAAATCAAAGAACATATTCCTGCAGCCAGATCGGTAGTGGATTTGCACATTGAAAAATTAATGGATCGCCATAGTCATCTAACCAATGCAGAAATCATCCATTTTCAACTGGAAGCATTCGAAAAATGGTTTGAGTTGGCCCAGCTAAATCATTTGCCCTCTATGATCATCATTCATGGAGTAGGTTCTGGTAAGCTTAAAAATGAAATCCACGATTTATTAAAAGTAAAGAAAGGCGTAAAAAGCTTTATCAATCAATATTCCGATTTTTACGGATATGGTGCTACGGAAGTCTTTTTCCAGTATTAAGCACATCCACTTTATTTTACTACCTTTGATACGACTACAATCCCGAGCTATCGTGGTAAGCAATTGCCAAGGAAAGTCCGGACAGCATAGGGTAACCCACCGGTCAATAGCCGGCATCTCAGCAATGGGATAGAGAAAGTGCCACAGAAAATAACTACCTCGCAAGAGGAAAAGGTGAAAACGTGAGGTAAGAGCTCACGAATAAGACAAGTAATTGTTTTATAGGGTAAACCTTGGGTGCTGTAATGCCATGTAAAGGGACGTTTGAGAGCGACTCGTTCGAGTTCCAGGGTAGGCAGCAAGACTTTAGCAGTAATGTTAAGGCTAGATAAATGATAGTTTAGAAACAGAATCCGGCTTATGAGGTTTGTAGTTACTTTTTTTATTGAACATAAAATGAATTCATATGACGATTGAACAGATTAAGCGTATGAAGGACCAAGTGAGTGTCCTGAGGAGGTTTCTTTGACGTTGATAACCGTTTACAAAAAATACATTTAGACAAACAACTTTCCTTGTCTCCTGGATTTTGGGACGACAACAAACGTGCGACTGCCACGATGAAGGAAATCAAATTGAACGAATATTGGACCGGCTTGTATCAGGATGTGGAAACAAGTGTAGAAGATTTTGTAGTGCTTTTTGAATTCTGGAAAGCCGGTGATGCTACAGAAGAAGAAACCAAAATAGCTTATGATCATGCTATTGCGACCATCGAAGAAGCTGAATTTAAAAGTACACTCAACAAACCAGAAGACGAATTACCAGCCATCTTACAAATTAATCCAGGAGCTGGTGGTACAGAGAGTCAGGATTGGGCCGAAATGCTTTTAAGAATGTACACCATGTATGGTGAAAAGCAAGGATGGACAGTAAGTTCACTGGATTATCAAGAAGGGGATGGTGCAGGTATAAAATCTGCAACTATACAATTTGACGGACCATTTGCATATGGCTTTTTAAAGGCCGAATCTGGCGTGCATCGCCTTGTTCGTATTTCTCCTTTTGATAGCAATGCAAGACGTCATACGAGTTTTGCATCCGTCTATGTGTATCCATTAATTGATGATACCATTGAGATTACGGTAAACCCTGCAGACATTGAATGGGAATTCTATCGTAGCGGAGGAAAGGGTGGTCAAAACGTCAATAAAGTTGAAACGGCTGTAAGATTAAAACACGCTTCTGGTATCATTGTAGAATGTCAACAGTCAAGAACTCAAGGTGAAAACAGAGAGATTGCAATGAAGATGCTTAAGAGTAGATTATACGAGGAGGAAATGCGTAAAAAGCAGGAAGCCTTAAATGCATCTAATGCCAATAAGAAAAAAATTGAATGGGGTAGTCAAATCCGTTCCTATGTATTCCATCCTTATAAGATGATTAAAGACCACAGAACAGATTTTGAAGTAGGAAATGTGGGGCCGGTGATGGATGGTGAAATAGATGGGTTTATTAAAGCGTATTTAATGCTCGAAAAATCCGAGGAAGCCTAAGATCAAAGGATGAACATTTTAGTTTCCTTTTGGAGATAGAATATCAAATTTCGTTTTCGGTTTTCGGTCTATCCACCATTTAAAATTAGTCAATTTGAGTTCCTCTTTAGGTGTCTCAAATAAAGGGGTCATTTTTCCAGTCAATTGATTGATAAATACAATTTTAACGGGTTCGTCATTGTTGAAATCAATTGTGATGATTTGTGCATTGGAATGGTTTACGCCAATAAACTTTTGCTCATTATCTGTAGCGAAATAAATATTTTCTGCATTCCCTTTGGTTTGCATTTGATGTATTTTTCCATCTATAAAATCTACCACCATCGAATTGCCTTTGAGTTGATTGAAATAATCGGTGCTATCAATAGGACTGATGGCTAAAGCATTATTTAGTACCCTTAATTGTTCTGCTTTTTTATTGTTTAAATGCATGTAGATGGTATCACCAGCAATTTGGTTTTGATTGACCCAAAGTATTGGTTGATGGTGTAGACGAATGGTTGAATCTGCTAATCCATAAAATAAACTGTCAGCGACACCTTGCATGGAGTCGGAATAAATTTTTACATGATGAAAAGCTTCAAAATATTTATTTAAACTAGAATCCTTGAGTGTGCCTTCTATTGCGCGAACTTTTGGTACTTTCCTTTTTAAATCCGTCAGCCTGCCGCTATACAATGTATCTGCACTGATGTATAAAGTGTCCTTGGGTTGTTTGATCATTAGGGTAGGCAACTCGGTAGCCAATAAAATGTCTTTTTTACGATTGGTTTTAATATTATTAGCGATTAAGTCAAAACTTAAACTATCCTTAGATCGATACAAAGCGTTACCCCTAAATTCACCCAAACCAAGTGAGTCATCTATCGCCATTTCATTAGCAATGAAAAAGTAACTGCTGTCATCAATGGAAGATCGCTCATACAGATAACCTTTTCTTGTTCCAATATTGTAATTGCCATTCTTTGTTTTAATGATTCTTGAACCACTAATGATTTTAGAAGGACTTATAAAATTGGCCAACTGAGAGTTGGTATTGTATTCTAGCGTATCGGTATAAATACTATTTTCAGGATCAACCAATGACACTTTATTCCTAAAAATTACATCCCTTGTAATCCCATAATACACCCCTTCTGTGCTTTTCAAAACTGTTTTATTGCGTACTAATTTGCCGCCTTTTTTATACACTCCAATTTTGACTGCTACATCATAATCTAGTGAGTCCGTTGTGAGTGTGCCACGACCATCTGTTAATTTTACTCGTTTTCTTAATTGGGCCTTCTTTGTATTCCCGTCGTACTTTAAATAATCTGCATAAGTGTGAATAGAATCTGCATCATTGATATGCACATTGCCAAATCCTTCTAAACTATTCTTAGTAGCATTCACAATGATGCTATCACCAAATAATAAAGTAGATCCTTGTTTTACTTTTACATGTCCAACAAGGATCAAAAAATCCATGCTGTCTTGTTTTTTAATATTGTAAGATTCAGCAGAAAGAAACTCAATTAATTTCCCTGTATTTTTAACAACAGCTGTAGTATCTTGACTAGTCGCATGAAAAGACACAAGAATGCTACAACATAAAGCGATATAACGGATCAATTTAATCATGAGCCACAGTGTCCGATAATGGTTTAGCTAGAGGAGTGGATTTATCCTTTTTGCCAAATACAGAAATACTCACATATCGTTTTGGATGCACTTTAATATCATCCACCAATGTGTTGACGCTTTTAATAGTGCTTTGTAGTTGCGTATACATGACTGGGTCATTTAACAACTTGGCAGCTGTGCCATTGCCATTATTTAATTTATTAATGGTCGTATTTAAAGCAACTAAAGCAGTTTGAATATCTTTGATTGTTTTATTTAGATCAGCATCTTTAATCGATTTTGTTGTGCTATCTAAATTGGTCAATATGTTGGAGATTTTTTGATTATTCTGATTCAGGTTAGCGGCAAATGAATTTAAATTATCCGCGGTTTTTGAAATAGATCCATTTTGTTTGTTGACCATCCCTTCAATCGATTGTAGAGATTTGTTCAAATTGACTGTTGTACTTGAAAGATTTTCAAGTATCACTTTGAAATTTTGTCTATTCTCATCGTCCAATGTTTTATTGACATTGCCCAATACTTTCTCTAAAGAAGTGATGGTATTTTTAATCTGCTCTCCAAGTGGCGACAATGTATTCATGAAGTCACCTAATAAACTTGCAGCAGGAGCTGTTTTGATGGTGTCACCAGAAACAATCATTAAGGTGCTTTTTCCTGGAACAATATTGATAGCGTTGGTGCCTAAAGGATTTTCTTGTATGGTAGCTATCGAATTTTTAGGAATTTTATACATTTGATTCAACTTGATACAAACAACTAACTCAGATAAATTATCATTCATGTTCTCGATTTCAAATACCGTACCAACTTGAAATCCATTGACAAATACAGGGTTGGAAACTATGAGACCTTTAGTGTCTGCGTATTTTGCATAGATGAATGTACCAGATTTAAAGAAAGTTTTGCCTTTAAGAAAATTGAATCCTAAGATAATTAACGTGACTGCTATCACGGTTAAAGCACCTACTTTAGTTTCATTTGATACACGCATAGCATTCTTTACTTGAGTTCAGCACAAATTTAGCTAAAATTTAGCCTAATTCGCATTTGCTTTCTGCTGATTCTCTAA
>JAOASM010000013.1 GCA_030158665.1 Sediminibacterium sp. | reverse complement strand
CCATATCCAATTGCTTCTCTAATTTGATTTTGAGGAGAACCAGATCCGCCATGGAACACAAAATAAACTGGCTTAGGCGCTGTACCCATTGTTTTCTCAATATGCAATTGGCTATTGTGTAAGATCTCAGGCTTTAATTCAACATTACCTGGGCTATACACACCATGTACGTTTCCAAAAGCAGCAGCAACAGTGAATAAGTTACCTACTTTACCTAATTCAGTATAAGCATAAGCAACGTGTTCTGGTTGCGTATATAATTTATCATTTTCAACACCACTGTTATCAACGCCATCTTCTTCTCCACCCGTCACGCCCAATTCAATTTCTATACCCATGCCCAATGGAGCCATACGTTTGAAAAATTCAACTGAGGTTTGGATATTCTCTTCGATAGGTTCTTCAGATAAATCCAACATATGAGAACTGAACAAAGGCTGACCATGTAATTTGTGGTATTTCTCACTTTCGTCAATTAACGCACTAATCCATGGCAACCATTTTTTAGAAGCATGGTCTGTATGTAAAACTACAGGTACGTCATAAAACTTAGCCACCTGGTGAACGTGTAATGCGCCAGCAATGGCTCCTTGGATATTGGCTTGCAAATTATCATTTGGCATACCCTTACCTGCAATAAACTGCGCACCACCATTAGAGAACTGTATAATGATTGGAGACTTTACTTTAGCCGCTGTTTCAATTGCCGCATTGATGGTATCTGTACCAGTCGTATTCACCGCTGGGATGGCAAAATTATTCGCTTTAGCATCGTTGTATAATGCTTCTAATTCTTTACCGTATAAAACACCCGATCTGTATTTGTTCATAGTTTAATGATTGAGCAACAAATATACAATTTAAGACCCAAACGCATGTTAGCTAGGTATCTAAATCCAGCTAAATTTAATCTATAAAACCTTTTGATCTCATCCAATCATCATTGTACACTTTTCCAACATATCTGCTTCCGTGATCATGGAAAATGCATACAACAACATCGGTTGGTTTCAATTTATCTTTTAGTTGAGTAAGCCCCTGAAAACAGCTGCCAGCAGAGTATCCGCAAAATAAACCTTCTTCTTTTGCAAGTCTTCTGGTCATGAGTGCGCCTTCTTTATCTGCCACTTGTTCAAAATGATCTATCACCGACATGTCGTAATTAGCAGGAACAAAATCTTCGCCAAATCCTTCTGCGATATAAGGTTTAACAAAAGCCATATCCACTTCACCCGTTTGAAAATAATGGGTCAATAAAGATCCAATTGGATCAATGGCCCAAACTTGAATAGTAGGATTTTGTTCTTTTAAATATTTTGCTGTTCCAGTGATGGTGCCACCTGTACCTGCAGTACAAACTAAGTGGGTGATTTTACCTTCTGTTTGACGCCAAATTTCAGGACCTGTGGTTTCATAATGGGCCTGTCTATTTGCTAGATTGTCATATTGATTGAAGAAGTATGAGTTAGGAATTTCAGAAGCCAACTTTCTTGCCACAGAATAATAACTAGCTGGATCTTCAGGAGCTACATTGGTAGGGCAGACAATCACCTCGGCACCTACAGCTCTTAAGATATCCATCTTCTCTTTACTTTGTTTGTCAGTAGTAGTGAAGATGCATTTATAACCTTTTACAACTGCTGCTAATGCTAAGCCCATACCAGTATTGCCACTAGTACATTCTATAATGGTGCCGCCTGGCTTTAATTTACCCTCAGCTTCTGCCACTTCCACCATTTTTAATGCCATCCTATCTTTGATAGAATTGCCAGGATTGAAATAATCTACTTTAGCCAAGATGGTTCCAGGTAAGTCGGCGCTTACTTTATTTAATCGAATGATTGGGGTATTGCCAATTGTTTCTAATACATGATTTAACCACATAAAAAGGATCTTTTATTGGTGGTGAAATTAAGTTAAAATACCCTAAAACTAAAGGATGTTAGCAAAATTGCTTGTAATGATTTCGCAGAATTTGGTGTCAATCATTTTCTCAGCCAATGCTATCATATTTGAAAACGCTTTTGCGTTGCTGATACCATGACCAATGATGACTGGCTTGTTCACGCCCAAAACAGGGGTGCCGCCATAATTTTCGAAATGGAAACGTCCAAAAAAGGAATCATTTCCCAAACCTTGATGAGCAGCAGCTTCATACATTGCTTCTGCTGTTTTTAAAATTACATTTCCCGTAAATCCATCACAAACAATGACATCTGCTTTGTCATTAAAGACATCGCGACCTTCTACATTGCCTATGAATTGAACATGTGTATTTTCTTTCAAAAGGGGGTAAGTAGCTTGAGCTAACAAATTACCTTTTCCTTCTTCCTCACCAACATTCAATAATCCTACAGTAGGCGCATCAATATTGAGGATGTGCTTTGCGTATAAATTACCTAAGATGGCAAATTGATTCAGTTGTTCTGGCTTGCAATCCGCATTCAAACCCACATCAACTAGGATGCCGGTTTTACCATTTAATTTTGGTAACAGTGAAGCGATGGTTGGTCTTAAAACCCCTTTAATTGGTTTGATGCTAAACATGGCACCAACTAACATGGCACCTGTATTGCCTGCGCTTAAGAAAGCATCAATCTTTCCTTCAGCTAAATAGCGAAAACCAATAGCGATGGATGAGTTTGGCTTTTCTTTTAAAGCTTTTGTTGGATGTTCGTGGTAGCCGATGACTTCGGGCGCATCTACCAAATGCAAAAAAGGTGAGGCAATCCCATGCTGCTGAAAAAGTGTTTCCAGTTGGGTTGCATCACCTATGCAAAATAAATTGTGTTGAGCATTGGATAAATAGAGTTGAACGCCTTTGACAGCTTCTAGTGGTGCAAAATCACCACCCATCATATCTATACCAATATTCATTTTATTGGGTT
>JAOASM010000012.1 GCA_030158665.1 Sediminibacterium sp. | reverse complement strand
GCCTATACCTATACAGTGCCTGTATGTGCGCCTGGTCAAACAAGCAATTGTCCAACAGAGACAATCGTATTTACAGTACCAGTGAATACATTATTGAATGATGCAGCTAATGCATTTATTAATATAGCTGTTGCAGGAAATATTGCTACTAATGATGTGGTGCCAACAGGCACAACGTATGGTACACCTGTTGCTGATCCAACGAATCCTGCAGCGGGTTCTGGAGCTGCATCTAGTGGTGCAGTGTTAACGATGACTGCCAACGGTATGTATACTTTTACGGCAACAGTTGCAGGAACGTATACCTATACTGTTCCAGTATGTGCGCCTAGTCAAACAGCCAATTGCCCAACCGAAACAATTGTGTTTACTGTTCCAGTAAATACTTTGGTAAATGATACAGCAACAGCTTACATTAATATTGCAAAAACAGGAAATATTGCTACCAACGATCTGGTACCAGCTGGTACAACGTATGGTACACCTGTTGCTGACCCTACCAATCCAGCGGCAGGTTCAGGTGCTGCATCAACTGGTGCTGTCCTAACCATGTCAGCAAATGGCACCTATACTTTTACTGCTACTGTTGCAGGTACTTATTCTTATACTGTTCCTGTATGCGCTCCTGGTCAAACAGCCAATTGCCCAACCGAAACAATTGTGTTTACTGTTCCAGTAAATACTTTGGTAAATGATACAGCAACAGCTTACATTAATATTGCAAAAACAGGAAATATTGCTACCAACGATCTGGTACCAGCTGGTACAACGTATGGTACACCTGTTGCTGACCCTACCAATCCAGCGGCAGGTTCAGGTGCTGCATCAACTGGTGCTGTCCTAACCATGTCAGCAAATGGCACCTATACTTTTACTGCTACTGTTGCAGGTACTTATTCTTATACTGTTCCTGTATGCGCTCCTGGTCAAATAAGCAATTGTCCAAATGAGACGATTGTGTTCACTGTCATTGACAATACTCCTACCGTAGTACCTCCAATAGTGCCTCCTGTTGTCCCTCCTATAATACCTCCTGTAAATCCTCCAATTACAAAAGTTTTGGATGTGACTAAGGTGGCAGGTTCGGCTGTATTAAATTTGAATGGAAGTTTTGATATTACATTTACAATTAAAGCATTTAATTTAACTAATAACTTTATTGATAGTGTCTTATTAAAAGACGATCTAACTCAGGTATTTAATAATCCAAATGATATATCTGTAGTTTCTGTAACAACAAGTGGTGGTTTGGTTAGAAATCCAAATTATAATGGAATTACTAATACGGATTTAGTTACAATTAATTCATCAATTGTATCTAGTGGAATTGATTCAGTGCTTTTAAGAATTAATGTTCCATCTTCTATATCAGGTAATTTCCAAAATACAGTTGTAGGGTCTGTTTTAACTCCAGCTGGAATAGCTACAACTTTGTCTACTGATCCAACTAGAATCATTTCTACAACTGACACAGTAAGGAAACCTACTTTGTTTGTCATACCTAAAGTTCCTTTGAATATTCCGGAAGGATTTTCACCAAATAATGATGGAATTGACGACACATGGGTCATAAGAAGACCTTTTGGTACAAAGGTTTCTGTTTGGGTAATCAATCGTTGGGGTAATGAGGTATATAAGCAACTTGATTATAAAAATGACTGGAATGGGAAAAGTATTGGTAACGTATTAGGTGAGGATCTTCCAGAAGGCACTTACTATTATATCGTACATGGTGTTGATCTAAACGGGAAGTTGCAAAAATTAGCAGGAAGCTTAACCATTATTAGATAACTAAAATGAAAATGAATTACACACATATAATAATAAAAAAGAAAAGTATTATTCTTTTATTTATTTTCTTGATGGTTTATTCCATTCAAAAAATACATGCCCAGACTGAGCCTATGTATTCCCAATATATGTACAATATGCTAGGGGTCAATCCTGCGTATGCTGGAAATAGAGAAGCGTTAAGTTTAAATTTTTTCCAAAGAAATCAGTGGGTAGGTATTAAAGGAGCGCCCAAGACAACTTCAATTAGCATAGATCAAGCAATTAAAGAGGGTAAAATGGGTTGGGGGCTTCAAGTGTATGACGATCGTTTAGGGGTTGAAGCTGCAACAGGTTTTAATGGGATGTTATCTACTAGAATCAGAGTTTCCGAGAAAGGAGTGCTTTCAGGGGGGCTTAGTTTTGGCATGATGAACTATCGCATTAATTTAAATGATGTAAATAATAGGAATAATCCCAATGACCCTAGCTTTATAAGCACAGACAAACCTTCTAAATGGAATCCTTCAGTTGGTATGGGAGTGTATTATAATACGGATCGTTTTTATGCAAGTATATCCACACCAAGTGTATTGAAATCAAGATTGGCTAGTTATGAGAATATGAATTCTAGTATAGATAAATCTGAAGCATTTCATTTATTTGCCAATGCAGGATATGTTTTTGAAATCAATGAGGAAGTTAAATTAAAACCATCTACCATGGTGAAGATGGTGAGTGGCGCGCCTATTGAAGCAGATATCAACATGAATCTTTGGTTGAAGGATATGCTTGGAATTGGAGGCAGCTATAGAACAGGAGACGCATTTGTTGGGATGGTTGAACTTCAAGCAACCCAACAAATTAGAATAGGCTATGCATATGATATGCCATTTAATCCACTTAAATATTTTACTAAAGGTTCTCACGAATTGATGTTAAGATATGAATTTGGCAACTTTAAGACAAAGATTAAATCAACAAGATATTTTTAATGCTAGCGTATTAGACTTTTAAAAAAGATTTCATGAAAAACAAAAAATACTTATTCCTGTTTATATTGGTAGCTTTTTCAATCCAAACTTTACAAGCACAGTCTCGTAAACAAAAAGGATTATTGAAATTAGCACAACAAGAATATAAACATTTAAGATTTGCTTATGCTATTCCAGTTTTTAAGCAGTATTTGTCTAAACAAAAAAACGATACTATTGCTATATTGCAATTGGGGAATAGTTATCAAAAAGTAAACCAGTATGATAGTGCGGTTAAATATTTTGATTTGGCTGTTGCTGCTGGTGTCAAGTACAATGCGAATATGGCAGAAGCGCATGCTATGCTTGGTCATTATGATAAAGCTACTTTAATTTATAAACAACTAATTGATAGTAATAAAACCAAAATCGCAGATGCGCGTTATTTTGGTTTCTCCAATACAAAGAAAATGTTGGGAGATTCTTTAGATTTTAAAATATACAATACTAAAATCAATACTGGCTTCAATGAATTTAATGGCGTCCTTTATCAAAATGGACTAGTATATGAGTCTAATCAATTTACAAATACACTTAGGAAGAAGAAGTCCTTTTTGCTTCATTTTTTACAATCTAAAAGTGCAAAATTGACACCTGAGTTTGCTTGGGATGGTGCAGGATTTTCCCAACTGTATTTTTATCCAAATATAGACAGTGCAAGAACTGAACTAGTAGCAAATGCAAATTGGAATGAGAAGACACCTTTAAAAAATTATACAGATTATTCAGCGATTACGCCAAACGATTCTAAAAAAATGATTGGTTCTTATGGGGTTCAAAAGCCTACCATTGAACTGAATCAAACTATTAAACCATTTGATGTTTTTGCACGTGACAAGATGAATCTTGGAGCTGTTAGTTTTACAGCTGACGGAAAGAAAGCCTATTATACCAGGAATCAAAGAAAATCATCGAGCGTGTATCAATTAGAAATTTGGGAAGCAACACAAAGAGAAGGTAAGTGGGTGAATGCGCACAAAATGTTTTTTAACAATCCTAAGTTTAGTTATTTTCATCCTGCTATTACACCTGATGGAAAACGCTTGTATTATGTCACTGATGACAATAGTGGTCAAGGTGGTACAGATATCTATTATGTAGAGCGAAATGAAGATGGTTCTTGGAAAAATACAGTGAATTTAGGTCAGGACATCAATACTGCTGGCAATGAATTATTCCCGACATTTTATGAGGGTAATTTATTCATCAGTTCTAATGGACATCCTGGTTTGGGCGGACTAGATATCTATAGATTGATCAAGGGTTCAAATGGGGAGCCTGTACTTAAGAATATGGGCTATCCAGTGAATAGTGCCAAAGATGATTTTGCATTTAGTATTAAGGGAACAAAAGGTTTCTTTAGTAGCAATAGAAATGGTTCAGATGATATTTTATCTTTTGATTATGCACAAAGTATGGTCAAAATTAAAGGAAAGATATACGTAGATAGTACCTGTCAGCCAGGGAAGTCTATTTATTTATATCAAAAAAATGAACAAGGTAAATTGATTGTAAAAGACAGTAGTATCATAGATGCTAATTGTAATTATGAATTTAAAATAAGACCTAATCAAGAATATGATTTAGTTGCTTTTGATGACGCAGGAAATCGATTCCAGCAAACAAGCACCTCTGAAGGATATCAAAAACAAAACAATGATTATATTAAGGATGTTGTTTTAATTAATATTCCATTAAGTGAAAAAATTAAGCAAGCTAAAATTGCTGCTGAAACTGCTGTTAGAAATGCTGAGTTGGCAGTTCAAACAACTAAATTTATTAGAACAGTGGATTCTTTAAAATCACTAACCAAAGATTACGTAGAATTACACCATCCATTTGATCAAGTATATATTATAGAGAAGGATCTTGCTGACTATTATAAAGTTATTGAAATGGTCAAGCGAATTAAAAATAAGAAGATCGTTATTGTTTCTGCTGCCGATTGTAATGGTGCTTATGCTTATAATGAAGATTTGGCTACAAGAAGAGCTCAAAGAATTTACAAAACCCTATCTAAATTATCCAATAATGAAGTGGTGATTAAACAAGTAGGGGAGCGTGAATTGTTAAAAGACTGTTCTGAAGCTAGGAAAGATATCGCTGCGCAGGTTATTAATAGATATAGTTATGTATTCATAATGAATAAAAACTAAGGGTTTATTGAATTTGTTTTAATTTTATATGATTAATAGAATCTTTATGAAAAATTTATTTTTAGTTGCAATCGTATTGTTGAGTTTTGGTCAGCTAAGTGCACAGACTGTTCCAACTGCAACACAAGTACAAAAAGACATTAACAAAGTGTTGAAGTTCACTAACTACAATTACAATATGGGTAATATTCCTTATGGCAAACCCACCGAATTTGTTGTTACAATTGAAAATATCAGTGCTGCTCCAGTTACTTTAAACAATGTGCAAGTGAGTTGTGGTTGTACTACACCAAAATTTCAAGCTAACGCTGTCATTGCTCCTGGACAAAAGACAACTGTTACTTTAGGCTTCAATGGCTCTGCAATGGGTAATTTCACAAAGAATGCAACCATCTTTTTAAGTGATAATTTAATTAAGACGGTCAATTTTTATGGAGTAGGGGTGCAATAATCCCATCAACTTTATTTTTAAAGGCTGCCATATGGTGGCCTTTATTTTTTTATGGATGGCCGTCGTTTCACTCCGGCATACTTTTTGGGTGGATCAAACCAATTCAAAACCTGCGGCTTCGCCGCTGCTTTTTTTGTGTCCAGCTACTTCGCACAAGCGAGCTTGGCTCGTATCTGAACACAAAAAAACCACGTAATTACGTGGTTTTGAATTGGTTTGGCGGAGAGAGAGGGATTCGAACCCCCGGACCTGTTACAGTCAATAGTTTTCAAGACTATCGCAATCGACCACTCTGCCATCTCTCCGCGGCAAATGTAGGAAGGGAAAACCAATTTTGCAAAAAAATGGGCAATTTATTCGTGAATTCAATAGTTCTAATTAATTGACTACCATGTATCTTTACAAAAAAGGACCAAGTGAGAGAATTAGCTGCTTTAAATCAATTTTTCTGGAAATATAGATTTCGTTTTTTTACAGGTATCGTATTGGTTATTGCAACCAATTATTTGGCTGTTTTAGCCCCTCAAATTACTGGTTATGTGGTGGGTTTGGTTCAGGCGAAACTACCAGGTGGAAAGCCAGTTTCGGGGGTTCCCAATGATTTATTAATTAGGGCTATTGCGGGAATCAGCGATAACTATCATTTCAGTTTTGGCTGGTTGATTACTTTTTGTAGTATCACCATTTTGATATTGGCTATTTTAAGAGGTGTATTCATGTTTTTTATGCGTCAGACCATAATTGTTATGAGTAGGCATATTGAATATGACCAAAAAAACCAGGTATACCAACATTATCAGGCATTGGATACCGAATTTTATAAGACCCACAGTACGGGCGATTTAATGAGTCGTATCACAGAAGATGTAAGTAGGGTAAGAATGTATACAGGACCTTCTTTGATGTATTTAATCAACCTGATCTCTTTAATCGGGTTTTGTTTGTACAATATGTTCTCAAAAGATGTACGTCTTAGTTTATATGTACTTTCTCCGTTACCAATTTTAGCCATCACCATTTATTTAGTGAATAGCATCATCAATAAAAAGAGTGAGGAAATTCAGGGACAATTATCGGATCTAACGACCAATGCACAAGAATCTTATTCTGGCATAAGGGTCATTAAATCTTTTGTCCAAGAAAAAGCCATGTTGGGATTCTTTAAAACCAATAGTGAATTGTACCGAAAAAACGCGGTGAGTTTGGCTAAGGTAGAAGCTTTTTATACTCCTACAATGGCTTTGATGATTGGATTAAGTACTTTATTAACTATCTATTTAGGTGGATTACAGGCAATAAAAGATCCAAGTCAGATAGGTACCATAGTGGAGTTTGTGATTTACATTAACATGTTGACTTTCCCAGTAAGTGCGATTGGTTGGACTGCGAGTATGATTCAAAGAGCAGCAGCTTCACAAAAGAGGTTGAATGAATTTTTATTGATCGAATCAAAGATTCAAAATAAGGGCACACAAAAAATTGACAAAATAAAAGGGGATATCCAATTCAGTCAAGTGGATTTTATCTATCCTCATTCAGGCATTAAAGCTTTGAGTAATTTTACATTGGATATTCTAGCAGGTCAAAAAGTATTGATACTTGGTAAAACTGGTTCAGGTAAATCAAGCATCGCACAGGTGTTAAATAGAATGTATCATGTCAATGCAGGGCAGGTGAAGGTGGATGGATTGCCCATTGAATCAATTGATTTCACATCCTTGAGAAAACGTATTGGATATGTTCAACAGGATGTGTTTTTATTTAGCGATTCTGTTAAAAACAATATTCAATTTGGGGTGGTGTCTTCTGATGATGCCATTAAAGCTGCAGCCAAATCAGCACATATTTTGAATGAAATTGAACAACTTCCTGCTGGTTTTGACACGATGGTTGGAGAAAGAGGTACAACCCTTAGTGGAGGACAAAAACAAAGGATTTCTATAGCTAGGGCATTAATTAAATCACCCGATTTATTCATTTTCGACGACTGCCTTAGTGCTGTGGATGCCAATACTGAAAAGACAATTTTAAATAATTTGAGTCAACTCATGCAGGGTAAAACTGCATTATTTATTACACATAGAATATTTTTTAATTTCCATTTTGATCTAATTATTTATTTAGAGGATGGACATATTGCTGAATCAGGAACACACGAAAGTTTGTTAGCAAAACAGGGGTTATATGCCGAATTGTATCATACACAATTGAGTCAAAATCAACAATAGTATCGATTGTAGTGTATTTTTTTAAATCTCATTTAAAATTTTAAATTTTCATAAACATTTTATATTTTAGCCATAGATTATAATTAACTAAAATTGATATTGTGGAATACGAAAACAACGACAAAAAAATTGAGAGTGTATTTAGTTCAAAAATCCGTGCTGGAAAAAGAAGAACTTATTTCTTTGACGTAAGAGCGACTAAAGCGAATGATTATTTTTTAACGATTACTGAGAGTAGAAAAAGGTTTGACGATAATGGATATGACCGCCATAAAATCTTTTTATATAAAGAAGACTTCAATAAATTTTTAAAGGCTTTGACAGATTCTTTGGATTATGTCAAAACAGAATTGATGCCTGATTTTGATTTTGACGCATTCAATCATGAGTATGAAGCTGCGAACGCAGCTGATGAAAACAGTAACATTCCGGCGCCCACTGCGCCTAGCGTAGAATATTCTACCTCTATCAATGAAGTAACTCCTCCTGTTTTTGAAGCACCTGTAACGCCTGTTGCTACTGAAGCAAATGCTTCAACTAGCAGTCCTGCATCTAGTGGTGATAATTTAAGTAATGAGGAAGTAGATAAGTGGTAATTAAACTATAAGGCTTTAAGCATCCAGATACTGCAACCATCATGGCCAGAATTGCCCAATGCTTTAGTTAATCTATTGTAGCCCAATTTTTCATACATGGTCACTGCATTGGATAATTCAGGCATGGTTTCTAGATAAACCTGTTCGTATCCCGCTTCTTTAGCCCATGCCATCGCTTTTAACATGAGTGCTTTTCCTAAACCTGTTCCTCTAGCAGAAGGTGCTAGATAGAGTTTCACCAACTCACATGTTTTATCAGGTAAGCCAACTGTTGGGAAAATGCCACAACCTCCTAAAATTTCGTTGTCTTTTTCAGCTACATAATATACCGAACCTGGTGTTTCAAATAATTGGAACAATTGGTCTGTGGTAGGATCAAAATAGACAGTACCAGGTTTATTGGCGCCGAATTCGGTTAATGCTGCACGTATCACTGCTGCTAGTGCCACATTGTCTTTAGGTTCAATGAATCTTATGCTTTCCATAACTTGTATTGATTGATCAATCCATTGGTTGAACTGTCATGTCCTGTAACAGGTTGACTATCGCCTAATTCTGGTAAGATTTGGTTAGCCAACTGCTTCCCTAATTCAACACCCCATTGGTCAAAACTAAAGATGTTCCAAATAACCCCTTGTGTAAATATCTTTTGCTCATACAATGCGATTAAAAAACCTAAAGTTTGTGGCGTGATTTTTTCTACTAAGAAAGAATTGGTTGGCTTATTGCCTGCAAAAACTTTAAAGGGTGCTAAGAATTCAATTTCAGCTTCTGATTTGCCAGCAGCTTTTAATTCTTCAACAACTATTTTTTCTGACTTACCATTTAGTAAGGCTTCTGTTTGTGCAAAATAATTACTTAATAGTTTAGCGTGATGGTCACCAATAGGATTGTGACTTTTTGCTGGTGCAATAAAGTCACAAGGAATCACTAGCGTTCCTTGATGAATCAATTGATAAAATGCATGTTGACCATTGGTGCCTGGCTCTCCCCAGATAACAGGACCAGTTGCATAATTCACAGTGGTACCATTGCGATCTACATATTTTCCATTGCTCTCCATATTACCTTGTTGGAAATAAGCTGCAAAACGGTGTAAGTATTGATCGTAGGGTAGGATGGCTTCACTTTGCGCACCAAAAAAGTTAGTATACCAGATGCCTAATAATGCCATGATCACTGGTATATTTTTTTCGAAAGGGGTATTTTTAAAATGCACATCTGCCTCATGCGCTCCTTTTAATAGGTCTTCAAAGGCATCGTAACCAATCGTTAAAGCTATAGACAATCCAATGGCACTCCATAAGGAATAACGTCCACCAACCCAGTCCCAGAATTCAAACATATTTTGACTACTGATGCCAAATGCGTTCACTAGTTTTTCGTTGGTACTTAAAGCAACAAAATGGGTTGCAATATGTGCCTCTTCTTTTGCATGCTCCAAAAACCAAGTCCTAGCTGTATGCGCATTGGTCATGGTTTCTTGTGTCGTGAAAGTTTTAGAAGCGATTAAGAATAATGTTTCTTCTGCATTTACTTTTTTCAAAGTTTCAGCTATATGCGTTCCATCCACATTACTTACAAAATAAGTTTGTATACCATCTATCCAATAGGGCTTTAAAGCTTCAGTAACCATGACAGGGCCAAGGTCACTTCCACCAATACCAATATTTACAATCGTTGTAATTTTTTTTCCTGTGTATCCTATGTGCTCGCCTTGGTGAACTTTGTTGCAAAAAGTTTTCATCTGTTGTAACACAGATTTAACTTCAGGCATCACATCTTTCCCATCCAATAAAACAGGACTGTCACTAAAGTTTCTTAGCGCAGTATGTAAAACAGCTCTGTTTTCAGTTTCATTAATTGCTTTTCCAGAAAACTGTGCATCAATGGCTTTATCTAATCCACATTCTTTAGCCAATTGAAATAACAATTGGATGGTTTTATCTGAAATGATATTCTTTGAATAATCAAATAATACGCCGTCATTTTTGATAGAATACTTTTCAAATCTATTGGGGTCTGCAGCGAACAAATCTTTCATTTGTCTACGGCTCATCTCTTCTTCAAAATGTTTTTTCAACACAAACCATGCTTGTGTGGTGGTTGGATTTATTCTTTCTAACATAATTTTGTATTCTAATCTTTACTACTTAATTTTTTGAATTGTTTCAATCGTTTTGGATAAATCATCGGGGGAGATGTCAAGATGTAAAACAAATCTGACTTGAGTAGGGGTCATCACATAAGCCAATATATTTTGTTCTTTTAAGGCTTGAACAAAAGCTGCGGGTGTGTATGTTCCGGTCATTACGGCAATCACAATATTGGTTTCAACTGGTAAAACATGATCAACAAATGATTTAGCTTCTAAAGCTTCTTTTAATGCGATGGCATGTAAATGATCTTCTGCTAAACGCTCCACATGGTTTTCAATAGCATAGATACCAGCTGCGGCTAGATAACCAGCTTGACGCATCCCGCCACCAAAAACCTTTCTCCATCTTCTGGCTTTTTTGATAAAAGGAATAGATCCCACTAAAACACTACCAACTGGGGCACCTAATCCTTTACTTAAGCAAACAGAGACAGAATCAAATACCTTTCCATAATCTGCAGCTTGTTCTTTTTTATGAACAATGGCATTGAATACCCTTGCTCCATCTAAATGGAGTGCCAATTGGTTGGCCTTAGTAATCTGCTGGATTTCATAAAAAGTATTAAAATCATAACAAGCTCCACCTCCACGGTTACTGGTATTCTCCAGGCTTACCAAACTGGTGATTGGCTTATGAACGTCTATTGGATTGATTGCGGCTTGCACTTGTTCAGCAGTTAAAAGCCCTCTGTTACCATGCAATAAGCGCACAGAACAACCTGAATTAAAGGCAATACCGCCACCTTCATATTGATATATATGAGAAATTTCATCACAAATGACTTCATCACCGGCCTGAGTATGGGTTTTGATAGCCAATTGATTGGTCATGGTGCCACTAGGACAGAATAAACCAGCTTCAAATCCGAACATTTTGGCCGTTTTTTCCTCTAAACTGTTGATACTTGGGTCTTCTCCAAACACATCATCGCCCACTGGTGCAGATTGCATATAGGCCAACATGGCTGGGGTGGGCTTGGTAACGGTATCAGATCTAAAATCTATCATGCCGCGAAGATAAATCCAGGCCGTCGATAAATGATAAAAAAACACCATTTTGGGTATAAATATTTCCAAAAAGCGAAATCCAAGGGTATTCTAGGCTTTATTTGTATTATTGCCTTCAAAATCTTAACTTTGCAGACTCCCGAAAGGGATATACTATTTTGGACTTTCCATCGTTATACTTATAAATAAATTCTTTGCATGAGGCAGCTTAAAATTGCTACACAGATTACCAACAGAGATTCTCAAGCGGTTGAAAAATATTTACAGGAGATTTCTAAAATCTCTATGATTAATCCTGAGGAGGAAACTACATTGGCTCAACGTATTAAAATGGGCGATCAACGCGCATTAGATAAGTTGGTACAAGCCAATTTGCGTTTCGTTGTGTCTGTGGCAAAACAATATCAACACCAGGGTTTATCCTTGAGTGATTTGATTAACGAAGGAAATTTAGGTTTGATTAAAGCTGCACAGCGTTTTGATGAAACTAAAGGTTTCAAATTCATCTCCTATGCGGTATGGTGGATTCGTCAATCCATTTTACAAGCTTTAGCTGAACAAGGACGTTTAGTTAGATTACCACAAAACAAAATTGGTACCTACAATAAAGCGAACAAAGCATATATGGCATTTGAACAAGAGCATGAGCGTGAGCCTTCTACAGAGGAACTAGCTGGTATCTTGGAGATGTCAGAAACTGAAATCAACAATATTTTCCAATCGAATACTCGTCACACTTCTTTAGATGCACCAGTGCATGAAGCTGAAGATGTAGCAATGGGTGATTTGTTAGAAGGCGGATCTGATACGGATGAAGATGTGATGAAAGATTCTTTAAGAGAAGAAATCAAAAGAGTCTTGAAATCTTTAAGTCCAAGAGAAGCGGAGATTGTGAATGCCTATTTTGGTTTAGATGGCGAAAATGGCGTAACCATCGAACAAATTGGTATCAAATATGATTTAACAAAAGAACGTATTCGACAAATTAAAGAGCGTGCAATTAAACGTTTGCAAAAGGCAAGATATAGCAACGCATTGAAAGCTTATTTGGGCTAATAAAATTTAACAATATCATAAAAGCCCCAACGATCTTAAAGATTTGTCGGGGCTTTTTTTTAAGCTACATTGTAGCCACAAAAGATGAAAAAATTATGGAAACAGAAAAAGTAGACATCCTCATTATTGGATCTGGACCAGCAGGTTACACTGCTGCAATTTATGCGGCTAGAGCAAATATGAAACCTTTATTGTACCAAGGTATTCAACCAGGTGGACAATTAACGATTACAACCGAAGTTGAAAATTATCCTGGTTTCCCAGAAGGCATTCAAGGCCCAGAAATGATGGTTAATTTCGAGAAACAAGCTGCAAGAATGGGTGCTGATATTCGTTACGGCTTGGCTACAAAAGTAGATTTCAGTAGCTATCCACATAAGGTATGGATTGATGATGAAAAAATCATTGAAGCAGGGGCTGTGATTATATCTACAGGGGCAAGTGCGAAGTGGTTGGGTATCCCTAGTGAAGAAAAATTAAATGGCTTTGGTGTGAGTGCTTGTGCAGTATGTGATGGATTCTTTTTCAAAGGTAAAGATGTAGCCATTGTAGGTGCAGGAGATACGGCTGCTGAAGAAGCACACTATTTATCAAAGATGTGTACAACAGTACATATGATTGTTAGAAAAGACCAAATGCGTGCAAGTAAGGTGATGCAAGATAGAGTGTTGAATACACCAAATATCATTGTTCATTTTAATTCAGAAACCGACGAGATTTTGGGCGACAAGAAAGTGGAAGGTGTTCGTATTAAAAATAATAAAACCAATACAATGGAAGAAATTCCAGTAAGTGCGTTTTTTGTTGCGATTGGTCACACGCCTAATAGTGGTATTTTTAAAGATTATTTAAAGATGGATGAAACAGGTTATATCTTAACTGAGCCTGGTACAACCAAAACAAATATTGAAGGGGTGTTTGCAGCAGGAGATGTTCAAGATAAAAACTACCGCCAAGCTGTTACAGCTGCAGGTAGTGGTTGTATGGCAGCATTGGATGCGGAACGTTTCTTAACAGCTAAGGGACATTAATTAGCTTAAACCTATTGTATGCACATCTATTTAAACGATTTAATTTTCAATGGTTTTCATGGAGTTTACCCAGCTGAAAAAAAGATTGGAAATACGTTTAAAGTAGATGTGCGTATTGATTTTACGCCTACTACAAAAACAATAGATCAATTAGATCAAACCATTGATTACGTACAAGTGTTTCAGTTGATCCAACAAATCATGGCCATGCCTACGCCTTTATTGGAAACATTGGTAGCCACTATTGCAGATCAGATTTTAGCGAATCATCCTATTGCCGAAAATGTATTTGTAAAAATCACCAAGCAGCAATTAGCAATACCTTATTTTGAAGGAACAACTGCTGTATCTATTGAACGAGCAAGAGTCTGATTGTATTAAATTTTCTTATTCTTCCAACGCATTGTCCTGATGTAAAAGAAGGAAGGGATCAATAAACTTAACCAATAAATCACTTCACTAAACCATCCATAAGTGATGGGCATTTGGTAATATTCAAGTACTAGATAGTTGTATATAATGTAAATCACAATGGCCGCAAACTCAATCATTAAAGTGATTTTTGATTGCCCAGTTCCAGTGACAGCACTTAACCAAACAGTGGATGCTGACATAATTAATAAAGCAATTGAAACGATTCTTAATACAGGCACACCCTCTGTTAAAAATCCTTCCCCTTGGCCATAGATAGAAAGAAATTGTGCAGCAAATAGATTGATCACAATCGCCACAAGGACTGCAATGCCAAAGCTCCAACGCATAATTTTATAGATCAATTCAATGACTTTGTCTTGTAAATCCTGACCAATGATATTGCTGACCATGGTGGTGGTGGTAGCGGCGAATGCCCAGGTAAAACAACCAAAAAATCCAAAAATATTGCGCATGGCATTGGAAACCGCAAGGGACTGTTCACCCCTGTGTTCGATTAAAATATAAAAGAATTCCCAGCTGATAATACTTATCATGTACTGCATCATCAAAGGCGAAGACTGCACTAAAATGAGTTTTACATAATCCAATTTGAGTTCAAACTTTTTAAATAAATCAAATCTGGCTCCAATCTTTTGATAATGAATCACAAGGTAAATCACAAATAAGCCCATTATTTCTGCAATGATAGATGCATATGCTGCGCCATTTAAGCCCATTGCTGTAAAACCAAAATGTCCAAATATCAAACTATAATCAAAAAAGATATTGATCAATGCTTCTGTTGCTGTTCCAATAATCAAAAATTTACTTTGGTTAGTACCCACTAATAATGCATTGCGCATTTGATAGATGAATAAAAATGGAATGCCCCAAATGCGTATTTTAAGAAATTCGATGATGGTATTTGCTCTCTCCGAATCATGTAATAAAGTATGGAAAATTGAAGGCGCAACAAAATAAGTAAAACAGATGCCTATAACGGATAAGAAAATTGAAATAAGGACCCCTTGTGAAAACAAGATGCCAATCTCGTCCACTCGATTTTCGCCAGCACGTCTCGAAATAAGTGCTTGCAATCCGTTGTTGAGTCCTTGACCCATCACCCCGAAAATCAAATAATAGACCCCAGTAATACCTCCAATAGCCAGTGCTTGTTTGCTTAAGGCGCCTAGAAAGATATTGTTAATGATAAAGTTAAACTGAGGTACCAGGATGGCCAATGCAATAGGGATAGAAATGGTCAGTATTTGTTTACTGCTAATATTAACCTGTAAGGAAGGGGTCGCTGCTGGTTGACTCATATAAATACAAATCTACAACTAGTTTTAGCAATGTACTGCCTCTTTTTTTTGTATCATTGCAGTAGAAATTGATTATGGCAAAGAAAAAAATCGGCATTTACGGCGTACAAGAAAGTACAGCAAATAATAAGGTGGAAGACCTTTACCTTATTGTGGACGAACAGTCTATTTGCTTTGTTGTTAAAAACCATACCAATGGACAATATATTGCTTTTGAATATTTTGAAAATACACCAGATCAAAATGGATGGAATCAGTTATTAGGTTACTTGCAAAATAATTCAAAACTGATCCAATCTTTTTATAGACAGGTGCAATTTGTCATGAATACAAAAAGAACTTTATTAACTAAATTAGTTGGTCAAGGTGCAGATGCTTTTTATCAAACTGAACATCATCTTGTATTTGGCAATAGGATAGAAGAAGAAATTCAAACACAAGATATAGGGCAGGATCAAGTATTGGTGTATAGTGTGCCAGATGCTTTAAGTACGCTATTGACTAGATCTTTCCCAACTGGGAAATGGACCAATTATGTAAGTAGTTTGGTATCGTCTAGCCAATCTGATGGGGTTTATCTGTCTCTTTTTGACGATTACTTCATTGTTTTAATTTTACAAAATGGTAAACCGCTTTTTGTAAATTATTACAATAGGAGTGGAGCCGATCAGAATAAATACCAAGTTTTGAACGCTTGTGTTCAAGCCAATACATTGCCCAATGATACCAATTTAAATGTGATTGGATATAGTGCCGAAAGAGATCTTTGGATACAAGATGTATCAAGTTATTTTGCGAATGCACACTTACAACATGCCCCTGATGCGGGTATTGGAGCTACCTTAAATGCGGAGTATCCTAATCATAGTTACGCGCCTTATTTCATTTTTTAAGTAGTCCTTATGAGAATCATTTCAGGAAAATTTGGCGGCAGAAGAATTCATCCTCCAGCACATATGCCACATACAAGGCCCACTACTGATATTGCTAAAGAAGGGTTGTTTAATATTTTACAAAATAGAGTTGCTATAGATGGTGCAACTACTTTAGACTTATTTGGAGGAACAGGTTGTATTAGTTATGAATTGGCGTCAAGGGGTGCAGCACAATTAACGATAGTTGAGAAGGATAAGACAATGCTTGATTTCATTAAAAAGAACATTGATTTTTTAAAAATAGAAAACACCATCACCATACAAATGGATGTCTTTCAATTTTTAGCTAGCTGCAATCAACAATATGACATCATTTTTGCTGGACCGCCCTATGCTTTAAATACTATTGATGACTTACCAAGAATCATTGTTGAAAAGAAATTAATAAGCCATGAGGGGTATTTCATTTTGGAACATACGCCTCGTAATGATTATAAAACATTTGAAGGCTATAGTTTCCAAAGAAATTATGGAGCCACTATTTTTAGTTTTTTTGAATGCATATAACAAAAGCCGAAGCGCGTAAAATATTAGCTCAGAAAAGAGCTGCATTGACTGATTCAGAATGCATGAAATTGGATGATTTATTACTCATTCAATTGCAGCGTATAGATTGGTCTAGCACTTCAATTCTTGCAAGTTTTTATCCCTTAGCTCATAAAAACGAACCCAATACTTTATTATTTGAAAAATACATAAAGACGTTATATCCATTTATTCGGTTCTGTTATCCTATTGTACAGGCCAAAATCAATGCAATGGATTTCTATTTTGAAACGGAAACATTGCAATTGAACGCATTTGGGATACAAGAACCTTTGCCTTTCAATAAAGTAACACCAGATTTGATTGATTCCATGTTGGTGCCATTATTAGGATTTGATCAAAAAGGCCATCGTGTCGGCTTTGGCAAAGGGTACTATGATCGTTACCTGGCAAAGGCGGGTAAAGACCTTCAGAAAATAGGTGTTTCTTACTTTGAACCAATGGACAATTTCACTGATACCAACGAATTTGACGTACCTTTGACCTGTTGTATCACGCCGTGGAATACCTATGAATTTGAATAATATTTTTTTAAAATCCTTTAGAGTACTGCTTTTGCCATTCGCCATTTTATATGGTTGGATCGTCTCCTTGCGTAACTGGATGTACGCCAAGAAATATTTCAAATCTGTACATTTTAATTTACCCATCATTTGTGTTGGGAATCTCTCACTAGGAGGGACAGGAAAGTCCCCCATGGTGGAGCATCTATTATCTATTCTATCCAATGAGTATAAAACAGCTACACTCAGTAGAGGTTATAAAAGAAAAACTAAGGGCTATGCATTAGCGGGTGAAAATACGACCGCATTGGAAATTGGTGATGAACCAATGCAGTTCCATTTAAAATTTCCAAAAGTGGGCGTTGCTGTTGGAGAGCGTCGTATTGAGGCTATCCCTCAATTGATTCAAGATATTCCTGATTTGCAAACTGTGGTTTTAGATGATGCATTTCAACATCGTGAGATTGATGCGCATTTTAGTATTCTTTTAACCGAATACGATAATCTTTATTGCGATGATTTCTTTTTCCCAACTGGAGATTTAAGGGATGAACGAAAATCGGCAAAACGTGCCAATATCATTGTGGTTACAAAATGCCCTATGGATATGACCGAAGCAGATAGAGCAGAAGTATTGGAGAAGCTTTATCCGGAACAACATCAATCCGTATTTTTTACTGCAATTGCCTATGAGACACCTTATCACATTTACAACCCCTCCGACCAATGGGTGTTGACCATGCGAGATGAGGTTTTATTGGTATGTGGTATTGCCAACCCCATTCCATTAAAAAATTATTTACACGAAAACACACACACTTATTATCAATTAAGTTACAGCGACCATCATATTTTCTCGATTGAAGATTTAAATGAGATACGCAATAAATTTGAACAGATTAACGCAAAGAGTAAGCTGATCCTTACCACAGAGAAAGATGCTGTTAGATTGGTGAAGTATACCAACGAATTAAATGATATTCCTTTGTATGTACTTCCAATTAAGCCCTTCTTTCTATTTAATCAAGCAACTGAATTTAATCAATTGGTCATTGATTTTGTAGCACAATATCATCAACAAACAAATGAACAGTAAAAAAGACAAGAAGAAGTCAAAAACAACTACAAAACAAACTCATTTAACGACAACGTATAAAGGAGTATTAGACATCGCTAAATCAGGTATGGGTTTCATTATCGTACAAGGTTTAGAACAAGATATTTTAGTTTTCCCAACCGATTTTAATACCGCACTCAAAGGGGATGAAGTACGTGTAAAAATCACCAAAATAAGACAAGGCTCTGGAAAGAAAGAAGGTAAGGTAGTGGAGATTGTAAAAAGAAAACAAGTGTCTTTTTCGGGCACAATGCAGATCATGCAACACCATGCATTCTTTTTACCCAACACCATTCATCCAATGCCAGATATTTATATCCCAATGGATAAATTAAAAGGGGCTAAGACGGGAGATAAGGTAATTGTTCAGTTGACTAAATGGGATAACCCAAATAAAAAACCAGAAGGAGAAGTATTAGAAATATTTACACCTGAAAAGGAGAATGATATGGCCATGAAATCTATTGTGGCAGAATCAGGTTTCCCATTGGTATTTGATGGAGAAGTATTGGCATTCGCTAAAACTTTATCAGATAAGATTACACCCGAGGAAATTGCAAAGCGAAAAGACTATAGAGAAGTGTTGACCTTTACAATTGATCCAGTAGACGCAAAGGATTTTGATGATGCAATTTCTTTTCAACATTTAACCAATGGACACATTGAAATTGGTGTGCATATTGCGGATGTAAGTCACTTTGTACAACCAGGTACTGCGGTAGATAAGGCGGCATTTGAAAGAGCCACATCAGTATATTTACCTGATCGTGTCTATCCCATGTTGCCGGAAAGAATCTCTAATGAATTGTGTTCTTTAAGACCTAAAGAAGAAAAATTAACATTCTCAGCTACTTTTGAAGTGGATGATGCAGGCAGAATAGTACATACATGGTATGGCAAAACAGTGATTTATTCTGATCGTCGTTTTACGTATGAAGAGGTGCAAGAAATTATTGAAACAAAAGAGGGAGATCACAAAGCTGAAATTTTATGGTTGCATGATTATACCCAGCATTTAAGAAAGAAGCGATTCGACAATGGCGCCATCAACTTTTCATCTCAGGAAGTCCGTTTTACTTTAGATGCCGCTGGAAAGCCTATTGGAATCACTGTTAAAGAAAGCAAAGCATCACATCAGTTAATTGAAGAATTGATGCTGAAAGCCAATCAATTGATTGCTGAAAAAATGGGTAATGTGAAAGTAAAAAAGGAACCTATTCCTTTCCCATATCGTGTGCATGACCAACCGAACGAAGATAAATTAAGTCCGTTTGTAGTCTTTGCAAAAAAACACGGATATCCATTTAATATTGATTCTCCAGAACATATCGCGCATAGCTTTAATAATTTAATGTTGGCGTCAAAAGGCAAACCAGAACAACATGTTTTAGAACAATTGGGCATTCGCACTATGGCGAAAGCAGTGTATACAACCAACAATATTGGCCATTATGGATTAGGCTTTGAACATTATTGTCATTTTACTTCTCCAATCCGCCGTTACCCCGATGTATTGGTCCACAGAATTGTTCAAAGTGTCTTAATGGGCAATGCAATCAATGACGAAGGACTAGAAGAAAAATGTGTGCATTGTAGTATGCGTGAAAGAGCTGCGATGGAAGCAGAACGTGCTGCTAACAAATACAAGCAGGTAGAATTCATGCGTGATTATCTTGGACATAGTTTCGAAGGCATTATCAGTGGTGTATCTAGTTTCGGTTTCTTTGTTGAAACTGTGGAGCATAAATGTGAAGGCTTAGTGAGTATTACAAGCTTATCCAAATTTGATGACTTTAGATTACTTGAATCAGACTATGCTTTAGTAGGATCAAGATCGGGCCGTAAATTCAATATGGGGGATAAAGTAATGGTGAAAGTGGTAGCCGCAAACTTAGACAAACGCCAATTAGATTTCGAATGGGAAATCAATGGAATGTTGAATAAGTAAGCTTAATAAGTGGTTAAGGTTTCTTGGAATACAATCCCTTCCTGCGCTAAATTTTTTAAGATAGGTGCATAAATTCTTGCATCTATTGGGATATGCAATCCTGTCATGTTAATTTCTCCTTTTAAATAAGCACATACACCCATGGCCAATGGCAGTCCAACTGTCTTTGCCATGGCTGTATGAATAGCGTCATCGCCGGTTAAAACCATACTGCTATCAATTTTAAATGGTCGATTCCCAATGCTGTATTCAATTTCGTGTAACATCACCACCAAGTCTTTGTCTCCTGCATTTAATTTCCATTTTCCTTCTAATAACCATTGTAAAATAGTTGCATTGGAATTGAATTGAACAGGGATGGAGGTAGGTTCATATAAACCAATAAACTCTAGTTGTTCCTTGATATTTTTGTCCTCATTGAATGTTGAAAGTAAGGCAGTCAATCCTTTTTGTTGAATATGTTGTTCAAACCATTTTTGAACAGTTGTATTCGGTGCCAATTGAAAAACAGCTTCATCTGTTAATTGTAATTGTATAATAGCATTCCAGCCCGAACAAAAAGCAGGGTAGCGCAGTGTTGTTCGCACAAAATCTTTTACTCCATGTAAGTGATACGTGTCAATATAGGATAAAGAGTTTCTGTTAGGATAATACGCTAGAGGGCCTATGCCTGGCAAATCTACAGTGGGTGTTTGATCAAATATTGCTGGATAATTTTTGGTCACTGTGGCGCCATTTTCTAGATAGATGGCACCTGCTTTACCTGCTAAAATGATATTTCTTGGGTTCCAACTAATTTTATAATGCCAAGGATTGTCATCACTTTCAGGAGCGACCAATCCGCCACAATGGGATTTAAAGCCTGTTATTTTGCCTCCTTTTGAATGAATCTCATCTATGATTGCCATGGCGCTCATGTGGTCAATTCCGGGATCTAAACCCATCTCACAGAGGAATAATAGTTGTTTGGATTCAATTTCTGCTGCTATGGAACGCATATTATCATCTACATAAGATGCCGTAAATAATGGTTTTTCGAACGTCAAACAATCTTTTGCAACCAAAAAATGGAGGTGAGCTGGTAACATAGATACAACGATATGGGCTTTTTGAACCAAATTTTGACGATCCACTTCATTTTCAATGTCAATACCAAGGGCCATTCCATTGGGTGCATTATTCCACTTATTTTTAGCCGTTTCAGCATCTCCATCGGCTAGTAGAATATACCAGTCGTTTTCGACCGCTTTTCTTTGTAAATATTGGATTAAAACTGTGGCAGATTTACCTGCTCCAATAATGAGAATTGTTTGGCCCATTTTTGAATGTATAAGTGGTTAAAAATCTATACGTTAAAGTTAGTATTTATTACCAAAAACTGTGGATAAAAATGTGTAAATAAATACTGATTTTAAGCATAAAAAAGGGGTCAAAAAGGTATCTTCGTAAACGTTCGTATTTGATGTCATTTTTGGCATTGAAAATTGACTATAAGAAACAAAAAATATGGAAGAAAATTTAGGTGGAAATTTAGGTCTAGAACAGACCCAAGACAATGATCGTGTGATTAGAGTCAATATTGAGGAGCAAATGAAAACCTCCTATATCGACTATTCTATGTCTGTTATTGTAGGCCGTGCATTACCCGATGTACGTGATGGTTTTAAACCAGTTCACCGTCGTGTTTTATTCGCGATGCATGAGCTTGGAAACAATAGCAATAAACCGTATAAAAAATCTGCTCGTATTGTAGGAGAAGTGATGGGTAAATTTCACCCACACGGTGACACTGCCATTTATGATACTTTAGTGCGTATGGCACAAGAGTGGACGATGCGTTATAAGTTAGTGGACGGACAGGGTAACTTTGGTAACCAAGATGGTGATCCGCCGGCAGCTATGCGTTATACAGAGGCGCGTTTACAAAAGATTTCAGAAGCCATGTTGGATGATTTGGAGAAAGATACAGTGGATTATCAATTGAACTTTGATGATAGCTTATCTGAGCCAAGTGTGCTACCAACAAGGATTCCACAACTTTTAGTGAATGGTTCATCTGGTATTGCGGTGGGTATGGCGACTAACATGTTGCCACACAATTTGAATGAAGTAGTGGATGGATGTATTGCCTATATCAACAATAAAGATATTACGATCGAAGAATTAATTTCTATCGTAAAAGCGCCCGATTTTCCAACTGGTGGAGTGATCTATGGTATGGAAGGGGTGAAACAAGGTTTAATGACAGGACGCGGTCGTGTGGTGGTGCGTGGAAAATGTAATGTTGAAACTAAAGCCAATGGTCGTGAAATGATTGTGATCAACGAAATTCCATATCAAGTGAATCGTGATCATTTAACAGATCGTATTGGTCAATTAGTGGTAGACAAAGTGGTGGAAGGCATTACGCACGTAAACAATGAAAGTAACAAACGCGAGGGAACCCGTATTGTGATTGAATTGCGTAAAGATGCCGTGGCTCAAGTAATCATCAACCAATTATTTAAATTCACAGAATTGCAAACCAGTTATGGTATCAACAATGTGGCTTTGGTAAAAGGTCGTCCTAGAATTTTGAACTTGAAAGATTTAATTTTAGAGTTCGTTGATTTTAGAATGGAAGTGGTGATTCGTCGTGCCAAATTTGAATTAAAGAAAGCCGAAGAACGTGCACATATTTTAGAAGGTTATTTAATTGCTTTAGATCATTTAGATGAAGTCATTCGATTAATCAGAAGTTCTGCTAATCCTGAAGCTGCAAAAGAAGCTTTAATTACAGCAGGATGGGGCATTTCAGAGATCCAAGCGAAAGCAATTTTGGAATTAAGATTGCAACGTTTGACTGGCATGGAGCGTGAGAAAATTAAAGAAGAATTTGATCAATTGATGAAGTTGATTGCTTCATTAAAAGAATTATTAGGTAGCGAACATTTACGTTTTGAACTCATCAAAACTGAATTATTAGAAGTAAAAGAAAAATTTGGTGACGAGCGTAAATCTGAAATTCAATACTTGGCAGATGAAATGCGTATCGAAGATTTAATCGAAGAAGAAGATGTGGTTATTACCATTTCTCATTTAGGTTATATCAAGCGTACTTCTGCAACCGAATACCGTCAACAAAAGCGTGGAGGTCGCGGTGCCATTGGTTCTAAGACCAGAGAAGAAGATTATGTAGAGCATTTATTTATTGCATCCACACACGATACAATGTTGTTCTTTACCGAAAAAGGAAGATGTTTCTGGATGCGTGTGTATGAAATTCCTGAAGGTGAAAAAACTAGTAAGGGTAGAGCGATACAAAACTTAATTCAACTACCTCCAGACGATAAAGTAAAAGCAATTATCGAAGTGCGTAATTTGGCAGATAAGGATTATGTAAATAATCACTATATCATATTATGTACTAAGAAAGGGATCATCAAGAAAACTTGTTTAGAAGAATTTAGTCGTCCAAGAGTGAATGGTGTGAACGCCATCACGATTAATGAAGGCGATGAATTATTAGCAGCACGTTTAACAGATGGTAACAACGAAGTGATGATGGCTGTGAAGTCTGGTCGTGCGATTCGCTTCCCAGAAGAAAAAGTAAGACCAACAGGTAGAGGAGCGATAGGTGTTGCTGGTATCGAAGTGGATGATGAAACGGACGAAGTGGTCGGTTTAGTTTGTGTAAGCAGAGAGGACAAAGACCGTACCATATTGGTGGTGAGTCAACAAGGTTATGGTAAACGAACTCCAATTGATGATTACCGTATCACCAATCGTGGTGGTAAAGGTGTGAAAACCATCAATGTCACAGAAAAAACCGGAAGCTTAGTTGGAATCATGGATGTATTAGAAAAAGAAGATCTAATCATCACATGTAAATCTGGTGTAACCATAAGAACAAGCATCGCAGATATTAGAGAAGCGGGTAGAGCAACCCAGGGTGTTAAATTGATTCGTTTAGACGAAAGCGATGAGATTGCAGCCACTTCTAAAATCGAAGAACAAGATGTGCCAGAAGAAGGTGAAGCAGTCCCATCTGATGGTGGAGCAATCATTGAATCTACTGAAACAACTGATTCAACTGAACCAGAGATTGATGATACATTGAATAACGAAGGCGATGATACGCCAGAAGCATAAATTTTATAACTTTAGTACTTTAAAATAATCATTATGAAAAAATGGATTGGTGCAATGTTCTTAGTAACATTGATGCAAACAGCTTTTGCTCAAGACTTTAAAAAAGTAGAGACTAGCTTATTATTAAATAACTACGAAGCTGCCAAGACAGAATACAATAAAGCAGTTGCTAAGAAAGCTAGCTTAGAAACAACAGCAGAAGGGTATTACTGGAAATCAAAAATTTATGCAGGTTTGGCGAAGGATCCAGCTGCTAAATATCCAGATGCAGTAGAGAAGTTATACAAAAGCTTAGAAGACTATATCAAAGCTGATCCAGAATATGCATTGGCTGTAAAAAGTGGTCAAGAGCCTTTCTTTGAAGTGTATTTAAAAAGCTTTAAAGATGGTGTTGCAGCTTTTGGAGAGAAAAAATGGAAAGACGCTGCCGCTAATTTTGATAGAGGGGTGATTTTAAGTGATATCATCTTTACAAAAGGTTGGTCAAGCAATAAGCAACCATTTGATACCACCACATTAATGTATGCCGGTTATGCTAACCAAAATGCGGGTAATGAGGAAACAACGATCAAGCATTATACTAGAATGATAGATGCGAACCTCAAATCTGATGACTTAATCGATGTTTACAAATATGTTTTGATTAAGGCAAAGGAAAAAAAGGATAAAGCTTTATTCGATAAATATTATGCCGTATCTGAGAGAAACTATCCAAATGAAAAATGGTTTGAATTTAAAGCAGATTATATTGAATCCAATTTAACAATTGACGAGAAGATGCTAGCTTACGATACTGTCTTATTGAATGGAACAGCAACTGAGATCGAACATCAATTATTTGGTGATTTATTCATGTCAGCTAGAAATTCAGAGGGTATGACTGATGAAAAGGAAAATATTCTTTTCTTAAAAGCATTAAGCGCATATAAAAATTCTTTCAAATTAAATCAATCTAATTCAGCTGTTGCATTCAATATAGGAGTAAATTATTACAATCAATACGGAACTATTGAGGAGAAATTAGCAGAGAGTAGAAAAGCATTACAAACTTTGAATGCTAATAAACCAACAGATCCAAAAAAGAAATTAGTTTACGAAAATAAAATCAAACCTCAAGTTGATTCAATCAAGAAAGTAAATTTAGTTATTGAAGCTGATCTTAAAGCAAAATTAGATTCGACTATTTATTGGACAGAATTAGCATTTAATATAATTGAATCAAAAGAGGAATTAAGTAAACAAGATAAAAATGTAGGATCAAGAGCTGTTGATTTATTAGCTACATTCTATTTATCTAAGGCTGATAAAGCTAGAGGTAAAGATTTGAAATTGGTTGAAGAAATGGAAAAAAAGTACAATAAATATGACCTTTTACATGACGCATTTGAAGTTAAGATAGGATCAACCAAGAAACAAGTTTACAGATTAATGGGTAAACCCAATAGTATATCAACTACTGTAACTAAATCAAATTCATCTGAATTATTTATATATAACAAAGTTGAAATAGGTTTTGACAAAAACGGTATTGTTGATTACATGCACGATATCAAATAGTATCTTAAATAATATATAAAAGCCTTCCCAAATCGGGAGGGCTTTTTTGTGCTTTGCTATGAAGTATCTATTTTTCTTTTGCTTTTCAAAACCTATCAACAGGGTGTTATTCTGAATATACTATTTAACATAATGTTAATTATAAGCAATTAAACTAGGTTGAAATAGATCTGTAGACTGTTTGTTCAATTCAAAATAGGTTGTATTTTGTAGTATAAACATATACCTATGGCAATGCACCCATCCAGAAGAAAATTTGTACAAGACGCAGGTCTAGCATCTATTGCTTTAAGCTTAAGTCCTCAGTTTATAAAAGCACAGTCCAATGCTAAAAAAGACATCATTAAAATTGGTGTTATTGGTACAGGTTTTCGTGGTCAAAATCATATCGATTTATTAGTCCAACGCAAAGATGTGGTGGTTGTAGCATTTGCAGATCCCGATGAAAGAATGCTGGCGGACGCACAAAACATCCTTAAGAAAGCAGGCAGATCAGCTGCTATTGAATATAAAAATGGCAAGGAAGACTATAAAAACTTACTTAAAAGATCCGATATCGATGCAGTCATCATCGCCACTCCATGGGAATGGCATATCCCTCAAGCAATAGAAGCCATTAAAAATGGGATCATTCCTGGGGTCGAAGTATGTGGTGCTATTAATATTAAGGAATGCTGGGATGTCGTAAATGCGAGTGAAAAGTACAATATCCCTGTAATGTGCTTGGAAAATGTTTGTTATAGACGTGATGTATTAGCGGTCTATAATATGGTCAGAAAAGGAATGTTTGGGGAATTATTACACTTACAAGGTGGATACGAACATGATTTGAGAGGTGTTAAGTTCAATGATGGTGTGACTGCATACAATTCAGGGGCAGAATTTGGAGATAAAGGGTTTAGTGAAGCAAAATGGAGAACGAACCACTCCTTATATAGGAACGGAGAATTATATCCTACTCATGGTTTAGGACCAGCGGCAATGATGGTGGATATCAATAGAGGGAATAAATTAACTAGGCTTTCTTCGGTAGCAACTAAGGCAAGAGGTTTACATAAATATATAGTTAACCACCCACAAGGTGGTGAAAATCACCCAAATGCGAAATTGAACTTCAAATTAGGAGACATTGTGACTACTAGTATACAAACGCATAATGGAGAGACTATATTGCTTACGCATGATACTAATTCTCCTCGTCCTTATAATTTAGGATTTAGAGTACAAGGAACGCAAGGCTTATGGCAGGACTTTCACGCAGGCCAATTTTCAGCTGGGCATATCTATATAGAAGGACTTTCCCCTAAAGCACACCAATGGGAAAATCCAGAAGCCTATTTAAAGCAATATGATCATCCTTTATGGAAGCGTTTCGAATCGGATGCTACTGGTGCAGGACATGGAGGAATGGACTTTTTTGTGATCAATGCCTTCTTGGAATGTATTAAAAGAGCAGTACCATTCCCTATGGATGTGTATGATTTAGCTACTTGGTATGCTATTACGCCTTTATCAGAGAAGTCAATTGCGGAGCATGGTCAAGTACAAGAGATACCTGATTTTACGCGTGGTAAATGGCAAAATAGAAAGCCAGACTTTGCAATGGATGATCAATTTTAAATTCAATTGACATATCGTAACCAATTGATATACAATATTATAGATTAAATTACTTAAAATTTAATACAAAGTGTGATACTGTCTTAATGTATTTAAGATAGTATTTTAAAGGAGATTAAATTGATTCAATAATTCTATTTGGTTATGGGCACGATCTAGATTTTGACCAGGTCTACTGGTATGGTAGTATTGGTCTAATTGGAGGTAATCGGTCAAAAAACGGAGCGCTTGCATGTAAATGATAAATTGACCTGAGAACTTAAAATGATCTTTTTCAAAAGGAGTCAACAACTCCCCCATTGCTTTTAGGTATCCATTTTGTAAAGCTGTCCATCTTTCTGGAATGATTTTAATTTGATTTAAATCTTGGCATTCCTCATTGACTGAAGAAAGGTAGGTCCTACACATATCACCAATATCACTAATATAATATCCAGGCATAGTAGTGTCCAAGTCGATCACACAAATTGCTTGATCTTCCTTAAATAAGACATTGCTGATTTTAGTATCATGGTGTGTCACCCTTAAATGGGCATCTTCATGTGCTGTAAATTTTAGCCATTGGTCAACATAGGATCGCTTGGATTTTAAATATTGAATAGCCTCTTTTGCCTCTGAGATTCGATTGGTATTTCCTTTAATCAAAGCTTGTTCAAATTGAAAATACCTTAGAGCAAGATCATGAAATTGAGGAATGGTTGGTTTTAATTGTTCAATTGGGAAATCTGATAAACTAGCGGTGAATTGTCCAAATTGATTGGCTGCAGCTTCTGCTTGATTTGCATTGTCTAGTACATCCAGGGCAACCCCTTCTATTTTATTAAATGCTCGATAGAACTTCCCCTCCCATTCTATCAAGCTCTCCCCCATTAAAGTTGGAACCAAATGTGTAAAAAGGATATCTGGTTTATTCCTGCTTAAATACTGACCGATGGATTTGATATTGTGATCTATCGCAAATGGATCCTTAAAGACCTGCGTATTGATATACTGTAAGATAAAATCCCCTTGCTTAGCATGCACAACAAAAGTTTGGTTAATTAAACCTTGACTTAATGGAATTGCGTTAGCCTCTTCCCATCCAAATTGATCAAATATTACTTGCATCATAATCTGGATAAATGTACAAAATTAGGAGCTTACTGACTATCTTTAATTGCTGATTATTAAAAGCATCGATAGCCATGGACAGAAGAAAATTTATCAATTTAAGTGGATTAGGTCTTACAAGTTTTTCCATTCCTAATTTCATCCCATCCATTACAGATTTAAATCGTATTCAACCAATCGTTGCTTCCACTTGGGATGCAGGTCTAAGAGCCAATGTGGCCGCATGGGATGTGTTGAAGAAAGGAGGAACGGCTTTGGATGCTGTTGAACAAGGAGTAATGGTCACAGAATCAGAAATCAACTGTTGTGTTGGTTTAGATGCCAACCCAGATAGAGATGGGATAGTTACATTAGATGCATCCATTATGGATCATGAATTTAATTGTGGCTCGGTCGCTTTTTTAGAGCGCATAAAACATCCCATCGCAGTAGCTAGAAAAGTGATGGAAAAATCTCCCCATGTATTTTTAGTAGGTGCTGGTGCTCAGGCTTTTGCTTTGGCAAATGGATTTAATTTGGAGTCAGGTGAATTATCAGAACAAGCTAAGAAGAACTATAAAGAATGGTTGAAGCAATCCAAATACCAACCTATTATCAATGTAGAGAAGAATCAATCTGTTGCCTATTTAGATCCTGCATACAATGCGCCTAAAAAACTGATGGATGGCAATTGGAACCATGACACCATTGGCATGATTGCCATGGATCAGATGGGTAATTTAAGTGGAAGTTGTACCACAAGTGGTGCTGGTTTTAAAATGCGTGGACGTGTGGGGGACTCTCCTATTATTGGCGCTGGTTTATATGTTGACAACGAAGTGGGTGCAGTTGTGGCAACTGGTCAGGGTGAAGATGTGATACGTGTTGCTGGTGCAAGTGCCGTTGTGGAATGGATGCGTCAGGGTAAAAGCCCAGAGGAAGCATGCAGACTTGTGGTTGAAAAAGTAAATCGAATAAAGAAAGATAAAGCAAAGGACATTCAAGTTTGCTTTGTTGCCATCAATAAAAAAGGCGAAGTAGGTGCCTATTCATTACAAAAAGGATTTAATTTTTCAGTATACAACAATACTGGTAACCATTTGAATGATGCATCTTATTTGTTTTAAAATAGATCTATGTCAAAAGTAGTACTTGAAATTGCAGCGTTTAGTATAGAAGCGGCATTGAATGCCTTGGCTGCGGGTGCGGATAGAATTGAATTTTGTGAAAATCCAATGGAAGGTGGAACTACCCCTTCTTATGGAAGTTTATTGTTATTATCACAATTAACAAAGCAACCTGTTTTCCCAATTATTCGTCCTAGAGGTGGTGATTTTTTATATACCGATAGAGAATTTCAGGTAATGCAAAATGATTTGATGGCTTGCAAGCAATTGGGATTTAAAGGTGCGGTCATTGGCTTATTAAAATCAGATGGACACATTGACACCAAAAGAACAGCGGCTTTGGTTGAAGCTGCAGGCTCAATGGAAATTAGTTTTCACAGAGCATTTGATCGTTGTAAGGATCCTTTTGTTGCATTGGAACAACTGATAGATCTTGGTTGTAAAAGAATTTTAACAAGTGGTCAAGTTCCGAATGTGGGGAATGCCATTCCAATGATACAATCATTGATTGAAAAAGCAAATGATCGAATTGTTATTTTACCAGGGAGCGGTGTAAGAGCAGATAATATTGCAAAGATTGTTACTGCAACGGGTGCAAAAGAAATGCATAGTTCTGCTAGAAAAGCGATGGCTTCAAAAATGGAATTCAACCAACCAACCATGCAAGAAAACATGCACTATTTTGATGTTGATATAGCAGAAATAAAAGCGATGTTAGCTGCGATTAATACAACATCCTAACACGAATAGTTTCTTTTACTTCTTTCAATAAAGTCATCGCTTGTTTGGATAATTTACTATCTACATCTAACACCACATAACCAATCTCGTCATTGGTTTTAAGATACTGACCAACGATATTGATTTTATTTTTTGACAATAAGGTGTTGATTGCACCCAACACTCCAGGTACGTTTTTGTGGATATGTAAAATACGATGTGCTCCATCAACAGGAGGAAGACTTAATGATGGTATGGTATGTGAGCCGTTGGATACACCACGCTCTAAGTATTGGTATAATTTTATACCAACATCTTCTCCTATATTTTCTTGTGCTTCTTCGGTAGAGCCACCAATATGTGGGGTCAATAAAACATTGGATAAACCTTGCAATGGTGATGCGAAAACGTCTCCATTTTTTTCTGGTTCTACAGGGAATACATCAATTGCAGCGCCTGCGATATGTTTCTCTTTAATGGCTTGTGCTAATGCATCCAAATCCACTACTTCTCCCCTAGCATAATTCACTAAAATCGATCCAGACTTAAATTGTTTGATCACTGCTTTGTTGATCAAGTTTTTTGTTTGACTCGTTTCAGGAACATGCAATGAAATAATATCTGAACTACTAACAATTTCTTTGATCGATTTTTTGGCTTGCGCATTACCCAAAGGCAATTTTGTTTCTACATCAAAAAACTGAACACGCATCCCCATGGCTTCTGCCATAACACTTAATTGTGTTCCGATATTGCCATAGCCAATGATGCCCATTGTTTTACCTCTTAATTCAAAACTTCCTTTGGCATCTTTATTCCAAATGCCTTTATGCGCAGCATTGTTTTTATCTAATATTCTTCGGATCAATAAGATAGACGCACCTATTACCAATTCCGCTACACTTCTGGTATTGCTATAAGGCGCATTGAATACTGCAATGCCTTTTTGTTTACAAGCTTTTAAATCCACTTGATTGACACCAATACAAAAACAACCTATGGCTTGAAGTTTTTTGGCACTATCTAGCACTTTTTTAGATATGAATGTTTTAGAACGAATGCCCAAAATATGCACATCTTTGATGACTTTGATCAAATCTTCTTCGCTTAAAGCTCCAGCAACTTTCTTCACATCAGCATAACCTTGTTGTTTAAAATATTGCACGGCTTTATCACTAATATTCTCTAAAAACAGTACTTTAATTTTATCTTTGGGATAGCTGGTTAAGTCGATCTTGCTCATGGATCAAAGTTAATTTAAAAATGGCGCTTTTGACTTCAATCACAATATTTTATATCCAGTAAGCGTTATATACCTATACCCTATAAATACTAACAGATGATCGTTCGATTTCTTTTATTGTGTAGCATCTTTCTTCTTAACGCTTCCTGCGGAACTAGCCAAGGTCCAAATTATACAGAGTCAGCAAATAATTTCACTTACAATAAATTAACTGATGAAGCGAAAGAGAAATATGCAGAAGCCATTAAGCTTAAGTACCAATCTATTTTAGGGAATAGAAATTTTAGTGGTCAAATTTTAGTAGCAAAAAATGGTGAGATCATCTTTGAAGACTATAAAGGATTTGCCAATTATAAATCAAAAGATACTTTGGTTGCGGAGACACCGATTCATTTAGCATCTGTTTCCAAAACATTTACTGGTATGGCCGCCCTTCAATTATGGGAGAAAGATCAACTAGATCTTAAAGCCACAGTAGACCATTATTTACCTGGATTTCCTTATAAAGATATCACCATTGAATTGCTATTATCCCATCGTAGTGGCTTGCCTGATTATGCTTATTTCATGGAGTCAAGACAATATAAATCGGTTAGATATAAAACCAAAAGAGGACGTTGGGCTAAGAAATTGGTATTGGTGAAAAATGACGCCCCTTTCAGACAGGGTTTGTACACTAACAAAGATGTCTTGGATTTCATGGTGCAAAAGAAACCAGCTATTGCTGCTAATCCTGATCGTGTGTTTAGATATTGCAATACCAACTACGTTTTATTGGCTTTAATTATAGAAAAAATAACAGGTAAGGACTTCCCTACCTACATGCAAGAAACCATTTTTAAGCCATTGAAAATGGAACATAGTTTTGTAATGAGTCCACAAAATATGGACAAATACCTCCCATCTTACAATGCACAAATGGTGCCTTATCAGGTGGAGAAATATGATATGATTTACGGGGACAAAAATGTATATAGTACTGCTAGAGATCTATATTTATGGGATAAAGCCTTAACAGAAGGTCGTTTCTTACAACCTGCAACCTTAGAAATGGCCTATGAGCCTAAAAGTCCAACTAATAAATATTGGCACAATTATGGTTTAGGATGGCGTGTTTTGGCTAAACCCAATGAAGAAAAACTAATTTACCATAATGGATGGTGGCATGGGAACAATACGGTATTCACACGTTTAGTGGGTGAAACTGCAACCATCATCATTTTGGGCAACAAATACAATCGTGCCATCTATAAGGGCAAGGAGATTGCAGCTGTGTTTACTGGAAAAGAGGATACCTCGGCACTTGTGGAGTAAAATAGCTCATTTTACTGCCATTTTATCGTGTTTTTTGGACTTTACCCCCTATTTTTGCAGACCTTAATCTTAAACAAAAAGAATATAAGTATTGCTTATGAACAATTTTCTATTTTATGCCGTTCCGGCCATGGGAATCGTTGGTTTATTGTATACACTATTGAAATTCAATTGGGTATCTAAACAACCAGCAGGTAATGATCGAATGAAAGAAATTAGCACCTATATCGCTGAAGGTGCAATGGCGTTTTTAAAAGCTGAATGGAAGATCTTAGGATATTTCGTTGTAATTGTTGCCTTATTATTAGGTTTCATGGCGACTAAAAACGAAGATAGCCATTGGACTATCGCTATAGCTTTTGTAATTGGTGCTGTATTCAGTGCAACTGCAGGCTATATCGGTATGAAAATAGCAACAAAAGCAAACGTAAGAACAGCTGAAGCTGCTAAGACAAGTTTATCAAAAGCATTGAATGTGTCCTTTACAGGTGGATCTGTAATGGGATTAGGTGTTTCAGGTTTAGCTGTTTTAGGCCTTGGTGGTTTGTACTTAATATTAAAAGAATATTTCTATGTATCTGGTGATCCAAAAGAGATGCTAAGAACAATTGAAGTATTGACTGGATTCTCTTTAGGTGCTGAATCTATCGCGTTATTTGCGCGTGTAGGTGGTGGTATCTACACTAAAGCTGCTGACGTAGGTGCGGATTTAGTAGGTAAAGTAGAAGCTGGTATTCCAGAAGATGATCCTCGTAACCCAGCAACTATTGCGGATAACGTAGGTGACAACGTAGGTGATGTGGCTGGAATGGGTGCCGATTTATTTGGTTCTTATGTGGCTACAGTATTGGCTACAATGGTATTAGGTCAAGAAGTAACTGGTCCTAATGGAACAGTTTTAGTAGATAACTTCGGTGGTCTATCTCCTATCCTTTTGCCAATGATGATTGCAGGTGTAGGTATTTTATTATCGATCATCGGTACCTTCTTTGTAACAATTAGTGAAAAAGCTCCTTTAACAACTGCAGTTGTTCAAAAGGCTTTAAATATGGGTAACTATGGTTCTATGATTTTAACAGCTATTGCATGTTATTTCTTAGTGAATTATATCTTGCCTGAAACAATGACATTGCGAGGATTAGAGTTCACAAGAAATGGTGTTATTTGTGCGATCGCTGTAGGTTTAATCGTAGGTACTTTAATGAGTATCATTACAGAATATTACACAGCAATGGGTAAGCGTCCAGTAATGAGTATCATCAAACAATCTAGTACTGGTCACGCTACCAATATTATTGGTGGTTTAGCAATTGGTATGGAGTCTACTTTCTTACCAATTTTAGTATTGGCTGCTGGTATTTATGGTTCATATGCATGTGCAGGTTTATATGGTGTGGCAATCGCTGCTGCAGGTATGATGGCAACTACTGCAATGCAGTTAGCAATTGATGCATTTGGTCCTATTGCAGATAATGCAGGTGGTATTGCTGAAATGAGTGAATTGCCAGCTGAAGTACGTGAAAAGACAGATATTTTAGATGCCGTTGGTAATACAACTGCTGCAAGTGGTAAAGGTTTTGCTATTGCATCTGCTGCGTTAACTTCATTGGCTTTATTTGCTGCCTTCGTAGGTGTTGCAATGCCAGACAATCAACATATTGATATCTATAAGGCGGATGTATTAGCTGCTTTATTTGTTGGTGGTATGATCCCATTCATCTTCTCTTCTTTAGCAATTCGTGCTGTAGGTGAAGCTGCAATGGCGATGGTTGAAGAAGTTCGTCGTCAGTTCCGTACGATTCCAGGAATTATGGAAGGTACAGGCAAGCCTGAATATGATAAATGTGTGGCTATCTCTACTGAAGCTTCTTTAAAGAAGATGATGTTACCAGGTGCCATCACGATTATCTCTCCTATTTTAATTGGATTTACAATGGGTCCAGAAGCATTAGGTGGATTCTTAGCCGGTGCAACAGTAAGTGGTGTATTGATGGGAATTTTCCAAAACAATGCTGGTGGAGCTTGGGATAATGCTAAGAAATCTTTTGAGAAAGGTGTTGAAATCAACGGTGAGATGTTCTATAAAAAATCAGAACCACATAAAGCATCTGTAACAGGTGATACAGTGGGTGATCCATTTAAAGATACATCTGGTCCATCAATGAATATCTTGATCAAATTGATGTCTATTGTTTCATTGGTAATTGCACCTAGTTTAGCGCAATTGCATCCAACTACTCCAGTTGAAACTAAATCACAAACAGTGGAGATTTCAGTGATCAATACAGATTCAGCTTTTAAAACAGTATCTGATTCAGCTACAACAGTAACGATCTCTGCGGATTCTAAAACTTTGGTACAAGCTTTACAAGAAGATGGTTTAGCACCTAAGGACAATGTGAATATCCAAGTGAAGGATGGCAAAATATCAGTGAATGGTGTTGCATTAACTGAAGCTCAAAATGAAAAATACGCTGCTTACTTGAAAAAGAAGTAGTCTAATTTTGATATAATTTTAACATAAATCCCTCCGAATTTTCGGGGGGATTTTTTGTTGCATACCAATTTTTCGTAGATTTACGAATCAAATCGTATTACTATGAGCAAACTACATAAACCAACAGAAAGCGAATTAGAGATTCTAAGTATTCTATGGGAAAAAGAACATGCTTCAGTAAGAGATGTACATGAGATTGTTCAAAAAACAAAAGATGTAGGCTATACCACTACCCTTAAATTAATGCAAATCATGCATGAGAAAGGATTGGTAAGTCGTGATGCCTCTTCCAAAACACATATCTATACCCCTAGTTTTGGAAAACAAGCTGCTCAAGAACAGTATCTAGGTAAGATGATCAAAACATTATTTAGTGGAAGTACTTCTGCTTTGGTATTACAAGCTTTAGGCAATCATCAAACTACAGGGGAAGATCTTGAAGCGATTAAAGATTTAATTGCATCATTAGAAAATAAATAAGCGTAGGTCAATCGTGGAGTTCATCCAACATATACCGCAAGCAATGCTGCAAAGTATTGGTTTCATGGCATTGCTATTTCTGCTATTTGAGGGAATCCAGTTCTGGAAAAATACGACACCCAATCAAAAATATTGGTTAGCAGTTATTTTTTATATGGTGTCATTGATCCATTTTATAGTCAACTTATTCTTTGCAACAAATACAGGTTTACCACAACACATCATCCCTATTTCAAGTAATCATCCAGTACAATGGCTAACTTATATAGGACTATTCTATTTGATTGTGGTAGCTGTGTATGTAATGTATTTTATAGTCCAATGGACAAAGTTGATTCAAGTAAAATCGACTGCTAATTTTGGCACCAATCATGCATTAGCAGAATGGATGGAAACCGAATTACAAACCATTGGAACCTCTAGAAAAGTGCATTTAGGTTTTTCAAAACAAATAGAAACCCCAGTCACATTTGGCTGGATGGAACCAATCATTTTGATGCCATTTGCAATTTTGAATCAGCTATCAACCGAAGAGATTAAGTTTATTTTATTGCATGAAATTGCCCATATTATTCGCCATGATTTTATAATACACCTATTGGTAGAAATGGCGAAGATGATTTTATGTTTTAATCCTTTCTCTTATTATTTTAGTAAAAAAATACAGCTAGAACGCGAAAAAGCTTGTGATGATTGGGTTGTAGCCAATACTAAATCGCCCCTTCCTTATACAAAAGCACTGTTTCAATTGGCTAAATTTAATTATAAGCATCATAACAAGTTGAGCTTAGCAGCTGGAGAAAAAGGCTCAGCACTCTTGGTTAGAATACAACATATCAATGGCTTAACCCCTAGTTTTAAAAGTTCAAAGTTGTTACTCATTAAAGGTCTTACTGGTGTTGCCTTTGCAATTTTGTTACTATTCAATATGGATCAAAGCGTGTTAGTCGATACTGGTTCTAATCCAATGAAGCAATCCAATATAAAGCTTTTCACAAAAATGTCTTCAATTGCTGTAACAGATTCAAAACTAAATACAATAAAAAAAATTAAGACCAATACAAATTCGGATTTGTCCATCCCTATGAATAAGTCAAATGCTGCAGATAGTATTGCATATCACGATTTAATTCAATCAACTATTGCTTGGATTAAAGCACGTGAAGGCAATCAAAATGAAGAGGCTGTATTTACTCATTTTTCTGACAAAGTAGATCCCTATGAATATACTGTGGCAGAACAATTAATGCTCAGAGCTGTGCTGCATAATTATGCATTAAAGCGTACCATATTGGCGAATAAAATATTGAAGTCAGATAGTCAAGAAGCTGCTTTGACTTTAATGAGAGAAAGTAAAGAATGGAAAGCGATTCAACAATATGAAAAATGGGCAAGTCGTTTTTTACAACAACATCCTAATTTAGAAGATACGACTTCTAAGGCAAACGATTTTTAGCAAAATTTAAGATAACATGGCTGTTGCTTGCTTTCCTCCCATTGCAAAAAGCAAATCTAGTATACAGCAATTAGGTATAAATCCAGTTGTGTGGTCAAATACTTGTTGGTATTGAATGGTTTGAGTTGCAGTTTGAAAATTATTGGGTTTAGAATGATCAACCCATTTTATTTCTTTTAATTCCTCTTTATTTGCCACATCTGATTCAATAGTCCATCTTGCTTTTAATTGTTTTTTGATCCAGTGCTGTGAAGCGATTAAGAAATCATTTAGATACACATACTCATTTTGATACAATAGTTGTAGACTATCTACATAATGTTCAAAATAAGGTGCACGTTTATAATTGGTACAAATGGACTTAAAGTGTTGCCCTTTCCAAGGACTATCATAAGCAATGCGAATCTCATTCATGGGTGTTTTCTGATCCCTCCCGCCTACTATTGGAATGGTTAAATGTAGAGGCCCTTGCGCACTTGCAATGACCATCCTGTTTTTAAAACTCATTTTACTAAAAGGGGCAGTTGTATCAAAAACAACTAGCTCCTGAACTGCAAATGCTTTGTAATAAGATAAACAACCAAAATAATGTAAATCCGTATAAACCATGAATCAATATTGTTTTGTAATTTTAGTAAAATTTATCCATGAAGCAACTAAGTTACGGCGTTTTATTTTTGATACTTTTATTAACTGCTTGTTCAGAGCCTCAATCTTTAGAATTTAAAGGGCTTCAAGATATTCAATTGGAAAAATTAAACATGGGTAAAAACAAACTTAGAGCCAATATTAAATACCACAATCCAAATGGTTTCTCATTGGTCTTAAAACAAATAGATTGTAAAGTGTTAATGAACAATGGACAGTTTACGCAGTTAAAATTAGATACCAATTTCACGATACCAGCAAACAAAGACTTTTTACTTCCAGCACTCTTTGAATTTCAAATGTCAGATTTAGTAAAAAACAGCATGGATCTTTTGTTCAACAAACCTATTAAACTAAATATTGTAGGCAATGCTACTTTAAGTAAAGGGATGTTTACCAAGACTGTTCCAATTGCATACGAAACAACACAGAAATTAAATCTAGGTGCTGCTTTGTCGGGATTGAATAAGTAACTAAAAATTTGAACTTATTGTTTCCATGTGGATGGACTATCTCGCCATTCCATTAAGGTAGATTGTGTGCTTGCATCCACCAACCCTTTTTCAACTGCCAATTCAATTAAGCTTGCATAATTAGTGAGAGAAGTATAGGGAACTCCAGCTGCTTTAAAAGCATCTTCTGCAATTTGGAATCCATAATTAAATATGGAAACCATTCCCACCACTTCAAGACCTGCATTTCTTAACACCTCTACTACTTGTAAACTACTCTTTCCAGTAGAGATCAAATCTTCGATGACTAAAATTTTATTGGTGTTCGTATAAGCGCCTTCTATTTGATTTCCCAAACCATGTTCTTTTGGTTTTGGACGTACATAGATATAAGGTAATTTTAATTGATCAGCTGCCATTGCTCCCCAAGGTATACCAGCAGTTGCTACTCCTGCCAACATATCTGCAGCTTCAAATTGCTCGAATATGACATTGCACATTTCACTTTTGATAAAGTCACGAACATATGGAAAAGAAAGCACCTTACGATTATCACAATAAATTGGACTTTTCCAACCACTTGCCCAAGTAAATGGTTCATTTGGGCTTAACTTTATAGCACTTACTTGTAATAATTTTTCAGCGACTGCTTTTTCGTTGGTCATATCCTGGATTTGGCACGAATTTACCGTCAAAAAGGCAATATTTTTGCAAGAGTTACTAAATACTATACACATTTTATGTTGACACCTATTACCGCAGCTGGAGGAATTGTTATCAATCCAAATAAGGAGATTTTATGGATCTACAGAAGAGGCTTTTGGGACTTGCCTAAAGGTAAATTAGATCCCAACGAAACCATTGAAGCATGTGCGGTTAGAGAAGTGATGGAAGAAACTGGTATGCATGACCTTATTTTAGGTGAATTGATCTTGACAACAAAACATCAGTACCATGATCCCTATTTGAATACGGAAGTAGAAAAAACCACCTATTGGTATAAGATGAGTACAGGTACCCTACAAGATGGTGTTCCTCAAACTGAGGAAGATATTGAAGCGATCGCTTGGGTTAAAAAAGACGCACTAGAGCCCTATTTAGCGAAGACCTACGACACCATTCAAAAAGTAATTGAGACTTTTCTTACTTCAACGCATTAATCACTACTTCTGGCAAAAATGGAGAGGCATCTCCTCCATTACGGATGATATCTCTGACAATAGTAGATGCAACAGAGGTATACTTTGGTTCACCAGTTAAAAAGATGGTTTCAATATGACGATCCATTGTACGATTCGCATCTGCAATCGTTTTTTCATATTCAAAGTCACTCACATACCTGATGCCTCTTAATATAAAACGAGCACCAATTGATTGACAATATTTAATGGTTAAACCATCATAAGTTGCAGCTTCCACCTTAGGTTCGTCTTGATAAATTTCTTCGAACCATTGTTTTCTTTGTTCTGCACTAAACATGGGGTTTTTAGCGGCATTGATTCCAATACCAACAATTACTTTGTCGAATAATGGAAGGGAACGATTGATAATATCAATATGACCCAATGTAACTGGATCAAATGTGCCTGGGAATAAACAAATTCTTTGCATCAGGTTAATTTAAGGGTTGGTTCGGCCTGTTAATAGGTATAAGCAAGCCATTCTTACTGCGACGCCATTTTCTACCTGATCTAAAATAATAGATTGATGGCTATCTGCTACGTCACTATCCATTTCTACACCTCGGTTGATTGGTCCAGGATGCATGATTAAAATTTCTTTATCTAATTTTTGAAGCCTTGCTTTGGTAATACCATAAGCCAAGTTATATTCCCTTAAAGAGGAGAATAAGGGCTGATTTTGTCGCTCTAATTGAATCCTGAGGACATTGGCTACGTCACACCATGCAAGTGCCTTATCGATATTATACTCCACTTGAATATCCATTGCTTCTTGTAAATATTTTGGAATTAAAGTGGGTGGTCCTGAAACCATCACTTCGGCACCCATCTTCTTTAAAAGATAGATATTACTTAATGCAACTCTGCTGTGCATGATATCGCCTATGATTGCCACTTTTAATCCAGCTAATTTGCCCATTTTCTCTTGCATAGAGAATGCATCTAATAAAGCTTGTGTTGGATGCTCATTAATACCATCTCCTGCATTGATAATGGCCGCATCAATATGTTTAGCTAGATAGTGTGGTGCACCTGAAGCACTATGCCTCATTACCACCATATCCACTTTCATGCTCAAAATATTATTTACTGTATCCAATAATGTTTCACCCTTTGCAGCTGAGGAATTGGATACGGTGAAATTAACTACATCGGCAGAAAGTCTGCGTTCTGCTAATTCAAATGAGATTCTTGTTCTGGTTGAATTTTCGTAAAAAAGATTGACAATTGTTACGTCTCTTAGAGTCGGTACTTTTTTAACTGGTCTCTGAAGGACTTCTTTAAATTGCGTTGCAGTAGATAAAATAAGTTGAATATCCTCCGTTTGGAGGTCCTTGATACCAAGAAGATGTTTGGTAGATAGTGCCATTAAAAAGCTAAATTAATATATTTTATTGATCTAACAAGATTACATCGTCCACTCCATCATTTTCTTTCCATCTAACTTTTACCTTATAGGGGGTTAAAGTATCCATTTCCTTACCAGAAAAGTCGGGTTGTATGGGTAATTCCCTGCTTGGTTTACGGTCAACTAAGACACATAATTCCACTTTTGCAGGACGTCCAAAGGACAATAAAGCATCCAAAGCAGCCCTGATAGTGCGTCCAGTAAACAACACATCATCAATTAATATAACTGTTTTGCCCTCAATACTAAACGGAAGGTCCGTTTGGGTAGCTAAATGTAATTCCCTTCTAATATCATCTCTATAAAATGTGATGTCTAATTTGCCATAAACCACCTGATCTGCAGGGAGTTCTTGATGTAAAGCAGCGACAATACGATCGCTTAAAAAAACACCTCTTGGCTGAAGCCCTATGAGTACGGTATTTTGTAGTCCTGGATGGGTCTCCAAAATTTGATGAGACAGCCTTTTGACAATGCTTGGAAGTTGTTGCTCACTGATTAGGATCATTCCTTAAAATTTGACTAAAAATACAGCTTTTTCTGATGTAAATTGCAGCCATGCTGTCCTTAAAAACATTATCACTTATTCAATTTAGAAATTATATTCAAAAGCAGTTTGAATTTGATGCTAGGATTGTTGGTATTGTTGGTGCAAATGGGACGGGGAAAACGAATATTTTAGACGCCATTTATTACCTATCCTTTACTAAAAGTTATTTTAGTAGACCAGATGCACAAAATGTCCATCATGCTTATCAAGGAATGCGAATTCAAGGTCAATTTGAGATAAAAGGAACAACCACACCAGTCACTTGCATTTTAAGAGAAACGGGTAAGAAAGAATTTTATTTTGATGAGCAGCTTTATACCAAATTGTCACAACATATTGGAAAAATTCCGGCAGTGATGATTGCGCCAGATGACGTACAAATTATCACAGGCTCTAGTGAGGAGCGAAGAAAACTAATGGATAGTTTATTGTCACAAATAGATGCTGATTATTTACGTTTATTAATTCAATACAATAAAGTACTTCAGCAAAGGAATAGCATCTTAAAATGGTCAGCAGAGCAAGGACATTTGGATGAAAATTTGTTAGCCTCATTGGATCAGCAATTGGTTCAATACGGTGTACCCATTTTTGAACAAAGAACTACTCTATTAAATGAATGGTTACCGCTAATACATCAATTATATTTGTCCATTGCTGGTAATGCGGATGCCATTCACATTCAATACCAATCCTCCCTTCAAAACCATTCCTTTGAGGAGTTGCTACAACAAGCTTTGCCTAAAGACAAAGCAGTGCAAAGAACAAGTGTTGGTATTCATAAAGATGATTTAATGATTACGATACAAGATCAATCTTTTAAACAAGAAGCATCACAAGGACAAAGAAAAAGTTTACTATTTGCAATTCGATTAGCAGAATGGGAATTAATCAAAAAGGCAAAGGGCTTCTCTCCTATTTTATTGATGGATGATATTTTTGAAAAATTAGATGAGCAAAGAATGGCCCATTTATTGGGTTGGGTCGCTACATCAACAGACGGTCCTGTATTGATTACAGATACTCATAAAGATCGTGTAGCAGATTTATTGGGCAGATACGTAGAAAATTACCAACTGATTGAATTATAAAATTGTAATTTTACAATATGGCTACTTTTAAAATCGGTGATGCATTAAAACAAATGGTACAAGAGAATACCAAATTAAAGAATGGTATTAGGGCAGTTCAAATTGAGACTGTTTGGGAGGAAATCATGGGCGTCACAGTAGCTAAGTACACGGATAAGATTTTTATTTTTGATCAAAAATTATTCATTCACACCAATGTGGGGCCTTTGAAAAACGAGTTAGGTTTTCAGAAAGTTCAAATCATTGAAAGAGTCAATGAAAAAATGGGTGAAAAAGTCATTACAGATGTTGTGATAAAATAATCTGGAACTTATTTATTTTTTCTTGTCCAACACATCTCTCATTAAGTCATTCATGGTAATGACACCTTTGAATTCTAAATTATCAAATACGGGCAAGTATCTCGTTTTATACACATTCATTAAAACCATACAACGTTCTAACTCTTCTTGTAATCCTATCACAGGTAAGTCATGTGTCATGATTTCTTTTACGGTTGTAGAATCAGAATGACGTCCTTGTAATTTAATTTTATGCGTATAATCGCGTTCCGACATGATGCCAAGAAATTGATTTCCATCCATAACCACAACGTAACTTAAATTTTCAGATTGCATAATGGTTAATGCATCAAGTACTGGTGTAGAAGGTGCAACAATATTAAAATGCGGCCCTTTTTTTTCTAGAATTTCTTTGATTTTTGACATAATTCAGGATTTAGAAAGTGTTGTTTTCCTAAGTTACGAATTAAATCGATAGAAAAGAGAACCTATTTTTTTAGGTAGTCAACATAACTTTGTTTCTCCATGATCGTTGAACCATTCATGATCATTACAGAAGGCCAAACTCTTGCTGCAGTCTTGATCATCGTCATATCACCAATTAATATTGGAATATCAAGTTGAAGTTGCGCTGCATTTGCTTTATCGGCAGTTACTAAATACACCAATGCATGTTTTTGTTTGATTTTAGCAATGAGATCTTTCCATGGTCTTGAGTTATCAATCGTACCAGAAAAAAGAAGTACATAAGGCTCTTTAGTGTTCAATAAGGACTCTGTTGTGTCTAAGTTATTGATTGTGAATAAACTAAAATCAACAATTTTAGCTTCTAGTCCATTTCCCTTTTGAATCAACACTTCTTTACGGTCTTGATATACATAAGTACTATCAAAATCTGATGGAAATTGATTGATATCAAATTGAACAGTTTTACCCTCTTTTAAAAAGGACATCTGTATAGACACACTATCAGGTATTGCGCCTTCAGGTGTTTTCATTTGCTCCTTAATATCATTGCCCCTTTTATAAGGTAAACAATCTATGAAAGGAAGATGTTGAAGTGTATAATATTGGCCATAACCAACTAGGCCAGTAGACAAAATCAATAAAAAAATACCCAATGATTTAGATAGATTGCTTTTAACTTTTTTATGGTTAAAAAGCAAGATTAAGATCGCAAATAATAATACTACATCTTTAATGAAAGAAACTTTGGGTGTCAATGGAATACAATCACCAAAACAACCACAGGTTTTTATTTTACCAGAAAATAATGCATAGCCAGTAAGGAAGGTAAAGAATACAATCAATCCCAATAACAACCATAAAGTTTGTTTGTATGGAAATTTAATTAACAAAGCAACCCCTGCAACTATTTCAAGGGTGTTCATGAATAAAGATAATGCTAGGCTATAATCATCCAAAAATGCGAGTCCCCATACTTCAAAAAATTCTTGCATTTTGTAACTTAAACCCAATGGATCATTGGCTTTGATTAAACCAGAGAAAATGAATAACAATCCTACAGTCCATCTTAAAGTTTTCAAAAATGCTTGCATAGAATTAGTGTTTTCCTTCAGAAATTTGAATCAAAGCAAAAACAGCATAGTTTAAAATATCTACAAAATTAGCATCGATACCTTCACTAATTAAAGTTTTGCCATCATTGGTTAAAATTTGTCGAATACGTAATAATTTAACTAGGATTAAATCTGCATAGCTTTCTTGACTCATATCACGCCATGCTTCACCATAATCATGGTTTTTATCCATCATGGTTGATTTAGCAAAATTGACATATTCTTGATACAAAGATTGCACTTGTTCAACGGGCATGTCTTCTACTTTTGGATCGTCTAGTTTTAGCTGGATCAAACCAATTACTGAATAATTAATGATTCCTTTAAATTCATCTTGTATAGCATCCCCAACTTTCTGGATGCCTTTATCTTGAATGGTTCTGATTCTTAATGCTTTTATAAAAATTTGGTCTACAACAGAAATAATTCTTAGAACGCGCCAAGCAGTACCATAATCCTTTGTTTTTTTGATAAATATATCTTTACAAGAGGCGATTTCTTGATCATATTGTGCAGAAGTTTGACTCATGAAATAACGGCTAATTACACGGTTAGTTAATATCTTTGAACCCTCGCAAGATAATCAATAAGGCCCTTAAAATAAAACTATGTTTAAAATCCATTTAAAAGATACCGTTCTCGAATTCAATACACCTATTGTAATGGGTATTTTGAATGCGACACCGGATTCCTTTTTTAAGGGTAGCAGAATGGAATTACTAGATCAGGGGGTTCAAAAAGCCATAGAAATGGCCCATCAAGGTGCAGCTATTTTGGATATTGGAGGTCAAAGTACAAGACCTGGAGCCGAACTTATTACTGAGCAAAACGAGATTGATCGAGTGGTTCCACTTATCCAAGCGATTCATGCAGCCCTGCCCCATCTACCTATCTCTATTGACACCTATCATGCCCGAGTTGCTAAAGCTGCATTAGACGCTGGTGCTTTGATTGTCAATGATATAAGTTGTGGAAATTTTGACCCAGAGATGATCGAAATGGTTGTAGCCAACCAAGCTGGATATATAGGCATGCACCAAACTGGTGGGTCAGCAAGCATGCATGAGATTCATAACAGGACAGATATCATGAAAGAGCTGATGGACTACTTTAATGTAAAAAAGGAGCAATTTGCTGCTAAAGGTTTAACTGAATGGATCATTGATCCTGGATTTGGTTTTAGCAAAAGCATCGCTGAGAATTTTACAATTGTTAAACGACTTTCACTTTTAAAAGAATTGGACTTGCCTATTTTATTAGGCGTTTCTAGAAAATCAAGTATTTATAAAACATTAGGAATTGATGCTGAATCCGCATTGAATGGGACAACGGTTGTGAACACCATTGGTTTATTAGAAGGTGCCAATATATTGAGAGTACATGATGTAAAAGAAGCAAAAGAGGCAATTATATTATTGAATGAAATGAATGCATAAAAAAAGGCCAAATAAAAATTTGGCCTTTTTTATTGAAATCATTCAACTTATTTCTTTGTTACATCTTGAATTTCAAGATCGAAAACTAAATTTGAATAAGGCTTAATAGCGCCGTTTGCTTGAGGTCCATAAGCCAACATAGCTGGAACATAAATGGTACCCTTTCCACCTTTGCCAAAATATTTTAATCCAATCTCCCAACCTGGGATTACAGAACCAGTTCCGATATTTACATCAAATGGTTTTGCTGTAGGATCGTTTGGTTTAATGTTTGTATCAAATGTTTCACCAGCGATAGTATAACCTTTATAGTATACACTTGCGATTTTTGTAGTATCAACTTTATTTGTTGCATCACCAGCTTCTTTCAATACAACAAATACACCTTCTGGAGATTCTACTGCTGTGATTTTATTTTTAGCTAAATGCGCTTTAATTGCATCAATTTCTCTTTTCTTTTCAGTCTCAGTTTCTTTTTTGTAGTCAGCATCAACTTTCGCAACATCTGTGAATACATCTAAGATTTCTGCCTTACCTAAAACGATATCTTTAGTTTTGAAAATTTCATTTAATTGCAATACACCCATTTTAGCAAGTGTATCAATGCTTAAAGAGAATTCAATTTTATCTCCTTTCTTACACTGCATTAAGATTTCAGTAAAAGTATATTTACCTAAGCTAGCAGTGTCTATTGGAAAATAAACTGGTATTAATCCATAAGTAGAACTTAAAGTAGTATCCTTACTTTTCAATTTGTATTCAATGTTAATTTTTACAAATTGTCCTTGCTCTAATTTCTTTTGGTTACCATCACCATGTGTAATTTTATACATCATGCCTGAAGGTGCTTTTTCGTAACTGTTACAACTTGCAAACAATACAATTGCAGCTACTAATTTTAATGTTGATTTGATCATTTTAGTTTAATTGTGTTAATTGAGATTTATATGTTTCTAATATGTTTTTAAAATCTTGAAAAGTTTCATCTACAGATTTTTTCGAACTTCCGCCTGCAGCATTTGCATGACCTCCGCCCTCAAAATGTGTTCTTGCAAATATATTGACATCAAAGTTACCTTTGCTCCTAAAGCTCCATTTTCTTTCTTCTTCCCTATCAATTACAATAGCGGCAAATTTGATACCATGAATGGATAAAAGATAGTTAACCAATCCTTCTGTATCCCCAGTTTTTAGTTCAAATTTGTAAATGTCAGTTTTTGGAATGGCCATCACTGCAGTTTTATATTCAGGAAAAACATGCATTCTATTTAAAAAAGCATTCCCCATAAACTTCAATCTACCTTCTGAGGACTGATCATAAATATGCTCATGTATTTTAGCATGTTGTAATCCTATTTCTTTCAAATGGGCAACAATTTTATGAACTGATGCAGTGGTAGAAGGGAACCTGAAAGATCCCGTATCGGTCATTAAACCTGTATATAAAGCAGTTGCAATGTCCAAATTAATCAAGTTGCTGTGCCCAGATTGAACAATAATGTCATAAATCATTTCACAGGTGGAACTCATTTTCACATCACTGATGCCATAACCAAAACTTGGGGTATCAGGTTGTTGGTGATGATCCACTAATATTTTGATTGCTTTGGCATCTCTTATCACCGATTCCATATTTTTGGTACGATGAAGTATATTGAAATCTAAACAAAATACATAATCAGCCGCCTGAACCAATTCGGTCGCTTTTGCTCTATTTCCTTCAAAATCAACCACTTTATCAGTTCCAGGCATCCAATCCAAGAAAGGTGCCCAGTTAGTTGGTGAAACGACAGTCACATCGTGCCCCAATTGAATTAAAAAATGATATAAAGCCAGGCTAGAGCCCATTGCATCTCCATCTGGTTTCTGATGGGCAGTGATGACAGCTTTAAATGGTTGTTGTAAAAAAGGATAGAATTGTTCGATTGGTTGCATAAGTCCACAAATTTAATATAAATCGGATGTTTTTCAGTAATTTTGCGCCCTCAATTAGAAACATTATAATAAATACATATGAGCAACAGAACATTTACAATGATTAAACCAGATGCAACTTCTAAAGGGTATACTGGTGCTATTTTAGATCAAATCATAAAAGCGGGTTTTTCAGTAAAGGCAATGAAGTGGATTCACTTATCTCCTGCTCAAGCTGGTGCATTCTATGAAGTGCATAAGGAAAGACCTTTTTACCAAGAATTAGTGGATTTTATGAGTAGTGGCCCAATCGTTGCTGCAATCTTAGAAAAAGACAATGCAGTAGCCGATTTCAGAACTTTAATTGGAGCTACTAATCCTGCTCAAGCAGAAGAAGGTACCATCCGTAAAAAGTTTGCAGCTTCTATTGGTGAGAACGCAGTGCACGGAAGTGACAGTGATGAGAACGCAGCAATTGAAGGAAACTTTTTCTTCTCTGGTTTAGAAAGATTCTAAATTTTCTGCCCTTTTAAAAAGATAAGGGTTGAAAATTTTTACTCTAATGATTTTTTCGAGGCCACCCATAAACGGTGGCCTCGTTTTATTTCTTGGCACCTCTTGTTTTAGGTTTGCCGTATTTTTTCTGCATGGCTTCTTTATAGTTCTTTCGAACGTTTACCTTTTTATTCTTTTCAGATTTTTCATGAAAAGCTGGCCCAACATCTTCTTTCTTCGGCAATTTAATTTGAATGATTTTCATCTTCACTTTTGGAATTTCATCTTCAGTTAATACTGTTGAAATTTCAAGTGTTTCTGGTAAAGCTTCCATTGGAATTGGCTGTTTCATTAAGGCTTCAATGGCTAATTTCAGCTTTGCTTCCTTCTCTGTAACAAAAGTTATTGCAATACCTTTTTTATCCGCACGTCCCGTACGTCCAATTCTATGGATATAATTTTCTGGGACATCAGGAGTATCGAAATTAATTACATGTGTCACCTCTGCAACATCAATACCACGTGCCATTACATCTGTTGCGATAATATATTTAAACACACCAGCTTTAAACTGGTTCACAGTATTGAAACGATAATTTTGCTCTTTATTAGAGTGGATTACACCTACTATATCTGGAAATTTTTCGATCAATTGATCATATAATTGATCTGCTAAACTTTTAGTTGCTGCAAAGATCAAGACCTTAGTCATGCTCTCGTCCGAACTAAGTAAATGCTCTAATAAATTAACTTTAGTATTGAAATTTGGCACATCGTAACCAATTTGAATTATGTTTTCAAGTGGCGTACCGGTTGGTGCTGCTTCTACTCTAACTGGTTCGTTAAAATAATCGTTCATTAATTTTTCTACATCATCAGTGATGGTTGCAGAAAACAATAAATTTTGTCTTTTTGCAGGAACCAATTCTAAAATATTAGTGATTTGTTTTCTAAATCCTAGGTTCAACATTTCATCCATTTCATCAATGACCACCTTCTTAATATATTTTGTTTTAAGCGCGCCATTCATGATTAAGTCAAATAATCTTCCTGGTGTTGCAACCAATACATCTACCCCTTTTTCTACTTCGATTTGTTGTGTGTTGATATTCACTCCTCCAAATACACCAACAGTAATAACGCTCATATAAGTTGTCAATTTCTTAACAGCTTCTACTACTTGAACTACTAATTCTCTTGTTGGAACAATGATTAATATTTGAGGGTCTTTATTTTTGTCGAATTTCCATTGTCTTAGACAAGGTAACAAATAGGCGAAAGTCTTACCGGTTCCAGTTTGGGCGATGCCGCAAACATCTCTTCCAGACATTACTACTGGAAAAACACGATGTTGAATGGTGGTTGGATGTGTATATCCTAAATCTTCCAGTGCCCTAGCCAATGGCGAATTGATATTTAATTGGTCAAAAGTCATAGGAACGAAGGTAACTCATAAAGTTCACAGCTAACTCGCTTAGCACTTAGACTTTGATATTAATTTGATTCAGCGACCACGCACAAATTCAAGCCAGCTTGATTTAGCTCCTTGGGGTCGCTGAATCCTTTTACCCCAGAATTTAGCTCCTTGGGGTCGCTGAATCCTTTTACCCTCAGTTTAAAAGCATATAAGCACAGCCAACTCGCTTCGCTCGTTGTCTTTGACCTTATTTAACCACGCACAAATTCAAGCCAGCTTGATTTGTTTGTTATTAAATAACGTCAGCCTCAACTAAGTTGAGGCTGTGCTTTCTTTTTTCGTCGGGTGAACAGGATTTGAACCTGCGACCACACGCCCCCCAGACGTGTACGCTACCGGACTGCGCTACCACCCGTATTTACGTTTGAACTCGATTTTTTGGGCGCAAATATACCCCTAAATAGAGAAAAACGAGTTATATTGCACGAAATTCATTGACTCGATGACAATTCTTCTCAGGCAAGTCAAAATTGCTGATCAGCATTCGCCATTTAACGGCCAAGTAAAAGATATCCTTCTTAAAGATGCAGTATTAATTTCCATCCAAGATCATTATGAAGGAAAAGCAGATCAAATAGTTGATATTCCTGGGACGATCGTAAGTACAGGATGGGTAGATCCATTTACTCATTTTTGTGACCCTGGATATGAACATAGAGAAACATTAGTTACTGGTGCTGCAGCTGCTCAAGCAGGTGGTTTTACAACTGTATTTGTTGTGCCCAATACCCAACCTGTTGTTGACAATAAAACACAGGTGAATTATATTATACAACAGAATCAACAATTGCCCATTCACGTATTACCAATTGGAGCGCTGTCTAAGAAAATTGAAGGAAAAGATTTAGCAGAAATGATTGATATGCATCAAGCAGGTGCAGTCGCATCAAGTGATGGTTTATATCCTGTTCAATCTACCCTACTTTTCTTAAAAGCTTTACAATATGTAAAAACATTCGATGGTGTAGTGATTCAAATGCCCATTGACAAAAGCTTAGGGAGTTTAGGCCTGATGAATGAAGGCATTACATCTACACAACTTGGTCTGCCAGGAATTCCTGCGATTGCAGAAGAATTGATGATTGCAAGAGACATTGAATTATTAAAATACACCAATTCAAAACTGCACATAACAGGTGTAAGTACGGCGAAAGGGATGGCATTAATAGAAGCGGGTAAAAAAGCTGGTTTAGCATTAACATGTAGTGTGACACCTTATCATTTATATTTTAACGAAACAGATTTAACAACTTATGATACTTTGTTAAAAGTGTTTCCGCCATTAAGAACTAAATCAGATCAAGCAGCTTTATTGGATGCTGTTGAGCGCGGCGTTGTGGACTGTATCAGCTCGCATCATCAACCACAGGACTGGGATGGAAAAACAATTGAATTTGAATATGCTAAAGCAGGTATCGCTTCAATTGAAACAACTTATTCCACTATCAATCATTTATTACCGAAGTTAAAAGAGGATGCCATTGCTAATTTGTTGTCAAATAATGCAAGAAGTATTTTCAATCTTGGTTCAAATACAATTCAAGAAGGTCAAGTTGTTGATTTGACATTCTTCAATCCTACTATTGAAGCAACACATTCCAAATTGGCTTCAAAAAGTAAATCTGCCAATAATCCATTCTGGGATAAACCTTTAAAAGGTAAGGTAGTAGCAACTTATGTTAAAGGCAAATTACATCTTAATCAATAGATTCAATTCATTACTCAAACCAATTTAAAAACACAAATAATGGAAAAACAGATCACTTCACATATTGTAAAAGGCGCTTTATTAGGTGCATTCTCAATTTTATTTAGCATTATCATTTATATATTCAACCTCTATTCAGTTACTTGGTTAAGTTGGATTAGTTATGCAGTGATTGTTGGTGGAATTATCTACGGAAATATTGTCTATGCAAACCAAAATAATAACAATGTTAGTTTTGGAAATATTTTTGCACATGGCTTTAAAACTACTGCTGTATTGATTGTTATTTCAGTAGTGTATACATTGCTATCTTTAAAAGTACTTTTCCCTGATATGATTGACAAAATCATCGACATGTCAAGAATTGAAATGGAAAAAAATCCAAAGATGACAGACGAGATCATTGAACAAGCTATTTCAATGACTCGAAAATTCTTTATCCCATTTGCAGTTGGTGGTGTATTGATTGGCACAGGTTTCATGGGTGCAATTGGTTCATTGATTGGTGCAGGTGTAGCAAAGAAAAATCCAGTTGATCCATTTAAACAAGACACAGCTCAATAATTTAATATGCAGATTTCTGTTGTTATACCACTATTCAATGAAGCGGAGTCTTTGCCAGAATTAATGGCATGGATTCATCGTGTGATGGAAGCTAATTCATTCACTTATGAAGTGATCATGATTGACGATGGTAGTGACGACGGCAGTTGGGATGTGATTGCTAACTTACGCAAACAATTCCCTCAACTAAAGGGCATAAAATTCCAACGTAATTATGGAAAATCTGCCGCATTGAATGAAGGTTTTAAAGCCGCGCAAGGAGATATGGTCATGACGATGGATGCAGATCTGCAAGACAGTCCAGATGAAATCCCAGAATTCTACACCATGATCATGGAGCAAGGCTATCATTTAGTGAGTGGATGGAAGAAAAAACGTTTTGACAATACCCTTACTAAAAATATTCCTTCTAAATTATACAATGCGGTAGCTAGTAAAAGTTCAGGGATCAAATTACACGATTTTAACTGTGGTATAAAAGCATACCAATTAAAAGTGGTAAAAAGCATAGAGGTATTTGGAGAGATGCACCGTTATATACCTATTCTTGCTAAATGGGCAGGGTTCAAAAAAATTGGTGAAAAAGTAGTACAGCATCAGGCTAGAAAATATGGCCATACAAAATTTGGATGGGAAAGATTTGTGAATGGCTTTTTAGATTTATTAACCATTCAGTTTTTATCCAAATTTGGTAAAAAACCAATGCAATTTTTTGGCTTAATTGGCACCCTATTCTTTTTAATAGGATTTGCTTCTGTTTTTTATATTGTCATTGGCAAATTCATTGATCCTGTTACAAGCGTTACCAATAAACCAGCATTCTATATTGCTTTAACAGCTATGTTAATTGGAACACAATTATTTTTAGCTGGATTTATAGCTGAAATTATGAATCGAAATGCATCAGATAGAAACACCTATTTAATTGAGGAGAAACAAGGATGGTAGATCAATTGATCATTATGGGGCCAGCATGGCCATTAAGAGGCAATCTTGCTGCTTTTGATGAAAAACTAGCCAATGTTTTCATGCAAGCTTCGATCAACACCAAACTGTATACCTTCTACTTACAATATCCAGGATTTTTATTTCCAGGAACCACACAATATTCTACAGATCCGGCACCTGAAAAGCTTACAATAGATGTGGCAATCAATTCAATCAATCCTTTCAATTGGATTAAGGTTGGTTTAAAAATTAAACGAGAAAGACCGGATTTAATTATCGTACGTTATTGGATTCCTTTTATGGCACCATGTTTAGGTACTATATTAAGTATTGTAAAAAGGAATAAGCATACCAAAGTAATTGCCATTGTTGATAATATGATTCCGCATGAGAAAAGGTTGGGAGATAAATTATTGACCCAATATTTTGTTCGTGCAGTAGATGGCTTTTTAACAATGAGTCAAAAAGTGCAAAATGATGTAAAGCTATTTACCAACAAACCATCTTGTGTATCACCACATCCAATTTATGATCATTTTGGTGAAGCTATACCAACAGCTGATGCAAGGAAATTTTTACATCTTGATGTAAATGATAAAGTGATTTTATTCTTTGGTTTTGTTAGAGCATATAAGGGATTGGATCTTTTGATTGAAGCTATGGCTGATCCTGCTATCAAAGCGGCTGGAATTAAATTAGTCATTGCTGGAGAATTTTATGAATCTCCAACCCCCTATTTAAATCAAATTGAACAATTAGGTTTAACAGATACCATCTCTGTTTACAATCAATATATTGGCGAAAAAGAAGTGACACAATATGTATCAGCAGCAGATTTTATCATCCAACCTTATCGTAATGCTACTCAAAGTGGTGTTACGCCTATGGCCTATCATTTTTTAAAGCCTATGTTGGTGACCAATGTGGGTGGGCTGGCAGACACCGTACCACATGATAAAGTTGGTTTAGTGGTTCAACCTAATCCAAGTTCTATAGCCGAAGGGATTGTTCAATTATATGAGAGAGGGACAGCACATTTTATGCCGCATTTAATTACAGAAAAGAAAAAATATAGTTGGGAACAAATGAGACAATCTTTTTTAACTTTGTACCAACAGCTATAAACATACAAATATGTCAATTCAACAAATACAATCCATCATTGAAGGTTCTATTAAAGTAAAGCAAGCTTTATTAAAAGACGAACAATTGGTGTTAGAAATAGAGAAAATTGTCCATGCCATTACTCATGCATTTAAACAAGGGAATGCTGTTTATTTTGCTGGAAATGGTGGAAGTGCTGCAGATGCACAGCATTTAGCTGCTGAATTCTCTGGTAGGTTCTATAAAGACAGAAAAGCACTCCCATCAGATGCATTACATTGTAATAGTTCCTATTTAACTGCAGTTGCCAACGATTATAGTTACGATGTTATTTATGCAAGATTATTAGAAGGTCTAGCTAAACCAGGTGATGTATTGGTAGGAATTAGCACTTCAGGTAATTCAGGCAATATTGTAAAAGCCTTTGAAATGGCAAAATCAATCGGTGTTGTGACAGTTGGATTCACAGGCGCTGCTGGTGGTAAAATGAAAGAACTAAGTGATTTTTTAATCAATATCCCTTCAACAACGACACCAAGAATTCAAGAATCTCATATCTTGGTTGGGCATATTATATGTGAATTAGTGGAAGAAAATATCTTTGGTAAATAGATGTTGAACAAATTACATATCCAACAAGATTGGACTTTATTTTTAGATAGAGATGGCGTAATCAATCATGAAAAAAAGGAAGACTATATCCGAAATTGGACTGAGTTTGAATTTTATAAAGAAAGTTTATTAGCACTTCCTATCCTTGCACAGAAATTCAATAAGATCATTATCACGACCAATCAAAAAGGGATTGGCAAAGGATTGATGTCGGTAGATGATTTAACATTGATTCATCAAAATATGACGAATAAGATTGTCGAATTGGGCGGGAGAATTGATGCAATCTATTATTGTCCAGACTTAGACAATGCGTCAATCAATAGGAAGCCTCAACCTGGAATGGCCTATCAAGCTAAGACAACTTTTCCTGAAATTGATTTTAAACGTTCCATCATGGTGGGAAATAGGATGTCAGATATGGAATTTGGACGCAATGCAGGCATGCAAACCGTGTATTTAGCAACAACACATCCAGAAGCACCATTCCCAGATACTAAAATAGATTATCGTTATGATAATCTATTCCAGTTTGCTCAATCCATATAGTTATTCTCATTGCGCTAATTGCGCTAAAGATTAATCTAACTTCAATACAGCTAAGAAAGCTTCTTGCGGGATCTCTACGTTTCCAATTTGACGCATTCTCTTTTTACCTTCTTTCTGCTTTTCTAATAATTTACGTTTACGGCTAATATCACCACCATAACATTTTGCTGTAACATCCTTACGCATTGCAGAGATATTTTCTCTAGCGACTACCTTTGCTCCAATAGCAGCTTGTATTGCAATTTGGAATTGTTGTTTGGTTAATAAATCTTTTAATTTTTCACAAAGTTTACGACCAAATTCAGCAGATTTCCCACGGTGAATTAAAGCACTCAATGCATCCACTTTTTCATTGTTTAATAGAATATCCATTTTAACAATATCGGCCTCTCTAAATCCAATTTGTGTATAATCAAAAGAAGCATAACCTCTGGTTCCACTCTTTAATTTATCATAGAAATCAAATACAATTTCTGTTAACGGCATTTCAAATATCAATTCAACACGTGTTGGTGTTAAATAACTTTGATTGATTAACATCCCTCTTTTGCCTAAGCATAATGTAATGATATTCCCAATATAGTCAGGTGTTGTAATAATCTGTGCTCTAATAAAAGGCTCTTCTATGTAATCAATTTTTACAGGATCTGGCATCTCTGTTGGATTGTTTACAATAATTTTTTCCTTTCTTGTTGTATAGGCGATAAAACTTACGTTGGGAACAGTTGTAATCACAGTCTGATTGAACTCTCGTTCCAAACGCTCCTGTATAATTTCCATATGCAATAAACCAAGGAATCCACATCGGAATCCAAAACCTAAAGCTTGTGATGTTTCTAATTCAAAAGTTAGTGAGGCGTCATTTAATTGTAATTTATCCATGCAATCTCTTAACTCTTCAAACTCATCTGTATTTACTGGATATATACCTGCAAATACCATGGGTTTCACTTCCTCAAAACCATTGATCATTTCACCCGGATTATTGGCTAATGTAATGGTATCCCCTACTTTAACTTCTTTCGCATTTTTAATACCCGTAATAATATAACCCACATCACCAGCTCTTACTTCAGCTTTTGGTGTCATAGCTAATTTTAATACGCCAACTTCATCTGCTATATAGTCTCTGCCGGATGCGACAAATTGTATTTTATCATTCTTTCTTAAAACACCATTCATGATACGATAGTAAACAATAATCCCTCTAAAGCTATTGAATACACTGTCAAAAATCAATGCTTGCAATGGTGCTTCTGGATCTCCAACAGGTGCTGGAATACGTTCACAAACCGCTTGTAATATTTCCTCGATACCGATACCTGAACGTCCACTCGCCAATAAAATATCTTCTTGCTTACATCCAATCAAGTCAATGATTTGATCAGTCACTTCTGGTATTTTAGCACCATCCATATCAATTTTATTGATAACTGGGATGATTTCTAAATTATTATCTAAAGCAAGATATAAGTTACTAATTGTTTGTGCTTGTATACCCTGAGATGCATCTACCAATAATAAAGCACCTTCACAAGCAGCTAATGCACGGCTCACTTCATAACTAAAGTCAACGTGTCCAGGAGTGTCAATTAAATTCAATGTATAGGTCTCCCCTTTATGAATGTAATTGATCTGTATTGCGTGACTCTTAATGGTAATTCCCTTCTCTCGCTCAAGATCCATATCATCTAAAACCTGATTCATCATCTCACGTTCTGTAATGGTCTTGGTATGTTCTAATAAACGATCTGCCAAGGTGCTTTTACCGTGATCAATATGGGCGATGATACAAAAATTTCTTATGTGCTTCATGTAATAATTAAGGTTCTTTTATAAACTATTTAAGTGCATTGATAATTGCTGCAAATTCAGTTGCAATTAAAGATGCCCCACCAACTAATCCACCATCAACATCAGGTTGTGAAAATATTTCTTTTGCATTAGAAGCTTTAACACTTCCTCCATATAATATCGAAATTTGATCTGCTATGGATGCACCATATTTTGTAGCAAACACAGATCTGATATACGCATGAATTTCTTGTGCTTGATCACTTGTAGCAGTTTTACCTGTACCGATTGCCCAAATTGGTTCATAAGCAATCACTACTTTCACGATTTGGTCTGCTGATAAATGAAATAATGAATTTTTTAATTGTGCTTCTACAAAACTATTTTGTGTTCCTGCTTCTCTTATAGAAAGTGGTTCACCACAACAAAATATCGGTGTGCTTCCTATTGCTAATACCGCATCTGTTTTTTCTGCTAGCAACGCGTCTGATTCAGCAAAATATTCACGTCTTTCTGAATGCCCTAAAACAATATGATGTACACCGGCTGATGCATACATTGATGCAGCAATTTCACCAGTATAAGCACCGCTTGTTTTTTGGTGACAATTTTGAGCAGCTACAAATACATTGTTTTTGCCAGAAAGTTTTTGAACTGCTAATGGAATATAAATAGCTGGAACTGCAAAAATGGCTTCTTGATTTCCTGATAAATGATGTTCTGTCGCCAAAATTTGATCTAATAAAGTTTCAGCTTCATTTTGGCTTAAATTCATTTTCCAATTTGCTGCAGCTATTTGTTTTCTCATAATATTTATTTTGAAGGCTCAAAGGTAACTAAAAAATAGCGCTATTCCATATGAAACAAGGCAGATAAGACCCCCTTTTCTGCCTCAGTAATTTGGAATCCCTTCATTTTTTTCCAATTTTGGATGTCTTCGATAGCTTTGTCTAAAACATAGCCTTTTGTAGTACCCCAACTAAAATTTGGAATCATTTTTGGCAAAAGGCCATTTCCATAAATGTTGGCCGAAACACCAATGTAGGATCCAGTATTGATACTTGATTGAATTGCAAATCTGGTATAATCACCTACCAACATTCCCATTTTATTTCCAACAGTATTCCATGATTTTAGATGTTGATTCCAAATTTGAATTGGGCCTGCTGTATTTTTAACATTACTATTACTAGTTCCGGCTCCAAGATTACACCAATGTCCAATAATACTATCCCCAAGATAGCCTTCATGTGCCTTATTCGAATAACCTAAAAGTATACTATTCTTTATTTCTCCGCCAATGGTGCAAAATGGCCCAACCGAAGTGGCTCCATAAATACTTGCATTCATTTTAACCACTCCTTTTTCGCCTATTACAAAGGGGCCTCTAATCGCAACACCTTCCATTAATACTGCATTTTTCCCTATATAAATTGGGCCTTCCGTTGCATTTAAACTTACTCCTGTTAATGTTGCTCCAGGAGCTATGAAAATATTTTCAGGACAAATTAATCGATTGGTATGGTCTACCACTGAAGTGATTTCTTTAGCTTTGATTTGGTCAAAATCTGATTGAATAAAAAAAGCATTCAATTGCAATAAATGCAGTGCGTTTTTAATCAATTTTGCAGGAATGGATGTCTTTAAATGAGGCTCGCCTAATAAAATTTTCCCAATACTCCTCTCCTTGGTAATAGTGGCAATCCATTTACCATCTTCATCCAATAAACTTTCCCCTTCTTTTAAATTCAAAATGGCTGTTTTAACTGCTCCATCTGGAATACAGGTTGCATTGATAAATACAACTGGAACTGAGTGATTTAAAAAAGATGCTTCATATAAACCTTGTAAATAACTTTCGGTATACACTTCACATGTCGTCTCTAAGAAGGCATCCCATCGTTCTTGAATCGTATATATCCCAACCCTTATTTCAGTTAAACTTCTAGTTAAACAAAAGGGGTAAAAATGAATACGATCAGGCAGATCCACTAAAACAAATTGCATATAGGATGATTTAGGAACAAAAATACACTAAAGTCAAAATCAAATTAGATAAGTTCCTAACGCATGTTAATTTAATGCTTATTTTCGTGCTCTAATAATTATACTATGCAATTAGGTTATTTTAATTATCCATTACCTGCTAATGAGCCGGTGTTAAATTATGCACCAGGTTCTAATGAACGTAAAGCATTAAAAGAAGCATTAGCTACCTTAAAGAAAAAGACATTGGATATCCCAATGTACATCAATGGTAAGGCAGTTAGAACAGGGAAAACAATGTCCATTCATCCACCACATGAAACAAAACATGTACTAGGACATTTTCATATTGGAACAAAAATACATGTAGAAAAAGCAATTGAATCTGCCTTAAAAGTGCGTGAAAATTGGTCTAACATGACATGGGAATCTAGAGCACATATCTTTTTAAAAGCGGCGGATTTATTGGCAACAAAATACAGGTTCGAAATGAATGCTGCAACGATGTTAGGTCAAAGTAAGAATGCTTACCAAGCTGAAATTGATGCTGCTTGTGAGTTAATTGATTTCTTAAGATTCAATGTGCATTTTTTAAGTCAAATATATCAGCAACAACCTATCTCCTCTCCAGGTATGCACAATAGAATGGAATGGCGTGGTTTAGAGGGATTTGTATTGGCCATTACGCCTTTCAACTTTACTGCGATTGGCGGTAATTTACCTGCATCTGCTGCCATGTGTGGCAATGTGGTGGTTTGGAAGCCAGCCAATACACAAATCTATTCGGCTCAATTATTCATGCGTATTTTAAAAGAGGCAGGATTGCCTGATGGGGTCATTAATATTGTATACACAGATGGCCCTACTGTAGGGGATATTTGTTTCAAACATCCAGATTTTGCAGGGGTACATTTCACAGGTTCAACCGGTGTATTTAACCATATGTGGAAGCAAATTGGTGAAAACATTCCAAGATATAAATCTTATCCAAGAATCGTTGGTGAAACTGGCGGAAAAGATTTTGTAATGGTACATCCAAGTGCAGATGTAGATACTGTAGTAACAGCTTTAGCAAGAGGTGCATTCGAATACCAAGGTCAGAAATGTTCTGCAGCATCAAGAGCCTATCTACCAAGTAATCTAGCTGTGGCAGTTAAAGCAAAGTTGGTTAAAGCGGTACAAACTATGAAAATGGGTTCAGTAGAAGATTTTAGCAATTTTGTGAATGCAGTAATTGATGAAAAGTCATTCAACAATATTTCTAAATACATAGCTGCTGTTAAAAAAGATAAACAAGCTAAGATTTTAGTTGGCGGTAATTTGAATAAATCAAAGGGATGGTTTGTAGAACCAACTGTGATTGACACTAAGAACGCCAAATCACTTACTATGTGTGAAGAGATATTTGGGCCAGTATTGACCATCTATACCTACCCTGCTAATCAGTTTGAGAAAACATTAAAATTATTGGATAGTACTTCTAAATATGCTTTAACTGGTTCAATTATATCACAGGATAGAGCTTCTATCGAATTGGCAACCAATGTTTTACGTCATTCAGCTGGTAATTTTTACATCAATGATAAGCCTACTGGTGCGGTGGTTGGCCAACAACCATTTGGAGGAGCAAGAGGGTCAGGAACAAATGATAAAGCTGGTAGTGCGTTGAATTTATACCGTTGGTTAAGTGCTCGAACAATTAAAGAGACTTTTAACCCTCCAACAGATTATAAATATCCATTTTTAAACGAAGCATAAGACCGTATTTTAGTCTTAAAATACTATATTTGCTACTCAAAAAACAAGGACTGTGGCGCAAAAATTTTCTAAAGAAACCTACCTGTATTGGTATGAATTGATGCAATTAATACGTCAATTTGAATCAAAATCAGAAGAAATGTATAAAATGGCGGGTAAAATCCGCGGATTCTTTCACGTGTACAATGGCCAGGAAGCAATTGCTGCCGGATGTATGACTGCAACGAATCATGAAGACCCTTATATTACTGGATACCGTGATCACGGTTTGGCATTAGCAAAAGGGATGAGTCCCAACGCTGCTATGGCCGAATTGTATGGTAAAGCCACTGGATGTTCTAAGGGAAAAGGTGGAAGTATGCACTTTTTCGATAAAGCCAATAACTTTTTTGGAGGACATGGTATTGTAGGTGCTCAGATTGGTACAGGAGCTGGATTGGCTTTTGCAGAACAATATCGTGGGTCAAAAAATGTGGTTTTGTGTTTCTTTGGTGATGGAGCTGCTAGACAAGGTATGCTTCACGAAGTATTCAATCTTGCCATGTTATGGAAATTGCCCGTAGTCTTTATTTGCGAAAACAATAACTACGCAATGGGTACCTCTATTGAAAGAACGAGTAATGTAATTGATATCTATAAATTAGCGGATGCATATGATATGCCTTCAGATAAAGTGGATGGCATGACACCAGAATTAGTTCACGAAGGGGTTGCTAGAGCGGTTAAGCGTGCTAGAGACGGAGAAGGCCCTACTTTATTAGAGATGAAAACCTATCGATATAGAGGTCACTCTGTATCTGATCCACAAAAATATAGATCTAAGGATGAGGTTGAAGAATACAAAGATCAAGACCCTATCATTAAAGTAAGAAAGACCATTTTAGAAAATAATTTTGCTACTGAAGCAGCATTGCAAGAGATTGATGAAAAAATCAATGGCATTGTTGAAGCATCTGTAAAATTTGCGGAGGAAAGTCCTTGGCCGGATGATAGCGAAGTATTGAAGGACGTGTATATTGATCAAAATTATCCATTTATTGTAGACTAATTATTATTAACCAATTCATATGAGCGAAGTACAACAAGAACAAGCACCAGTTGCTTTTATTAAGAAGAACCAAAAACAAGTAGTTTATTTATTTGCTGCTATAATCATAGCTGTTTTAGGCTATTTTGGGTATGCAGAATTATATCAAAAACCATTAGAAGCAAAAGCGGCAGACGCAATGTATGTTGCTGAGAAATATTTTGCAAATGACTCTTCTGAGTTAGTATTAAACGGAGATGGTACAAGTAAAGGTGTGCTATATATCATCAAGGAATTTGGTGGTACCAAAGCTGCTAATCTTGCAAAGTATTATGCAGGTATGAGTTACTATAGATTGAAAGACTATAACAAAGCAATTGACTATTTGAAAGACTTCTCTACTGATGCGAAACAAGTACAAGCAGTTGCATATGGTTCTATTGGTGATGCTTATTCTGAATTAAAAAAGAATGATGAAGCGATTGAATTTTATAAGAAAGCAGGAACTCATTTCCCAGAAGACGAAGCCATCTCTTCTGAATATTTATTCCGTGCAGCTTCTTTCTTAGAATTGAATGGTAAAAATGATGCAGCATTAGAAATCTATATGCAAATCAAAAAGAATTATCCAAAGTCTGAGAAAGGATTTAGCATTGATAAATATATCAATAGACTTCAAGTTCAACCTTAATCTAGATGAAATAATTAAAAAAGGCATTCTTTCTTCAAAGGGTGCCTTTTTTTTATTGTAAAGAAATACTTAATTTAGACTATGAAAGTTCAGCTATTTATTCCCTGTTTCATTGATCAATTATATCCACAAGTTGCTTTTAATACTGTAAAAATATTAGAAAAAGCAGGCTGTACTGTAAATTATAATACACAACAAACTTGTTGTGGTCAACCCGCTTTTAATGCAGGCTTTTGGGGTGAATCTAAAGACGTTTGTACAAAGTTTGTTCAAGATTTTGATGGCGCAGATTATATTGTAAGTCCTAGTGCCAGCTGTGCTGGATTTGTCAGAAACAATTATGGTAAACTTTTTGAAAACAACGCTTACCAAAGTCCTGCAAAAAAAGTGGCAACACAAATATTTGAATTATCTGAATTTCTAGTTAAGATATTAAATGTGACAGATTTAGGCGCAAGCTTCAATGGCAAGGCGACCTACCACGATAGTTGTGCTGGATTAAGAGAATGTAATATTAAAGCAGAACCCAGAGCTTTATTGAGTCATGTCAATGGACTTGAATTGATTGATATGAATGACAATGAAACCTGTTGTGGATTCGGTGGTAGTTTTGCAGTTAAATATGATACCATTAGCGTTGCTATGGCAGATCAAAAAATTGACAATGCTGTAGCAACCGAAGCAGAATATATTATTAGTACGGATATGAGTTGCCTTATGCATTTAGATGGTCGCATCAATCATAATGGACAAAGTATTAAAGTGATACATCTTGCAGATGTACTTGCAAATGGATACTAATTCTTTATCCAACCAATTTTTACAACATTTTTTAATATTACTTGTTATAAGTACTATAAATAATCATAACGACTATGGCTTATTGGTTAATCAAATCAGAACCTTTTAAATATTCTTGGGATCAGTTCACTAAAGACAAACGTACATTTTGGGACGGCGTTAGAAATTATGGAGCAAGGAATAACTTGAGATCAATGAAAAAAGGTGATCTAGCATTTTGGTACCATAGTAATGAAGGCATGGAAATTGTTGGAATTGCCAAAGTTGTAAAGGAAGCCTACCAAGACCCTACTACAGAAGAAACTGCATGGTTGGCAGTTGATTTTGCACCATACAAAAAATTAAAGCATCCAGTAAAATTAGCGGATGTTAAAGCCAATACCAATTTATCCAATATGGCTTTGGTAAGATTAGGCAGATTGTCTGTTCAACCTGTTACGGATGCAGAATGGGAAGAGGTAATGAAAATGAGTGAAGGCAAATAAAATTCATACAACCTTTAATGGAAGAATGAATAGCCAATAAATATAGCAATCACCACTCCTATTAAATCTGCAAACAACCCTGCCCATACCGCATATCGCACTTTCTTAATGCCTACACTTCCAAAGTATAAAGCAATGATGTAAAAAGTAGTATCAGCAGAGCCTTGAAATATAGAGGCCAATTTACCTACAAAAGAATCAGGCCCTTGTGTTTGGAAGATATCCAGCATCATCCCTCTAGCTCCACTCCCACTCAAAGGTTTCATTATAGCCACTGGCAATGCACCAACGAATTCTGTATTAATCCCTGTTAATTGAATTAAAAAAGTAATGCCATTTAAGACATATACCATTGCGCCACTATCTCTAAACACGCGAATAGCCACCAACATGGCAACTAGATAAGGAATGATTTTCACAATTACATCAAACCCATTTTTTGCTCCTTCAATAAAGGCATCAAATACGGATACTTTTTTATAAGCACCACCAAGTATAATCGCTACAACAATACCCATTAAAATACTTGACCCCGCAATTTTAGAAAAAAGCTCTTTTTGAACTGGTGTAAGACTATTGACAGCGAATAAAACACTACCCATTAAAATCACAAGACCTAATAACCAACTGATCAAAACCCTATCCCATTTTAATTTTTGATATAACCCTACCATCACAATTGAAGCTAAGGTAGTTCCTATGGTAGCTAAAACACATGGTATGAAAATACTAGCAGCATCTTGTGAACCAGCTGCTAAACGATATGAAATAATGGTCAATGGTATAACCGTAAGTCCGCTTGTGTGTAAGACTAAAAACATGATTTGAGCATTGGTTGCTTTTTCCTTCTCTGGATTTAAACTTTGTAAGCTTTCCATTGCTTTAAGACCAAATGGAGTTGCTGCGTTGTCTAATCCTAACATATTGGCGCTAAAATTCATGACCATCTGCCCCATAGCAGGATGATTCTGCGGCACTTCTGGAAATAAACGACTCAAGAATGGATTCATCCATTTAGCTAATTTTTGGATAGCACCTGCTTTTTCAGCAATATTCATCAATCCTAAAAAAAAGACCATGGTTCCTGCTAATGGAAAAGCGACATCAATTACTGAAGATTTTGCTGAATCGAATAAACCATCCGCTAATAGCTTAAAAATCTCTGTATCACCTAAAAAGACCAATTTAAACAGCGCAACGACGAAAGCAATTACAAAAAATGCGATCCAAATGATATTCAATGCCATATCTAATTGTTTATGGTACTAATATAGCC
>JAOASM010000011.1 GCA_030158665.1 Sediminibacterium sp. | reverse complement strand
GGATCAGTTAAAAATTGTTGGTACAAACCTTCTATAAAGGCTGGATGGGAGTTGGTGATGTAGGTGAAATCCTTCATTGTATATCCTTTCGTTTATTTGTCGAAACAAGGTTTGCAAATATCGGTTTAAATGATTGATTAATAAAGTAAAATGCGCTAAAAATTGCTGTTTAATTTTGATGAACTGTCTCCGTTTTTATTATGAATTTGTGCATATTCCACCATTTATGTCCAAATAATCAAAAAAGTTAATTTTAGATACATTTTAACTTATTGATTATCAGTGTTTTATATTGAATTTTTATTTTTTTTAATTTTAATTTTAAATATTTGCACAAGTCCCTTACCTTTGCCCTCCTGAAAATTAATTAGTACATGGCAAATCATTCGGCTACCAAAAAAGATGTAAGACAAGCAACTAAACGTCGCGATAGAAACCGTTATTATGGTAAAACTACACGTAACGCTATTCGTGATTTAAAGACAATAGAAGAACAAAAAGCTTACGACGAGAAGTTACCAACTATCGTATCTCAAATCGACAAATTAGCAAAGCGTGGAATCATCCACAAAAACAAAGCTGCTAATTTAAAGAGCAAGTTAGCTAAGCACGTTGCTGTGAAGCAAGTGGTAAAGAAAAAGTAATTGATTGCGCTTTACAGCGTCAAGATATGATATTGAAATCCTGCCTATATGTGCGGGATTTTTTTTGTCCCCACCCTATGTGAAATACGCACTTTCGTAGTGATACATTTTCAATGTATCTTCGCGCTATGACTGAGAAAATATTAATCCTAGATTTTGGTAGCCAGTATACACAGTTAATTGCTCGTGCAGTTAGAGAAGCCAATGTATATTGCGAGATTCAACCCTTTCACAAGGCAATTGAGTTTGATGAGCACTTAAAAGGAGTTATTTTGAGTGGTTCCCCTGCTAGTGTGAACGAAGACGAAGCACCCAATGTAGACATTCAAGCTATTTTAGCCAAACTACCGCTTTTAACCATTTGCTATGGTGCTCAATTGAGTGCTAAGAATTTTGGTGGTAAAGTAGAAAAGTCCAATAAACGCGAATATGGTCGTGCCCAATTGCGTATTCAAAAAGACGATATCATCTTCAAAAATATCCCAGACAATAGTCAAGTTTGGATGAGCCATAGTGATTCTATCACCGTTTTACCCGAAAATTTTGAACTATTAGCCGATACAGAGAGTATTCCAGTGGCCGGTTTTAGAAAGAAGGCCGATCAAGGGCATAGTTTACATGGATTCCAATTTCACCCCGAAGTGTATCATTCTACAGAAGGTAAAACAATGATCCGCAATTTCTTGGTAGAAATATGTGGATGTAGTCAAAATTGGACACCTGCTTCTTTTGTCAATGAAACCGTAGCACAATTAAAAGAGCAGATTGGAGAAGGTCATGTGATCATGGCATTAAGTGGCGGTGTAGATAGCACAGTTGCAGCAACCCTAATCCATAAAGCCATCGGCAATCGCCTTCATGGCATTTTTGTTGACAATGGGGTTTTAAGAAAAGACGAGTTCCAACAGGTACTAGATATGTACCATAATATAGGATTGAACGTAAAAGGTATAGATGCTAAAAATATGTTCTATGATGCCCTTGCAGGTAAATCTGATCCAGAAGAAAAGCGTAAAATTATAGGAAAACTATTTATAGATGTATTTCAAATAGAAGCCTCTAACATGTTGGAAGCCAAGTTTTTAGGTCAAGGTACGATTTATCCAGACGTCATTGAAAGCGTGAGCGTACACGGACCTTCTCAAACCATTAAGTCCCACCACAATGTGGGTGGCTTACCCGACACTTTACACCTTAAACTAGTAGAGCCTCTAAGAAGTTTATTTAAGGACGAGGTTCGTAAAGTGGGCCTTGAATTAGGCATCCCTTCTGATATGATCCAAAGACACCCCTTCCCTGGACCAGGATTAGCTATTCGTATCTTAGGTGAGATTACACCCGAAAAAGTGGATCTTTTACAAAGAGCAGATGCTATTTATATCAATGGACTTAAAGAATTTGGATTATATGACAAGGTTTGGCAAGCAGGAACCATCCTTTTACCCGTAAAAAGTGTTGGCGTAATGGGTGACGAGCGCACTTACGAGTTCACTGTTGCGTTAAGAGCTGTGACATCTGTTGATGGCATGACGGCAGATTGGGCACACTTACCTTATGAGTTCTTAGCCCATATGAGTAACTCAATCATCAACCAAGTAAGAGGTATTAACAGGGTGGTATACGATATCAGCAGCAAGCCACCTGCAACGATCGAGTGGGAATAAATTGAAATTTAATTTTAATAAAAATGGGTTAATTCATTAAATATCAATGAATTAACCCATTTTACTTTAAGTCCTAATCCTATTAGTTCAACTTCTTCTGTATCGAAGTGATTTGATCTTGTAATGTATTCACCACACCTGCTAGTTGATCCACATTCCACATAGGCTGTGCACCTGCTTTATGTATGATATATACTGCCTTCCAAACTTCCACAATATCTTTGGTATTTACTTGATATGGCTCGTATAAAGGATTGTCGCTCAACAAAGTAAGCTTATCGCCAATAGAGTCATTTGAACGATCATCATTGGTGATGATACGCTTGTACACCACACCGTCTGTATTTGATATAACGATATAGGTATTGCTGCTTTTCACATCTTTCAGGCTTGCCACACGCTCTCCTACAATGACACTGCCACTTGGGGTTGGCAACATACTATCCCCAACAATTTCAAATGCACGGTATTCACCTGGAGCCAACATGGGCAAAGTGAATGTATTTAACTCATCTATAAATTCAGGATCAGCATATCCAGCCAAATAACCTGCGGCTGCTTTTACCGGAACAAATGATACAATCGCTGCACTATTGGCACTATCTGTTTTAAGTGAACGACGACGCTCCAAATATGAGCCTCCCATATTGTATCCTTGGTTTAAGTCAAATTCCTCCATCTGGGAAAGATCCTGGAATAAGAAAACTTCCAAGCTAATATTGAATAAAGCACAAATGGCTTCCTGTACTTCTAATCTTGGTTCAGCCCTACCTTCTTCATATGCTCCTACCAAGGAACGCTTAATTTGAAGTTGGTTGGCTAACTCCTCTTGAGTCCAATCACGTTGCTTTCTGATGAATTTTAAATTCTTTCCTGCGTATGACATAACTAATTATTTTAGTGCAATTTACTAATTAATTTAGTTTTTCCAAATTTTTTTAGCAATTTCTTTTTTTTGAACGGATTCTGCCTTCTTGGTAACTTGCAGCATGGCTAAATTAAAAAAGGAACAACCAGTTATATTAATTACCAACGATGACAGCATCAGTGCTCCTGGTATCAACGCCCTTGTAAAGGCGGTAAAAGGATTGGGTAAAATAGTAGTGGTAGCCCCAGACAAACCCCAAAGTGGTATGGGTCACGCAATTACACTAGGACAGCATTTAAGGTTAACCAAGGTACATTGGGTAGATGACCCTACTGTGGAAGCTTATTCTTGTAGTGGCACCCCTGTTGACTGTGTGAAATTAGCAGTGGATAAGGTCTTACACCGCAAACCAACTATTTGCCTAAGCGGTATCAACCATGGCGCCAACCATTCCATCAATGTGATTTATTCAGGAACCATGTCGGCTGCTTTAGAAGCATCCATCGAAAGTATTCCAAGTATTGGTTTTAGTTTATTAGACCTAAGTATAGAGGCAGATTTTACAGCAGCTGCCCATTTTGCCCGAATCATTGTTGAGCATGTATTGGCAGATAAGAAATTGGACAAGCACTTATGTTTAAACGTGAATATTCCAAAGGTAGAAACCAAGATGATCAAGGGGATTAAAATGTGCAAACAAGCATATGCTAAATATGATGAGAAATTTGTTGAACGTACCGATCCACATGGTAAAAAATATTATTGGCTTACCGGCGAATTTGTGAACTTTGATAAATCAAAAGACACGGACGTTTGGGCACTAAAAAACAATTACGTAAGCGTAGTTCCTGTTCAATTTGATTTGACCAATCATGCTTTAAAAGCGCAATTGATTAAAAAATGGAAATGGTAAAGCAATGCAATTAGAGAAAGACAATTATATGCTTGGTGTACTCATAGGTTTAGCACTACCCTTTTTGGGTTTTGTTGGATTCTATCAGTGGAAGTTTAGCATGGTGCCCCTTCAAACCTTTTTAGATTTATTGGCCAGCCAAAAATCTATTCTCTCTGCCATGATCAGTGTATCACTTTTATTAAATGCCGCTGCATTGACTTTCTTTTTCCAAAAACAAATTGACAAAACTGCTAAAGGCATATTTTTCACCACCTGTATTTTTGCAATAGCAGCTATTGCAGCTAAATGGTTTTTATAGATGAAATACTACATCATTGCTGGCGAAGCGAGCGGCGACTTACACGGATCCAATTTGATCAAAGCCATTTTAAAAAATGACCCTACTGCACAAATACAATGTTGGGGTGGCGATTTAATGCAAGCAGCGGGAGGACATCTTGTTAAACATTATCGTAGTTTAGCTTTCATGGGCTTTGTTGAAGTGCTGATGAATTTGAGGACCATCATAGCCAATATCGCTTTTTGTAAAAAAGACATCACTGCATTTGAGCCCGACGTGTTAATTTGTATTGATTATCCTGGCTTTAATTTACGTATCGCCAAATGGGCTAAAACGAATGGCATGAAAGTGGTGTATTTTATTGCACCACAAGTATGGGCATGGAAAGAAAACAGAGTGCCTGCTATGCGTCAATCCATTGATAGATTATTGTGTATCCTTCCTTTTGAAAAGGCCTATTTTAAAAACAGGTGGAACTGGGAAGTGGATTATGTTGGACATCCTTTAATGGAAGTGATTGATGCTCTAGAACCATTAGCACATCCCCTACCACCATTACAAGACATAAAATTAATTGCACTCTTACCTGGAAGTCGTCAACAAGAGATTCAAAAAAAATTACCTATCATGCTTTCTGTTGCAAAGGAATTTCCAACAGAACATTTTGTAGTTGCACAAGCCCCAGGGATTGACCCTGATTGGTTCAATACACTGATCCCTAATTTGCCAAATGTACATGTAGTCGCTTCAAATACGTATGCGATTTTACAACATAGTAAAGCCGCTTTGGTAACAAGTGGAACTGCCACATTAGAAACTGCTTTATTGAATGTACCAGAAATTGTATGTTATAAAGGCAATCCAATTACTTTAGCATTGGCTAAACGTTTTGTAAAAATTAAATTCATTGCATTGGTGAATCTAATTATGAATAAGGAAGTGGTAAAAGAATTGATTCAAGAAGATTTGACAACAAAAAATCTTTCCATTGAATTAAAGAAATTACTAGAAGATGCTGCTCATCAATCAGCTATCAAAGCAGATTACGCTAGACTCAAAGAAGCATTGACCACTGGACACAAAGCAACCACAGTCGCTGCGGCAATCATACAAGAAACATTGAATAGCAGATTCAGTAAATAAATGACTGCTATTGCTATTTAAAAAGTGGCAATATAAAGACACGGAATAAAGTAAACAGGATAGCGAAAATAAAAATCAATAAAGAAATACGATTCATGCCGTGCATGTATTTCATCCATTGTGTTCTAGGCTGATTGGGATCTCTTTTCTTAATAAATAAGTACTCTCCAAATTGTCTTAAAATACCCATAATGTAATTTTTAGTTGTTGGTAGAAGTTAACCAAGCTTTTAGATGTGTTGTAATTTGTGCAGTTTCTATAATGAATCCATCATGTCCGTACATTGAATCTATCGCCACTAATGTAGCATTCGGCATATGTGCTTTCATGAACTTTTGTTCATCCAATGGACATAAAATATCACTATTGATTCCGATGATTAAAGTCGGTATTTGTATGGTTGACAATGTCGCCATTAAATCTCCCCCACGTTTGCGGGCTAGATGGTGACTATCCATTGACTTTGTAAGTAACCAATAACTATATGCATTGAATCGCTTCACCAATTTATCACCTTGATAATTGATATAAGAGGATGCTTTAAAATCATCTATTTTTTCAGGATCTGCATCGGTTTGTTTTTCTTGGTAGATGCCATAGTTACGATACGTTAACATCCCTATCGCCCTTGCTGCCTTCAATCCTTTTGCACCCGCATTCGGCTTGGCTTCCTTCCATGTACAATCTGCCTCTATCGCCAATCTTTGCGCAGTGTGAACTGCTACACCCCATGCACTTTCTGATGGTGATGTGGCAATCAAAAACATTTTCTGAATCACAGTAGGTTCCATCACAGCCCATTCTAGTGCCTGGTATCCACCCATACTGCCTCCTAATAAAAGGTCTATTTTATCGATCCCTAAATGCTGTCTTAATAAAATATGCGCACGCACCATATCTCGAATGGTAATGGTAGGAAACTGATCAAATCGAATAGATGCATCTAAATCTTCGACACTCAAAGGCCCGGTAGAACCATAGCAAGAACCAATGATATTGGCACAGACGATAAAATAATCATTCGGATTAACGAACGATCCTTCGCCAACAAATCCCTTCCACCAATCTGCTACATCCGAATTGGCTGTGAGTGCATGGCAAACCCAAGCCACTTTTTTACCAGGCGTATATTCCCCATAATAATGATAGGCTATTTTAAGCTTAGGCAAACTAACCCCACATTCAAGGGTAAAAGGTTGATGGTATTTATAGATGACTGGGTCCATTTTATCGCTTTCTTGTGCTAACTAAGTAGCTATTTGAATTACCTTTGCGAAGGTACAATATTTATAATTCCTATTCACGAACCAAATCAATCAAATGGCAACGATCACACTTAAACGTATAGACAACGATTATCAGTTTCAAACAATAGACGAAGCAGGACAGATTATGACCATGGATATTCCTGAGGATCAGGGTGGACATGGCAATGGCGTTAGACCCATGCAAGCCTTATTAAGTGCTTTAGGTGGATGCAGTGGCGTAGATGTTGTGATGATCTTAAACAAACAAAAAGAAACCCTAGAGCATTACGAAATGGTGATTAGTGGAGAACGTGCAGTAGGCAAGGAACCGGCTTTATGGGAGACCATTCATATTGTGTTTAAATTAAAAGGTTCTATGTCTAAAGAAAAGGCAGAGAAAGCTTGTGCTTTATCCATTGACAAATATTGTTCAGTGGCTGCTACCCTAAGAGCTGCAGGCGCTGTGATTACTTGGGAAGTTGAAATTTTATAATTTTTTATTGCATATTCATGAAACACGATCAGTCTAAATTAATTCGTACACAAATAGATAGAACTGCGGAGGGCGAACATTCAAGTCCTTTATTTTTAACAAGTAGTTTTTGTTTTGAAGATGCAGAGACGATGCGTGCCGCATTTGCTGATGAATCTGATGATAATATTTATAGTCGATTCTCTAACCCAAATGTGCAAGAGTTTGTAGATCGCTTAGTGGTGCTTGAGCATGCAGAAGCAGGCTTTGCAACCGCAAGTGGGATGAGTGCTGTATTTGGATCCTTCATGGCTTTATTAAAAAAAGGGGATCACCTTTTGTCTTGCAATTCGATTTTTGGAAGTACCCATACAGTGATCTCAAAATACCTTCCTAAATATGGTATCGAATATAGTTATGTTTCTGCGAATGCCAGTGCAGCAGATTGGGAAGCAGCGATTCAGCCGAACACCAAAATGATTTATTTAGAAACGCCTACCAATCCGGGATTGGAAGTGTTAGATATTGCCATGATCAGTGCAATTGCCAAAAAACACCATATCATTTTAAATGTAGACAATTGTTTTGCCACACCTATTGGTCAAACTCCAATTGATCTTGGCGCTGACCTTGTGGTGCATTCTGCTACTAAATGGATTGATGGACAAGGCCGTGTGTTAGGTGGCGCAGTAGTTGGGAAAAAAGAATTAATTCATGATATCTATTTATTCTGTAGAAGCACAGGACCATCCCTCTCCCCTTTTAATGCTTGGGTATTAAGCAAGAGTTTGGAGACTTTAGAAGTGCGTATGGAGCGACATTGCAAATCTGCTTTTTCGATTGCACAAAAACTAGAAGGTCATGCAAAAATAAATTTTGTAAAATATCCATTTTTAGCTTCACACCCACATCATGCGATTGCCGTAAAGCAAATGAAAAATGGTGGTGGCATAGTTTGTTTTGAATTAAAAGGCGGATTAGAAGCGGGACGCCAATTTTTAAACCAGCTTAAAATGCTTTCCTTAACTGCTAACTTGGGAGACAGCAGAAGTATTGCTTCGCACCCAGCAAGTACCACCCATGCCAAACTTTCAGAAGCAGAAAGACAAGCTGTAGGTATCACCCCAGGATTGATCCGAATCTCTGTGGGCTTAGAACATAAGGAAGATATCCTAAACGATATCCTACAAGCCTTAGACGCCTAATATATAAGTTACAATAATATACCATACCCTATTCACACCCCTGAGTAGGGTATTTTTTTGACGCTCATTGTGTCCTTTTTACAATTTAGTTTGTATATTGAAATCGCTTAAAAAATAACGAACGATTAAAACACAACCTATGAAATTAAAAACAAGCATTTTATTATCTGCCATGATGTTTCTTCAGTACTATATCTGGGGTGCATGGTATGTAACAATGGGTACTTATATGGGTGAAAAATTAGGCGCATCAGGTGTCGCTATCGGTGCTGCTTATGGTGCAGGAGCTATTGCCACCATCATTTCTCCCTTCTTTGTGGGGATGATTGCAGATCGCTTTTTTGCTGCTCAAAAAATCATGGGTGTGTTGCATATCGTAGGTGCTGCTTTATTGTTTTTTGCAACTAAAGTAGATAGTGCAAGTTTTTATTGGGTGATTTTAGTGTACTCTTTATTGTATATGCCAACGATAGCCTTAAGTAATAGTGTAGCATTTGCTCAAATGACAGATCCAGGAAAACAATTTCCATGGATTCGTGTTTTTGGAACTTTAGGTTGGATCGCTGCTGGTTTAGTGATTAGCCAATTGGGTATTGAAAAAACAGAAGGTACATTTATTGTTGCAGCAGGTATTTCTGCAGCTTTGGGTTTATTAAGTTTTGCCTTACCTAATACACCACCAAAAGCAGCTGGTACGCCATCTTCTATGGGTGCCATTTTAGGAAAAGATGCATTTGTATTATTAAAGAATAAATCTTTCTTAGTCTTCTTTATTTCTGCTATTGCTATTTGTATTCCTTTGTCTTTCTATTATGGTTTTGCCAATCCTTTTTTAAACGAAGTAGGTTTGGATAATGTGGCTGGTAAGATGACAATGGGACAAATGTCTGAAGCGATCTTTATCTTAGCTATCCCTTTCTTATTCAATAAAATCGGCGTTAAGAATATGTTGATTTTTGGTATTGCAGCTTGGGTATTACGTTATGTATGTTTTGCATACGGTAATATGGATGCAAGCTGGATGTTGTATGCAGGTATTATTCTACATGGCATTTGTTATGACTTCTTCTTTGTTACAGGTTATATGTACACAGAAAAGAAAGCTGGAGAAAATATCAAAAACGCAGCACAAGGCTTATTTACTTTTGCTACCTACGGCGTGGGTATGTTCATTGGAACCAACTACAGTGGTTTTGTGGTGGAGCAAAATAAATTGGCAGATGCAACGGGTCACAACTGGCAAAGCATCTGGTTAACACCAGCAGCAATTGCAGGTGCTGTATTAATTGCATTTATCTTATTCTTTAAAGAGAAAAAAGAAGTTGCTGCTGCTTAATTTTTAAAATATTTTAAAGCCTATCCCCTTGGGTAGGCTTTTTTTATATATCCTATTTTTTTCATTATACATTTTTTATTTATGAGAATCGCAATGTTAGGCGCTGGATTTATTGGTCGTTTTTATGCTGATGCATTACAAGGCTATAGAAGTAAAGATAAAGTAGTGAGCATCTATGCACGACGCGAAGAGTCTGCGAAAAAATTTGCTGCAGATTATAATTGTGCCCACTGGACTACCGAAATGGAAGAAGCCATTGCGCATCCCGATGTGGACATCGTATGTATCTCCTTGCCAAATAATTTGCATGAAGCAGCAGTGATGATGTGTTGCAAGCATAAGAAAGCAGTCATGACCACCAAGCCACTAGGCCGAAATGGTGAAGAAGCAAAGCGCATGTTGATTGCTGTTGAAGAAGCAGGCATATTTAACGGATACTTAGAAGATCTTGTATATACGCCTAAATTTATTAAGGCGAACCAAAGTGTCAAGGAAGGCGCATTGGGTCGTGTATTATGGGCTAAGTCTCGTGAAACACATCCTGGCCCTCATAGTGAATGGTTCTGGGATATCAACCAGGCTGGTGGTGGCTGTATATTAGATTTGGGCTGTCATTGTGTAGAAATATCAAGAAGTTATATTGGCAAGGATATCAAACCTGTCGAAGTGATGTGTTGGGCGGATACACAAGTAAAACCAATCGAGGCAGAAGACCATGCAATAGGACTAGTGAAATATGAAAATGGTGCCATTGGTCAATTTGAAGTGAGCTGGACTTTTAGAGGTGGATTAGATTTAAGAGATGAAGTCATGGGTACAGAAGGTACCATTTGGATCAATAGCTTTTTAAGAACAGGTTTTGAAATGTTCACCACCGGAAAAGGTGGCGACTACATTGCTGAAAAAGCAGAAAGTGATAGAGGCTGGTTGTTTCCTGTAGGAGACGAATTAAATGAATTAGGTTATAACCATATGTTCATGGATATGTTCAACTCAATCGAAAAAGGGGAAGCGCCAAAAGAAACTTTCTATGATGGTTATGTGGTGAATTGCATTTTAGATGCAGCCTATAAATCTGCTAAAACAAAACTATGGGAACCAGTTCAGTTAGATATTTGGAGAGGTAAAACTGGATTGACTAAAGAAAGTCATTTAGTAGAATACGATGCGGAACATTACTTAGTGAAAGAAGAAATGACCCATTATGGTGCAAAGAAATTAATTCTCAAGCATAAGACTACTGGAAAAATTAGTGAACAAACAATTAATTAAATCATTGGTGATTGATCCTTTATGCCAAAGAAAAATGCACTCCCCCCTTCCTTAAAACTATTACTTGAAAAAGGTGATACACTCTACCAAGCAGGCATTTCCGTGGATTGTGTCATTTTTGGTTTTCATGAACAACAATTAAAGATTTTACTTTTAAAAGTAGATACCGTCCATAAATGGGCGCTTCCGGGAGGGTTTATTAAAAAAACTGAACCTATTGAAGCCGCTGCATATAGAGTACTCCAAGAAAGAACAGGTGTCAAAGATATCTTTTTGCAACAGTTTCATGTATTTGGTGCACCAGATAGATCTGATGCAAGTATTCACCAAAAAAGATACTTAAACTTTGGTGTAAAAATACCTAAGGACAATTGGTTAATCCAAAGATTCATTACTGTAGGCTTTTATGCTTTGGTAGATTTTAACAAAGTAAGCATTCAACCCTCCGAACAAGAAGCCCAATGGCAATGGATGGATATTGAATACTTAAATAGCTTAATGATGGATCATGCAGCTATTGTGCAGAAAGCATTAGAAACACTTAGGACACAAATTGCCTACCTCCCTATAGGTAAAAATTTATTGCCAAGAAAGTTCACTATGCCTGAATTGCAAAAGCTATATGAGACTATTTTAAATCAAAAACTAGACCGCCGAAATTTTCAACGCAAACTACTTAGCTTTGGTATTTTAAATCGATTAACAGAGACCAAAAAAGGCGGAGCACACAAAGCAGCTTACTTGTATACCTTCAATGAAAAGAAATACCAGAAAGCATTGAAAGAGGGTTTGTATGGAAGTTGGTAATTTCGAAGAAATTATTACCAACTTCCATATTGAGTCTAATGATTTTTAAAAAATATCAAAGATATTTTTTGGGGTAGTTGGTAATTTCGAAGAAATTATTACCAACTATTTTACCCAATTGACTTTAACTGTTTTTACATCTCTTGAATTTGGCCCTACCATTATTTGGAAGTCACCTGATTCCCAATCAAATTTCAAATCAGTATTGTAGAATTTGAGTAGCTCTGGTGTAATCTCAAATTTGACTTGCTTAGTTTCTCCAGCTGCTATATCAATTTTATTGAAGCCTTTTAATTCCTTCACTGGTCTAGTTATAGAACCCACTTCGTCTCTGATATACAATTGCACCACTTCTTTACCTGCATACTTTCCTGTATTCTTCACTGGTATTGTTAGGATTAATTTTTGATTACCTTTTAATTGCTTTGAAGACAATTGAATGTCACCATATTCAAATTGGGTATAGCTTAACCCATATCCAAATGGATACAATGGCTCATTGCTAACATCAATATAATTAGATTGGAATTTTGAGAACCATTTTCCTGTTAATGGACGGCCTGTGTTTTTATGATTGTAATACAAAGGTATCTGACCCACATTTTGAGGAAAACTCATAGATAGTTTACCAGAAGGATTTACTTTACCCAACAAGGCATCAGCAATGGCATCCCCCGCCTCAGAGCCTGCAAACCAAACGTCTAAAATAGCTGGCACATTTTCATTTTCCCAATTCAAGGTTAAAGGACGGCCATTGAACAAAACCAATGCAACTGGTTTACCTGTTGCAACTAAAGCTTTCAATAAACGCTTTTGTGCTTCTGGAATATCAATATTGGATTTAGATGCACTTTCACCACTACTTTCTGCTCCTTCACCTAAAGCAGCAACAATCACATCTGCATCTGCACTCACTGCCAATGCCTCTTGTATCATTGCTTCAGCTGTTCGATTATCGCGTGCAATATCCTTGCCAAACATGGTTTGTCTTTTCTGCATCTCTTCGTCATCCTCTAAATTAGATCCCATCGCATAAACCACTTTACCATTTGCACCCACTGCATCGGTTAGTCCTTTTAATAACGAGATAGATTTAGCATTGTCTGCACCTACACTCCATGTACCTGTCATATTTTCTTTCGCATTGGCTAGTGGCCCAACTAAGGCGATTTTTTTACCGGCAGCAATAGGTAACACATTGTTGTTCTTTAGCAAAACAAAACTTTGCGCTGCAATCCTTCTTGCTTCTGCTCTATTAGCAGCTGTAAATACTTCTGTTGCAGATCTTTGTTCATTGCAATAACGATATGGGTCATCAAATAAGCCCAATTGATATTTAGCAATCAAGATGCGCTCACATGCTTGATTGATTTGTGCCAAAGTCACTTTACCTTCTTGCAATGATTTTTTCATTGTATTTAAAAATCCTTCTCCTACCATATCCATATCCACTCCTGCATTCATAGACATAGCATTTACTGTTTGTGCATCACCCATCCCATGATTCATCATTTCTGGAATACCAGTATAATCAGATACCACAAACCCATTGAACTTCCATTGCTTTCTCAATACATCATCTACCAACCATTTATTTCCAGACGCAGGAATACCATCCACTTCATTGAAGGAGACCATCACAGAAGCCACCCCTGCATCCACAGCAGCTTTATAGGGAGGAAAATATTCATTGTACATTCTTACACGACTCATGTCAGTTGTATTGTAATCACGTCCTCCCTCAGCTGCACCATACAACGCATAATGCTTTACACAAGACAAAATGGTATTGGGTGCTGATAAATCATTTCCTTGATAACCTTGAATCATCGCTTTTGCTATGGCACTACTTAAAAATGCATCTTCTCCATTACCTTCTGAAACTCTACCCCATCTTGGGTCTCTAGTTAAATCCACCATCGGAGAAAAAGTCCATTGTATCCCATCAGCACTCGCTTCGCTCGCTGCAATTCTTGCAGAACGTTCAACCAGTTCCATATCCCAGGTTGCAGACATGCCTAATGGAATAGGGAAAATTGTTTTATAACCGTGTATGACATCCATGCCAAACAACAATGGAATATGCAATCTTGTATTGTTAACAGCAAATTGCTGTAATTCTTTAATCTTTGTGACAGAACGAATATTAAAAACACCACCTACTTTACCTGCCTTTACTTTATCTGCAATGTCAGAACTACTCACCGCACCAGTTACAAAATCACTTGAAGCTGGCAAGTTCAATTGACCAAGCTTCTCCTCTAAGGTCATTTTAGACATCAACACATTCACAAACTGATGCATTTTTGCCTCTTTATTTCCTTGTGCAAAACCAATTACGACCAATAATAATCCAACTATTGTTAAGTGAACTCTTTTCATAAATAACATTTTATAATTTCAAGTATATTTTACCAGACAATCGTTGAAGCAGATTTTTCAGGTAGGGTAAAGTTATATTTTTTCTGTTCAAAATCAATTGTAAAGACGCATTCCTTTCCTGTGTTTAATGCTAGCAATACTTTTTTGCCATCAGGTCTTACAAAACCTATGGATTGAATTTGTGGATTAACAGATTTGGTTTCAACACGAATAGCACCCCTTGGAACAAATGGTGCTACCTGACCAATGATATAATAACTTACGTTTCGTTTGATCTCAGATCCATCAATCGTCATAGCCCCCAAACATTCAGTGCAACCACCTGGTGTATGTGGACCAAAATTTGGATCATTTGCCAAATTCCATTCCAACACTAAGCTGCTCCAATTGGCCATGGTACCTATCACCACATGTTCCATATGCCACATGAAATCACCTGCAAAATTACCCTTGGCGCCTGTCCACTGTTCTGTAAAATAAATCTTCTTATCAGGATGTGCATGATACACTTTTGACAAAGCAGATTCATGACCTAAATACAAATGAAATGCAGCAGCACTAACGTATGATTTTGCAATTGAATCATTTAAAATCTGAATAGGATAATTTGGATTGTCTGCATTATGATCCCAGATAACTATTTCAGTATTAATTCCTTGGTTTTTAAATAGGGGACCTAAATGATTTTTTATAAATTTTGTTTGCTCTTCAGCGGTCATCAACATGCTTGGATTATTTCCTCCATGCTCTGGTTCATTTTGAATGGTTACAGCATTGATCGTTAGTCCTTCTGCACGCATGAGTTGAATATACTTCACAAAATACTGTGCATAAGTTGCATAATACTTAGGTAATAAATGTCCACCTTTTGATTGCCCATTGTCTTTCATCCAAACAGGGGGACTCCATGGCGTAGCCATGAGTTTTAAATTAGGTTGAATGGCTTTGATTTCTTTTAAAATGGGGATTAGACGTTCTAGGTCTTTTGCAATAGACATCTTGGTTAAATCCGGATCCACTGTTCCAGCAACAAGATCATCATAACTAAATACAGCAGCATCTAAATCCGAAGCACCCATACTAATTCTTAGATAATTTACATTCAATGCATTTTGGCCTTGACCGAAAATATCTTGTAATATAGCATCCCGTTTTTGACTAGGCAACTGATGCAACAATGCAGCACTACCCCCTGTTAAAGTGTAACCAAAGCCTTCTATTTTTTGAAATTGGATTTGTTGATTAAAGTAAATGGTATCTATAGATTGCTTAGCTGTATTGGATCCTACAATTGGCTGCTCTATTTGCTTGAGTAAAAATCGAACATCTGCAGAAGTGACTGTTTGAGAAAACTGACTATTTCCTTCAACCACCAAAAGTATCAAAAAAGACAAAATGAATAAAATAGTTTTCATAAGCAACAATTTATTACCAATAAATATACAATGAAATGTCTTAAAAAATGGTAAGTTTAGGGATGCAAAGTCAGCGCTCTATATTTCAAATACAATTACTTGGAGACCACGCCATTGTATTTAAGACGACAACAGGACTTCATGATGGCATTGATCATAATTTACTTGCATTCAATCAATTTATTACTGATGAAAAAATAAAAGGGGTAAGGGATATTATACTGGCATATGACACATTAACCTTAATCTATGATATCCTTAGTTTCGATCCTAATCCCTATTTATTTGCCAATCATCTGCTAGAAAAATTCTTAGCAATATCAACAAATACAAATGCATCCAAAGCTGATCTAAGATGCATTGAGATACCTGTTTGTTACGATCCTAGTTTAGGCTTTGATTTAAGTGATGCAGCAATAAAATCCAATTTAAGTATTGAAGCTTTGATTCAACAACATAGTGAAAAAGTGTATACCGTTTACTGTCTCGGTTTTTTACCTGGCTTTGCTTATATGGGAAATGTTCCTAAGTCAATCCAATTGCCAAGACATGCTTCACCAAGAACAAATGTGCTTGCAGGTAGTGTTGGTATTGCAGGAAAACAAACCGGTATTTACCCAATGAAATCTCCAGGTGGCTGGCAAATTATTGGTCGCACGCCTCTGAAAATATTTGACCCCAATACTGCCACGCTTACACTTTTTAAAGCTGGTGATCAAGTAAAATTTAATCCCATCTCATTGGAATTGTTTCATCAATTAAATGCCCATCAAGATGTCGATTAAAATAATCAAAAAAGGACTGTCTGATCGCATCGAGGATCTTGGTAGATATGGCTATCAAGATCTTGGTATCCAGCCCAGTGGGCCCATGGATTTTTTATCTGCACAATTGGCCAATGCAATTTTAGACAATGACTTAAACAACCCTGTTTTTGAATTGCATTTTCCCGCTAGTATTTTTGAATTTGAGCAAAGCATGTGGATCTGTATCAGTGGCGCCAATTTTGTACCAGTGATCAATGAAAAAAGTGTTGCACTCAATACGCCCATTTTAGTGCATCCAAAAGATCAACTAAGCTGCTTACAACCTTTAGAAGGTCGGACCGCCTACATTGCATTCAAGGGCAAGCTTGATTCAAATCATGCATGGCTAAATAGTTACTGTAGTTTTCAAACTACTTTAAATAAGGAGGATCATTTTACCATTAGTTCAGATCCTATTGTAGCCATTTCATTAAATCCATTTAAAGAACATCTGATTCAACAAGTTCAAACGAGCCTATTTAATGAACATGAAATAAGATTTATTCCAGGACCAGCTTGGAATGATTTAGATGCTGAATCGATTCAACTGTTGATGCAAGCACATTTTTCAATTGATGCAAAATCCAATCGAATGGGTTTTTTATTGGAAGGCCCCACTATTCAATTATCTGAGCCAAAACAATATCTATCAAGTGCTGTAACAAGGGGCACATTACAATTGCTTCCTAATGGTAGTATCATTATCCTATTGGCTGATCATCAAACTATTGGAGGATATGCTAATTTGGGTCAAATAATTTTGGTAGATTTACCAAGGCTTGCACAATTCAATAACCATAGTCATTTTAAGTTAAGCATTACGAATGTTCAAACAGCACATCAACTCTATCGAGCAAAACAGTCTTGGTTTAAGCATTGACATCAACTGTGATATGGGAGAAGGCATGCAAAATGATGCCTTATTGATGCCTTTTATTAGCAGCGCCAATATTGCCTGTGGTTTTCATGCAGGCGATGAAGATACCATCAAAAGAACCATTGAACTCGCATTGGAAAACAATGTAGCAATTGGGGCACATCCTAGTTATTTAGACAGAGAAAATTTTGGTAGACTATCTCAATCCATTTCCTTAATCGAATTAGCTGAATTGATTAGTAACCAACTTAGTCTATTTGAAAAAATAACCGACCAGATGGGCTGTAAGATACATCATGTAAAATTACATGGTGCATTGTACAATGATTGTGCAAAAGACCCCTTGTCTAGTAAAATTGTAGCTCAAACAATACAAGCCATTGATCCATCTATTATATTCTATGGATTAAGTGGAAGCCACTCCATTAAAGAAGCAAAAGCAATTGGCTTACGTTGCGTTAAAGAGGTGTTTGCAGATAGAACCTACCAACCCAACGGACAACTTACTCCAAGACATTTAGACCATGCACTGATCACTGATCCCAAGACATCCGCAAAGCAAGTATTGACAATGGTATTAGATCAAGAAATTAAAACAGATGACGGAACGATGATCGCAGTGGAGGCAGAAACAATCTGTATACACGGAGATCATCCTCAAGCGGTTGATATCGCAAAAAACTTATTCAATACATTACAACAATACCAGATTGAAATCAAACAACCCTAATTCAAAAGCGACACTACCCTCTCTTACGGGTATAAGTTTAGGCGCTGCCTTTTTAATGGCGAACTCCTCCATTGGACCAGGATTTTTAACTCAAACTTCTTTTTATACAGAACAACTTCTGACTAGTTTTGGATTTGTCATTTTAATATCTATCCTACTTGATTTTGGTGCACAAATTAATATTTGGAGAGCCATCACATTAAGTGGCATGCGTGCGCAAGAAATTGCCAATCAATTGCTACCTGGGCTTGGACATCTTTTGTCCTTTTCAGTGATATTAGGAGGATTTGCATTTAACATTGGTAATATAGCTGGTTGCGGACTGGCACTTAATTTATTGACAGGTCTCAGTTTTGCAAAAGGTGCGATGTTAAGTGGTGTCATTGCTATATTGATATTTTGGATAGATGAAATTGGGAAAATGTTGGATCGCTTAACTAAGATTTTGGGCATTGTCAAGATAAGTTTAACCTTATTGATTGTTTATGCTGCTCATCCTCCTATCCTTTCTGCAGTGCATCATAGTTTTGTACCAGAGCAGATTTCACTGCTTGCTATTGTGACCATCGTTGGTGGTACAGTGGGTGGATACATTACCTTCTCTGGGGCGCATAGATTGGTGGATGCTGGCATGGTTGGTCCTGAACATATTCCATTTGTGACAAAAAGTGCAAGCAGGGGCATTCTGATTTCATCCTTTATGCGCTTTATTTTATTCTTAGCGGTGGTGGGTGTAGTTTCTCAAGGTGTCCATCTAGATAAAAATAATCCTGCAGCTACAGTATTCGAAACTGCCGGTGGCAGATGGGGCTTGTTTGTTTTTGGGATTGTGTTGTGGAGTGCAGCAATTTCATCTGTGATTGGAGCCTCTTATACCTCCTACTCGTTTATAAAAAATCTGGATATTTCATTTTTAAAACATGAGCGATTTGCCATTAGTGGGTTTATCCTAATTTCTACCAGCTTATTTATATGGATTGGCAAGCCTAAAGAATTGTTACTCTATGCTGGATTAATCAATGGATTTATCCTCCCCTTTGCACTAGCGATCATGTTAATCGCAAGCAGAAGGATACCGATTTTAAAGCAATACAAATATCCATTGTGGATAGAAGCGGCTGGATGGATTGTAGTGGCTCTAATGGGCTCTATGAGCGTTTATGCATTGATTGAGTCTTTCATGAAATAAACTTAATTCACTTTAACATCGGTATCTAACATATCCATCTTTTGCTCCTTAGGCTTCACCCCAAAGTTGTAACGGATATTGATACCAAATCTTCTAGAATCACTCTCCCTTAAGCCAACGGCATAGATACTACCTTGTCTTAATGTAAACGTATTCTTATTGGTGAAAAAGATATCATTCATAGAAATAGTGACAGCCAATTTTTTATTTAGAAAAAGGCGATTTATAGAACTATTCAATTGCCCAAAATTATCTAACTCGTAAAATTGCTGCTGTCCATTGGTTCTCCAGAAACCATTCAATGTAAATGTAGATAGTTTGCCTAATTTTAATGATTGAAAAGTAAAAAAGGTCCATGTTGCTTTATCAAACACAATTGGCTTTTGCTCATACAAACCATTGTATACATTGTGATTGTATTGTGCCCCTATCACACCAAAATAAACTTTACCAGGCGGTATAGCAGCGATTCCTCTGAAATAAGTTTCTTTGCTTTTTCCTAAATTATCATAGGTTCTTACTGCAATCTGCTTATTGGATGGAGACAGATAGACTACATTGGTAAAAATATCTTTTGTCTCATTCACTCCAAATGCAAATAAAGGTCTTTCATCTACACTAATATTGGCTTCGTAATTTGACGTGAATTGTGGCTTTAAAACTGGGTTTCCTGTTTCATATAAAAATGGATCAATGTATTTAGGGAATGGATTTAAAAACTCATAACTAGGTCTGCTAATTGTTTTTCGATACACTAAATAACCACGAACCTCATATCCTGCTATTTTCGCAAGCTTGCGACTTAAAAAGACATAAGGGAAAGCATCTGTTCGATTCAAAGAAAAGGAAGTGTCCGAAGGAATGCGTTGTTTACCATCCATAATCGTTTGCTCTACCCTAGTACCTACCTTTAGTATAACTGCACCCCAGGTTTTTGACCCTTGAAGATAGACTGCATTGATCTGCTCTTTAAAGGAATAGGCACTTGTTCTGAAAATATCTTTTACAGCAACACCATTTAAGTCCTTTTGGTAATTAGCATTGTTCTTAAATATCAATATGCTTGACTTAACACCTGTTTCAATATTCACCCCTAACCATTTCTTTTTATAATCTGTTTGTATCACATAAAAATTTCGATCATTCAAAAAATCACCTCCTCCCTTTGATGCAAGACCTCCAGCTAAAAATGTATTATTGTAGATTTGATCTGTATTCGATTTGGACAAATTATGGGAGAAGTCAACGATCCACTCTCCTCCTAAAGAATCTAATTTAAGTTTAGACCTTACTGATTGGTTGATGTTAAAATTGGTGCCATCATTTTCAACTAGAGAAGCTATTGCACTTAAGTTTTGCTGGGTGGATAACTTTCGCAGGATTGATTCGTTATTCGTAGTATTCAAAAAGGATTGACCACTAATACGAGCATCATAATTTAATTCATAACGATCTGACCAGCTTCTTCCCAAGCCAAATCCAATATAGGCTGATTTATTTGGACTTAAGGTTTTGGCCATTTGTTGCAAAACAGTATCAGATGAGAGATACCTATCTGTATTTACAATATTATATCCATCGTTGTTATTGAACTGGGTATTGAGATAAGAATTGTATTTGTCTGTAGTATTATTTAAGGTAAGTCCAATAAACTGATTACCATATACTCCTTGATTCATACCTGTATTCACTGAACCATTCAAGCCAATTTTTACACCTTTTTTCAAAACAATGTTGACCACACCTCCACCACCAGATGCATCATATTTTGCAGAAGGTGTTCTTACCAATTCAATTTTTTGGATCGAAGTTGGCGGTAGACTTTTTAACAAGGTCGCCATGTCAGAAGCGCTCATCCTCAGTTCTCTTCCATTAATTTGTACCCCTGCCGGAGACAATCCATTTAAATAGATATTGCCATCTTGGTCAATAAAAATACCCGGAATTTTTTCCATGGTCTCATAGGCATTGGTAGATGTTGCTGCTAAAGGTTCAGGGTCTACTACTGTTTTATCATCTTCTTGTTTAATTAAAGGCTTGGTTGAAGTGACCACCACCTCTTTAAGTTGACCATTGCTCTCCTTTAATTCAATCTTTACACTAGATAATTTATCAAATTTTATAGTCCTATTGTCTGTTTGGTAGCCAATAGCACTCGTTTTAAACTGATAAAGTTTTCCAGGATACATCATAATTGTAGCAAGTCCATTACTATCCGCAACTTGATTTCGCTGCATGGCACTATCAATCATTTGAATCGTAATATTGGCAAAAGCAATCGGCTGTTTTTTTACGTCTACCACTGTTAACTTGAATGGCTGCATTTGACCAAATGAGGTCTTATGCATTAGTACAATAAGCAAGATGAATAATGATCTTGCACCCTTTTTTAATAATCGCATCATAGAACAGCAAAAGTAAGAACTGATTTTCCATCCTCCTCATCTTATTTGTTAAACGGCATAAAAAAGCCAGACTTGCTTAAGCCTGGCTGTTTTTATACTTCATTAAACCAATGAATTAGTCAACAAAATTGCCCCTTTCATCTGTCTTCACTCTTTTACGCTTATCCCCGTTTTCCAACACCATTTTATATACTTTATTGATATGATTTGATCCTGCATGATAATTTACCAGATACACATCTTTAGCAATACTCCATTCTGGATAAGCATCTACAACAGCTGATCTAACACTTGATGGTAAAATGACATTACTAAAGCGTTCTGCAGTTCTAAGTATTTTACCCTCTTTGTCATAAGTTGCTAACACTTGACCTTTGGGTAAATAAAAAGAAACATAATATTGCTCAAATTCGTCGTCATAATAGTCCGACTCTTTGACATTATAGGTGGCTGCTTTTCTTTCTAATAAATTCACTTTTTGCGATGCATTAGGATCGGCAACTGATTTTAAATATTTATAATTCAAGCTCGTCACAGTTACAGGCGGTAGAGTTTCTTGAGCATATATCTTACTACATAATCCTACAAAAGCAATGCAGGCAATTAATCCAAATTTAACTTGTTTCATGATTGTACATTTTTATTTAAAGAATGAACATCAAAGTTAAATCCTGCCTATTCGAATCTAAATGACAATGGTCAAGAGTCTACTTGATTGAGCGCAGGCAAAAAAAAGAGCAACGATAAAATCGTTGCTCTTTTACTATTTAAATGTAAACAGATTAAATTTCTCCTTTTCCGTCGATCCAATCTTTTACCGCTGCTGTTGTAACTGATTTTGGACGCTCTAATGGGAAGCCTAATGCACGATCCCATGTTAAACTTGCCAATACGCCTAATGCACGGCTTACTGCGAATAAAACGGTGTAGAATTCATATTCAACAATACCATAATGCACTAATAAAGCACCGCTATGCGCATCCACATTCGGCCATGGGTTCTTCACCTTTCCCAATGATTCTAAAATTGGTGGTACTGTTTCGTAAATATTCCAAACTGTGTTCACTAATTTATCATCTGGTAAATGTTTTTTACCAAACTCCATTTGTGCAGTGAAACGAGGATCTGTTTTTCTTAAAACCGCATGTCCATAACCTGGTACCACTTTACCTGCACCCAATGTTTTTTGAACATAATCAACAATCTGCTCCTTAGAAGGGCTATCCGTTCCAATCGCTTCTTGCATTTCAAAAATCCATTTAATCACTTCCTGATTTGCCAAGCCATGCAATGGACCTGCTAAACCATTCATACCTGCAGCATAACTTAAATAAGGATCACTCAATGCAGAACCAACTAAATGAGTTGTATGCGCTGACACGTTTCCACCTTCGTGGTCTGCGTGAATCGTCATATACAAACGCATTAATTCTTTTGTGCTATCATCTTCAAAACCCATCATGTAAGCAAGGTTACCTGCCCAGTCTAACAAACCATTTGGATGAATATGTTCGTTGTTCTTATATTTTCTTCTGTAGATATAGGCAGCAATTCTTGGCAATCTTGCGATCAAATCCATTGAATCATCATAGGTATATTGCCAGTAATCTTTTTTATTCATGCCCTTTGCATACTCTTGTGCAAACTTACTTTCTGTTTGCAATGCCATTACAGCAGCAACATACATTGTCATTGGATGTGCCGTCAATGGGAATGCATCTATCACATCAAATACATGTGTTGGCACATGACTTCTTCTTTGCCAATTGCTCGTTAATTTTTTAACATCTCTATCTGTTGGTAATTCACCAATCATCATCAAGTAAAATAATCCTTCTGGTAAAGGTTCAGAACCACCTTCTACTTTTGGTAATTTTGCTTGCAACTCTGGGATAGAATATCCTCTGAAACGAATTCCTTCTTGCGCATCTAGCAAACTCGTCTCTGTAACAAGACCAGTCATTCCTCTCATTCCTTGATACACTTGCGCTAAAGTGATTTCGCCAATCTTTTTATCACCATGCTGTTTAAGCATTTCTTTGATCTCTGAAGCAGCCGCAGTTGCTTTTTCTCCAAAACGGTCTTTGATCTCTTCCATATGCCCAATTATTATTGTTAAAAAACGGTTTAAAATTGGACACGAAGTTAACTAAGAAATGGTTATTTAGGGGCTTTTTTGTATAAATAATAGACCACAAACACAAAAATAATATTGGGTATCCAAGCAGCAATAAATGGAGGCAAATTGCCCTTAGTAGAGAAGATCGTTGAGAATCGATCTGTAATGATAAACAAAGCAGCAATAGTGAATCCCATGGCTAAATGCGCCCCACTTCCACCCCTTACTTTTCGGCCTGCTATAATGGCCCCAATTAAGGTTAATAGCAATACGGTGATCGGTGTGGCGTCTCGTCTATAACGTTCAATTTTTAGTTCATTCAAACCCTCAGACCCCCTCAACGCTTCCATTCTAATCTGTTTGATTAACTGTGGCGTAGTTAGTTTGTCTTTAGCATATTTATCCTTCTCTAAATCGACCGGTTTAAAAGGATATTTTTTATGGACAGTGGGAAGGTAGTTAACCAACTCTTTTTGGTCTGTTACCTTACGCTCCAGTACTTCTGACAATTGCCAATCCTTTTTTGCTGTATCCCAAATGATTGCTTCTGCTCGGATATTGTACACCACTTTTTCACCCTTCACGGTATAAGCAAAAAAGTTATTACCTCTTTTGCTTGAAGTATCGTAAGCATAAATTCCTGCGTAAGTAAATGAATCAATCCTGAAATAATAGTCGTTTGATCCTCTTAATAAGGCATTATAGGATGAATTGGCGTCAATGTAAGTAGCTTCGAAATCGCCACGAATATTATTTGCTTTTGGCACAATCCATTGATTGGATATCCATAAAACAAAGCCTAAAAACAAACCCCCTATCCAATAAGGTCTTAACCATCTATTGTATGAAGTACCACTCGCTAAGATTGGGACAATTTCAGTTTGTCCTGCCATTTTAGAGGTAAAAAAGATCACTGCAATGAATACAAATAAGGGAAATAACAAGGCAATAATATGAGGTATAAATCCTACATAATAGTTTTTAATGATTTCAGAACTAGTTAAACCAGAGCGCACAAAATCATCTGTTTTTTCGCTCACATCAATCACCACTGCAATCACTGCAAAGAAAAAGATGGCAAAGAAAAAGACTGCCAGAAATTTTTTTAGTATGTACCAATCCAGTTTTTTCAATGCTTATAATCTTTTACTTATTTGTGGAATCATCTCTGTTTTCCATGCTTTATAATCCCCCGCAATAATATGTATTCTTGCTTGTTCAACCAACCAAAGATAGAATGACAGGTTTTGAATACTCGCTAACTGCATGCCTAAGATCTCATCGGCTGCAAATAAATGTCTTAAGTATCCTTTGGTATAATATTGACTCATTTCATTAGGTATGCCCGGATCTAAAGGACTAAAGTCTTTATACCATTTTTTATTTTTGATATTGATGACACCCTGTGAGGTAAAAATCATGCCATTTCGTCCATTTCTGGTTGGCATCACGCAATCAAACATATCTACCCCTAAATCGATGGCTTCTAAAATATTCCATGGCGTACCAACCCCCATTAAATAACGGGGCTTTTCCTTAGGTAAATTCTCACAACACAATGCCGTGAACTCATACATTTCGGCCTCTGTTTCTCCCACGCTCAATCCGCCAATGGCATTACCCACTGCGTTTTTAGAAGCCACATAATCACAAGACGCTTTTCTTAAGTCTTTATACAATCCCCCCTGAACTATTGGGAATAAATTCTGTGTATGGCCATATAAATCAGGCGTCTCCGCCAATCGATTAAAACATCTGTCCAACCAGGTATGTGTTAAATCCATACTCTTTCTAACATACTCATAAGTACTAGGAATTGGAGGGCATTCATCAAAAGCCATAATAATATCTGCCCCAATACTTCTTTGTATGTCCATTACATTTTCTGGGCTAAACAAATGTTTGCTACCATCAATATGAGATTGAAACACTACCCCTTCTGGTTTGATTTTTCGATTGGATGCCAAAGAGAAGACTTGATATCCACCACTATCCGTTAAAATAGGGCGATCCCAGCCCATGAATTTGTGCAGTCCACCTGCCGCTTCTAACACCTCTGTTCCTGGTCTTAAGTATAAATGATAGGTGTTCCCAAGGATGATCTGAGCATTGATATCCTGCTTTAATTGCTGTTGTGTAACTGCTTTCACAGAACCGATGGTACCCACTGGCATGAAAATAGGCGTCTGAATGACCCCATGATCTGTAGTGATGGTTCCTGCTCTTGAAGCACCTTGTTGACTCTCTGCTGCTAATTCAAATTGTAATGCCGCCATGGGACAAAGGTAAGGTCAAAAATCTTTACTTTTGCGCTATGACAATCAACTTACCCATTTCATCAACACTCCTTTCAGAACTACTTATAGGCTTTTTTGCAGCAGTCATCGCCATTCAGGTTTTTTATTATTTATTCTTTTTTTTAAGACTTGCTATTTATAAGAAGCCAAAAAAAACCGTGCATGTAGAACACCCCATCTCTGTTGTCATTTGCGCGCGTGACGAGGCCCATAACTTAGCCAATACTTTGCCTGGTGTTTTAGTGCAAGACTATAGTACGACACATGAGGTAGTGCTTGTCAACGACAACTCGGAAGATGAAACGAAATACTTATTAGATGAGTTTAAAAAATCATTTAAAAATTTGAATCCTGTTCAATTGACCCAGGAAGCAAAAATGATTGCAGGAAAGAAATTCCCCCTTTCAATGGGGATCAAGTCGGCGAAAAATGAAACATTGCTATTAACAGATGCAGATTGTTTACCAGCAAGTGAACACTGGATGCGTTTAATGCAAGATGGATACGACGAGGGGAAAGAAATTGTTTTGGGCTATGGTGCTTATAAAAAGAAGCCAGGCTTGCTCAATAAACTCATTCGTTTTGAAACCTTTCAAACTGCGTTACAATATTTCTCTTATGCATTAGCGGGTCTACCCTACATGGGCGTAGGACGCAATCTATCTTATAAGCGTGAATTATTTATCAAAAACAAAGGCTTCTCCTCCATCAATCAAATTCCTAGCGGGGATGATGATTTGTTCATCAACCAAGTGGCTAATCGACACAATACAGCCATCGTAGTGGATCATGATGCACATACATTAAGTGAACCTAAGACCAATTTTAAAGACTGGATGACCCAAAAATACCGTCATTATACCACTAGTAAGTTTTATAAAAAGAAACATGTTTTGTTCTTGGGCCTTTATGCAATGAGTCAATTTTTAGTTTATCCTGCCTTGATTGTAGCACTTGTTTTCACCAAAGCTTATCTCATCATTATTGGCTTATGGGCATTCAGGGCAATTTTGCAAGGGCTTATTTTACGTGGTGCCATGAAAAAATTAAATGAACTAGACCTTTGGCCTTGGTTCATTTTATTGGATATATGGTCAATATTCTATTATTTGTTTACCTTGCCTAGCGTATGGAAAAGACCACAGAAAAATTGGAATTAATCACCCGCTACTTTGCGGATTTTACACCAGCTCAATTGGCTCAATTGTCAGGGCTAGATGCTGCCTATCAAGAATGGAACGCAAAGATCAATGTGATCTCTAGAAAAGATATTGATCAAATATACCTACACCATGTCCTGCACTCCTTAAGCATCGCTGCCATTGCAGAATGGACCCCAGGCACACAAGTCATTGATATTGGTTGTGGTGGTGGTTTTCCTACTGTTCCGTTGGCTATCTTCTTCCCCGAGGTACAATTTTATGCAGTAGATAGTATTGCTAAGAAATTAAAAGTGGTAGATGCTGTTTGTGAGATGGTAGGCATTAAAAATGTAGAGACCAAGCACACTCGTGTAGAGGAGATCAAAAATAAAAAGTTCGATTACGCAGTCAGTAGAGCGGTTGCCCCACTTAAAGATTTATGGAGATGGGCGAACCCAGTACTCGTTAAAAAACCAAATCAACCGAATGGTTTAATTTGTTTAAAGGGCGGTGATTTACACCAAGAAATTTTCGAGAGCGGCACTAGGCCAAAAATGATGCCGATCTATGATATTTTTCAAGAGGAGTATTTCAAAGAGAAATATATCATTCAAGTAAAGAAATAAAAAATAATAAAGGCGTCCAATTGGACGCCTTTATTATTTAAAATAAGTTGTTGAAACAACAATTATATTTTAATTAGGTATCTCTATTTTGTTATTACTTCTATTGATATCTGGCATTCTTTGGCTTGGATCAATCTCTATTGATTTGATAGCACTCAATGGCTGCGTGGTTTCAAAAGTATAAGTTGGATGTGCCCATTTCCATTCAGGGTGATTGATTTGTTTTACAGTCCCCTCTTGTTGTTTCCCTCCCAACATTAAATCCAATGGCATATAGTGTAATTCACTAGTACCATCTTTATAAGTCACCAATACTTCTACTGGCATTGGAAACTTGCCTACTCTCTGCACACTAATTAAAGCAGCTTGTCCACTTACTTGAATGTCATTTAAGCCGTAATCAATTGTCTTAGTTGTATTCACCCAATATTCTTTCAACCATTGTAATTGTAAACCACTTGTCTTTTCAGCTACTCTAATAAAATCGTTTGGATTGGGATGCTTGAATTTCCAAGTGTTGTAATAATTCAACATCAATTGATCACGCTTAGCCTCTCCCATTACATAGCCTAAGACACCTAAGAATGTGCCTCCTTTACTATAGGCAGCACTGCTATAGGCATAATTGGTGTTAAAATGATCGGCATGCGTTGTCATAGGCTCTTCAAATCCACTTTTAGCCAATGCTAAATAGCCACTATAATTTCCATTTTGTACAGCAGGCAATAATTTTGCTTGCTTTTCTAGATTGATAGGGATTTGTTTTTTAGCAGCTTCACTAATATAAGGAGATTGAGCAGCATGGTTGACTTCATAATAATGACTCACATCTTCTTCTCCATAACTTGTAAATCCTTCATCCATCCATGCATATAAGCTTTCATTGGTACCTAAGATATGTTGGTACCAGCTATGTATCCATTCATGAAAAACAGTACCTAATCCAGGCCCTTTCAATAAAGTAGCCATCGCATATTCCATACCACCATCACCCCCTTGTATAAATGAATATTGAGGATAAGGATAAGCGCCAAATTTCTTTTCCATATAAGGCAACACTTTTTCAGCAGCCCACAATACATTGGACCATGCACTATCCGCTTTCGCATCCTTTGCTTTATAATACACATTCAAGGTTAACCCTTTACGAACTTCTTTAGATAAGTGTTTGAAATGATTGTCTGCAAACCAAACAAAATCATGAATGGTATTGCCTTTGAAATTCCAAACTTTATTACCGTCTTTATCCAATGGTGCCGTTGGATTTTGCAATACACCTGTGCCACCCACCATATAATTTTTATCTAACTTAATGGTCACATCATAATTTCCCCAAACGCCATAAAACTCTCTAGCGATATAAGGATTGGTATTCCATCCTTGGTAATCATACTCAACCATTTTAGGATACCACTGGCTCATAGAATAACGAACGCCCTCTGCATTGTCTCTTCCTGACCTTCTTACTTGCAAAGGCACTTGCGCTTCGAAATTGAGGTTCATTTTAACAGCAGACTTAGGTAAAATAGGTTGTGATAACACCACTTCTAAAATGGTTTCATGCTCAATTAATTTTTGGGCCTTTCCATTGATGGTTAGAGTATTCACTTTTTGAATACCATATTCCTCTGGCTTCAAATTTTGGATACGATCACGTACACGCATATCCCAATCTTTCACTTCCTCCCCTCTTCGGTTGGTAAAAGTATTTTTACCCAATTCTCTACTTCTTGCATCCATATTCGAATTAGGCTGAAATGCATTCCAATATAAATGGAAATACACTTTACGCAATGTATCAGTTGAATTGTTCGTGTACAGGATTTCCTCGGTACCTTTTACGGTATTTTTTTGTACGTCTAAATTGGCATCAATTTTATAATTGATTTGTTGTTGCCAACGCTCGGGTTGAGCATTCATTTGCAGACTCATCACCAAACCAAGTAGCGCAAAAAAGGAATACTTTTTTAACATAGATTTTCATTTAAGTTGTCAATTTAAACAAAAAACAAGTTTTTACCAAAGGGGATTGATGAATGAAATGAAAGATGGATTAATCCTTGCCCGCTACAACAATCACAATCTCTCCCTTTACTTGCTTTGTAGTAAAATGGAGGATTAAATTTTCTAGCGTATCTGTGATGTTTTCTTCGAACATTTTAGTCAACTCGCGGCTTACTGCAGCTTTTCGCTCTGGACCAAATGTAGATTTAAAAAGTTCAAGGGTTTTAACGAGTCGCATAGGACTTTCATAAAAAATCATGGTACGCTCTTCATTGGCCAAATGATCCATTAAAGTTTTTCTTCCTTTTTTCAACGGAATAAAGCCTTCAAAAATGAAGCGGTTGGTGGGTAAGCCACTATTTACCAATGCAGGCACAAAAGCGGTTGCCCCAGGTAAACTAGTCACCGGAACGCCTGCTGCCTTGCATGCACGAACCAATAAAAATGCTGGATCAGAAATACCAGGTGTACCCGCATCCGTGATAAGCGCTATTTGTTTTCCTGCCATCAATTGCTGGACTAAGTGCTCCACAATTTTATGTTCATTGTGTTGATGAAAAGGCGTTAAAGGCTTCTGGATTTGATAATGCTGTAACAATTTGGAGGAAGTTCTTGTATCCTCACATAAAATAAAATCCACAGACTGGAGTGTCTCTACTGCTCTAAAAGTAAAATCTTTTAAATTTCCAATGGGCGTAGGGACTAAATATAACATAGTACTAAATGAATGGAGTCGATTACAATACCACTACTTCAAAATATTCCATCACTGCATTTGCTAATAATTGCTTACTAGCTTCTGTAGCCATTGCCACTGCAGCAGCTTCATCAGCAGCTTCAATTTGTAGGTTGATATTTTTTCCAACACGAACGTCTTGTATACCGGTTAAACCTAAATTATGTAATCCGCCTAATACTGCTTTACCTTGTGGATCTAATAAATCTTTCAACGGCATTACTTTAATTTGAACTTGATACAACATATTGAATTATTGAGTGATTGTTTTTGGATACATCAAAGATACTATGCAATAACCAATAAAGCCAAATGGAATCGCATACCATTTAAAAAAGATGGCAGAAACCACTATTTCTAGCAGGACTATCCCTAATGGAATGAATAATTTTTTCTTACCAGCAAGGCTTTTAAGCGCTAACATGGGTCTGGTCATTACCATCAAATAGCTCACCACTATAATATAGCCATACCAAAATAAAGGGCTCAATAAAAGCTTTGAAATAATACCATAAGAAGGCTGCCAATAGATCAAGGGAAAAACGGCAGTTAAGATGCCAATCATTGGAATTGGTACACCTTTAAAATAAGTAGATTGGGTTTGATCCAAGTTGAATCTAGCCAAACGGTACGCCCCTGCCATTGGAATAATAAATGCAGGCGCAAATAACCAACTATTTGTAGAAAGGGCATTCACGTCATTCGCTAATGCTAACCTTAAAAATTGATACACGATGCAAGCAGGTGCCACACCAAAACTTACCACATCTGCTAAAGAATCTAATTGCTTCCCCATTTCAGATGGTACATTCATTAATCTTGCGACATAGCCATCTAAAAAATCTACCACAGCCGCTAAGCCAATCAATAAACTTGCTAGATATAATTTTTCAGGGATCTCTATTAGCATATCACCTGTTTCAGAAATGGATGCCACTGTGCCAAATTGAAAACAACTTACAATGGCCAAGCAACCTAAAAACAAATTCAGCAGTGTAATGATATTGGGGATCTGTTTGCGCATGTTTTATTAGAATTATTTCTTTCTCTTCATTAAACTTTCAATCTCTTCTGCCTTGATTGGAATATTTTTAAATAAATCTTGATTCCCTTTTGCAGTGATCCAAACATTATTTTCGATACGTACTCCCATACCCTCTTCTTTAATATAAATTCCAGGCTCCACAGTAAACACCATGCCAGCTTGAATAGGAGCGGTTCTGGTTCCTAAATCATGTACATCTATTCCTAAATGATGAGAGATACCATGATACAAATATTTACGGTATGCTCTGTTTTCTGCATCTTCATTTTTCACATCCGCTTTTGACAATAAACCAATTTTAATAAATTGCTTCGTCGCTTCTTCTCCAACTTTATCGGTGTAATTTAAAATACTAATGCCTGGCTTTAAAATTGATTTCGCATAATCATGTAAATGTAAACATGCATTGTACACCTCTTTTTGTCGCTTTGTAAACTTTCCATTCACAGGAACTGTTCTGGTTAAGTCTGCATTGTATCCACCATACGCAGCGCCAAAATCCATTAAGATCAATTCACCGTCATTGCACTTATTATTGTTACTAGTGTAGTGTAATGTTCTTGCATTGTCGCCACTTGCTATAATACTATGGTAAGCAACACCTGTCGCTTTTTGGCTTAAAAATGAATGATAGATTTCAGCTTCAATTTCGTACTCATATACACCTGGCTGGATGAATTTCAATAACCTTCTAAATGCTGTTTCGGTAATGTCGATGGCTTTTTGAATCACCACCACTTCTTGTTTTGTTTTAATCGCCCTTAAAGCTTTCATGATTTTTGCTGCACGCAAATATTGATGCAAAGGATAACGCGCTTGCATTTCATCTATAAAACGATATTCATTCGATCTTACTAAATTATTCTTTCGATCATTTTCATTTGAATCTAAATAAATGGCATCTGCTAAATGAATCCAAGTTTGCAACATAGCATCTAAACTATCTAACCAAACGATGGTTTTCATACCAGAAATGGCTGTTGCTTCATGTGCTCTTAATCTTTTACCATCCCAAATTTCTTTCAATTCTTGTGGACGCACTAGGACCAATACTTCTCTGTACTTTGGATCTGGATTGTCAGGAAATAACACCACCATAGTGCCTTCTTGCTCAATGCCAGTTAACCAATATAAGTCTGAATTTTGTACAAAGCCATGCAATGCATCTCCATTACTTGGAAACTCGTCATTACTTACAAAAACAGCAATGCTATTTTTTTGCATCTGACTTACAAAACGCTTTCTGTTTTGAATAAATATTGTTGGATCTAGTGGGTCGTATTTCATACAAATGAATTTATATTAATGCCAGCCAGTTGATGGCTTATTGGAAGCAAGATACTTAAAATTGATGGGCTTAGGCAATCTTACCCCAGCCAATTTTTGTTTTTTGGGTTTGTAAAAAACTTCGGATGGCCAAGTGTTCTGGCATCGTTAAATTGGGATCCTTTTCACATATTGCAGCCGCTTCGGCTTTAGCTATTTCCATAGTAGGCCGATCATTGATCAAACTTGCCAGTTTAAAATTCAAAGCCCCACTTTGTCTTGTGCCATCAATATCACCTGGCCCTCTAATTTCTAAATCCTTTTCTGCAATCACAAAACCATCATTGGTAGTACACATGATTTTTAATCGCTCTCTCGCCTCTTTACTTGCCTTTACACTACTCAATAATATACAATAACTCTGCTCAGAACCTCTACCCACGCGACCTCTTAACTGATGCAATTGAGATAAGCCAAATTTCTCTGCACTTTCAATCACCATGACCGACGCATTGGGCACATTCACCCCCACTTCAATCACTGTCGTTCCTACTAATATTTGCGTGTCCCCTGATTTAAATCGATTCATGTTCTCTGATTTTAAATCATTCGGCATCTTGCCATGGACCATACTTATTTTATAAGTTGGTTCAGGAAAAAAACTTTTTACTTGCTCGTAACCCTGCATTAAATCTTCATAACTCATCTTTTCACTTTCCTCAATCAGTGGATATACATAGTAAGCTTGTCGACCTTTTTGAATTTCTGATTTCACAAAGTCCATCACAGATGCCCTAGACGTTTCATATCGATGCACTGTCTTAATGGGCTGCCTTCCTGGAGGTAATTCATCCATGATACTGTAATCCAAATCTCCATAAGCCGTCATGGCTAAGGTTCTTGGAATAGGTGTCGCTGTCATCACCAATACATGTGGTGGTATGGATGCTTTTTTCCAAAGCTTTGATCTCTGCTCCACACCAAATCGATGCTGCTCGTCTATTACAGCCAATCCCAATTTTTTAAATTGAACTGGATCCTCAATCAATGCATGCGTTCCTACCACAAAATGTATCGTATCTTCTGCCAATCCTTTTAAAATTCTTCTTCGCTCTGCTGTTTTTGTACTTCCTGTGAGGATGGCCACTTCGACTGGCATTTCTTTTAAGAGTTCGGTTAAACTAGTAAAATGTTGTTGTGCTAAAATTTCAGTTGGTGCCATCAAACAACTCTGAAATCCATTATCTGCAGCAATTAACATCGCCATCAATGCAATCATCGTTTTACCACTACCCACATCCCCCTGTAACAATCGATTCATTTGAAAACCCTTTGCAACATCCTGTCTAATTTCCTTAATCACTCTTTTTTGCGCACCAGTTAATTCAAAGGGTAAATAATTGTTATAGAAAGTATTAAAGTAATCGCCCACTTTTTCAAACACCTGCCCCTTGCTATTCTTATGTCGATCTATCTTGATTAAGTTCAATCTAATTTGAGCAATAAATAATTCTTCAGAAATCAATCTTGATAAAGCCTCTTTATATTGTGCTTGACTGGCTGGAAAATGGATCTGTCTAAAAGCCTCCCATCTTCCCATCCTGTTCACCAATAAATGAGCAGGCAGATTTTCTGGCAAGTCTCTTTCACTGATTTGTTGGAACAATACTTGTGTTAGTTTGCCAATTTGTTTTCCATTCAACCCTCTTGCTTTTAATTTCTCTGTAGACCCATACACTGGTTCTAACAAGGATTTTTGGGCCATGGTTTGCGCTACAAAGGGCTCAATTTCAGGATGAACTACCTGTGGTTTCCCATTAAAAAAGCCTAATCTTCCAAAAACTAGATAGGTTTGCCCTTCCACTAAGTTCTTCTGCACATACTGAATCCCCTGAAACCATGCCAATTCCAAATTACCCGTTTCATCCCTTAGCTGGGCGACCATCCGCTTGGAACGTTTCTCCCCAATCGTATGAAAGCCCAATAGGACCCCTTTCACCTGAATAAAGTCCATTTCTGGGGTCAATTGGCTAATTGGTGTGACTTTAGTCTTATCGACGTGCCTATGTGGGAAATGCTGTAATAAATCGCCGAATGTGTAAATACTGAGCTCTTTTTTAAGCAATTCAGCCCTCAAAGGGCCTACACCCTTTAGGTATTCAATGGGACTAGATAATAAAGAAGCGAGACTCAAGCGATTTTTTTTAGATTCAGGGCAAATATCCCAAAAAGATGGCAAAAAATGGGATTGCGATTCATTATCTTCGCACAGCTATGGAAAAGGAAATCGTATTGAGTGGAATAAGGCCTACAGGGTTCTTACATTTAGGAAATTATTTTGGCGCTATGCGCAATTATGTGCGTATGCAAGATGAATACAATTGCTATTTTTTTGTAGCCAACTGGCATAGCTTAACAACCCATCCTGACACTAAAACTTTACAACAAAGTGTATTAAGAGTTGTAGCAGAAAATATTGCTTGTGGATTAGATCCAGAGAAAGTGTCTTTATATGTTCAAAGTGATGTACCGGAAATTGCAGAATTGTATTTGTACTTAAATATGTTGGCTTATAAAGGTGAACTTGAAAAGACAACTACTTTTAAGGATAAAGTAAGAATGCAACCTGAGAATGTCAATGCTGGTTTATTGACTTACCCTGTCTTACAAGCTGCTGATATTTTAATTCATCGTGCAGTAAAAGTGCCTGTAGGAAAAGACCAGGAGCAAAACTTAGAAATGGCACGTAATTTTGCTGAAAGATTCAACCACCGATACGGCGAGACCTTCCCACTACCCTATGCTTTTAATTACAACAGCGAGCTGGTTAAAATTATGGGATTAGATGGCAATGGTAAAATGAGTAAGAGCGAGAATCAAATGACAACCCTGTTTTTAGCAGACGAAGATGAGATGATTCGCAAAAAAGTTATGAAAGCGAAAACAGATCAAGGACCACTTACCCCGAATTCTGTGAAACCAGATTATATTCAAAACTTATTTACTTTAATGGGTTTAGTGAGCACAGCGGATACTGTAAAAAAATTCGAGGACGATTTTAACAATAGCTCCGAAGGCAATTGCATCATTCGATACGGTGATATGAAAAAACAATTGGCAGAAGACATGGTTCAATTTATCAACCCAATTCGTACAAAGGCTGCTGACTTACAAAACAATAAAGATTTACTTTTAAAAATTATTCATCAAGGTGCTGATAAAGCAAGAGCAAGTGCTTCTGCAACTTTGACTACTGTAAGAAAAGCAGTAGGTATGGAATACTTATAAAATCATCCCTCTAACATTAACTTCACTTTTTCAATTATGGCAAAAGCAACAACTAAAAAACCCAAACACGTAGCAATCGCAGGTAATATAGGCGTTGGTAAAACAACCCTTACCGAGTTGTTGAGCAAGCACTACCGTTGGATACCTCAATTTGAGGATGTTGACCATAATCCTTATTTAATGGACTTCTATGACGATATGCCAAGATGGAGCTTCAACTTGCAGATCTATTTTTTACACGGTAGATTGAATCAGATTTTAGAAATACAAAAAGGAACGGAGACGATTATACAAGATAGAACCATCTATGAAGACGCGAATATTTTTGCACCTAACTTACACGAGATGGGCTTGATGAGCAAACGTGATTTTGATAATTACTATGGATTTTTTAACACCATTAAATCAATGGTGCAACCTCCAGATTTATTGATCTACTTAAAAGCATCTGTGCCTACATTGGTTTCTCAAATTCAAAAAAGAGGAAGAGAATACGAAGAGAATATTCGCTTAGACTATTTAAAAAGACTGAACGACTTCTATAATAAATGGATAGATAATTACACAGAAGGACCTTTATTAGTCATAGACTGTGACAAAATTAAATTTGGAGAATCCGAAGAAGACCTAGGTCATATCATCAGCAAAATAGATAGCACTTTGTATGGTTTATTCTAATGGATGTAGATTATTTCAATTTTAACGTTTTATAGATGCAACAAATAACACCTGAAATACTAGAACAAATCAAATTGATTGTTGGTGCTGAATATGTCTTCACTGATGCAGAAAGTTTTGAAAAATACGGTAAAGACCATACTGAACGTTTGCATTATAACCCTTCGGTAGTCGTAAAACCAAGAAAGCCAGAAGAAATAAGTGCGTTGATGAAATTAGCCAATACGCATTTAATACCTGTAACCCCAAGAGGCGCTGGCACTGGTTTAAGCGGTGGCGCACTGCCTCATTTAGGCGGATTGGTGATTGCCATGGAGCGTTTTAATTCCATATTAGACATTGACGAAAGAAACTTACAAGTGACCACTGAGCCTGGTGTGATCACAGAAATGCTACAAGATGCAGTGAAAGAAAAAGGGCTATTCTATCCTCCCGATCCTGCAAGCAAAGGCAGCTGTTTTATCGGAGGAAATATTTCAGAAAACTCAGGTGGCCCTAAGGCGGTTAAATATGGCGTGGTAAAGGATTATGTGTTGAACTTAGAAGTGGTACTTCCAAATGGTGAAATCATTTGGACAGGTTCGAATATTTTAAAAAATGCTACTGGTTATAATATTACACAACTTATAGTAGGTAGTGAAGGTACCTTGGGTATTGTTACTAAAATAGTACTAAGATTAATTCCACATCCTAAGTTTGATTTATTAATGCTAGCTCCATTTAATAGTTTAGAAAAAGCGAGCGAAGCTGTGAGTGCGATATTCAGAGCTGGTATTACACCTAGTGCCATGGAGTTAATGGAAATTGATGCGATTACACTTGCATCAAAAATTTTAGATAGTACCGCTATACCACTTACTGAAAATTTAGCTGCCCATTTAATTATAGAAGTGGATGGCAATAATATGGATGTATTGATGGGTGAAATGGAAGCTATTGCAGATGTGTTATCCCAATTTGAAGCAGGAGAATTATTTTTTGCGGATGATGCACAACAAAAAAATGAACTTTGGAAAATAAGACGCAAAGCCAATGAGGCAGCGGTAATGGCGGGTTATACAATTGAAGAAGACACGGTAGTGCCAAGAGCAGAACTGCCTAAATTAATCAAAGGAGCCAAAGATTTAGGGGCGAAAAATGGATTTAAAGTAGTTTGTTATGGACATGCTGGTGACGGAAATTTGCATATCAGAATCAACCACCCTACCATTAAAAATAGCCACGGAAATGAAGAGATGACCACTATTTTAAAGGAATTGTTTGTGCTAGTGCATAGCTTAGGTGGGACCATTAGTGGGGAGCATGGAATTGGGTTGATCCAAAAACCCTACATGCCTGTTGTATTTAAAAATGCTTCATTAGAAATCATGAGAGGGATTAAAAAAACTTTCGACCCAAATAATATCTTGAACGCTGGTAAAATATTTGATCTATCCTAATGCAAAAAAAAGCTTTACTTTTTTGTTTTTTAATCATTGGCATTGTTCCATACCTGCATGCACAAGACATTGTGAAAACAATTCCATCGCTCAATGTTAAACCACTTTTTGTTGGTGGCAATCTCGTGATAGGTGGAGGCGCAGGATCATTTCAATTTGGCATCAACCCTGAAATTTCTAAGCGCATTAACGACTATGTTGATATAGGAGCTGCCACCAACTTATTCTACCAATCTTATAATCCAACCATTAGTAATGGTGCATCTGGTACATCTACTAGAAGTTTCCAATTGGGTTCAGGTGGTTTTGTCAGAATCTGGCCAGCAGATCGTTTCTTTTTTCAAATTCAACCAGAATACAATTGGACTTGGAGTAGATTCAAAGACAGAGGCACAGAAGGCGTCAATGCCGGAGCATCAAGAAAAATTAGTTTTGGCGCAGAAAGTCTTTTAGCTGGGATTGGTTATGGAAGCAGATCTGAAAATGGCATGACCTATTTTAGTGTGATGATTGATTTACTTAAAAACCCGAATTCTCCCTATAGAGATGGTTTTAATAGAGCAGATCCAATTATTAGAGCCGGTTTTGCTTTCCCTATTCGCTCCAAGCGTTAATCGTTTGCATCACTTCTTGTGCATCCTTTGCTACTATGATTCTATTTTTCCAATCGTCATACATAAATCCTTCTGTATGCATATGATCCATCAAAGCAATCAATGGCGTATAAAAACCTTCCCAATTTAAAATAATCACTTTTTTTTGATGGATATTTAAATTGTTCCAAGTTAGCATTTCGAATAATTCATCCATTGTCCCCATTCCTCCAGGCAAGATAATTGCTACATCTGCTTTATCATATAATATTTTTTTACGGTCATGCATGGTTTCCGTAACGATCAATTCTGTCAATCCTTCATGTTGCGCCTCCCACTCTAATAACAACTTAGGGATGATCCCTAACACCTTACCATCTTTAGCTAAAACGGCGTTAGCAATTGCGCCCATAATTCCTTTACCGCCTCCTCCATAAACCAATTGGATTCCACTTTCACCCAATGCATGGCCCAATTCAATCGCTTGATTTGTAAAGCCTGCCTGATTCCCTGATTTAGAGCCACAAAAAACGGTAACGGATTGTATTTTCATAGATTAGAATTAATTAAGTTCCCTCACAAAATAATCAAAAAAGTCAAAGATTCTCACTACTTTGCCACATCAAAATGACAAAAACTAAACTATGAGTGCAACGACCCTTTTCATTTTCGTAATTCTTTACTTTTTAGTATTGTTAGGTGTAGCTAAAATCACTGGCAAGAATAGTAATAACATGTCCTTTTTTATTGGCAATAAAAATAGCAATTGGATGCTAGTTGCCTTTGGAATGATTGGTACTTCTTTAAGTGGTGTCACTTTTGTGAGTGTACCTGGCGCTGTTGGAAAAGATGCATTTCATTATTTACAAATCACATTAGGTTATTTAATTGGCTATCTAGCTATCGCTTACGTGTTGTTACCTATTTATTATAAATTGAATCTTACATCTATTTATAATTATTTAGAAGGCAGATTGGGATTCAGTGCATATAAAACAGGGGCTTCCTTTTTCATACTTTCAAGAACATTGGGTGCTACTGCTAGATTGTATTTAGTGGTTAAAATTTTACAATACTTTATTCTTGACAACTTGCACGTACCTTTTTGGGCAACTACCTTAGTGATATTGGTGATGATCTTATTGTACACTTACGAAGGAGGTGTGAAAACAATTGTTTGGACAGATACACTTCAAACATCTGGCATGTTAATGGGTTTGATTATTTGTAGTATTTACATCTTATCTAAACTAGACTTATCTGTAATACAAGGTTTGACAGCAATGCAAAACCAAGCTTTGGCAGATAATCCTAGCATGCACCTGGCCGATGTTTTTAGCACAGATGTGAACAGTAAATCCTTTTTCCTGAAACAGATCATTGGAGGTGCATTTGTTACCTTAACCATGACTGGTCTAGATCAGGAAATGATGCAAAAAAATATCTCTGTTAAAAATTTGAAAGACGCACAAAAAAATATGGTTACGATTGGTTTTACCATGTTAATTGCCATTAGTTTATTCCTTTACCTAGGGGGCTTATTACATTTATATGCAGCTCAAAATAATATTACTGCAACTGGAGATGATTTGTTCCCGACATTGGCCTTAAACCATATGCCTCCTTACTTATCTATTATTTTTATCCTTGCTTTAATTTCTGCCCTATTCCCAAGTGCAGATGGTGCGATTACCGCTTTGACCTCAAGTTTCTGTATAGATATATTGGGATTACAAAGAAATAAAAATTGGTCAGAAGCACAACAAAAGAAGATTCGACAAAGAACCCATTTAAGCTTTGCGTTGATCTTTTTAATCATGGTCATGGTATTCAAATGGATAGATAATAAAAGCACTATTGATTTGTTATTGAAAATTGCCTCTTATACCTATGGCCCATTATTAGGTCTGTTTGCATTTGGCATTTTAACCAAAAGAAGCTTAAACAATACACTAGTTCCTGTTATTTGTTTCTTAGCTCCGATCCTTTGTTTGATCCTAGACTATTTCCAGGCTCAATTATTTGGAGATTTCCGTATTGGTCAAGAACTATTGATCATCAATGGATTGATTACTTTTATAGGATTATGGCTCATTTCAAGCGCTAATAGCGAAAAAAATTAGACATTTGCAGCATGGATTTTATTCAACCTGCTGCCAATGACTATGTAGAGCAGTTTAGTGACGCCACACCAGCCTATTTAAGGCCGATGTATGAGCAAACTAAGCTAGTCCACCCTCATGCGCATTTACAAAGCAATTGGAACCAGGGAGGCTTTCTTAGCTTTTTTAGTAAGCTATTGGCACCACAATTTATTTTAGAAATTGGTACGTTTACTGGTTTTAGTACACTCTGCTTAGCTGAGGGATTAAATGCCACAGGAAGTATAGACACCATTGAACTTAGATCTGAAGATGCCGCATCTGCAAGAGCGCATTTTGATGCTAGTACAAAAAGTCATCAAATTATATCACATGTTGGGGACGCCAAGGCCATTTTGCCTACCCTAACAAAACAGTGGGACTTAGTTTTTATTGACGCAGATAAAACTGGATACATCGATTATGTCAATTTAGTATTACCTATGTTATCAGACAAAGGTGTGATCATTGCTGACAATGTTTTATTTCACGGGCAAGTATTTGAAGAAAAGATAACAGGCAAAAATGCAATAGCGATACATGCATTCAACGAATACATTTTACAACACAAAGGAATTGAAAAAGTAATGTTAACCGTTAGAGACGGTTTAACATTGATTAGAAAAAAATAATATGAAGCAAACCCTACTCCTTATTTTGATTTTATGTACAACCACCTATAATGGTTGGGCACAAAACAATAAAATTACGCTTGCTTATATTGAGCAATATAAAGCTATTGCTATGAAGGAAATGAAACGAACCGGCATACCCGCTTCAATCACCCTTGCCCAGGCCATTGTTGAATCCAATAGCGGAGAAAGCAATCTTGCTAAAAACCACAATAACCATTTTGGCATTAAATGTAAATCAGATTGGACAGGTGCCAAAGCTTATCAAGATGACGATGCCAAACAAGAATGTTTTAGAGCTTATGACGCAGCAGAATTGTCCTTTAAAGACCACTCCAACTTTTTAAAAAATCGCCCAAACTATGTAGACCTATTTTTATTAGATCCAGTTGACGATACCGCTTGGGCTTATGGACTAAAGAAAGCCGGCTATGCTACTGCCCCCGACTACCCAAAAAAATTATTGAAAATCATTGATGATTACGAATTAGCACAATACAATTTTCCAGAGCTTGCAAACGAAATCGATGAGGAAGAAGAAGCAAGCACCAAGGTGCTTGCTGATACGCCCGTAAACAAGACACCTTCTGATACTATCAAAGTTGTAGAAACTGAAGTGAAAAGTTTGAATAAACCTGCAGGCATTTCTCAAGTGACTACTGCAAGTAATTTAACGCCAGTACCTACAAAACAATTACCAACTGTACAAGCAGATACAATCAAAAAGGAAGTGATTACTCCCGTTCAAGCTTCACCAAAAGAATCAGTAAGGACTGATACAACTACTGTTATACATCCAACAGAACCTACTCAACCTAAATACAATTATCCAGAAGGAAGATTCAGAATCAATCAAGTGCCAGTGATGCTTGGAAAAGCAAATATGTCTTTTGTGGAAATTGCAATCAAGTACAATGTGCCATTGTATAAGCTATTTGAATACAATGAAATAAAAGAATCAATTCTTTTAGATAGAGATCAACTTATTTTCCTTGCACCAAAAAAGAAAGAGGGTGCAACCTCTTTTCATATCGTTAAATACAATACTACTTTACATGAAATAAGTCAGCTTGAAGGCATTCAACTTAGCCTTTTAAAAATGTATAATCCTACACTAACAGGTATTGTAAAAGAAGGTACGCAGGTGCTTCTATTTAAATCAAAAGACAATAGTCCTAGTATTAAAAAAGACAATACGCTCCTGTTTAACAAAAAAAATAATTAATTCACTCCAAATAAATATTACATGTCAACCATCCAAGTTTTAGATAAAACTTTTGTACCCTATTTAGAAGAAGCGGCAATTCAAGCAAAAATCACAGCATTAGCAGCACAATTAAATAAAGATTATGAAGGCAAACGTCCTCTATTTTTATCGATCCTAAATGGCTCTTTCTTATTCACTGCAGATCTATTCAAGCAAATCACAATTGAAGCAGAAGTAAGCTTTATTAAATTAGCTTCTTATAAAGGGACAAGCTCAACGGGCAACGTCATTACTGCTATTGGTTTAGACACCAATGTAAAAGATAGACATATCATTATCTTAGAAGACATCATTGATACAGGTAAGACATTACACCACTATTTGCCTCAATTAGATAGTATGCAACCTGCATCGGTGAAAATTGCAGTTTTGCTTGACAAGAAAGAAGCATTGCAATATCCAGTAAAAATTGACTACGCTTGTTTTGAAATACCTAACAAATTCGTAGTGGGCTATGGCCTAGATTATGATGGCTTGGGTAGAAATAGTAAAGACATTTATCAGTTACAAGCATAAAAAAAAGGGACAATTAACATTGTCCCTTTTTGTATCTTAAATCTTATTTAAAAGCTTCTTTTACTTTATCGTAAAAACTTTTATCACCTTTTACAGGCTTAGGTTTAAAGTTTTCACTTTCTTGCATTTTTTCCAATGCAATTTTTTCTTCCTCACTCACTTCTTGAGGTGTCCAAATATTTACATGAATCAATTGATCCCCTTTCGCATAACCTTGAACTTCTGGAAAACCTTTTCCTTTTAATCTAAATATTTTTCCACTCTGTGTGCCAGCTGGTATTTTAATTTTAGCTCGGCCATCAATGGTTGGCACTTCTACACTTGTTCCAAAAATGGCGTCAGGGATAGTAATGTATAAATCAAAAGCAACATTTAGTCCATCTCTATGCAAAAACTCATGTGGCTCTTCCTCTATCATAATGATTAAGTCTCCGGCAGATCCACCACGCTCACCCGCATTACCTTTGCCAGACATGCTCAATTGCATGCCGTCTTGTACACCAGCTGGGATATCGATTGAAATTGTTTCCTCTCCATAAACCCTTCCCTCGCCCTTACATGCATTACATTTTGCAGTCACCGTACTTCCTTCTCCATTACATGTAGGACAGGTATTTACAGTTTGCATTTGACCTAAGAAAGTGTTGGTTACTTTCCTTACTTGTCCAGAACCTTTACAAGTTCCACAAGTTTGGATACTTGATTTATCTTTTGCTCCATTGCCACCACAAGTAGTACAAAGCACATGCTTCTTAACTTTAACTTGTTTGTTTACGCCATTGGCAATTTCTTCGAAATTTAATTTTAATTTGATTCTTAAGTTGCTTCCTCTTTGGCCTCTCGCTTTCGCACCACCTCTTGAACGGCTTTGTCCGCCGCCAAAAAAACCACCAAACATATCATCACCAAACACATCTCCAAATTGGCTAAAGATATCATTCATATCCATGCCACCGCCATATCCTCCGTTTCCACCTCCAGTTCCAGGACCAAATGCTTGATGACCAAAACGATCATATTTTGCCTTCTTATCCGCATCACTTAATATTTCATATGCTTCAGCGGCTTCTTTAAATTTTTCTTCAGCTGCCTTGTCTCCTGGATTTCTATCCGGGTGAAATTGCATCGCAACTTTACGGTAGGCCTTTTTAATTTCATCTGCAGAAGCAGACTTGCTCACACCTAATATTTCGTAAAAATCTCTTTTTGACATAATGCTTTGTTTATTTGCCTACCACCACTTTTGCAAAACGAATAATCTTATCATTTAAATAATATCCCTTAGTAACTTCATCAATTACCTTGCCTTTTTTGGATGCATCAGGAACAGGCACTTCCGTAATCGCTTCATGTAACTCAACATCAAATGCTTGATCAATACTTTCCATTGCTTTCAAACCTTTTGCATGAAGTGTTGCTCTGATTTTATTGAATACCAATTGGATGCCTTCTTTTTGAACAGCGATATCATCAGAACCGTTTAATTGCTTTTCAGCACGATCGCAGTCATCCATCACGTCTAAAAGGGACACTATCACATCTTTACCAGCAGTTTGGATCAAATCCACGCGTTCTTTAGCAGTTCTTCTTTTGAAGTTTTCAAATTCTGCCATTAAACGCAAATATTTGTCCTTTTGGTCTGCCAAATCCGCCTTTAATTGATCTAATTCACTCAAAGGTGCTTCCTCTGTTTCTGGGGCTGTTTGGGCTCCATTTTCTGTATCTACGATTGATTCTTGACCTAATTGCTCTTTTTCTTCCATAATTGACTAATTGTATTCTATTGCACGCAAATATATTGCCAAAGCAATAAAAGAGCAAAATTGACATAAAAGGGGCTTAAAATGAACAAGTTGTCACTCAATCTGTCCCTATCTTTGCCAAATGACAAAGGTTTACCTAAATAAGCGCATTACCCCTAGGATTGCCATGGGCCACCCATGGATTTATAACAACGAAGTTGATCGTATCGCTGGCACAGTTTCCCCAGGGGATATTGTGGAAGTATACTATTTTGATGGTCAATTAGCTGGACGTGGTTATATCAACCCAGGGTCGCAAATCATTATTCGATTACTAACTCGAAAAAGAGAACCAATTGATGCTGGATTTTTTCATCAAAAAATAAGTGAAGCTTGGGCCTATAGACAACAATTGGGCTATACCGAAAATTGTAGATTGGTTTTTGGTGAAGCGGATGGTTTACCTGCATTGATCATAGATAAGTTCAATGATTATTTTGTTTTACAAACGCTGTCATTGGGCATTGAACAATGGAAAACTGCGATTGTGGATGCCATCAATACCATCTTTAAACCAAAAGGTATTTATGAAAGAAACGATGTACCTGTTAGAGAACTAGAAGGACTTGAACAAAAGAAAGATTTCTTATCCGATCCATTTCCAACTGAAATTATTATACGTGAGAACGGTTTACAATTTTATGTGGACATTGAGCATGGACAAAAAACAGGTTATTTTTTAGACCAGCAGGATAATCGTCGAGCTATTGAACATATTGTAAAAGGTGCAGATGTATTAGGGGCCTTTACCTATACCGGGACTTTTGAAATTCATGCTGCACATTATGGCGCAAAATCAGTATTGGGAATTGACATTTCTGAAAATGCAGTTGCTCAAGCCAACAAAAACGCTGCATTGAATCAATTGGATCATATTGTAAAATTTGAAGCAATGAATGCTTTTGATGTCTTAAAAAATTGGGGCAAAGAAGGCAGAAAATATGATGTGGTTATGTTGGATCCACCCGCATTTACAAAAAACAGAAGCAGCATTGAAAAAGCAGTCACAGGATATAAAGAGATTAATTTAAGGGGGATGAAAATGATCAACAATGGGGGCTTCTTAGTTACCTCAAGTTGTACCAACTTAGTCAATCCAGAGTTGTTCTTAGACACCATCTATATGGCCGCTAAAGATGCCAAGAAAAGGATTAGACAAGTAACCTACCAAACGCAATCAAGCGACCACCCTATTATATGGGGCATGGAGAATACACATTATTTAAAATTCTTGATTGTTGAGGTTTGTGATAGATAGCCCTAAGATCCAAAACTTATTCCAATAAAAAATGCCTCCAAATTTTGGAGGCATTTTTTATTTATTAAATCATGTATTAACATGACTTCAAATTTCAGTTTAACTTGTTTAAAGTTGTTTGAATCGCTTCAAAATTAGGTAAGTCTCCAGGTGTAGGACAAACTTCTGCATATTGCACTACTCCATTTGCATCAATTACAAATGCTGCTCTCTTGCTCACGCCTTGCATTTCAAAAGCAGGGAATGTATCATACAATACATCAAATGCTGTTGCTGCAGCTTTATTGAAATCGCTTAATAAAGGGAAATTTAATTTTTGCTCTTCTTTGAATTTGCCTAAAGCAAATAATGAATCAACAGAGATGCCATAAACTTGTGCATTGGTTGAATTATAAGCTGCGATATTGTCTCTTACACTACAAAGTTCAGCAGTACAAACACCAGTAAATGCAAGTGGGAAAAATAAAAGCACTACATTCTTTCCTTTAGCATCTGCTAAATGAACTGGGTTTTTATCCGTATCAAATAAAGTGAAATCTGGGGCGTTTTGTCCGATTGAAATTGGCATAGTTATATATTTTAATAGTTTAACAAATCAAAAGTAAAAGTGTTTATTGAGACCTCCATTTTTTTAAGTAGAATTAGTGCTTTATAAGCTCTAATTTTTCTCTTTTCGATAATGCCTCAACGGAATCCATCAATTCCTTTAATTCCACAGGGTGCTTATCTAAATACTCCATTGTGGTATAAAATCGATTTCGATCTACTTTGTTTAAATTGAATACGCGTTGATAATATTTAGCTTTCTCTAAAGCAGGCTGTATCGTTGTGTCGGTCTGAACCTGTCTTGAAAGGTACTCATCTACCTGCATCAATTGCCATACCGTTTTTTGCATGGTTGCGATAGGTAAAAGCAATTCTTTTTCTGATTGCTTAGAAGCACATGCAGCAAGAAATAAAACCCCTATAATGATTATTTTTTTCATTCAAAATATGCTTTATACTTATTGATGTTTGCAATATCAATTGCCGACAGTGTAGTCATCAATTGTTTTTTTGTGGCCCTATCTGCATCTGAAAACAACCCGACTAATTCAGCAACTCTTCCCTGCATAAAAATAGATATGGCCATGGAATTAACATTTTCCTCATTTAATTCTTGTAAACTCATTAATGCATTGATGATAGCAACTTTAGCTTGCTCAGGCTGTTCTACCAATTGATCTATTCCTTTTCTATAATAGTTGAAGCTGATTTCATGCAACTTATCGTATCCACTTTTAGTTAGATTATCGATTAAAATAAATCGATTGCGTTGGCCGTCATAAGATTTCCATCCACTAATTCCAGATCCATCAGGCGCATTGTACACTATATTTAAAGCTTTACTAAAATAAGGAGCTCCTCCATTTTTTGAAAAAGAGTCATAATCCAATCCTAAAATAATATAGACATAATAGGCCAATGTAGCTGTTAAATTTGCTTCTAATGCATCGGTTCTAGCTACGTTGTTCTCGTTGAATTCAATAGGCTGACCTAACTGATATTTAAACGTAAAATTAGCGTCTTGCATATTCAATAAAGGCGTAGTATAATTGGCGCGATAAACAGGTCGGTTGGCCACAATACTTAATTTAGCATTGTATACACCAGGCGACACCACAGACTCAATAGTTATATAAAAACTGCAATCTATTTTCTCTTCTTGTGTAAATAGATCTGAAGTCCATTTACGTTGGTTGATAAAATCTTTTAATTGTGTTTGAAGTTGAACAAATATTTTAGGATCCACTTGATTGTCCACCTTATTGGTTTGTAAGCTTACAACAGCTGCAAGCTCTTGTCCTTTCAAATTTTGAAAGGCAAAAAAACAACATAAAATGAATACCACTTTTCTTAAAAACATGCCTATTTGTTTTATACCCTAAAATACAAAAACGTCCCGAAACTTCGGGACGTTTTATATCATTACTTAATCGAGATTAACGGAATAAATCTGCTTCCTCGTTCTTACGATGATAAATTTTGTCATCAATGAATTCAGCTGTTGCTAAAATAGCTGGATTTGGCATACGCTCATAAGCTTTAGAGATTTCGATTTGCTCTTTATTCTCATGAATTTCTTCCAAGCTATCTGTATGACTTGCAAATTCTTCTAATTTAGAATGTAACTCTTCTCTGATAGAGATGTTAATTTGATTCGCTCTTTTAGCAATAATAGAAATAGACTCATATAAATTACCAGTCTTTGCTTTCAACGCTTTCAAACTTTTTGTTTCTACAACAGCAGGTGTGTTAGCACCCATATGTCTTCTTAATTTACTCATTTTATATTATTTAAATATTGATCAGTTTGTTTCTTTATCTTTTTTGCCTCAGTCATTAATGGACTGTCGCTATATCTATCTACAAAATCATTGTATTCCACAATCACTTTTTCAAAACGCTCTTTTTGCTTGTCAATAAAACTATTTTCTGCAAACTTGAAATAAGATTTCAAAGTCAACAACTTGTATTTATCAGCTTGTTTAGAATCTGGAAAATAATCAGATAATAAACCATAAGAAATAGCAGCAGCACGATACATCGCAAGCTCATAGTACAATGTAGCCGTTTTATAATCCTTTAGTTCCAATTTCGCTCTACATGCATCTATCACTTCTGTGGCCTCCTTAACTTTTGTACTAGTTGGATGTGCATCAATAAAAGATTGCATTAATTGCATCGCTCTATTGGTGGTTGTTTGATCTAATTCAGCTTTTGGTGAACGCTTATAATACGTATACGCTCTCATGTACTCCACCTCTTCTATTTTTGTAGAATTAGGGAAATACTCCATAAAGGTTTTGTATATATTTTCTGCATTCTCATAATCCTTATCGTAATAATAAGAATTGGCATACATCAAATACAATTCCTCATAACGAGGTGTTCCCTTTACGAATTGAATCACTGATTCAAAGAGCTGTTGTGCATTACTGTACTTTTTTTCAGCATAGTATTGTTCTGCCATTTTAACTTTATAGTCCGTGTCCTTGTTCTTCAACACTTTTTGGAACTTTGAAGTACAAGCACTCAAGCTCAAAACCAGGCAAAATAATAAGATGATTCTATTCATACAGGGTGGCAAAATTAACTAATAATCCTCAATTTAGGCCGAAAAAGATTGCGAATAAAGGCTTTGACGTTAAGAAATAGCTAAAACCTGCTTGATAGTCAATTATTTAACAAGAAAGCCCGCAATAGCGGGGCTTCAAAATCATCAAAGTGTTTTATTAAGCCTTTATATTGCTATAAAAGGAGAAAATAAAACAAAAAGCCCCGCTAAAGCTGGGGGGGGAAGCTAAAAGACAATAAAACAAAAAGCCCCGCAAATGCGGGGCTTTTTTCAAGAGATATAGTAGAAAAACTATCCTTCTTTGTTTTCGTCTAATTTAGCTTTGATTTCAGCTAATGCGCCTAAATCACCTAAAGTAGATTTCTCAACTTTGCTTTGTATAGTTTTTACTGCTTTTTTAGTTTTCTCAGTTTCATCCTTCGCTTCTTTCTTAGCTACTTCTTTCTCTTCTTGGATGTTTTGCTCCCAAATTCTAGCATGAGAAACTACGATACGCTTTTCATTACGATCGAATTCGATCACCATGAATTGTGCAGTTTCTTCCGCTTGTACTTGTTTGCCATCTTCTTTAGCTAAGTGACGGTTAGGTGCGAAACCTTCTAAACCATAAGGCATTTGTACGATAGCACCTTTATCATCCTTGCGAACGATAGTACCTTCGTGAATTGATCCGATTGCAAAAGTAGCTTCTAATGCATTCCAAGGATCTTCTTCTAATTGCTTATGACCTAATTGTAATTTTCTGTTTTCTTTGTCGATGTTCAAGATAATGATGTCGATAGACTCTCCTACTTTAACGTACTCAGAAGGGTGATTGAAACGCTTCAACCAGCTTAAATCGCTGATGTGAATCATCCCACCTATTCCAGATTCTAATTCAACAAACACACCGTAAGGAGTGATGTTTTTAACTAGACCTTTATGCTTGCTATTTTCAGGGAATTTATTATCGATTGCATTCCAAGGATCTTGTGTCATTTGTTTAATGCTCAAGCTCATCTTACGTGCATCTTTGTCTAATGTAACCACCTTCGCTTCATGCTCATCTCCTAATTTGAAGAATTCTTTAGCGTTGATTGGTGTGTTAGCCCAAGTGATTTCAGAAACGTGTACTAAACCTTCAACACCTGGTTGAATTTCTAAGAACGCACCGTAATCTTCGATGTTAACTACTTTACCTTTCACTACACTACCTTCTGATAAATCAGCTGGTAATACATCCCAAGGGTGTGGAGTCAATTGTTTTAAACCTAAGCTGATACGTTTTTTGTCATCATCAAAGTCTAATACAACAACTTGAATCTTCTGATCCATCTTAACCACTTCACTTGGATGAGAAATTCTACCCCAAGAGATATCAGTGATATACAATAAACCATCTAATCCACCTAAGTCCATGAAGGCTCCGAAATCAGTGATGTTTTTAACAACACCTTCTAATACTTGACCTTTCTCTAATTTACTCATGATCTCTGCACGTTGTGCTTCGATATCACTTTCGATTAATGCTTTATGTGATACAACGGCATTCTTAATTGTTTCGTTAATCTTAACAACTTTGAACTCCATTGTTTTTCCTACGAATTGATCGTAATCTGTAACTGGCTTCACGTCAATTTGAGAACCTGGTAAGAAAGTTTCCATACCAAATACATCAACGATTAATCCACCTTTTGTTTTGCTTGTAACTAAACCAGTAACAACTTCACCAGTCTTATGTACTTCCATAATACGCTCCCAAGCACGGTAGATACGAGCAGACTTACGGCTTAAGTGGAGATTACCATCACGGTCTTCTTTCTCTACTACCATTACCTCAACTGTATCACCAGTTTTAACACCATTGGTGTCACGGAATTCATTCAATGATACCAAGCCATCACTTTTAAATCCGATGTTTACAACCACATCAGTTTTAGTTAAAGCAACAACTAGACCATTCATGATCTCGCCGTCATTGATTTGTACGAAAGTGTCATCATACACTTTATCATACTTTACTCTTTCAGCTTCAGCATAATGACTCACATTACGTTTGTCTACGCTCCAGTCGAAATCGTCATGGGCAGTTTCAACTACCACTTCAGGTGCTTTTGTTGTCGCAGTTGCTTCAGTAGCTGTAGCGCCACCAAATTCCTGTGCGTCTGCGTTTAGGTTTTTTGAAAATAGTTTCATATAAAAATCCGGCGTTTTTGAACCGGACGGCAAAGGTAGTAAAAATGGCTCGATTAAGATCAAAAAAGCCCCAAAAAATGGGGCGTCGATAAAAGCTAACTGATTGATTTACAATTCAAAAAATAGTAATATTTAGGTTTTGTATGGATTTAGGCCGTCTCCTGGCCCATGTGCTGTGCAGCAATCCATCCAGAAGTCCATGCATGTTGAAAATTAAACCCTCCAGTGATGCCATCTACATCCATCATTTCTCCTGCAAAATGCAACCCTGGAATTAATTTACTTTCCATGGTATTGGCATCCACTTCTGCAAGATCTACACCACCACATGTCACAAATTCCTCTTTGAAAGTTGTTTTTCCTTTGATCGCTAAGGTCATTCTTGTGAGTAGTTGAATCAACTGTTGTTGTTGCGTATTTTTTAAATCTGCCCATTTTGTTTGTAGTGCAACACCTGCTTCAGCTAATAAATAGTGCCAAAGTCTTTGTGGTAAATCGAATGGATTTTTTGATCCCATTTCTCTCCTTCCAAAATCTTGTCTCAAATTCATCCACTCTAATCGCAACGAATTCTCGTTATATAAAGGCACCCAATTGATTAAAATATTTCCCTCATAATTTGCATCTGCCATTGCCCTTGCACACCATGCCGATAACTTAATAGCAGCAGGCCCGCTGATACCCCAATGCGTGATGAGTAAAGGCCCTTGTTCCATAAATTTTTCACCCTGCCATTGTATACTCGCTTGCTCAACTGCTAGTCCCATTAACGTTGTGATTTTTTTATCCACCACGTTGAATGTAAATAATGATGGGACAGAAGGAATAAAATGATGACCTAATGATTCAATCCATTTAAAATTATCGGCTTTAACTATACCTCCTACTGCAAAACAAATTTGATCGGCAAGAAGTGATTTTTTATTTCCACAAATCAACTCAAATTGATGCTGTTTTTTTTCGACACTAACCACTTCGTGATTCAAAAGAATGTCAATTTTAAATTGATTCGCTTTTTTCATGAAGCAGGCTACAATTGTTTCAGAATCATTGGTGATGGGAAACATACGACCGTCTTTCTCTGTATGTAATTTGACATCGTTCTTCGCGAACCAATCTATCGTTTGCTTTGTAGCAAATTGATAAAATGCTTTTTTCAAAAAACGTTGCCCTCTTGGATATTTTTGAATTAAATGATCAACGTCAGGACATGCATGTGTTACATTGCAACGCCCCCCTCCACTTACGCGTACTTTAGAAAGTAATTTGGATGATTTTTCTACTATGGTAATTTGCCAATCGGGATGCATTTCTGCAATTTGTATAGCACAGAAAAAACCTGCAGCGCCTCCGCCAACTACTACAATGTTTTTCTTTTCCATAAGTCGATTTGTCAAGATTTAAAATGACACCCTATTATTATTTAACTATTCAAAAATAAAAACAGGCATTCATAATAGGTTTAATTTAAATCAATAGTAAGATGAATTTAAATTAATATTTGCTTTTTCTGCCGCTTCTATAATTGAAAAATCAGATAAAATCAATGCTTCGTTTTTCTTCACACACACGTCATGTTCAAAATGCACAGAAGCTTTTCCATCCTGTGTTTTTACAGTCCAGCCATCCTCTTCTGTGAAAACTTTATGCGTGCCTAAATTAATCATTGGCTCAATTGCCAATACTAAATTTTCTACCAGCTTCATTCCGGTTCCCCTTTTTCCATAATTTGGCACTTGAGGGTCTTCGTGTAATTCTTTTCCTAAACCATGTCCCACTAGTTCTCTCACCACACCATATCTATGCTTTTTTTCGGTATGTTCCTGAATTGCAAATCCAATATCTCCCACTCTATTATTGACAATTGCTTTTTCGATTCCCTTATACAAGGATTCTTTAGTCACCTTTACCAATTGCAAGAGTTCTGGCGCAACTTCTCCTAAAATGAAAGTATAGGCATGGTCGCCATGCCAGCCATCTAAAATCACACCTAAATCGATAGACACAAGGTCTCCTTCTCTTAATGGTGTTTTATTAGGAAAGCCATGCACTACCACGTCATTTACCGAAGCACAAATATTGTGAGGATAACCATGATAATTATAAAATGATAAAGTGGCTTTGTGGTCTTTAACAAACTCCATACAAAATTGATCAATATCAAGTGTAGTCATTCCAGGCTTGATCACTTTCGCAACCTCTGTCAAAGTCTTACTCACCAATAAGGCAGCCTCTTTCATAAGGCCAACTTGTTCTTCTGTTTTAGTATATATCATAGAAAGCTGATTCGTTGCTAAAAAAAACAAACCTGTCTTTTATAGGACAGGTTTGTAAAGATAATTATTTTATAAAAAATTACATACCTGTAATTGGTGATCTACCTTGAACACGACCCGTACTCATTAATCCATCATATTGACGCATTAATAAATAAGTTTCTATTTGTTGTAAAGTATCCAAGATAACGCCTACCATGATCAATAATGAAGTACCACCAAAGAAAGTACTAAATCCTTGAGTTACTCCTAATTTTTGAGCAAAACCAGGTAAGATACCTACCAATGCTAATAAGATGGCACCTGGTAATGTAATTCTATCCATTACAGCACCAATATAGTCTGTAGTTGGTTGACCAGGCTTTACACCAGGAATGAATCCGTTGTTACGCTTAAGGTCTTCAGAAATCTGCTTAGGGTTGAAAATTAAAGCAGTATATAAGAAGGTAAATCCAATAACCATTACAGAATAGATCAACATATACCAAACATTGCTGTGGTCGTTGAAAATTCTAACGATACCTTGAGCTGAATCGATATTAGTGAAAGAAACTAAAGTTGGCAAGAACATAATCGCTTGTGCGAAGATGATTGGCATTACACCAGCACTGTTTACTTTAACAGGTAAGAACTGACGTGCACCACCTACTTGAGCACCACCAATCACTTGCTTTGCATAAGTTACAGGGATCTTACGAACACCTTGTACCAAAAGAATCAAGCCCATGATGATAGTTACTAAAATAGCAACTTCAATTAAGAAAATCAATAATCCTCCACCACCTTTCTGGCTCTTAGAACCAAATTCCATGATGATTGATTGTGGTAAACGTGCTAAGATACCTACCATGATGATGATAGAAGTACCATTCCCTAAACCTTTATCTTGAATCTTCTCACCTAACCACATCACAAACAATGTACCAGCTGTTAAAGTGATTACAGTAGAGAACCAAAAATAATCTTTGTATGCTGGAATCAACGCATCAGCATAGCCTGGGCTATTTAGATAAGCAACATAAGCGCCAGCTTGGAACAAAGTAACAATCACTGTTAAATAACGAGTCCATTGATTGATTTTGTTTCTTCCACTCTCTCCTTCTTTTTGAATCTTTTGTAATTGAGGTACTAAAATAGTCATCAATTGCATAAAGATAGAAGCAGAGATATAAGGCATAATTCCCAATGCTAAAATTGAAGCTTGAGAAAATGCACCTCCAGCGAACATATCAAAAATGCCTAACAAACCATTGTTGCCGCCTGCTTTTTGAGCAGCTTCGATCGCCAATGGATTAATACCAGGTAGAGTGATTTGTGCACCAATTCTATAAGTCAATACGAACAACAAAGTCACTATAATCTTAGATTTTAGTTCATCAATTGCCCAGATATTTTTTAATGTATCAATTAGTTTTTTCATCAGTGTTTAATTATGTGCTTGGCCCTTTAAATTAAAAAGACGCACTGTTAATGCGTCTTGCAATATACTAAAAAAAATTAGATTATTTCGATGGTTCCGCCAGCTGCAACGATCGCGTCTTGTGCTTTCTTACTTGCTGCGTTAACTCTGAAATTGATCTTAGTTTTTAATTCGCCATTCGCTAACACTTTTACTAAATCAGTACGACTGATTAAGCTATTCATGTATAAGTTTTCTGGAGTAATTTCAGTGAAACCGTATTTCTCGATCAATTGATCTAATTGACCTAAGTTGAATACTACATACTCAACACGGTTGATGTTTTTGAATCCACGCTTTGGAACTCTACGTTGAATTGGCATCTGACCACCTTCGTGAGCCATTTTACTTTTGTAACCAGCACGAGACTGACCACCTTTATTACCTTTAGTAGATGTACCACCTTTACCAGATGCTTCACCTCTACCGATTCTAATTGCTTTGTGTACTGAACCTTCTGCAGGTTTTAAATTGTGTAATTTCATTTTTATTGATTTTTACTTTCGGGGAATCTCCCCTCGCTTTATGAATGAAGAAGTTACGCTAATTAAGCGATCTCTTCTACTTTTACTAAGTGGCTTACTTTGTTAACCATACCTAAGATTTGAGGTGTTGCCTCAACTTCTTTTGTAGCATTAATTTTTCTAAGACCTAAAGCTATCAAAGTTTGTTTTTGACGCTCAGATCTGTCGATACCACTTTTTACTTGAGTTATTTTAATCTTTTTCATCTGTAATTATTGATGGGTGTATTTAGAAAATCAACGAATTGATTACCCGTTAAATACTTTTGATAATTTAATGTTTCTTGTTTTTGCAACTTGAACTGGCTCACGCAACAAACCTAAAGCTTTGATCGTTGCTTTTACCACGTTATGTGGGTTAGCAGAACCTAAGCTTTTAGCTAAGATATCCGTGATACCTGCGCTCTCTAATACAGCACGCATGCTACCACCCGCGATTACACCCGCTCCGTGTGCAGCTGGCTTAATCATCACTTTTGCAGCGCCTTCTTTAGCCAATTGCTCATGAGGAATAGTTCCGTGCATAATAGGCACTTTCACTAAATTCTTCTTAGCATCTTCGATCCCTTTTGTGATGGCTTCTTGAACCTCTTTAGCTTTACCTAAACCTTGACCAACAACACCATTTTCATTACCTACTACCACTAAAGCGGAGAAGCTAAAAGTACGGCCACCCTTTGTTGTTTTAACTACGCGATTGATAGAAACTACTTTTTCTTTTAGTTCAACATCAACTGCTGCTTTAACCTTATTTACGTTTACTTTAGACATGATTTACTATTAGTATTTTTATCGAATTAAAATTGAAGTCCACCCTCTCTAGCACCATCAGCTACGGCCTTAATTCTTCCGTGGTATAAATTACCACCTCTGTCAAATACACAAGTAGTAATATTAAGTGCTAAAGCTTTTTTTGCTACTGATTGTCCAGCTAATTTAGCTTTGTCAATCTTTGGAACTTTTTGTGCTTCGATATCTTTTTCTCTTGAAGAAGATGCTGCTAAGGTTACCCCGTTCACATCATCGATCAATTGGCAATAAATATCTGCGTTACTTCTGAAAACAGATAAACGAGGTTTCGCTGCAGTACCTTGTACTTTCTTACGAATTCTATATCTGATCTTTTGTCTTTGAGCTAATTTACTCATATTGATTATTTTTTAGTCGAGCGATGCTGCCGCTCGTCGTGATTTTTAATGATTATTTACCTGCTGCTTTACCTGCTTTTCTTCTTACGATCTCATCAGCGTATCTTACACCTTTTCCTTTGTATGGTTCTGGCTTACGTAATCCTCTGATTTTAGCAGCAACTTGACCAATTAATTGCTTGTCTGCGCTTTCTAAGAAGATCTTTGGATTCTGACCTTTCTCAGTTGTTGTAGATACAGTCAATTCTTTTGGAATTTCAAATATGATATTGTGAGAGTATCCTAAAGCCAAATCCAATACATTACCTGTATGAGCAGCTTTGAAACCCACACCCACTAATTCTAATTCTTTCTTATAACCTTCAGTAACTCCTTTAACTAAATTTGCAATTAAAGAACGGTACAAACCGTGCATCGCTCTATGGCGAATTTGCTCTGTTGGACGCTTTACGATTACTTCATCAGCTGCTACTTCTACGATGATATCGCGATCAACTTCTTGAGTTAAAGTACCTTTAGGGCCTTTAACAGTAACTACTGAATCTTTAACCGATACAGTAACCCCAGCTGGGATTGTGATTGGTTTTTTTCCTATACGTGACATAGTCGATTTTTTATTTTTTTGTGAAACTTAGTTGTTTTCAGCCCCGACTAAAAGGCTTAAGTGCAAACTAAGTAATGAAATTATTTTTATGAATTATGGTCTATTAAGCAATAGCACATAATACCTCACCACCTACATTATTTGCTTTAGCTTCTTTATCTGTCATCACTCCTTTAGAAGTTGACAAGATAGCGATACCTAAACCATTGCTTACTCTTTTGATATCAGCAGGCTTTGCGTAGTGACGTAAACCTGGACGGCTGATACGCTCTAAAGAACGGATAGCTGGTTGTTTTGAGTTTACATCATACTTCAAGGCGATCTTAATCAATCCTTGTTTTGTATCATCTTCAAATTTGTACTTCAAGATATAACCTTGATTGTATAAAATCTCAGTGATACGCTTTTTTAAATTAGATGCAGGGATCTCAACGATACGGTGACCAGCCATTTGGGCGTTACGTATTCTTGTTAAGTAGTCTGCTATTGGATCTGTTACCATTATTAGTATTTTAAATCAGTTCTAAATGTTGTTTGTTTCAGTATTCAAATAAATGAACTTAAATCAATCGAAAATCTTACCAGCTTGCTTTTTTCACACCTGGAATCATTCCGTTCAAAGCCATATCGCGGAACATATTTCTTGAAATACCAAAGTATCTCATATATCCTTTTGGACGACCTGTTAATTGACAACGGTTCTTTAAACGAACTGGAGATGCATTCTTAGGTAATTTATCTAATCCTGCATAATCATTAGCAGCTTTTAATGCAGCACGCTTTTCAGCGAATTGCTTAACAGTTGCTTCGCGCTTTCTTTGTCTAGCTTTGACTGATTCTCTTGCCATAATTCTATTTTAATTAGTTGTTATCTTTTTTAATGTTTTTGAAAGGCATACCTAATTCTTTCAACAATTCGTATGCTTCTTCATTGGTGTTAGCAGATGTCACAAAAGTGATATCCAAACCAGTAATTTTATTTACTTTATCGATATCGATTTCTGGGAAGATGATCTGCTCAGTGATACCTAATGTATAGTTTCCACGGCCATCAAAAGCCTTGTCACTGATACCTTTGAAATCACGTACACGTGGTAAAGAAACAGCCACTAAACGATCCAAGAATTCATACATCTTCTCACCTCTTAAAGTTACACGAGCGCCGATTGGCATACCCTTACGTAATTTAAAGTTTGAGATATCTTTCTTAGAAAGCGTTGGTACAGCTTTTTGACCAGTGATCATTGTTAGCTCATCGATAGCGATGTCTACCAATTTCTTGTCATTTACTGCGCCATTCACACCACGGTTGATGCAAATTTTTTGTAACTTAGGAGTTTGCATTACAGACTTGTAACCAAACTTTTTAGATAAAGCAGGGATCACTTCTTTAGTGTACTTGTCTGCTAATCTTGGAGTGTATTTTACGGTACTCATTATTTAATTACCTCCCCTGATTTTTTTGAAATTCTTACTAATTTACCTGTCTCTCTTGAACGCTTCACTTTAGTTGGCGCGCTTGTTTTAGCATCCCATAACATTACATTACTAATGTTGATAGAAGCTTCCACTTTAACGATACCACCTTTAGTATTTGAAGCAGAAGGCTTAGTGTGCTTTGTTGCGATGGCTACACCTTCAACAATTACACGACCTTTTTCTACATTCACTTCCAATACTGTGCGAGGTTTTTTCAAGTCCTTGTCATCTCCAGCAATAACTACAACGCTATCGCCTTTCTTGATGCTGTATTTGGGTTTGAATCTGTTATTCATAATTATGTATATTTTATAACACCTCTGGTGCTAATGAAACAATTTTCATGTATCCTTTGTCACGCAATTCACGAGCAACTGGTCCAAAGATACGCGTACCTCTTGGCTCTTCTGAATTGTTTAACAATACAACAGCGTTGTCATCAAAACGGATATAAGAACCGTCTTTTCTACGCAACTTGTTTTTTGTGCGAACGATAACTGCTTTTGAAACAGTACCTTTCTTAATACCGCCTGCAGGAATGGCATCCTTAACAGTTACAACGATTGTATCACCAATCTTTGCAAAGTCTTGTCCGCTATTACCAAGTACCTTGATACAAAGTACTTCTTTTGCGCCGCTATTATCAGCTACATTGAGCCTACTTTCTTGCTGAATCATTTTATTTAGCTTTTAGCTTTTATTCCTTGTTCTTTTGAACTCGGGTTAATACGATTTATTACTTAGTTCTTTTGGTTTGCTAGGGTTAAGCTTATTTAGCTTTCTCCACTACTTCTACCAATCTCCAACGTTTTGTTTTACTCAACGGGCGAGTTTCCATGATCTTAACAATATCGCCCATTGTACACTCGTCTTTCTCGTCATGTGCGTGGAACTTTGTTGTTTTTTTCACGAACTTACCGTAGATAGGGTGTTTTACTTTTCTTTCAACAGCAACAGTAATGGTTTTATTCATTTTGTTACTAGTTACAACACCAATTCTCGTTTTACGTAAATTTCTTACTACCATTGTTTTTGATTTATGGTTAGATACCTAACTCTTTTTTCTTTAATTCCGTTTTTAAACGGGCAATGTCTTTACGAAGTCCGCGGATGCTCATTGGATTCTCTAAAGGAGAAATAGCGTGAGCGAACTCTAATTTCTTAAGTCTTAATTGATCTTCAGTGATACGGGCAGTTAAGTCCGCAGCGCTTAAACCTTTTAATTCCTTGTTAAAATCATATGTCTTGTTTGCCATAGCAAATACTTTTTTTTTGTTATCCTTATTAATTACAAGTCAATTATAAATCTCTTCTTGTAACAAACTTAGTGTTGATTGGTAATTTCTGTGCAGCTAAGCCCATCGCCTCTTTTGCAACTTCTGGTGTAACACCATCAATTTCAAAAATGATACGACCTGGTTCTACCACAGCAGCCCAGAATTCAGGGTTACCTTTACCTTTACCCATTCTCACCTCTGCAGGCTTACGAGTAATAATTTTATCTGGGAAAACACGAATCCATACATTACCTTCTCTCTTCATTGCACGTGTCATCGCTTGACGCGCAGACTCAATTTGTCTGTTTGTCAACCAAATTGGATCTAATGATTTTAGTGCAAAAGAACCAAAAGCAATAGAAGTTCCACGCTTCGCTACTTCGCGAATACGTCCTTTCTGTTGTTTTCTGTGTTTACTTCTTTTTGGCTGTAACATCTTATTATATTGTTATCTCTTAATTAATTAATTATCTTTTTCTTGGAGCACCTGCACCTGGTCCACGACGGTCGTTGTTTCTATCATCACGACGGTCGTCACGACGATCTCCACCACGGAAGTCAGCTCTTTCGCCACCTTCTTTACCACCAATGATGTTAGGATTTAAATCACGCTTTCCAAGAACTTCACCTTTACAGATCCATACTTTGATACCGATTTTACCGTACACTGTTAACGCAAACACGTTAGCATAGTCGATGTCCATTCTGAAAGTATGTAAAGGTACTCTACCTTGCTTGATCTCTTCAGAACGAGCAATCTCTGCTCCTCCGATACGACCACCTACTTTGATTTTGATTCCTTCTGCACCCATTCTCAAGGTAGAAGCAATCGCCATTTTAATAGCACGCTTGTAGTTAATACGATTTTCAATTTGACGAGCAATTGTTTCTCCAACAATTGTTGCATCTAATTCTGGACGACGAATCTCAAGGATGTTAATTTGAACATCGTCTTTGCCAGTTAATTTCTTTAACTCTTCTTTAATACGATCTACCTCACCACCACCTTTTCCGATGATGATACCTGGTTTAGACGTGTGAATCGTTACGATTAACTTACCTAATGTACGTTCGATAACGATACGAGCGATACCGCCCTTGTTAATACGTGCAGTTAAGTAAGTACGGATTTTATGGTCCTCTATTAACTTAGTAGCGTAATCTTTTTTATTACCATACCAGTTACTTTCCCATCCGCGGATGATACCTAATCTGTTACCAATTGGATTTGCTTTCTGACCCATAGTGATGGTTTAGAATATTTAGTTTTTTGAATCTGATTTAGTATCTACAATCAATGTTACGTGATTGCTGCGCTTTCTAACTCTGTAGCCACGTCCTTGTGGAGCTGGGCGCATACGCTTTAACGTACGACCACCGTCTACAAAAACTGTTTTAACTACTAAGTTGCTATCTGCTGCACTAGCGCCATTGTTTTTTTGCTCCCAGTTACTGATTGCACTTTTTAACAACTTTGCTAATGGAACTGCATTGTGTTGTGGATGGAAATCCAAAATTGCCAATGCTTTTTCCACTTCCATACCACGAATAACGTCTGCGATCAAACGCATCTTACGTGGACCTGTGGGATAATTGTTTAGTTTAGCTACTGCTTCCATTTCTTTATTGTTTAGTGTTTGAGCTTAACGATCAAACCTTAATGTTGATTTACTTTTTTGATCCTGCGTGTCCTCTGAAGTTTCTAGTTGGAGAGAATTCACCTAATTTATGACCTACCATGAACTCGGTAACATAAACTGGGATAAATTTATTTCCGTTGTGTACTGCGAAAGTATGACCTACGAAATCTGGAGAGATTGTACTTCTACGACTCCAAGTTTTGATTACACCTTTCTTAGTTTTGCCTCCGTTCATATCCTCTACTTTTCCTTCAAGGTTATGATCTATATAAGGACCTTTTTTAATCGAACGACCCATAGTAACGAGTTAATTTGATTGTTAAATTATTTTGTCAATTTTTTACCGTCACGACGTTGAATAATCAACTTGTCGCTACCCTTTCCTCTTGTTCTAGTTTTCTCTCCTTTAGCATACTTACCAGTTCTGCTTCTTGGATGTCCACCAGACGCTCTACCTTCACCACCACCCATCGGGTGATCCACAGGGTTCATAGCCACACCTCTTACACGAGGACGTACGCCTTTCCAACGGTTTCTACCTGCTTTACCAGCTGTTTCTAAGTTATGGTCGCTATTTGAAACCACACCTACAGTTGCAAAACAGTTGATCAATACTTTTCTTAATTCACCAGAAGGCATTTTAAGTACAGCGTATTCAGTTTCCTTGTTCGCTAACTGAGCAGATGTACCAGCACTTCTTACCAATTTACCACCTTGACCAGGTTGCATTTCGATATTGTGAATCATCGTACCCAATGGAATGCTCTTCATAGGCAATGCGTTACCAACTTCTGGAACAACGTTGTCACCAGACATAACAGTAGCACCTACTTGTAAACCATTTGGACAGATAATGTATCTTTTCTCTCCGTCTGTATATTGAACTAATGCGATAAATGCAGTTCTGTTTGGATCATATTCAACAGAAACTACTTTAGCTTCCATGTCTTTCTTATTTCTTTTGAAATCGATAAGACGGTAGTGTTGTCTATGACCACCACCCATGTAACGCATTGCACGACGACCTTGGAAGTTACGTCCTGCAGTTTTCTTTTGCGGTTCTAACAAACTCTTTTCAGGTTTATTAGTTGTGATTTCAGCGTAAGCGTTACCTATTCTCCAACGGGTACCTGCTGTAATCGGTTTGTACTTTCTTAATGCCATTTTGTTTTGTTTTTTCTTTTAAAGACTTTTAGGTCTTACGAATTTTTCAGCTTCGCGGGCTATTGTTATATACTTGCGTAAAGGTCAATGGATTCACCTTCCGCTACTGTAACTAATGCTTTCTTATATCCAGATTTAACACCAGAAATAATACCAGACTTAGTTGAACGAGTCTTGCTTTTACCTGGAACAACCAAAGTGTTTACGTCTACAACGTTTACACCATAAAATTGCTCAACCGCAGTTTTGATTTCTAATTTGTTCGCACGACGGTTTACTTTGAAAGCATAACGGCTCAATTTCTCTTGCTGTGCATTTGCTTTCTCCGTAAGGATTGGTTTGATTAATATTTCAGTCAACTTCATAATAATAAGTTTTATACCTTATAAGGATTAAGCAATTGCTTTTTCCTCTTCGTTAAAGATTTTAGCAGCACCTTCTGTGATCACTAATACGTCAGCATTCATGATGTCGTAAGTATTGATGTCAGATAATAAAGAACTTGCTACGTTAGGAATATTACGTGTACTTAAGTAGATGTTTTCATCATACTCAGGTAAGATTACTAAAGTCTTTTTGTTCTCTAATTTCAATTGGTTCATGATTGCAGTGATATCCTTTGTTTTAGGAGTAGACATTTTGATGTCTTCTAAAACTAAGATTGCTTGATCAATCGCCTTGTGAGATAAAGCAGAGATTTTAGCCAAATCTTTCACTTTACGGTTCAATTTGAAATCATAAGAGTGAGGCTTTGGTCCAAAGATGGTACCACCACCCTTGTACAAAGGGTTACGGATATTACCCTTACGAGCTCCACCAGTACCTTTTTGTTTGTGTAATTTTCTGCTAGCACCTTGTACTTCCGCACGAGTTTTAACTTTATGCGTACCTGAACGGCGTGCAGCTAAATATTGTTTTACGGCTAAATAAATAACGTGATCATTTGGTGTAGCACCAAAAATCTCAGCAGGTAATTCTACCTGTCTGCCTGTTTTTTTGCCTTTTATATCTATTACTTCTAATTGCATTGTTGTCGATTAAGTGGTGATTACTTTTGGATTAAAACGATTGAACCATTATGTCCAGGAACTGATCCACTTACTAATAAGTAGTTCTTCTCTGGGAATAACTTTAATACTTTTAAACCTTTTGTTTTAACGCGATCGTTACCCATACGACCAGCCATGCGCATGCCCTTGAATACTCTTGCTGGATAAGATGATCCACCAATAGAACCTGGAGCACGAGAACGGTCGTGTTGGCCGTGCGTAGCTTCACCCACACCACTAAATCCATGACGCTTAACAACACCTTGGAAACCTTTACCTTTTGTTGTACCAACAACTTCAACAGTATCTCCTTCAGAGAACATGTCTAAGGTAAGTGTTGTTCCTAGTGCAGCTTCAAGATCATAGTTGCGGAACTCTTTTACGAATTTTTTGGGAGCAGTCTGCGCTTTTGCGTAGTGATTAATTTCAGACTTTGTAGAATGCTTTTCTTTCTTGTCGCCCAATGCTAACTGCACTGCGCTGTAACCGTCTACTTCAGGAGTTTTAACCTGAGTGACTGTACAAGGACCAGCTTCGATAATGGTGCAAGCGATTTGCTTTCCATCTTCGGCGAAGATGCTGGTCATGCCAATTTTTTTTCCAATAATACCTTTCATCTGTTTTGCGGTTTATGCCCCGCTCTTGGTTCTGAGGACATCCGATGATGATGCTACCTTTTAGTAGTAGCTCGGATTCAATCCCTGTTTGCTGCCGACCTTTTCCTTTGTTTCTCAATTATGAGAGGGGAAGTACCGGAAGTAAACAAACCTCGAAGGGCCTGTTTATATTTTACTTTGATCAAACCAGCGCTCCTTTCTCGACTACTGCATAATGGGCAGCGATTGGGAGATGGTAATTATAAAGTACTTATGCTTTAATTTCTACCTCAACACCTGAAGGTAAGTCTAACTTACTTAGGGCGTCTACTGTTTTAGAAGAAGAAGTGTAGATATCCAATAAACGCTTGTGCGTTGCTAATTGGAACTGCTCACGACTTTTCTTGTTAACGTGCGGTGAACGTAACACAGTGAAAATGCGTTTGTGTGTAGGCAAAGGAATAGGACCTGTAACTACTGCACCTGTACTGCGTACTGTTTTTACGATTTTCTCAGCTGACTTGTCAACTAAGTTGTGATCGTAAGATTGTAATTTTATTCTAATTCTTTGAGACATAGCTTATTTTTCCAAATTATCTTGGGGATGCAAAGGTAATGGGTTGTAACCTAACATTCAAGAAATATTGTGTTTTTTTTAATTTTTTTTCAAAATAATTTACAGCTCCCCTTTTGAGCAAAAGAAAGCCCCCTCCGTTTGATTGGAGGGGGCTCCTAATTTATTGAAAATCAAGGAATTGATTACTCTTCATCCTTCACTTTACCTTTGTTTTTAGCCATTACTTCCTCAGCAATATTGTTTGGTGCTGGGTTATAGTGACTGAACTCCATAGTTGATGTGGCACGACCAGAGCTCAAAGAACGTAATTGTGTTACGTATCCAAACATTTCGCTCAAAGGTACTTTAGCCTTGATTACTTGTAAGTTACCGCGGCTGTCCATACCTTCTAACATACCACGACGACGGTTCAAGTCACCTGTTACATCTCCCATGTACTGATCTGGAGTAACTACCTCTACTTTCATGATTGGCTCAAGTAAAGTAGGCTTCGCTTTCTTACCAGCAGTTCTGAAACCAGCTTTAGCACACAATTCAAATGACATTGCATCAGAATCCACATCATGGTAAGAACCATCAAATACACGAACCTTCATGTTGTTTACTGGGAAACCAGCTAAAACACCTGTTGACATTGAGGTCTCAAAACCTTTCGTGATTGCAGGAACGAATTCTTTAGGGATAGATCCACCAAATAAATCATTTACAAATTGGAAAGATTTTTTATCAGGGTTTGCTGCTAACCACTCCTCATCTGCAGGTCCGATAGAGAATTGGATATCTGCGAACTTACCACGACCACCAGATTGCTTTTTCAAGACTTCACGGTGTTCAATAGTAGTTCCAAATGCTTCTTTATAAGCTACCTGAGGATTACCTTGGTTGATTTCCACTTTGAACTCACGACGCATACGGTCAACGATGATCTCTAAGTGTAATTCACCCATACCTGATAAAATAGTTTGACCAGTATCTTCGTCGGTCTTCACTCTTAAGGTAGGATCTTCCTCTACTAATTTTGCAATAGCCATACCCATTTTATCAACGTCTGCTTGAGTTTTTGGCTCAACAGCTACAGAGATAACTGGTTCTGGGATAAACATATTCTCAAGAACAATTAAGTGATTCTCATCACATAATGTATCTCCTGTTTTGATCTCTTTAAATCCAACCGCTGCTGCGATATCACCTGCCTCGATAAAATCGATTGGGTTTTGTTTGTTCGCGAACATTTTCATGATACGAGAGATACGCTCATTCTTACCACTACGTACGTTTCTTACATAAGAACCCGCATCTAAGTGACCAGAATAACATCTGAAGAACGCCAAACGTCCTACGAATGGATCTGTCATAATTTTGAATGCCAATGCAGCAAATGGTTCTTTTGCATTTGGCTTACGGAAGATTTTTTCACCTGTATCAGGATCTGTTCCTTCTGTATCATCCACATCTACTGGAGAAGGTAAATAACGACATACCGCATCTAATGCAGTTTGTACACCTTTATTTTTGAATGAAGATCCACACATCATTGGAACGATACTTAAATCGATACAAGCTTTACGGATTGCTTCATGTACTTC
>JAOASM010000010.1 GCA_030158665.1 Sediminibacterium sp. | reverse complement strand
AAAGCTGCTCCTAAGAAAGCTGCTAAGAAAGCTGCTCCTAAGAAGGCTGCTAAGAAAGCTGCTCCTAAGAAAGCTGCTGCTAAAAAGAAATAATTATCCTCGGATAATATTGAAAGACCCTCGATTTATCGGGGGTTTTTTTATGCCCCTACTTTCCTTCGCTTCAAAAGGACTCCCTAGTTTTATTTATATTTGCGCATGCACAATTATGAAATAGCCGAATATTTTAGTCTACTTGCTAAACTCATGGATATCCATGGAGAGAATGCTTTCAAAATAAAATCTTACAGCAACGCAGCATATACCCTTGACAGGCTCAATGACCCTTTAGAAGAGATGACCCCAGCTCAAATTGCAGGGATTAGAGGAATTGGGGACGCCTTGGCCCAGAAAATTGTAGACTTACTAGCTACTAAAAAACTTCAACTGCTAGAGGATTATATCCAGAAGACCCCAGTGGGTATTTTAGAAATGTTGAAAATAAAAGGTTTGGGGCCCAAAAAGATCATCACCATTTGGAAGGAATTGGGTATTGAAAGTATTGGTGAGCTATTGTATGCATGTGAAGAAAATCGATTGATTAACTACAAAGGTTTCGGGGCAAAGACACAACAGAGTATCCAGGATTCATTGAACTATTACTTGCAAAACCAAGGCAGTTTTTTATACCAACAAGTACAAGACATCGTCTCACAAATAGAAAATGCCTTATCCATTCAATTTCCAAAGGAACGACATCAGGTGTCTGGCCATTACAAAAGACAGATGGAAACCTTAGACTTTTTGGATATCGTCACTACAACCACAAGTAAAGACTTAACAGATTGGTTGCAAGTAAAAGGATTTACCTGTGAAACGACTCCAGGGTATTTGAGTTGCAAGGGGCCTGATCATTTTGAATTGAGATGGCATGTCGTAGAGGATAACCGTTTCTTTATACAAGACTTTAGCCTTGCTTGTAGTCCTGAATTTTGGATCGCTTGGCAAGAACTTCCAGGGTTTGATCGTACAAAAATATTCCCATCAGAATTAGCCCTATTTGAACAGGTGCAGATTCCTTTTATACCTGCTGCACAAAGAGAGGATCCTGCTATTATCCAACATGCAAAAACAAAAGGATTAAACCCCATTATTCAAAAAACAGATATTAAGGGAATCATTCACTCCCACAGTACCTGGAGTGATGGATTGCATACGATTGAACAAATGGCAGTCGCAGCAAAAGAACAAGGTTTAGAATATCTTGTGATTAGTGACCACTCAAAATCTGCTTTCTATGCCAATGGATTGCAAGAAGATCGTATTCGTGCCCAACACAAAGAGATTGACTTATTGAATAAAAAATTAGCCCCCTTTGTTATTTTCAAAAGTATTGAGTCGGATATTTTAAATGATGGAAGCTTAGACTACCCTGATGAAATTTTAGATTTATTTGATTTGGTGATTGCATCTATCCATTCAAATTTAAAAATGACCGAAGAAAAAGCCATGATGCGTTTAATGAACGCCATCGAAAACCCCTACACTAGCATTTTAGGACACGCTACGGGGCGTTTACTTCTAAGTCGTAAAGGTTACCCAATTAATCACGAAGCAATTATAGCGGCCTGTGCAGCGAACGATGTGGTGATTGAGTTGAATGCACACCCAAGAAGATTGGATATGGATTGGCGATATATTCATCAAGCAATGGAAAAAGAAGTATTGATCTCCATTAATCCAGATGCACATGCCATTGATGGATTCGAAGATTGTGCTTATGGTGTTTTGGTGGCGCAAAAAGCAGGATTAACTGCTGCACAAAATTTAAGTAGTTTTAGTTTAGCCGAAATGATGGAGTTCGTTAGCTACCAACAGGCTAAAAGAAACTAAGCTTTCACGTACACAATATATTCTCCTGGCATCAACTCAAATTGGCTATTTCCATTGAATTCAAAACTTAGTCCAGAAAAAATATTGGTAAACTTCCCTTTGAACGCTTCATGTGTTACTGCCACATGGTGCTTATGTTCAGATACGTTTAAAATAATCAATGCCGTTTGCAATTGATGTTGTTTTATGAAAGCTATTACCCCTCCTTCTGTTGGCAAATTAAATGTACTACCAGATTGTAAAACAGGGTATTGTTTTCTTGCGGTCAACAATGTTTTATAAAATTCATGAAGACTTGGCAATGCTGGCGTCCACTGAATCTGATCTTTATCAAAAAAAGCGAGTCTTTTATAATTAGGCAACTCTTGTCCACTATAAATTAAGGGTTGTCCATTCCATGTATGTGTAAATACGGCCCATGCTTTTGCGGCTATGCCATACTTTTCATATTCAGTTCCATTCCAACTATTCTCGTCATGATTGGACGTGAAAAATAATTTAGACGCCCCTCGAGGATATTCTGCATATTGATGCAGAATATTAAATACTTCATGTAATCCATCTTGTCCCTTCCCTACTTTTTCTGTGGCATGCATCCAAGACCAAGCATAGCTCGTGTCAAATACCTGATGATAATTCACCTCCTCACATTCTGCAAGCCAATATAATTTTTTAGTCTGTTCTAATTGTGTTCTTGCTTCAATCCAAAAATCCAACGGCACCAGATGCGCCATATCACATCTAAAACCATCTAGATTAAATTGCTTCACCCAATATAGCATGGCATCAATCAATGCAGCACGCATGGCTTGATTGGAATAATTTAAATCTACTACATCATCCCATCCATTGCGTTCTGTAAAATTGCCAGCAGCATCTTGCGTAAACCAACTTGGATGTTGTGTCATCCATTCATGTTGTCTACCTGTATGGTTTGCAACCCAATCAATGATAACTTTTAAACCCAATGCTTGTGCAGCATTCACCAAGTCTTTGAAATCAGAAGCAGTACCAAATTCTGGATTGATTGCAGTATAACTACTACATGCATAATAACTTCCTAAACTCCCTTTTTTATTGACCTGACTGATGGTCGTGATTGGCATGAACCATAAAATATCAATGCCCATATCTTTAATTCTTGGGAGATGCGCTTCAAAAGCTTTAAAGGTTCCTTCAGCAGTATATTGACGAATATTCACTTCATAAATAGAAGCCGAATTGGCCCAGCTTACTTGCTTGAATGAATCGATCATAATTGTAGCATTTTTTTATTATCTTGTTGCTAAGATGAATCCTAAATTAGACCGCAAATTAAGTC
>JAOASM010000009.1 GCA_030158665.1 Sediminibacterium sp. | reverse complement strand
TCTCCGGTGGACAAAGACAAAGGATAGCAATTGCAAGAGCATTGTACCGTAACCCAGAGATACTCATACTTGATGAAGCAACTTCGAACCTTGACCAACTAAGTGAATCAAAAGTACAAGCGACCCTTGAGTGGTTTAAATCAAAGGGTAAGACTATTATACTAATCGCTCATCGACTTAATACCATTAATAAATGTGATCAGATATTAGTGCTAAAGGAAGGGAAACTCGTAGAGCAAGGAACGCATAATACACTCTCTAATAATACAGAATCTTATTACTATACATTTTGGAAAACTAATAATTAAAATACAATAAATGAAATTACAAAAATTAATAATAAAAAACTTTAGAGGACTAAAGGGAATTCATAATGAGATTGACTTCTCAGATTCCAATATAATATTTTTAATAGGAGAAAATAATGTCGGGAAGTCTTCATTTTTGCGTGCGTATGAATTTTTTGTTAATTCAGGTCAGAAAGCAACTGAAACTGATTTCTTTAACTATGATGAGGCTACTCACATTGAAATTGAAGGTGTATTTTTAAAAGAAAGTGATGATGAATCAGATGTAGAACTAAGTGGTAAAGGAAAAAGTTTAGAACCTGATTGGGTAAACAATTGGGTTGATAATAATGGATTAGTGCGAGTTAAAAAAATCTGGTCTGTTAAAGATAAAGAAGGTGAAAAGTATACATTTTCGCCAGTATTGAAAGAGTGGGTAGTTAATGGATTTGGAGGTTTAGCAACTTTATTTCAAAAATATTCTCCAACTCCAATTTCGATAAGTGCAATGGAGACCGAAACTACACTCGAGGAAAAAGTTAATAAACTGATTCAAGATGAAATGTTAAAAAAATTAAGGGACGAATATCCAAAAGAATTTTCAGTATTGACAGAAGGTGTAAAGAGTTTGCAGAAAAAGATTTTAGGATCTGATACTGTTTCTAAATATAATGAAGAAATAAACGAGAATTTCAAAAAAGTATTTACAGATTTAACACTTAAAATCGATCCTAAAAATGATCAAAATATAAAATTAGAAGATGCTTTTAAAAAAAATCATTCTGTCAATATAAAAAAAGATGGAATTGAAAGAAATGAAATATTCACTCAACATGGTCATGGAATAATACGACAAGCATTATATAATTTTGTAGCATTTTTAAAAAAATCTAATACAGGCACAAAAAAAGAATTTATTATATTATTTGAAGAGCCGGAATTGTTTCTTCATCCTGAGGTAGCTTTCAGGTTACGTAATAATTTATATGATTTAGCAGAAAAAAGTCCATTTCAAATATTATGTGCTACACATTCTCCTTTAATGATAGATGTTTCAAAAAGTCATGCTTCATTAGTAAGAGTAGTAAAAGACTTGCAGGAAAACACAAAAACATACCAGGTGGGTGATAATATTTTTAGAGCTGATGAAGATAAAAAACAGCAAATACAAATGATAAACAGGTTTAATCCACATATATGCGAAGCATTTTATGCTAAAAAAATCATAATTGTTGAGGGTGATACTGAAGCTATTGTATTTCGTGAATTGGTAAGTAAATTCTTTCCTAATGAAGATATATATGTTTTGAATTCAGGATCAAAAAATAATATTCCATTTTTTCAAGAAATATTAACAGCATTTAATATTGAGCATTATATAATACATGATACTGATGAGCGTCTTAATAAAAATGGTAATATCAACAGCGCATGGACATTAAATAAAAAAATTTGGGATTATGTTGAAAAAGCTAATGAAAGAAAGTCATGTCTATCAAGAAGATATGTTCACATGACTAATTTCGAAATTGCACATAATATAAACATAGTTGGCAAGGATAAGCCTTTAAAGGCTTATGAGTTCGTGAAAAATATAACAATTAATTCTGATCAGCCTTGTATGAATTACTTGCGTGATATTATTGAAAAAAAAGAAATATTACATAATCAAGAATTTGTAGAATCCTTATAATTTACATACTTCCATGAATAAATACTATACCCAATAATCGTTATAAAATGGATATTAACTTAGGTGATTGGAAACTCATTAAAACAGGACATATTGAAGCAGATTTCGAAGGATTTAATGATGAAATGATTTTTGAATTTTCTGACGGGACAGTTTATATTCAATCAGCATATAAATATAAATATCATTACGCATATCATCCAATTGCAAAAATATATACTGATGGAAATTTACAAATTATTGTACCAGAGGGTATGGATGATTTCGCAGAAGTTATTACGACTAATTCAATTAAAAGTAAAATAATAAGTGATTTTAATGGATGGTCAGGAGATACCTTATTTGAACTACAAAATGGTCAGATTTGGAGGCAATCACAATATCAGTATAAATACTTTTTTGCATATAGACCAGATGTTCTAATTATTAAATCTGGTAACTATCATATAATGAGAGTAAATGGTAAGCAAATTCGGGTAATTAGAGTAAAATAACATTTTTTATACAGAATACAAATCTTCAGTTTGTTCTTTTAGCAATATGAATCGATTCTAAATTTATTTCTTTGAACTAAATTTACTTATATCATTTTCTTTAAATTTTATATAAAAATTAAAAATGTAAAAAATAAAATATGAATCATAAAACATTTGCAGCATACGGGATTTATTTTACATCAGGAAGTGGTTGTATTACATGCAGAGATAACTCATGCCAAAATACAGTAACATTAAAAGATTCTGATATGGAATACCATGTTCATATATCTACATATGCCGATAGAAGTGAATTTAGAATACATGCTACAACAAATTCGAATACAGGAACAATTGATGAAATTTGTGAAGATTTCCAAAATGAACACGATGCTGTTGAATTTGTGTGCGATACGTTTAATTGGTTTAAATGCTTCTAATAGCTATAAAATTATAATGATGTTTTATAGAAGTCTTTTAGGAACATAGATATCCCAATTAATTTTAACACTTTTGCTTATCTCTCCTGTAATATTTTTTGCAAGCGATTCTAAAGCTATTTTTGAATTAAGTGCATTTTTATAGTCTTCAATATAATTAGCAAAAAACAGAATATAATCCTTTTTATCCCGATATGAATAACTGTTTTCATTAAAGAATTTATATATAGCATAATCTATAACTTTTTTGGGAAATCTCGGAGGTATACAAAGCTTTACTTTATTTTCTAATGGTTTTGCAGGGATGACTAATCCATTAGAAAATATCAAATCAACCTCGTCTTTTGTTAAAATAGGTTTGAACTCATAATTACTTGACTTTTCATATTCTTCTTTATATAAGAAAGAAAAGAAGTGCTTAATTTCTTCAACGCTCATTCTGCCATTAATCTTTTGATTTTTCTTAACTTCCCAATGATCTACTATAAGATTAGTAGTATTATCTACACTATCTATTTCTACATCATTTTCATTATAAGTCAGGGCTAGACTAATTTTATTTAGTTTTATCCATTGCTGTATTTCGTTATTAATTGATGGCAAAAGATAGGAAATGCTGTCTTTTGCTATCAATCTATGAAGGAAGTTTCCATATTCTTCTTTGTTACCATTATAGTTATCATATAACTGGAAGTCTAAAAACTCTTTTATATTAGCTTTTAAAGAATCAAGTTCTATCAATTTTAATCCAAAAAGTACCTGAAAATGTTCATCATTAACATAGCTTCTACTAAAGTTTAGATTTCTATCCATATCATAAAAGTCCCCTTTATGGCTAAAGAAATCTGGAATCACATTATTAGAATTATTTTCCTCCTCTAACCTCAAGTATTTGTTATAATAACCATCATGTTCTTGTGTGATTGGTTTTCTTAAAAATGGAGCAACCTCAGAATTAATCACTGCTTGTTTTAGGACGCTGAATAAATGTTGGGCATCAATTGGTACTACCTTATTTTCAATCAGTTTATTTGCAAATTCTTTTAGTGAAGATAGTTCTATATGGTAGTCAATCTCTTTAGGATAGTTCATGCCTTTAATTTTAATACCAAAATTACTGATAAACCAGCTCAAAAAAAGGGCATGTCAATATCTTTTTATATACTAAATTTTTTGTGAAATATAATGTCATGTAAAATATCAAATGGGGAAATGTTATTTTCTAAAATAATATTATAGTAAAAAAGCGTACGTTGACGACGTACATAACGTAGACGTTTTTTGAATATAAATCAATGATATCAATGGTTTTATTGAAAGACATATTTAGTTTTGCTTTTTAAACCAAAAGATATGAAAATTAATGAAATAAGATTGTGTGAATATTGTCATGGGGTTATTCCAGAAACACGTAATAAGAACAGTAAATATTGTTGCGACACATGTTATAGTAAAAACAAGGCTGAGATAGCAGTTGATATGCAAAAAAGAAAGTGCATGCGCTCCTGATTTTAAAGAATGATGAGATTATACATGACCTATATATAAAGTATGAGTCAAAATTCTACATCAATGCTAAGGAGCTTATTGACCGAAGCTTCAACTGGACAATTTATAATGCAACAATAACAATTAATAATCTACCAGTCAAGACTCTTATTCGTTATGGCTATATTCTATTTAATAATCAAAGCGTACAACTATGGAAACTTTAAATTCACTTCTTTCAAACGACATTGGTTATCTGGATGCTCTTAGACATGCTCAGGCTATTCCACTGGCTACGCCTGTGGTAATACCACCAGCCGATATTAAACTACCTGCCAAAAAGTTCAAAATGCCAACTTGGGGATGGATTTTAGCAGGTGTAGGGGTATGTGTTATCGCAGCATATAAATGGAAGGCATATCAAAAATATAAATCAAATACCGTTTAGTAGTTGGATATTTCAAATCAAATATTATTAAGTGGCATTAGTGCAAATCAATTGGTGGAATTATTAAGACCAATGATAAGGGAAGAGGTACGCCTTGTGATGGCTGAACAAGAAGAGAAGCTGATTTCGCCAGCAGAAGCATGCAAGGTATTCAAGCCTGCTATTACTAAAGCAACCTTGACCTCTTGGACTGAAAAGGGCTGGCTTCAAGAACATAGAATAGGAGGCAGGGTCTTTTATCTCCAGTCTGAGATTTTGGTAAGTACTTTGAAGCTGGGGAAGTATAGGAGTCTTTGTGCGTAAGATTATATAGGGTGCTTATTCAGTATTAGTACTGATTTTTAAAACTCAATTATTTTGTATTTTGCAATATAATTACAAAATATATCCTGAAAGGTGATAATACAAGTTTCAGCCATGTTATATTTTAGATTAAACTTTTTGGTGACATCAAAACTTTAACAAAGACATAATGAAAGTATTACTTGATACGAATATTATCATTCACAGAGAAGCCAGTAAGATTTATAACCTTGACATTGGACAGCTTTTCAATTGGCTCGACAAACTTAAATACGACAAATACATTCACCCATTGACAATTCAGGAGTTAAACCGTTTTAAAGACACCGACTCCTTGAAAACTATGAACATCAAAATTGAAAGTTACAATCAATTAAAATATCAAGCACCTTTAAGTGACACTATTAAACAAATAAGCCAACAAGTTGACAGCCAAGAAAACGACCTTAATGACACACAAATACTAAACGAAGTTTTTGAAAATAGAGTTGATATACTGATTTCGGAAGACAAAAAAATACTAACGAAAGCAAAACTTTTAGGAATAAACGATAGAGTTTTTCGTATTGAAACATTTTTAGAAAAGGTAACCGCTGAAAATCCTCAATTAGTAAAGCATAAAGTTTTAGCAATTAAAAAAATTGACTTTGCAGAAGTTGACTTAAAAGACAGCTTCTTCGACAGTTTTAGAAATGATTATACTCCGTTTGACAAATGGTTTAACAGCAAAGCAGAAGAACCTTGTTATGTTTGTTATAGCGAAAAGAAACTGACTGCTTTCTTGTATATAAAAATTGAAAAGGCAGGAGAAGAATCATATAGTGAAATAACACCTATTTTCAAACCTAAGAATCGACTGAAAATAGGAACTCTTAAAGTAACTGGTAACGGCTATAAAATTGGAGAACGATTTTTAAAAACAATCTTTGACAATGCTCTTTTGTTCAAGGTAGAAGAAATTTATGTAACTATTTTTGACAAAAGACCCGAACAAGAGCAACTCATTGAAATGCTGGAAGAATGGGGCTTTAAGAAATACGGAATTAAAACTACGCAAAACGGAGACGAATTAGTTTATGTTAGAGAGTTTAGCAAAAATCTACCTGTAAACATTGAAAATCCCAAACTTACATTTCCATTCTTTTCAAGAGAAACAGACAAATATTTAATAAAAATAGAACCACAATATCATACAGAACTGTTTCCTGACAGCATCAACACAAGAGAAGACAAGGCAAAATATACCGAGAATGAACCACACAGAAACAGAATAAGTAAAGTTTATATTTCTCATTCACCAGACAGAAATTTAAAGTCAGGAGACATTGTCCTGATTTATCGAATTGGAGAAACAGCACCCAAGACATACTCAAGTACCGTAACGACAATTTGTATTGTAGAAAATGTTAAAGACAACTTTAAGGACTTTGAAGATTTTTTTAATAGTTGCAATAGAAGGACAATGATCTCAAAACTGGATTTGAAAACAAAGTGGTGGGACAAATTTCCTAAATACAAACCTTTTGTAATCAATTTTCTATATGCTCACTCTTTGCCGACACCAAAACCAACACTTGGTGATTTGATTAAATTAAAAATATTCGCAGATCCAATGAGTTTAACCAAAGGATTTACTAAATTGACCAACGAACAGTTTAACGATTTGATTAACTTTGCCTACAGCAAGAAATAAGAAAAATGAAAGTAGTATTATCAATAAAACCAGAGTTTGCGTTCAAGATTTTTGACGGGACAAAGAAGTTTGAATTTAGGAAGTCAATTTTCAAAAATGTGAAAATAAAATCAGTAATAGTATATGCTTCGTCGCCTATTCAACAAGTAATTGGAGAATTTGAAATTGATGAAGTTTTAAATTATGACCTTTCTACACTTTGGGACTTAACACAAGAATATTCAGGCATTAGCGAGGAATTTTATTACGATTACTTCGCAAACAAAGAACAAGGTTTTGCAATCAAAATCAAAAAGACAAGAAAGTATAGAAAGCCAAAATGTTTGAAAGAGGACTTTAATCTATCTCCACCACAATCATTTGCATACTGGACTGCCAAATGAGAAACACAGTTGCAAACATAGGCTATGCGTTATGAGGTGACGTGCGAACTTATAGCTTTTTGCTTCTATTCAAGTTCAGTTCTAGTTGATAGTTTTGTTCTCCGAAATCCGCCCGAATGTAAAGTACGAAACTTTTGTACATCCCCTTTACCATATGCCTACGCCTATCGAAATCATAGAATTCATAAAAGACATCCCTCAAAATGTAAAAAACCTTACATACGATGATTTAGTAAGTCAGTGTAATAAATATTTTGCTTCATTACCTATTGCTTTTGTTGACTTTACCAACGAACAGTTTTTCTTTAGACAGCGGGAATACGGTGGGTTAAATGTAGTACATCGAGGACGAGAAATTACAAATCCAGAAAATAGACCTCACCCAAATGTTGCCGACATTTCATATATTCAGAAAGAGGACATTGAACTGATAAAAAAGTTTGGTAGGGTTAATAAACCCAAACAATCTATGTTTTACGGATCATTAAGTTATCATACAGCAGCATGGGAAACACTTTCTAAAGGAGTTGAATTTAGAAATTCTGGATCAGGCATGGTTACTGTTGGAACATGGATTATCGAAAAGCCTTTAAAATTGGTTCAAATGCCTCATTCTGAAAAAGTCTTCAATGCATTGTACGACATTGTTTCTTATAAACCAGAGCGTTTAAGATTAGAACATATCAAAGAACACAATATGCTATTAAAAAAACAAATAGGTAGTGATATTGGGTATGAAATTCTTGAATTATTTGGTGACGCATTCGCAAAATTTGACATCAAAACTGACAATGATTATTTTTTAAGCAATTATTATGCTGACAGAGCATTCAATCAAATTGACGGTTTCGAAGTTGGAGAAGAAATCGACGGAATAATTTATCCAAGTGTTCCGAGTTCATATCAAGAGAATAATATTGTGTTAAAGCCATCTTCAGTTGACACTAAACTTAAGTTTTCAAGTGCAATGCAAGTTTGGGTTATTCATCATCTTAAAACTGGAAAGGGTGCAGAATTTATTCCTATAGAACTACGAGTTCATGCTGTGGGAGATGGAAAACTTTCCTGGCGATAAGGTGAAATAAAAAAGGTATATGCAAAAGCAGGGCTGACATTTGAAGTTAAAATGCGAGTGCCCCTTGTTTCAGACAATTTCATTTAGATTTTAATCACTTTGTTAAGCTTCATTTTCAATTCATAGGGTATTTTATTCCCTAGCGATGCATGTGGCCTTTTATATAATTAACTTAACTATCTCACTCCAGTAAAACAATGCTTCACCTTTTGCAACAAATTTCAGTTTTTTGTTTAAGAAATTAAATTCTGGGTGCTCAATTAGAAATGTTTTACTATCAGTAGTACTATCAAATTTTTTAAGTTCTCCTTCAGCCTTTACTAAGGTGTGAGCTGCAAGATAAGCTGCCTTTGCAGCTGCAAGTTGAGCCTCCTCGATTCGGAAACTCCCAGAGTAAACAAAATGTCCGAATTGATTTATTCCTTTCTTAAGCTCTTCATATTTTTCGGCGTTTTCGCTGATTTGAGAGTCCCTTTTAGCAATAATAATTCCTGTATCAATGATATCTTGTAAAACAATTTCGGCAGTAATTTCACTTCCAGACTTATAGCTTATTTCGCTTTCTGCTGTAGCATAAAAAGATTTTCTAAAGACCTCAATATCTGAAAGTATGTCGAAAAGTGTACTGACATCAAATAATTGCTTTATGATTTCTTTTTCTTTCTCTGCTTTGTAGGGTACTCCAATTGTATTTGGCGCATAAGCGGTCATTTTATCGCCTGCAATAGAATTTTCGCAAGGCACAGAAACTGTTAAAGGAGCCCCATCTTGTTTTATCCATTCCGTATTAATTGGCTTTTTTTTCAGTACCGGATATGGATTTTCTGCAAAAAGCACGTCTAATAATATTTCTCGATCAGGGTTTTGTACGATTTGGCCATCTTGATTTTTATTTACTAAATTTGATTTGTAAATAAATTTGTAATGAGCTTTGGGAATTTTGCCTTTATAACTTCTTCTTTCATCGAGCTCTACTTTGACAAAAGTTTCACCTACTATTTTATTTAAGTAGCTTTCAAGTTCTTCACGTTCAGTTTTTGGATTGACGATAATATCGATATCAACAGAAAACCGTGCCGGTCTATCTAATAGTAATATTAAACTAGTACCTCCTTTAAAAATAAAATCTAGTTCGGTTTCCCTTAATCGCTCTAACAGATACAGAGCATGTATCATGCTTTCAATAAGACTAGGATCCTTTTTATATTCGGCCTGTTTTGTATTTAGCCATTCTGCAGAAAGAGATACTTTATCAATCATTAAAAATCATTTTAGGTAAGGCAGTTTTTTGAATTAAATATCCCTCTATATCATCTCTTTTTGATCTCCTATTTGCGTAGTTCAAAAGAGTTGTTGTATTAATTGCATATTTTTTAATAGCATTATTTATGATGTGCAATAGTTCACTACCTTGAAAGGCTTCAAATAGTTTTTTATTTGAATAAATGTCTACAATCATTTTCTCTAAAGTAACGGTTGGTAGTCCATCAATGGTTTGTAAAGGTGATTTTGTAATGAGTTTTTTTAGAATTATAGCCTTCGTTTTATCATTTATATAAAGCGCTATCTCTTTATTAGTTGGCTCCAAAAAAACATCTACTTTATTGAGGTCTTGTAAATAATGGAATACTGGTTCTAATGCATCTTTTTCTACCTCCAAAATTGTGAACGAATTACTAGGTAAATGAAGCATAAATTCATTCAAGACCTCAGTTGACCAAATACTTAGTTTAAGACCACTGAATTGCTCTAATATCAATCTTGCAAGTTCCTTATTTTCATTTGATACTTTAGGGAAATATTCTGGGAGTGAATTGAAGGTGAAAACATCGTTAGTTAACGATCGAATAATTTTATTTTCTTTTAAATCAAAAAGGCGCCATCTAAATGTTGTTTCTTTTAGCTGCTCAAATTGATTATAAAAATTAAACAGTTCCTCGCGGGTAAAGTATTCCTTCCCTTTGAAATGTTCCTGTATGTTTTCTATGATTTCTTTATTAGCCATAACCTTATCATTGACTTAGCAAAGGTAATAATTAATTTCAAACAAAAGACGATTTTTTAAAATAGTGTCTAATGTTTGAATATTTAAAATAATAAAATAGCATCAAGTAATATCTATTAAATCCAAAAATGTCAATTTTTTATGATTTGCAATGTATTATAAATCCATTTCCAATTAAATACACTTCCATTTTTTCCTTTTATATAAATTTAAGTCGAAATAAAATTATTTTAGTGTCACCTATAGTGTCACCTAACAGAAATAAAAAAGCTCCTAAAACATTTATTATTAATGTAATAGGAGCTTTTTATTGCTGTAGGGGGAGGGGTCGAACCTCCAAGGGGCAGTTAGCTATAACACAAAGTTCAGTGGTCGACCCTGGTCGCCTATTGCTAGACGGCTCTATGTTACGTTTATCCCGTGATCCCCACCTCCGAGACAAGGAGGCACGTTTTCCAAATTTTCATCACCCTACAGTATTAAGATCTTTCATTTGATGGGCTTTTTCGAAGTATCTTCAATGTTTCCCCTCATTTGATATATCAAAACTAAGGTATTGGGTTATATGTTGCAAATAATTTAAGTATATATTTTAAAATGTAGAAAATATCTAATAAATTGCATTTATATTTATAAAATCATAAAAATGGACACAAAAAACAACGCAAAATTGAACGCAGTCAAAAGCCTTGATAAGCTGGATTTGCAAATTATTCAAACCATGATGTTGGACGCCGAGATTTCTTATGCCGATTTGGGTAAGCAATTGTTTGTGTCTGGTGGTACCATTCACGTGCGGATTAAGAAATTAGAAGAATTGGGTATTGTGCAAGGCAAAAGATTGGCCGTTGACCTTAAAGTTTTAGGCTATGATGTGATTGCTTTTATTGGTGTGTATTTAGAGAAGAGTTCGATGTATGATTCTGTGGCCTTAGCGTTAAAAAATATTCCACAGATTGTTCGCTTAAATTATACCACAGGCAACTATAGTATGTTCGCTGAAATTGTATGTAAAGACATTCAGCAATTGCGTTATGTATTACATGATGAACTGCAAAAAATTAAAGGGATTGAGCGTACTGAAACTTTCATCTCTTTGGAAGAAAGTTTTTCTCGTAACGTGCGCATTGTATAACACAATCTATCAGTAGTAAATCATATTGAATGATTAGCAATAAAAAGGCCGCTCATTGAGCGGCGCTTTCTATTCAATTCAAAACCAATTCGACTTACTACTACTTTTATAACTTATATCCATCGTCGGCTACCAATTGCGCACAGATGGTTCTTCTTGCATCTTTGGTATTGTATGGATCCACTTTGGTGAATCGCTTTAAGCCGATATGCATCATGCGTAATTCATCTCCTTCCGCAAAACTATTCAAGGCATCTTTTCCAGCTTTGTTAATCGCGTCTGCTGCATCATAGATGTAGGTTTTCACAATCGCTGTTTGCACTGCTAGCTCTGCTTCAGATTTTGTTTTACTTAATTTTTCTAATCTTAATAATGCAGATTCTGCATGGTAGGTAATAATAGACATGTCTGCAATATTCATTAAGATCTCTTGTTCCTTACTTAATGTCATCATTAATTTTTGTACTGCAGCGCCTGCTACCATCAAAATACATTTTTTGAAATTTGCAATGGCTTTATGCTCTTTTGCAAATGGCGCATCGTCTTCGCTACCAAAATCAGGGATACTCATTAATTCTTTTTGCACACCCATTGCTGGTCCCATCAAATCCAATTGTCCTTTCATTGCTCTTTTCAATACCATATCCACTGTCAGCAAACGGTTGATTTCATTGGTGCCTTCATAGATCCTATTGATTCTGCTATCTCTATATGCTTTTGAAATTTCATACTCATCACTGAATCCATTTCCTCCATGTATTTGAACGCCTTCGTCGACCACAAAATCCAAGACTTCTGATCCAAATACTTTTAAGATAGCACACTCAATCGCGTATTCTTCTGCACCACCTAATAATGCTGCTGATAAATCCTTACCTGCTGCTAATAATTCGTGTTCTTTTTCGTCTATATTTTTTGCCACTCTGTACAAGGCAGATTCTCCTACCCATAAGCGTATTGCCATCTCTGCTAACTTATGTCTGATAGCCCCGAATTTTACAATTGGTAATTTAAATTGTTCTCTTGCTTTGGCATATTTTAATGTAGTGGTTAAGGCTCTTCTTGCTCCACCAATCGTTGCAGCGCCTAATTTCAATCTTCCAATATTTAAAATATTGAAAGCAATAATATGTCCTCTTCCTATTTCACCTAATACATTTTCTACCGGCACTTTACAATCTTGAAAATACAACTGTACCGTTGAGGATCCTTTAATACCCATCTTATGTTCTTCTGGTCCTAAGGTAAATCCTTCCATGCCACGCTCTACAATGAATGCAGTAAACTGTTCGCCATCTATTTTTGCAAATACAGTATAGACATCTGCGAATCCACCATTGGTGATCCAACATTTTTGTCCATTTAAAATATAATGTTTTCCGTCGGCAGATAATTTTGCCGTGGTTTTTGCACTCAATGCATCTGATCCACTATTGGGTTCTGTTAATCCATAAGATCCTTTGAATTCACCACTTGCTAATTTAGGTACATACTTTGCTCTTTGTGCTTCGGTACCAAAATACAAAATAGGTAGGGTGCCAATACCTGTATGTGCTGCGTTGGCTACAGAGAAGGAATAGCCACCACCTAAATATTCTGCTACTAGGGTAGATGTGATAAAATCCTTACCCATGCCACCATACTGTTCTGGTACTGAAACGCCTAATAAGCCCTGTTCGCCTGCTTTTTCCAATAAGCCCGGCATTAAACCTGGCTCTAATTTGTCCATTCTGTCTGCGACAGGTAACACTTCTGTATCCAAAAATTGGCTACACATGTCACGCACCATGATTTGCTCTTCGTTGAATTCTTCTGGAATGAAAACGTCTTCTGCTTTCACTTCCTTAATGATCCACTCTCCGCCTTGGATTGTCGTTGCCATAAAATATAATTTAATTATTTACTATTCTCGTATACGCGCTGAAACACATTCTTCACAATCTCTATTTCTTCCTTACTTATTCCTTGTAATGCTTCGTTCATTGTTTGATTCGCTAGCTCGTAAGTCTTTTCCTGTAAGGGTTTGGCGGCATCTGTTAGATACACTAAGTTCACCCTACGATCTTCCTTAGATGCGATTCTTTCAACCAATCCTAACTTTTCAATATTGTCGATCAACCTTGTGATACTTGCTTTATCTCTAAAAGTGCGATTGCCTAATTCTTGTTGACTCAATCCATCCTCTTTCCATAAATGATATAATACCGACCATTGTTCTATGGTGATTTCTAATCCCGCATTGCGGAAATTCTTTTGCAACCTTCTGGCTACAGCGGTAGTCGCCATGCCATTGATGACGCTATACAGTTCTCCTCGTTTAAATTGGTTGTTTGGCATATAGTTAGTTATGCAACTAATTCAAAAGTACAACGTTTTTAAGGATTCTACCAAATATTTACCCGTTAACTTTGTGGCATGGTATATCTATTGGATTGGGCTGTTGCCATCTTAACTATATTGTATGCTGGGATCTTATTGGCCTATCGTTATTGGTTTGGCAAAATGCGCTTATTCCAATTGAGTCAATCCAATCAGGCTACCACCCATTTTACAGTGATCATTCCTGCCCGTAATGAAGCGGCCAATATTAAGGCCTGCGTGGAGAGTATCTTGGCACAGGATTATCCTTCTGCTGCTTTTGAAATCATCGTGATTGATGATTTTTCCGAAGACGATACTGCTTTTATTGTTCAGGCATTGAGCCAACAATTTCCTCAAGTGCGTTTGTTGCAATTAAAGGATCATTGTAAAGAAGGGGAGACTTTGGCGTATAAAAAGAAGGCGATTGAAATTGCAGTGTCTGTGGCGAAAGGGGATTGGATACTCACTACTGATGCTGATTGTATTGTTCCTACTCGTTGGTTGTTTTTGTACAACGCGTATATCCAAGAACAGCAACCTTCTTTTGTTGCTGCGCCTGTGATGTTCATTAAAACGGCAGGCATGTTAAATCAATTTCAGTTATTGGATTTCTTGGCTTTGCAAGGTATCACTGCCGCTGCAGTGGGCGCTGGCAAACACTCTATGAGCAATGGCGCTAATTTAGGTTTTGAAAAAGCTGCTTTTATTGCAGTAGGAGGTTACCAAGGTGTGGATCATATTGCGAGTGGTGATGATATGTTTTTAATGCATAAAATGAAACAGACTTTACACAAGCCTGTGGGTTATTTATTTCATCCTGATGCCATAGTGTTGACTGCTGCTATGGATACTTGGAAAGGCTTTATCATGCAAAGAATTCGTTGGGCTAGCAAAGCGAGGTACTATGATGATCGATCCATTACGGTGGTATTAACCTTAGTATATCTTTTTAATTTGAGTTTTTTACTCTTGGCCTTATTGGGTAGTTGGAGCACCCTGATCATTGCTTTAGCGTTTAAAACATTCTTTGAGTTATTTTTCTTAGAACCTGTGGCTAAATTTTTTAAGATGAAGCCCGAACTACGCTTTTTTGCATGCTATCAACCCATCCATATTGTCTATAATATCGCTGCTGGCCTATTTGGACAGCTTAAAACCTATTCTTGGAAGGGCAGAAAGGTGAAATAAGCGGCTTTTAAAATAAGAAACAAGCTATTTTTAGTAATTTTGCATCCTAATATTTGATTATGTCTACTGAAACAATACTTCCTCAAGCAGCCACGCTAACCGCAAAAGATTTTGCGACAGATCAAGAAGTGCGTTGGTGCCCTGGTTGTGGTGATTACTCTATTTTAGCGCAGGTGCAGAAAGTCATGCCAACCATTGGTGTGCCTAAGGAAAATATTGTCATCATTAGTGGTATTGGTTGTAGTAGTCGTTTCCCTTATTACATGAACACTTTTGGAATGCACTCTATCCATGGTCGTGCAACTGCGATTGCGAGTGGATTAAAAGCATCTCGTCCCGAATTAAGTGTTTGGATTGTGGCGGGTGATGGTGATGCATTAAGTATTGGTGGTAACCATACCATCCATATGTTGAGAAGAAATTTTGATGTGAACTTTTTGGTATTCAATAATCAGATCTATGGTTTAACCAAAGGTCAGTACTCTCCCACTTCTGAATTAAATAAGATCACTAAGAGTACCCCAATGGGTAGCATTGATCATCCTTTTAATCCTGCTGCTTTAGCATTGGGTGCGGATGCAAGTTTTATTGCTCGTAGTATGGATCGTGATCCTAAACACTTACAAGCAATGATCACGCGTGCACAACAGCACAAAGGATCTTCCTTCCTTGAGATTTATCAGAACTGTAATAT
>JAOASM010000008.1 GCA_030158665.1 Sediminibacterium sp. | reverse complement strand
TATTTTGCATCATCTCTTTTTTCTTATACTCATAATGCGCAATCGCTTCTTGGTATAATAGTTCAGCTAAATCATTTTCTTTTTGTGCTGCAAATTCTTCCTTAGTTATTTTTGAGTCTAGGCCCACTTGAACAATTAAAGCCAATTTTAATGCCTCATAATCATTGGTTGTTTTGTGAGCGAAAGTCAAGTTTTCTATCACTTGGTAAAACGCATTGTCTACATCTAAAGCCAACCTTTCACCAAACAAAGCATGGTTTCTTTTTTTATAAATCACCGTTCTTTGTTTGTTCATTACATCATCGTATTCCAATAAACGCTTTCTTACTCCAAAGTTATTTTCTTCTACTTTTTTCTGCGCACGCTCAATCGATTTAGTGATCATACTATGTTGAATCACTTCTCCCTCTTTATAGCCTGCAAAGTCCATTACTTTAGCAATACGCTCACTTCCGAACATGCGCATCAAATCGTCTTCTAGAGAGACAAAGAACTGAGAAGAACCCGGATCACCTTGTCTTCCCGCACGACCTCTTAACTGTCTGTCTACACGACGAGAGTCATGACGTTCTGTACCCAATATTGCCAATCCACCTACTGCCTTAACTTCTGGGCTTAATTTAATATCCGTTCCACGACCCGCCATATTCGTTGCAATAGTAACAGCGCCAGTCAAGCCAGCCTCTGCAACTACCTGTGCTTCTCTAGCATGTTGTTTCGCATTCAATACATTGTGTGGAATATTTTTTTGACGCAACATTCTACTCAATAATTCACTCACTTCCACCGATGTCGTACCCACCAATACAGGTCTTCCTTCTGCTCTTAATGCTTCGATCGATTCAATCACCGCACCAAATTTCTCTCGCTTGGTTTTGAAAACTAAATCTTGCTCGTCGATACGAACTGCCGGAATATTGGTTGGAATAGAAACTACGTCTAGTTTATAGATACTCCAAAACTCAGATGCTTCTGTTTCTGCAGTACCTGTCATACCACCTAATTTGTGGTACATTCTAAAAAAGTTCTGCAAAGTAATGGTTGCGTAGGTCTGTGTAGCTGCTTCGATCTTCACATTTTCTTTTGCTTCAATCGCTTGGTGTAAGCCATCTGAATAACGACGACCTTCCATGATACGACCCGTTTGCTCATCCACAATTTTCACTTGACCATCAATCACTACATACTCGATGTCCTTATCAAATAAAGTATATGATTTCAATAATTGATTGACTGTATGAATACGATCTGCTTTGATACTATACTCAGAAATGATCGCTTCTTTTTGTTGCATTTTCTGCTCAGCAGGAATATGCACATCCACATCAATTGCATTTAAAGCGACACTGATATCGGGCAACAAAAAGAAATTCGGATCTTCTCCAGCACCAGTAATCAATGCCAATCCTTTATCTGTTAATTCAACGGAATTATTTTTTTCGTCAATATGGAAATACAATGCCTCGTCAACAATTGGCATTTCTCTTTGTTGATCCGCCAAATAGTAATTCTCTGCTTTTTGTAATTTAACACGAATTCCAGGCTCACTTAAATATTTAATCAAAGCGCCGTTTTTTGGCAATGCTCTAAACGCACGGTACAAGGCCAATCCGCCATCCTTAGGATCGTCATTGCCTTCGCTAATTTTCTTTTTTGCTTCAATTAAAAATTGATTCGCCACTTTCTTTTGAATCTCTACTAATTGTTCAATCCTTGGCTTTAATTGAAAATATTGTTGCTCTCCAGTTTGATGACCAATAGGACCTGAAATGATCAATGGCGTTCGGGCATCATCAATCAAAACGCTATCTACCTCATCCACCATCGCATAATGATGTTTACGTTGCACCATTTCATTTGGTGTATGCACCATATTGTCTCTTAAATAATCGAAACCAAACTCATTGTTGGTACCATAGGTGATACCTGCGCGGTAAGCGTTTCTTCTGTCTTCAGAATTAGGCTGATGTTTATCGATACAATCTACTGTAATACCCAACCACTCAAATAAAGTACCATTCCATTCACTATCTCTTTTCGCTAAATAATCGTTCACTGTAACAATATGCACACCCTCATCTGCAAGTGCATTTAAATAGGCTGGTAAAGTAGACACCAAAGTCTTACCCTCACCTGTTGACATTTCGGCAATCTTACCTTGATGCAATACGATACCACCAATTAACTGCACATCATAGTGCACCATATTCCAACGAACTGGCGTGCCAGCAGCTTTCCATGTTGTTTGGAAAATAGATTGATCCCCCTGAATGGTGACATATTCTTTTTTAACGGATAATTCACGATCCAGATCGGTCGCAGTGGCTGTTAATGCCTCATTTTCAGTAAATCTGCGCGCAGCTTCTTTCACGACAGCAAAAGCCTCAGGTAAAATATCCCATAAGATTTGTTCCAAAGCCTGATCACGGTCTTTTTTTAACTTGTCGACCTCTTGGTAAATAGCATCTTTACCCAATAAATCGGCCACATCAAGGTCCTCAGCCCTTTGCTGCGCCTCGGCAATGACTTGGTCAATCGATTTAAGGTGCTCCGTAATTCGGAATTTAAAATCGGCTGTTTTATTCCTTAATTGGTCATGGGTAAGGGTTCTATAAGCCTCAAAATGACCATTTATGACTGGAACTAAATACTGTATTTTCTTGACGTCTTTCTCGCTTTTCGATCCGCCAAATAGTTTACTGATAATCTGCAACATATTCTTGCTAAAATTGGGTGTTTGTCCTTGTTAATCAAGGGGCTTCAAAGATAAGTAATTGGGGTGGATTTGGTGATTTTAAGGCCTATTGCATCAAAAAATTAAGTTGAAGGGGGTTTGAGGTGAAAATTGGCTAAAAAATGATACCTTTGCTCGCCTAATAAACAAGCACTATGGCTGGTCAATTAAAAGAAGTTAGAAATAGAATTAAAAGTACCCAAAGTACACAGCAAATCACTAAAGCGATGAAGATGGTGAGTGCTGCAAAATTACGTCGTGCACAAGATGCCATTACCCAAATGAGACCTTATGCTCGCAAACTACAAGATATGCTAAGCAATATCATCAGTAGCTTAGAGGGGGATATGAATTTGGCACTAGCGGAGCAACGTCCTGTAAACAATGTATTATTTATTGTGGTTACATCTGATAGAGGATTGTGTGGTGGTTACAATGCCAACTTGGTTAAAATGACCCGCGCAACAATCGCAGAAAAATATCCAACACAAAATGTGACCATCTGGAATATTGGTAAAAAAGGCTTTGAAAGCTTAAGCAAATTGGGCTATAACACCAATGCTGATTTTAAAGATATCTTCTTGAATTTAAAGTTTGAAACGGTTCAAGCTGCTGCTAAGGCTGCGATGAAAGCCTTTGAGAACAAAGAGTTTGATGCAATTGAAATTGTATATAGCGAATTCAAAAACGCAGCAACACAGGTTTACAAATCAGAACCTTTCTTGCCTATTCCAAAAATGGAAAAGAAAGCCAATACTAAAAAAACAGATTTCATTTTTGAACCACAGAAGGAAGCTTTGGTGGCAGAATTGATGCCTAAAATATTGAATACTCAATTATTCAAAGCTGTTTTAGATGCCAATGCAAGTGAGCATGGTGCTAGAATGACTGCAATGGATAAGGCAAGTGAAAACGCTAACGAATTGTTGAAATCATTGAAAATATCTTATAACCGTGCAAGACAAGCTGCTATTACGACTGAATTAACTGAGATCGTAAGTGGTGCTGCTGCATTAAACGGATAAGCAAAAGAATTATGGAAATAAGTCAAATCATTCCGCATATTGAAGCCTTGGTATTTGCAAGTGATAAAGCATTAAATGCGAATGATATCACTGAACTAATCAATAATGCTTTTGGATTCTTGGAAGAGCGTATCACCCTCGAGCAGATTGAATCTGCTTTAGAAGGTATCCAGGAAAAATATGGTACAGAATACTACCCTTTTGAATTAAAGCAAAGTGGAGGGGGCTGGCAGTTTTTGACTAAGCCAACTTTCCACACGACCATTGCGCAATTAAATGGAGATAAGTTCTTAAAACGTTTATCTAACGCAGCCTTGGAATCTTTAGCGATCATTGCTTACAAGCAACCTATTACAAAAGGGGAAGTGGAAGCGATAAGAGGTGTGAATAGTGACTACTCTATCCAGAAATTATTAGAAAAGGAATTGATTGTGATTAGTGGACGTAACGAATTATTACCTGGTAAGCCATTGGTATACTCTACTTCTAGAAACTTCATGGATTACTTTGGCATCAACTCTACGGAAGACTTACCTAAGATCAAAGAAGTCTTGGCAGATCAGATTGTAGAAGCTACAGTGATCAAGCCAGAAGACTTTACTGACAATAGCGTGTTTGAGCAAACAGAAACACCGAATACGGAAGAAGAAACCGGAGATTTTACTCCAGAATCAAACGATGAAGATTTTGCTCCTGAAAGTCCAGTAGATAACGATTAGTAGTTTTCCTTTCCTGAATTTTTCCGAAAAATATTGAACCAAGATACGGCCAGAACCTAGTTCTGGCCGTATCTTTATAGCATGAATGCAAGCCTTTCCTACGCAGAATTAAATGCTGCAGCACAACAATTTGGCACACCACTTTATGTGTACCATGCAGAAAAAATTGAACAGCAATATCAAAATTTATTGACGCATTTTTCTGCGACTCAAACTCGTTTTTTTTACGCGTGTAAAGCATTGACCAATATCCATATATTAAAAGTCATAAAAAATATAGGATGTAATATAGATTGCAGCTCAATCAACGAAGTTAAATTAGCATTGCATGTTGGATTTTCCCCTAACAATATTTTATACACAAGCAATAGTGTTGGTTTTGATGAAATTGTTACTGCTATTGAACTAGGCGTTAACGTGAATATTGATAGTTTATCCAATTTAGAAAAATTTGGACAAAAATTTGGCGCATCAAAAGCAGTTGGCGTTCGTATAAGGCCTGATGTAATGGCAGGCGGCAATTTGAAAATTTCAACAGGGCATGATAAAAGTAAATTTGGTATTCCTGTGGCGCAATTGGAGGCATTAAAATTAATTCAAGAAAAATATCAAATCAACATTCGCACTTTACACATACATACAGGTAGTGAGATTAAGGATGTAGCTGTGTTTATGAAGTCTGCAGAAGTGTTTGATGTCCTACTTCCTCATTTTCCAACAGTTGAAGTCTTGGATTTTGGTGGTGGATTTAAAGTGCCTTATGAGCCAGGTGAACAAGGAACAGATATGGCATCATTAGGCAAGGAAGTGAATAAGGCAATGGAGCAATTATCTGAAAAATACGGACGAAGCTTGACTGCATGGTTTGAGCCAGGTAAATACATGGTGAGCGAAGCGGGATTTTTTATCGCAAAAGTGAATGTATTAAAAACGTCGGGGGATCGAATATTCGCAGGATTAAATACAGGATTGAATCATTTAATCCGTCCTATGTTTTATGATGCATACCATCATATTGATAATTTAACTAGCCCAGAGAAACCAACTAAGCAATATGCAGTGGTTGGCAATATCTGCGAAACGGATACATTCGCCTGGGATAGAGCTATCCCTGCTATAGAAGAAGGCGATTTATTGGTATTTTACAATGCTGGCGCCTACGGCTATGAGATGGCAAGCAATTACAATGCAAGATTTAAACCAGCACAGGTTTTATATCAAAATGGCGAAGTAAAATTAATCAGTAGAGCGGATCAGTTTGAAGATCTCTTAACTTTACAAGTACCTTTATAAACGCATGATTGAAATACAACATATCAACAAAGCCTTTGGTGACAAAGTGATCATCGACGATGTGAGTGCGCAGTTTAAGACAGGTATGTGTAATTTAATCATTGGAGCGAGCGGAAGTGGGAAAACCGTCTTGGTTAAATGTATTGTGGATTTGATTCAAGCAGACCAGGGAAAAGTGATGTTTGATCAAGCTGATTTTGCAACACTAAGTAAAGAACAAAAAAAGGAATTAAGAAACAGTATTGGCATGTTGTTTCAAGGGAATGCCTTATTCGACTCCATGACGGTAGAAGAAAATGTCAAATTCCCATTAGACATGTTTAGCGATTTAAAAGAGGCCGAAAAAATAGCGAAAGTAAATAAGATACTAGATAGAGTTCAACTCACTGGAGTGAACGAAAAATATCCAGCAGAAATAAGCGGGGGAATGAAAAAGCGAGTAGGCCTAGCTCGCGCACTGGTATTAGAACCAAAGTATCTGTTTTGTGACGAACCTAATTCAGGCTTAGATCCTCAAACCTCTTTGGTGATTGACCAATTAATAAAAGAATTAACCAAGGAGTTTAATATCACTACCCTTGTAGTGACACATGACATGAACAGTGTAATGGAAATTGGCGAAAACATTATATACTTACACAAGGGAAAAAAAGAATGGGAAGGCAGTAATCAAGATATCATATTTAGTCAGAATAAATTATTAAACGATTTCATCTTCGCATCTGAATTTTTACAAGACGCAAAAGCCATGCGTATGATGGCTCAAAATAAATAAATTATGAAAAAAGCAATCGCAGTATTTAGTCTATTCATTGTTAGTGTAGTTTCATCAATGAGTTTGTCGGCACAATCCAACATTGACCCCAATGCCCCATTCTTAAAAGATAAAAACATTCCAAGATTTACCCTAAACCTTACTACTGGTAAATCCTTTAGCAATACCCAAATACCAAAAACTAGATTCACTTGTATCATCATCTTTAGCCCAGACTGTTCTCATTGCCAAGAAGAAGCAGCTGAATTGACAAAAAATGCAGACAAATTCAAGTCGGTCTTCTTTATTTGGAATAGCTATAAGGAAATGAATGAAATCAAGGCCTTTGCCACTAAATACGGTTTGGACAAGCAATCCAATGTGATAGTTGGAAGGGATCCAGAATTCTCCATCCCTGTATTCTTTAGACCTCGCATGACCCCCTTTGTGGCAATTTATGACAAAGGTCAGTTGTTAAAAGTATACGAACAAGGGGTTAAAGTTCCTGAATTACTTAAAATTATAGGTAGCAAATAACTAACTTTGCCCCGATTAAATCAAGTTCAAAATTTAAATTAATAGATATGAAAATTACCGTTGTTGGTGCTGGTGCAGTTGGAGCTACTTGTGCAGATAATATTGCACGTAAAGAATTGGCTTCAGAATTAGTATTACTAGACATTAAAGAAGGCTTTGCAGAAGGCAAGGCGCAAGACATGATGCAGACAGCTGCGTTATTAGGTTTTGATACACGCATCAGCGGTAGTACCAACGACTATACAAAAACAGCCAACTCAGATGTGGTTGTAATCACTTCTGGCTTACCACGTAAACCAGGAATGACAAGAGAAGAATTGATTGGAACGAATGCAGGGATTGTTAAAGGCGTTTGCGAGAATATCTTAAAGCATTCACCAAATGCAATCATTATAGTCATCAGCAATCCAATGGATACAATGACTTACTTAGCATTGCAATCAACAGGTTTGCCAAAAAATAGAATTATTGGTATGGGCGGAACATTAGATAGCGCTCGTTTTAAATATCAATTAAGTTCACATTTAAACTGCAGCCCTGCAGACTTAAATGCAATCGTAGTAGGTGGACATGGAGATACGACTATGATCCCTTTAGTAAAGCATGCTACTTGGAACAGTATTCCAGTAACAAAATTCTTAACTGAAGAACAACAACAACAAATCATTAACGACACCATGGTGGGCGGAGCTACCTTGACTAAATTATTAGGCACATCTGCATGGTATGCACCAGGTGCAGCAGGAGCGGCATTGGTAGAAAGTATCGTGCGTGATGAAAAGAAATTATTCACTTGTTGCGTAAGCTTAAACGGCGAGTACGGCCAAAACGATATCTGTTTAGGCGTGCCTGTTGTCATTGGCAAGAACGGATGGGAGAAGATTGTTGAAATGGATTTATCTGCAGACGAACAAGCAGCATTCAACAAGAGTGCAGATGCAGTTAGAAATATGAACGACGTATTGAAGACTTTGTAATCATTTACATGATCTTATACAAAATAAAGCCTCGCATTGCGGGGCTTTATTTATTTACACAAAAAAGCGATTTAAATAGTTATTAAAAAATAACAAAACAAAGATGAAGAAATTACAAATAATGTAAGATGTACAACCTCGCCTTTGACATTCTTACTGGCTTTAATGGCAATATTCAAACAATTAATTCGAAACCAAAGCAATGAGCTTAAAAATGGGATAAAATAAATATACATAATTAGTCATTTGATTGATGAGTAATACATATTCCAAAACTTACAACAGCGATTGCAACCCCAACTGGTCCTAAAAATCTTTTAGCAATTGCACTAAAAGCATTGGTCATAGCAGCAGCAGTCCAAGACACAGCAGAAGATCCCCCAAAAGCCCATAATGCATCAGCACCTATTGCAGCTAATGCACAATCAAGAACATCATTTGCATCTATTTTCATTACTTGTTTTGTATTTGATGCATAAGATTTTGTGATTGATAATTTATTGTCAACTTTAAAACTATTTTCGTTGTATTTAGAATTTAAATTATCGTCTGGGGCATATAGACCACCAAATGCTATTTTAGAACTAAGATCATCTAATGGTATTGAATTTATTTTAGCAAGTTTAGATGAGTAATCAATTAGCGGATTTGTCGCATTTAAAATTTTATTTTGTTGAGTTATTGGTAATCCAATTTTCCCTGAGATTAATTCCATTTTGTATTCAGATAAGCTTATGTCTTTTGGCTTTGATTCATTCAAGATTAAATCAAATTGTTTGTTAATATCTCTTAGCATTATGTAATATGCCTTTTGAGATAATATTTCAACACTAGGTTTAAAATTTTCGTCTTCTTTTTGACAAGAAAATAAAAACAGTGCTATGAAAATTAAAAATGATTTTTTCATAAATTATATTTTATTGATTTACTTATTAAAAGTACACGCATAAAGCATTCAAAAATCATGAGAAAAAAAGCTTACGGATATTTCCACATGCTACTTAGAATATATACTAAGTATAGCAATAAGTTGTAGTTATAAGATTGACTATTAAAAATTAGCTATACATTTAATGAAACCGCAACACTGGAAAAAGAGCAACAACATATTATCTCTAAAGCAATTGGAACAGTCTTGAAACACGCCAGAATGAATGCGTCAATTTCGATTGCCAAAATCTCAAATGATTTAAAAATAAATCCGTCTACTATAGTTAGTATTGAAGACGGCAAACATCAAACAAGTTTTTGTATTGTTTATGACATCATGGCTTTTCTCGAAATAGACTCGAAATTATTATTCGATCAAATTGAAATTGCACTAAAAGAAAAGAGATAAAAAAAATACTAAGCTTCTTTATAATACCCAATCGCCTTATCTGCGATGGCTTGTAAATCTTGTTTTTTCATGCATGCAAAATGTCCTTGAGGGCATTGCTTGGTTCCGTAATTAGAACAGGGCTGACATGGTAATTTAGGCACGATGGCATTAAAGTACCATTCTGTATTATTTAAACCTGAAGGGTAATAGGGTTCCACTTGTAATGCTGGAGAAGTAGCACCCCAGATAGCTACCGTTTTTTTATGAAACGCACATGCAATGTATAAGAAACCAGTATCATGAGATATGACTGTTTTGGCATTTTTCACCAATAAAGCAGATTCATGTAAATTAAATTGCCCACAAGCATTGTGTATTTTAATAGGATTCACAGACGCCACTGCATCACCCTCTGCCTGATCTTCCTTCCCTCCTATTAAAACAATTGGATATGGAATTTTATGGCAAAGCGATTGTAGTTCAGCAATTGGCAATTTTTTACTCGCATAAGAAGCACCTATGACAATAGCGATATAGCCATCTGCATGTGTTGCAGGTAATGCATTTGACTTTAAGGCAACTTCTTGGGGGATAAAATAATCCAACCCCTTTCCATCATACACTACGCCTAAATTGGCTACTGCGTCTAAGGAACGATCTACAATATGCCTAGTGGGCATAAAGTTTAGGTGTAGTTTAGTGAGTAGGAATTTTTGAACAGTTAGTTTATGATAAGCTAAGCAAGGAATACCTAATGCTTTTTGAATTCGAAAGGTTCTAAAATTTTGATGCAGGTCTATGATATAATCAAATTGAAATGCCTTTAATTCCTTGATGGTTGCATTCAAATCTTTATCAAAGTAATGAAAATGATCTATGTATGGATTGGCTGCAGTGACTGCCTTCATAGAAGACTTGGTCAAAAAATGAATCTCTACCCCTGGAATCTGTTGCTTTGTACAACGGATGGCAGGTGTTGTGAATACGATATCACCTATGGAAGAAAAACGAATAAACAATAAACGCATAGGGGTGACAAATTATGGCAATGGATTGTCATGCTCTAAATAATCCAAATCCTTATGATATGTTTCTTCTGTAAAAACAAATGCGATTAAAGTGATTCCCATCACAACTGTTCCTGTAACAATACCACTTTGGACAATCGTCCATCCCATTGATTTTTGTAAAATATCTAAAAATAAAAAATTAATCAATGGCAAGGCTCCGCGAACCATATTGGGTATCGTAGTTGCAGCTGTCGCCCTCAAGTTGGTACCAAATTGTTCTGCAGCCATTTGATTGAAAATGGCCCAATAGCCCGTACTAAAACCTAAGAATGCACAAATAGCATACATCCTTGTATCGCTATTGTTGAATGCACTAAAAAACAAGACCATCCCTAGGATACTGATTGTATAAAATAAAAGCAAGGCTTTTTTCCTACTTTGAAAATATTGGCTCACCCATCCAATCAATAAATCACCCACTGCAATACCGATATAAGCAAACATCACGGACCTGCCTGAGTCAATTAAATTATCTCCATATAAACCTGTTGCAAACTTGTTACTATAGTTCACCATCACACCTATTACGAACCAAGTAGGTAATCCTATTAATATAGCTTTGATGTATTTAGAAAACCTTTTATAAGAACTAAAAAATAAGAAGAAATTGCCCTTGTTGATATTCGCCAATTTAGCGGATTCAAACATAAAGGATTCTGCTACTCTTACGCGTAATACCAACAAAAAGAATCCCAAGCCACCGCCTATTTTATAGCACAATCTCCAATCTTGCGTATACTTAAATGTGAAATAGGCAAATACGGCACCAAATAGTCCAATGCCTGCCACCATCGAAGTGCCAATACCTCTTTTGTTTTTGGGTAACATCTCTGATACCAATGTGATGCCCGCACCGAGTTCACCTGCTAAGCCTATCCCTCCTACAAATCTGCAATAGGCATATTGATCTACTGTTTGCACATAGGCAGTTAAGATATTCGCCAATGAGTATAATAAAATGGACCCAAATAAGACTTTTAATCGTCCTTGTTTATCGCCAATGATACCCCATAATATACCTCCTATTAACAAGCCAGACATTTGCCAGTTGATAATATGCGCACTATCTACAATGATGGTTTCTAAAGACGAGCCTACCGCTAAAACGCTTGGCTGACGGACTATGGTAAATAATAATAAATCGTATACATCTACAAAATATCCCAAGGCAGCCACTAATACAGGCAGGGAAAAAAGTCCGATTTGCTTATTGTTCATGCAAGAAAGTTTTATGCTTACGCTTTTTTAGCGCGATGTGTAATCACTTTTATAATCACAGGCAAAGTTGTTACGCCAACAATACCCAAAACAATTACTTCTAAGTGATTCTTTAGATCAAAATTAAAATGGGTTAAGATCCAAGACTGTAAAAAATAACCCGCACATAACATACTACCCACCCAAGCCAAACAACCAACAATGTTGTAATACATGAACTTGGCTTTATCCATCTTCACAATACCTGCAATGATTGGTCCAAATGTTCTTATGATAGGAATGAACCTTGCGATCACAATTGCTCTACCTCCATGCTTTTCATAAAACTCTTGCGCTTGCATCAAATATTTTTTCTTAAAAAAGATATTCTCCTTCCAGTCAAACATCGTTGGACCAACTTTATTTCCAAATAAGTATCCTACATAATTGCCAATGATTCCTGCAGTAGAAATAAAAATAAAAAGAATAAATAAATTCAACCATTGATTGTTTGAAGCATAAATCTCTGCAGCCAACGGTGCACTGTAAATACCTGCAACAAATAATAAACTATCTCCAGGTAAAAAAAAGCCTGCAAACAATCCAGTCTCTGCAAAGACCACTAATAAAATCAACCAAAGTCCTCCATGCTCAATATAAAATTGAGGCTGTAACAATTGACTCCAATGAAATGCTTCTAATAATGTGATCATGCTAAATTGTATAAAATTAAACTTGTTGCGGCTCTGTCAACTCCCCTTCCCATTTACTTACAGCAGTAGTTGCTAAACTATTTCCCAATACATTGGTTGCCGTTCTGAACATATCGCAAAAGTGGTCAATAGGAAGAATTAAAGCAATCCCTTCTGGAGGAATATTGAACATGGCACAAGTTGCTGTAACAACTACTAAAGACGCTCTAGGCACACCAGCAATCCCTTTGCTGGTTAACATTAATACTACTAACATAGTTAATTGCGTGCCAATATCTAAATGAATGCCATAAGCTTGTGCGATGGCCATACTCGCAAAAGTCATATACATCATACTACCATCTAAATTGAAAGAATAACCCAATGGCAAAATGAAAGAAACAATTTTATCCTTGCATCCAAAACGCTCTAGCTCTTCGGTTAATTTTGGAAATACGGCTTCACTACTTGTTGTACTAAATGCAATCACCAAAGGTGTAGAAATATGCTTTAACAAGGATGGCACACGATTTCTTAAAATTAAATAACCAACCCCTAAAAGCACAGCCCATAGCGTTCCTATACCTATTAAGAAGTATAATAAATATTTGCCATAAAATATAAATACAGTTAAGCCCTTAGAAGCTATGACTGCAGCAATTGCACCAAACACCCCCAATGGAGCAAAGTTCATTACATAGCCTACCATTTTTAAAATAATATGCGCTACCGTATCCAATGCTTTGATAAATCCTTTTGCAGGCTCTCCTATCGCAGCAGCAGCTACTCCAAAGAAAATACTAAATATGACTATTTGTAAAATTTCATTCGTAGCCATGGCTTCGAACATGCTCTTAGGAAACACATGCTCCACAAAATTGATCACACTAAATGACTGTGTTTTACCCATTAGATCTTTTACACCAGAACTATCCCCTACTGTCAAATCTAATCCAGCTCCCGGTTTCAATAGATTTACTAAAACTAGCCCAATCAATAAACTGATTAACGATGCAGACAAGAACCATAACAAAGCTTTGCCGCCCACACGTCCAACGGTTTTAATATCACCTAATTTGGCAATACCCACTACCAAGGTTGTGAACACCAATGGCGCTATGATCATTTGAACCAATCTCAAAAATATAGTCGTAAGTAGCTTGACGTTTTTTGCAAAACCATCAATAGTTGCCTGATCCTTACTTTCGTGTATAAAGTAGCCCAGAATGGCACCTGCGATCATTGCAATGACAATGTATACGGTTAGTTTGTTAGATTTTTTCATAAGTTGCTTAGTGATGCAATATACCACATAACTTGTAAAAAAATCGGCCTCCATAAAATTTGACTTGTAGGCCTTTTTTTATCAAAAACTAATTCAGAATTGCAAAAAAAATGCTATTTTTCAACCTAAATCGAAACCTATTATTATGAGTTTATTTAGAAAGAAAGATTTGACGGCTATGTTAGCTCAATCTGAGGACGGCGGCAAAGGACTAAAAAGAACCCTTGGTGCTGGTAATTTAATCGCCTTAGGTATTGGTGCCATTATTGGCGCTGGTTTGTTTGTAAGAACAGCTGCAGCGGCTGGACAGGCGGCTGGTCCTGCTGTAACGATATCCTTTATTATCGCGGCGGTAGGTTGTGCTTTTGCCGGCTTATGTTACGCAGAATTTGCTGCAATGATCCCTATTGCAGGTAGTGCTTATGCCTACTCTTATGTTACAATGGGTGAATTAGTAGCATGGATTATTGGCTGGGCATTGATTATGGAATATGCATTAGGTGCAGCTACAGTTTCTATTGCTTGGAGTGAATATTTAAATAAGCTCACCGGAGGAGCCATACCATATGAATGGAGCCATAGTCCGTTTGAAAGCTTTACAGATAGCATGGGTGTGGCACATTCTGGTATCATGAATGCGCCAGCATTGATCATCCTTTTAGCATTGACTTTATTATTGATTAGAGGATCACAAGAATCAGCAATCGTAAACGCTGTGATTGTATTTATTAAAGTGGCTATCGTAATTATTTTTATTGCAATTGGATGGCAGTTTATTAAGCCTGAAAACCACACTCCTTATATGATCCCTGCTGGACAAGCGGCTGTTACAGACAGTGCTGGAAAAGTCATTGCGGATTATTCTGGCGCCTTCAAGCATGGCTGGGGTGGCGTTCTGGGTGGAGCTGCAATCGTATTCTTTGCCTTTATTGGTTTTGATGCTGTTTCAACTGCTGCTCAAGAAGCGAAGAATCCAAAAAGAGATATGCCAATTGGTATCTTAGGATCATTGGTTGTTTGTACCATTCTTTACATCTTATTTGGCCACGTATTAACAGGCGTAGCTAACTGGAAAGATTTCGTTGATCCAGAAAAAGGAAGAGAAGCATCTGTTGCTTATGCTATTTCAACTTATATGACAGGATATGGCTGGCTAGCAACAGCAGTAACTGTGGCTATTTTAGCTGGTTTTTCTTCTGTAATCTTAGTGATGTTAATGGGACAAAGCCGTATATTTTACTCTATGAGTAAGGATGGTTTATTGCCGAAAGCATTTGGCGATTTGCACCCTAAATACCAAACTCCATACAAGTCTAACTGGATCCTATTTGTATTTGTAGGATTATTTGCAGCTTTCGTTCCAGGAAGTGTAGCAGGTGATTTGACAAGTTTTGGAACCCTATTCGCTTTCGTATTGGTTAGCTTAGGTGTTTGGATTTTAAGACGTAAATCACCAGAAATGGAGCGTCCATTCAAAACACCATTGGTGCCATTGGTACCTATTTTAGGCGCAGTGATTTGCTTAGCAATGATCTTCGCTCTAGATATGCAAACCCTTAAAGTAGCCTTTATTTGGATGATTATTGGCTTATTTGTTTACTTCTTATATAGCAAGAAGACAAGTAAATTGAATAAATAATCTCGATTATACTAAATTAAAATAGTCCCGATTTTCGGGACTATTTTTTTTGTGTTATTTTTGCACACCTTAAATCATGAAACTATGGGTAGGATATTTGAAGTAAGAAAAGCAACCATGTTTGCTCGTTGGGATAAAATGGCAAAACAATTTACCCGTATAGGTAAGGAGATCGTTATTGCCGTAAAAGCATCTGGACCAGATATGGCCACCAATCCTGCTTTACGTAGATGTTACCAAAATGCCAAGAGTGTAGGTATGCCAAAGGACCGTGTGGAGGCTGCTATTAAAAGAGCATTAGGAAAAGACACGTCTAACTACGAAGAAATTTTGTATGAAGGCTATGCACCACATGGTGTGGCATTGTTAGTAGAAACTGCAACTGACAACCATGTAAGAACTGTAGCCAATGTAAAAAGTATATTTAACAAGGGAGGTGGCGCTTTAGGTAATAGTGGTAGTGTAAGTTTTCAATTCAAGAAAATGGGCGTGTTTAAACTCAACCCAGAGGGATTGGTAATGGATGATTTAGAATTAGAATTAATTGATCATGGATTAGATGAATTAGGAGAAAGCAATGACGACAATGATAACCCAATTATAGTATTAAGATGTGCGTTTACCGACTTTGGTAATTTACAAAAGGCATTGGAAGATAAAAACATCACACCAATCAGTGCCGAACTAGAATGGATTCCGACTACCACTGTTCCAGTAACAGATGAGCAAGCGGAAGATATTAGTAAGTTGATAGAGAAATTAGAACAAGACGAAGACGTGAACAAAGTGTTTCACAATATGGCTTAAAATCAATTTTACGAGATTCACCATCACGATATTAAGTTTAATTTTTGCGCAGTCCTTGACTGCGCAAAAATTGACTACAAAGAATGCAAAGCAATATTGGCAAATAGAGCAGAACAAAACATCACAACAAAAAGCTGATATTTTAAATGGTCGATACGCCATACAAAATAAAGTAGCAGCCAATTTCTACACCACACAGACTGGATTTTTTTGCAATCAAGAAAGGGCATTAGAGAAGAAAACTAAAATTCCTTTAAGATTTAGACTAGGCTCTTTAAGTTATACTGAACAACTAGAAGGCTACAACCAATAAGCTATTCCGCCATCATTTCCTTCACCACCTTAATCACTTCTTCTGTATTAGGCTTAGAGAAATAATCTCCATCACTAGCGTAAGCTGGTCGATGTGCTTTAGCAGATAAGGTTCTGGCGCTTGCGTCTAACCACTTATATCCACCTTGGTCTTCAATGACTTGCTGATACATAAATGCCGAGGCCCCTCCAGGAACATCTTCATCCACAAATAAAATTCGATTGGTCTTTTTAAGTGACGCAACAATTTGATGATTGATATCGAATGGCAAAAGTGTTTGGACATCGATGATTTCACAATCAATTCCAATTGCTGCTAAACGAATTGCCGCATCTTCTACGATTCTTAAAGTAGACCCGTAAGAAACGATTGTAATATCCTCACCAGTTCTTAATGTTTCAGGCATGCCCAATGGGACAGTGAACTCATTGATATTGGCTGGGACAGTTTCTTTTAATCGATAGCCGTTTAAACATTCTACTAGAATTGCAGGATCATTGGATTGTAATAAGGTATTGTACATCCCTACTGCTTGTACCATATTTCTTGGCACACAAACAAACATGCCTCTTAAAGAATTGATGATCATGCCCATTGGTGATCCACTGTGGAAGATACCTTCCAAACGGTGTCCTCTGGTTCTGATAATAACTGGACTACTTTGTTTTCCTACTGTACGATAATGCAGTGTAGCCACATCATCACTTAAGGTTTGTATGCCGTATAATAAATAATCCAAGTATTGAATTTCTGCAATAGGTCTTAAACCTCTCATAGCTAAACCATGCGCTTGACCCATGATGGTTTGCTCTCTGATACCTGTATCAAAGATTCTATTAACGCCATACTTGGCTTGCAATCCGGCAAAACCTTGATTCACATCTCCAATATTTCCTAAGTCTTCACCAAAAGCAACCACCTTAGGGTTGTTGTCAAATAAGTGATCAAAATATTGGTTCAACACTTCATATCCATTGAGTTGCTTTGGATTTGCATCCATTAAAGCTGGAACCACAGGGACATTCAATGCGCTTTTTACACCTTCATTGTACAAGTACTTACTATAAAAAGGAGCTTGCTCTTCATAATAATCCGTAACCAATTTTTTGATTGCAGCAGCATGACTATGTTGAGGCACTTGCTCCAACACCATATTTAAAATTCTAAAAAGCTCTCTCTTTAAAGGTTCTTTATTGGCTACCAATTCTTGCATCATACGATACAAAGGCGCTTCGCTGTCTAAACCTGCAAATACCAATTGAGCGGCCTCTTGAATTTTTGATTTAATTGGTGAAATGTATTTATCCCAAGCCAATTGTTTTTGATCTCTTACAGCCTGCTTCACTTCAGATTCCAAAAGATCCAATGATTCAGCAGTTGCCAACTCATTTAAGATTAACCAAGCCCTCATTTGCTTATTACAATCCCAGTTTCTCTCCCACTCTAATCTTTCAGCAGATTTATATCTTTCATGACTTCCACTCGTTGAATGGCCTTGAGGCTGAGTCACTTCTTTCACATGAAATACGACTGGAGTATGCGTAGCACGTGTATAAGCGATACCCTCTTCAAAGGTTTCACAAAGTGCAGCATAATCCCATCCATTCACTTTATATATTTTTATGCCATTGGTGCCTGGTTTTTTTTCAAATCCAGCTAAGGCTTCTGAAATAGATCCTTTAGTAGTTTGCAATTCAGTGGGAACAGAAATGCCATACCCATCGTCATACACAATCACCGCTAGCGGCACTTGTAAAACACCTGCGGCATTGATTGTTTCCCAAAAATGTCCTTCAGATGTACTTGCATCTCCGATGGTACAAAAACAAACTTCATTTCCTTGATTCGTTAAGCCTGAAAATGCAGCATCTTGATTTGCATTTCTGAAAAATTTGGAAGCAAATGCAAGACCCAATCCTCTCACCATTTGACCAGCTGTAGGTGCAATATCTGCAGATACATTATAACTGTCTGCCAACGGCAACCAGTCGCCTTGCTCATTCACAAAAGGGGTACTAAAATGTGAATTCATGTTTCTACCACCACTATATGGATCGTTCTCTACATCTGCATACAATTGTGCAAAATAATCGCCCACATTGGACACGCCTAATGCAAACATTAAAGTTTGATCACGATAATATCCACTTCTAAAGTCACCTTTTTGAAAAAATTTCGCAAGCGCAACTTGTGCGACCTCTTTACCGTCGCCAAAAATGCCAAATTTGGCCTTCCCGGTCAATACCTCACGTCTACCCAACAAACTCACTTCTCTACTTGCGAGTGCAGTTCGGTAGTCCTCCAATACAGTTTTTCGAAATGCTTCAAACGAAAGCATGTCCTGATTAGATACAGCTTCTAAGTTGGATTCCATAAGGCAAAAATAGGGGTCAAAATGCAATAAAAATCAAGAAACACATAAAATCAGTTAATTACCGAAATTTCAATAATTTAGTGCATCTTTTCTGCTGCCAAAGCCATTGTTTAAGTCTTTTGGCTGCAACAATCACAAATAAAAAAATAACAATATGAAGTACATTTTCACCCTAGGCTTTTCATTTGCAGCATTGTTTTGTTCAGCACAATCTGGTGTTAGATTTGATAAAGCTTCACATAATTTTGGAAAAATTTCAAAAGGGATACATAAGTCTGTAGTCTTTACTTATACGAACACAGATGCAAGGCCTGCAGTGATCGAATTTGCGAATGCTGAATGTGGTTGCACCCAACCTGAATACGATCAAAAACCTATCTTAAAAGGTCAAAAAGGAAGTATTAAAGTAACTTATACTGCTCCTGTGGTTGGTGCTTTCAGAAAGAAAGTCAATGTAAAATTTGCTGGACAAAAATTACCTGCTGAATTAACAATAGAGGGAGAGGTAATTAAATAATCATCTTAAATAGGTTGCTCTTTAAATGAAAAATGCCCTCCGAAATCGGAGGGCATTTTTTTATGATTGATATCGATCAATTAGTCAATATCCCAGAACAATTTAGTTGTAAAAATATCAATTGTTCCTTGAGCATTTACATTTGTTCCATTAGAACCTAATTCAGTTCCAGGATAGAAGAAACGTAAAGGACGCTTATTTGGATCAGTTACTGTATTCATTTGAGGAATTACAGGAAGATTTGTTCTTCTGTATTCTGTCCATGATTCAATACCTGCATAGTGCGTTAAGGCAATCCATTTTTGAGTTGCAATTGCTTTTAATTTATCAGTAGAAACTGAGAAATCAGCATCTTGCTTTCCGCTAGTTAACAATGCAGTTGCAGCAGCATCAGTTGATCCTACTAATTTGAAAGATGCTTTCACACCTGCTTCATAGTAAGACTGAGCTGTACCAGTAAAGTTAACATCAGCGCCAAAACGTTGCTTAGCTTCAGCTAATAAGAATTGCGCTTCTGTAGCAGTAAATAAGATATAAGGAGCATCAAATTTACCTTTAACAATCATCGCTGGTCCAAGGTTTGAAGTTGAAGGAGCAGTATAACCAGAAGATACACCATAAGGTACAGCTTTGTAGTTATCCATGATTTCAGCTTTAACACTTACACCAGGAGTAGATCCATTCTCACCACCAACAGCATACAACAAACGCTTAATTCTGAAAGTATCTGTTGTTGCCACCATTTGGTCAAATAAATTTTTAGTTACTCTTGGGAAACGGCCATAAGATTGAGCCGCACCTGCTGGAGTATATCCAAAACGATTGTAGAAAGGATTTGTTTTACCATCTGTAGCAATATAACCTGGATTAACACCTGCATCAGTTGTTAAAACTCCAGTTGCATCAGCAGCAATTTTATTTAATTCAGTCTTTACATAAGCTTGTAAAGAAGGTACACGAGACTGGTGCATTAAAATACGCAATTTCAAAGAGTTTGCGAATTTAATCCAGTTAGTTGTGTTACCCTTGAATACCACATCAGAAGAAGCATAAGCTGGATCAAAAGTAGAACCCTTGATATCAGCGATTGCCTGATCTAATAAAGTAATCAAGTTTGCATAGATTGCTTTTTGATCATCGAAAGCAGGCGCTAAAGCAGCTGTTCCTTTGAAAGCTTCTGTGTAAGGTGCATTACCATACATGTCAACGATGTATTGGAATAACATCGCTTTCATGATTTTCGCTGGTCCTTTAAAGTAAGGTTGGCCAGATGCAGCTGCATTGTCAATTACATATTGATAATCTTGTGCGTTATCGTACAAGCCATCCCAGTAGTTGAAATCGTTGTTTGTAATGTTATAAGAGAAGGTAGTTGCACTCAAAATGTAAGAGTTAGATTGAGTCCATTGACCTGCGAAATAGCTACCTGTCTCATTGGCAAGTACTAAATTCTGTGTTGTTGTGTTCAGGGCACCAGTTAATACAAAACTAGGTGTAGCTGACGTAAGTTGGTTAGGATTGGTATTCACATCCAAATAATCCTTTTTACAACCAACAAATGCCAAAACTGAAACCGCAACAAGTAAGTATGATTTAAGTTTCATATAATTTGTTTTAATCATTTTTATTTAATTACTAGAATGTAAAGTTTACGTTGAAACCAAATTGACGTACTGGAGGAGTTTGTAATGATGTGTTAATACCAATACCGTTTCCTGTTGTAAAGCTAAACTCCGGATCTGTAAAGAAGTTTTTGCTATCAATAATTGTAAATAAGTTTCTACCATAAACTGACACATTCGCTCCACTGAAGATCTTCGTTTTAGAAACTAAAGCAGATGGAAGACTGTAAGAAAGATTCACATCTCTCAACTTGATAAACCATGCTTTTGTTACAAAGTTCTCAGCAATAAAACGATAGTTGTCTACCCATAAGCTATATTCAGCTTCACGTACATTCAAACTTGTATTAGGTGTTTCAACACCATTTACTAAGTAATAAGAATTTTCGAATACATGAGGCGCTCTGTTTTCTGTCCACTTACCAGAACCTGTAAATGTCATATCACGACCAATACCAGAATACATTACGTTTCCACCACGGTACTCCAAGTTCATTGATAAGTTCCAGTTTTTGTAACCGAACTTAGAACTAAATCCAGCCATATGCTTAGCTAAAGTACTACCTCTATCTACCATTGCTGTATTTTGTAATGGATAACCAGTTGTTGGATCAACTCTTCTAGCACCTGTAGCGCTATAATAGTAACCTGAAGATTTCAATAATGGGAAGCTCTTACCAACTTCTACGTTTGTAGATGCATAAGAGTAACCACTCATAAAGAATGAGTTAATACCAGGATATAAGCTTACAACTTTGTTGTCATTGTAAGAATATCTGATACCGATATCCCATTTGAAAGCACCATTTCTAATGACTTGCGCTTTTAAATCTCCTTCATAACCCCAGTTCTTAGTTTCACCCACATTGATCAACAAGTTGTTGAAACCAGTTGTGTTAGGAACTTTAACTGTGATTACTTGACCCTTAGATTGAGAAGAATAAGCTGTTAATTCTAAATTGATTCTGTTGTTAAACATAGACAATTCAGTACCTGCTTCATAAGTTGTTACAAACTCAGGCTTTAATCCATTGTCTGGTAATGTATTACCAACAGTTAAACCAACTGTATTTCCGTAAGGGAAACCAGCAGCGTTAGGATACGTTAAATCTAAACCATATAAAGTCATGTTGTCATTACCATTCTTGTTGTAAGACAAACGAACTTTAGCATCGTTTAACACCCAGCTTTTGATTTGTGGGAAAGCTTCAGTTGCTTGGAAAGCCAATGACACACCATAATAAGGGAATGCATATAAGCTTAACTCACGATTTGCTTTATAGAAACGAGAAGAATAATCGTATCTGAAGATTCCTTCTAAAGTCAAATAGTTGTTAAATGTAGAAGTTAAATCTGCATAATAACCATATTTTCTTTCAGTAGAATTGTATTCAGAACCTGTTAATTCACCTTGTCTGTTAGATACGTTGTATACTTCTGGTACAACTACTGAATTAGACCCTACAGACATTTCTTTAGTTTTTCTCTGGTAAGTAGAATAACCTAAAACCAATTTGTTTGAAAATTTACCCCAAGCTTTGTTCATTTGCGCTTGGAATTCATTGTTCAATACATTCTCAGTCTTAGAATAATCACTAACTGCACCTAAGATATCAGTACCTGCACGGTCAATACCATCATAATCATTGGCATAATCCCAAGGAGCTGGAACATATGCTGAATTTTTAGCCCAATCAGAATAGATGAATTTGCCAGTCCAAGATTTTTGAATTCTTGAGTTGTTCATAACACCAACACGCTCCATGAAGTTCAACCAATCTGTTGCTTTATAATTTAATTCAACTGTACCAGAGATGTTTGCATCTTGGTAAGAAGTACGATAATTATCAGCAGAGAAATAAGGGTTTTGGTAGTAATCATTATAGTATCCATTAGGATTCGCAAATTGATCAGTTTTCCAATTTCTCATTCTATCTACTGGAATGTTCGCAGCAGTGTTCATGATATTATAATAGAAGTCAGAAGTTGTTCTGTCATAAGTTGCTTGAGAGTAACTTGCGTTGTAGCCTACTGATAACTTATTGTAAGTCTTAGTAGCAGCTAAACGAATACCAGTTCTTTCACTCTTATCGCCAGGAACGATACCATTGATTTTTTGATTTTCTGCAGATAAGTAGAATGAACCATTGTCATCACCACCTGTAAAACTTACTTGATTGTTGGTAGAAACACCCATATCAAATGAATTTCTTCTTGCATTTTTCAATGCAGCATAAGGGATAACTAATTTATCACCTGATTCTGTAACACGACCAACTACACGGTCTTGACCATCAAAGGCATCACCATATTGTTGGTTTTCAAAAGGTCTCCAGTTATCAGCCATTCTAGCTAAATAATCAGTCTTGTATCCAGCACCACCATAAGATGTTGCATAGTGAGATCCAGAACCGTATTTATCTTGGAACTGAGGTAAGAAGCTAATTTGTTCGAAGTTAGTAGCGTTAGAAAAAGCTACTTTCAACTTGCCTTTTGTACCTTTTTTAGTGGTAATGATCATTGCACCATTCACACCCGCAGAACCATACAAAGCAGCCGCTTGACCACCTTTTAAGATAGTTACGTTTTCGATGTCGTTAGGGTTGATCAAAGACAATACTGTAGAGGTAGTTTGCATACCATCTAATACAATCAAAGCTTCGTTGTTACCAGTTAAAGAACGGTAACCACGTAATACAATTTTAACTTGAGGATCAACACTGTTATTCACGTTATACACTGCTAAACCAGATACTTTACCAGAAAGTGCTTGAGCTAACTGTGGTGAACGTCCAACATTGATTTCATCAGTTGAAACTTTTGCGTAAGCATAACCAATTTCTTTGGATTTCTTACGAATTCCTTGTGCAGTAACGACTACATTTTCTAATTCGCTTTCTTGACGAACTAAAACCACGTTCAATACCGCAGATTTCGCAGACACTTCTGTGCTAACGAAACCTACCGCACTAACTTGTAATACTGCAGTGGCACTTGCATTAATTTTAAATGCGCCATTCTCATCAGCTATGATGGCTGAATTTTGGCCCTTAACTTTTACTGTTGCGCTAGCAACAGCTACACCCTTGTCATCTTTCACCGATCCGGTTACTTGACGAACCTGAGCATTAGCTGTTATGATACTACACAAAACAGCTAAGAAAAGAGATGTTACAATTTTCTTCATTTGTTTTTGTTTTACTTAAGCATTCAAGTTATGAAAAAAAACTCAACAGCGTTAACAAAAACTTAACATTAATCCTAGTTTCTGTAACTATTGTTAGTATTTAGACGTATTAAATAGTAAATAAGGCATATACATATTATTATTTATTTATATTTTATAAAAAATAATTCTTGAGTTTCCTGTTTTAAGGCATAAAAAAAAGGAGGATTTCTTTGAAATCCTCCTTTTACTTGGAATAAGGTCTTTATAGTGGTCTATCAATCAAGATCCTCTTGATCCACCTGTTTTTATTGGTTTTTTACTTGCCCCAGATGACTTGGTGCTTGCTTTTGCGATAAATTTTGAACTGCCGCCTGCTTGCACATTGGTTTTTGCATTAGATGCAGTTTTCTTATCTGCTATTTTTTTATTGATTGCGAATCCCATATACTTTGTATTAGACCCAAAAATAGGATTATTATTTTATTACTCGTATTCTATTCAATAAATACGGGCCAAATGAAGATAAGGCCCGCTTACTCATCCATGCCCTAAATGTTTCCCCAAACATATTAAGGCAGATCATTCACGATGTCGACCATCCGAACGTTTAATGATTTTGATATTTTATAGATTTGGAAAAAACTAGTGTTTATTTTTCCTAACTCAATTCTGCTTAGTTGGGTATAATCCATACCTGCTTCAAACGCAGCCACTTCGATAGACTTTTTATTTTCAAGTCGTATGGTTCTTAATTTTAAGCCAACACGTTTAGCAAAATCTGCTCTGTCTAATAGACTATTTTCTAAATACCCCATAACACAAATATGTGTTATTTAAAGAGTCAAAACAATGGCATATTTGCCATACTATAGTTCTTATTTGTTGTGGTAAAATCCTAAAAAAAAGGGATTAGTAACTTTTGCTACTAATCCCACAAATTAACCAAACTTACATTTAAACAAACCTTATAATTTACATCCATCAATAACAGCTAACGCAACCCAATTTCAAGCTGATATGGAACTACTAATAGAAAGCAAATTCAACTCTTCTGTTTTTTGCTCTACCTGCCGCAGTTTTATTGGTTGCAATAGGATCCGCTTCTCCATATCCAATTGCAGTAACATGTTCTTCTCCAACACCTTGTTTTGCTAAATAAGCTTTCACTGTATTTACTCTCGCTTTAGATAATTTTAGATTGGATGCATCTGAACCAACATTATCAGTATATCCAGACAATCTAATACTCAAATTTTTCTTCAATAAAATATCTACTACTCTATGTAAGTAAGCGTATGAAACTGGTTTTAAAACTGCACTACCTGTCTCAAATTGTAAATGCTCAGAAGCTTCTTTAATGACATTATAATCATCTGTTGTGATTTCCATTTTTGAAGGTTCCGCTTCGGTTCTCTCAATCATATTACTTACATAAGCACAACCAGCGCCATCCACTCTTGTTCCAGTTGGAGTGCCAGGGCATTTATCAAAATTGTCACTTACTCCATCCCCATCAGAATCTTTTTTCATGATCGCGTGCTCCGCTTTTAAAGATTTTATTTCATTATCTCTGGCAGCAATATTTGTATTTAATAAACGTATTTCCTCTGCTAATGCATAATCACGATCCGCAAATTCTTTGGACATTTGTCTTGGCGCATTATGTCTTGCTAATTGGGTCTTTGATTTACCTTGTAATGCGAATTCTACTCCAATATGTGCATATGAAAAACGATCATTCACAATTGGATCCTTGTAATAGCCATCTAGGTCATCCCCATCTACAAAACCCACTTTATACCCTAAATCTAAATTTACAGTTGGTGAAAGTCTTGCTTTGAAGCCTAAACCAACTGGAATAAATAAAGTGGATGCTGCCCCATCAGGATGTCCTTTTACTTCAACATTTTCAACAGTGGTCAATGTGGCTTCATATCCAATTAAACCCATTCCTACACTTAAATACGGTTTAATAGCAGTATTCATTTGAGACCAATTGATATTGCCTAAAGTGGCAACTGCACTCAAGCTAGCAGACCAATTCACATCGGTCTTATATGAACTATATGGACTTGGAGGAGGCACGCCAGCCCATAAACGGTTGTTGTTTGCACTTAATTTTCCACCTATGAAATCGGCCTGTAATGCAAATACATGCGACAATTGGTTTTTAACATAAAAGCCATAACCAAAATTGGTCTCCCACTCCGAGAAATCATTTCTCCCACCAAATGCTGACATAGGCATCATTCCGCCTACATTCACTCCAATTGACCATGTACTAAACTCCTTTGTCCCATTGAATAATTTAACAGGTGTTCCTGAATTTTCTTGTGCTTTTATTTGCGAAACTGCAAAAATGGAAACAAAAAATAGGGCAACAATTTTTGAGTAATATTTTTTCATTTTTTGATTATTTAAATATTTAAAATCACATTCTTAAATGTGTTAGATAATGACAAAGTTGACCACTTATTTAAGGCTATTGTTACATAAGTCCTTAAATGATTTGTATATTTTACTGCTGATGTTTTAAGCTTAACTACTAAACATTTTCCAAAATTTCAGTTCGACTCATATTCATTTTTTTATAACAAGACGGAGACAAGCCAGTGATTTTTTTAAATTGATTAGAAAGATGTGCTACACTACTGTAGTTAAGCTTATACGAGATTTCAGTTAAATTATATTCATCATACATCAGGAGTTCTTTCACTTTCTCAATTTTATGAGTGATGATGAATTGCTGGATGGTACGTCCTTCAATTTCAGAAAATATATTAGACAAGTAGACATAATCCATATGCAACCTACTTTTTATGTATTCCGAATAATTCACAATCGGAAACTCATCTGCATGATGCACCATTTCTATAACCGCATTCTTAATGCCCTCAATGAGTGCGATTTTTTTGTCTTCGATCAATGGGAGGCCTGCTACAAATAAATTGTTTTTAAGAATCACTTTTTGCTTGTCGGTTAAGTCATCTTTTATTTCTACCCAACCTAATTCAATTTGTATTGGGTCTACACCTATTTTTTCAAGCTCTGTCTTAACCTGCATTTTGCATCGAAGACTAACCATATTTTTTATATATAATTTCATGATGATAAAGCTACATGGTAACAAAATGAATTAAAATGACTGAGGTCAAACTATTAAATGACACTGGTCAAATTAATTACTCAAATCCTCTAGTCTTTTTTTGTTCAAAATTTTAATACAGTTATTTGAGATATCGATTAGCTTTTCTGATTTAAAATCAGTTAATGTTCTAATCAAGGATTCTGTAGCTGTTCCTGCAATAGCTGCTAAATTATCTCTACTGATATCAATTCTAAATTCTGGCAGATCCGCTTTGTTGTATTTCTCATTGATTCGTACCAAGGCATCTGCTACTTTTTTTCTTAAAGAATTATAAGCCAACCCAATCATTTGTAATTTTTTTTCACAAACACTTTTTGATAATAAATGAATGAATAAATCCATGACTTGTTGATTGGTCTTAATCAACTGATTAAATTCTCCCCTTGGAATAACGATTAATTCAGTTTCCTCTAAGGCTTCTGCAATTTCTGTATAATTCGAGTTTTCTATCAATGGGATATACCCAATAAAATCATTTTCTGCATACAAATCCACAACCAATTGTTTGCCTATATCATTGGTTTGATAGATTTTCACCTTGCCCTTTTTGACGAAATATAAATTCCTAGAACAATTCCCTTCTGAGAATATGATTTGTTTCTTTTTATAGTATAAAATATCCCTGTCTTTAATTAATACATCTAACACATCTTCCACTCCATTCAAACGAATGACTTCAGTGACTGGTTCTGAAATTTCAGCAATTGGTTTTTCAGAAAAAGTAAATTGTTGCCTCATTGGAATTGAAGTATCCACATGGCCGTTAGCATGTCCATTTCCGTTTAATTGTTTTGGTGTAAAGAATAACACTTTGGAATGCTGGGTAGCTGGATGGCTTTGTAATTCCTGAAATAAGCCATACCCATCTAATAATGGAAGCAATGAGCCACATATAATCATATCAGGTGTTTCACGTTTAGCCAATTCAGCTGCATGATGACCATCCTCGGCGGTAAATACCTCGTAATTTACCAACTCAAGAACTTGAGCAAGATTTGATCTGATATCCTCGTCCTTTTCAATAAGTAGAATTTTTTTCATAGAAAATTAATTTTGTGAATGAAGTGATACATTTTAGACATACCAATTACAATAAAAAAGTTATTTAAAACTTTTCTTAATTGACATTGACATGCCAATACTAACAAAGGGGAGTTTGAAATTGGGGCGGGGGAAATTGCCGAATGAGTAATAATCTAAATGGGGGTATAAAACAAAGGGGGGTATGAAATTCTACTATCAGATAAACGTCTTTCGCATTGTAATATTATGCATATATGTTATTTTTTTTACTGATACTTATCAGTAAATTAGTTGATCCCTATTATCTAACTAAAGTCTTCCATCTACAGTACACCGAGACATAACCGATTTTGTATCAAAAACAACCGCATTGTCATTTATAATTATTGGAATATCTAAATCGTTAAATGCATCATGTGAAACTGCCAGTATCACTGCATCATAGCCATTATTGGGTGTTTTAATTAAATCAATATTATACTCATTTTTCACTTGGATTGGATCAGCCCAAGGGTCATAGACATCCACTTCTAGTCCAAAAGCCTTCAATTCAGTATATATATCAATGACTTTTGAATTTCTGATATCAGGGCAATTTTCTTTAAATGTAAAGCCGTTGATTAAAACTTTAGAACCATTGATTTTGAGATTTTTTTGAATCATTAGCTTAATCACTTTACTTGCTACAAATTGTCCCATTTGATTATTAACCCTCCTGCCCGATAAAATCACTTGAGGATGATACCCCAATGACTCTGCCTTATGAGCTAGATAATAGGGATCTACTCCAATACAGTGCCCTCCAACTAATCCAGGCTTATATTTTAAGAAATTCCATTTTGTAGACGCAGCATCCAATACATCATTCGTGTCAATATCCATACGATCAAAAATCAAAGCTAGCTCGTTGACAAAAGAAATATTGATATCCCTTTGCGCATTTTCTATCGCCTTTGAAGCCTCAGCAACCTTGATACTTGGGGCCAAATGGGTACCTGCTATAATGATGGATTTATAAAAATCATTCACTACTTGAGCAATCTCTTCTGTAGAGCCAGATGTGACTTTCTTGATTTTTGTTAAAGTGTTGACTTTGTCACCGGGATTAATTCTTTCTGGAGAGTACCCACAGAAAAAATCTTGATTGTATATTAAACCGCTTGTTTTTTCTAATAAAGGCACGCAGTCTTCTTCTGTGCAACCAGGATAAACTGTAGATTCATAAATTACAATATCTCCCTTTTTTAAAAGCCCCCCTATCATTTCAGTTGCTTTTAAAATAGGTACTAAATTGGGTTTGTAAAAATGATCAATTGGCGTAGGAACAGTAACAATGTAAGTATTGGCATGACCAATATCTTTTAGATTTGAAGAAAATAAGATATCAGAAATTAAATCAGAGGCTTCGACTTCCTTAGTTCGATCATGACCATTTTGTAATTCTCTCACTCTTTCTTGATCTATATCAAAACCAACTACAGGATATTTTTTTGAAAATTCCAATGCCAGTGGCAATCCAACATAACCCAGTCCAATAACAGCCACTTGATGTGTATAATTCATAATGAAATTTTTAATGGAAATGATGCAAGCAAATAGGCTCACTTATACAATATTAATAGGCATTTTTATGCCCTGCGATAACTTGATAAACAGTTAAAAACATAATCCTGATATCTAACCAAATTGTCCAGTTTTCAAAATACCAAAGATCACTGGCCACTCTACCCTCTATCTCTTCTTGAGATCTAATCTCACCTCTATAACTATTGATTTGAGCCCAGCCAGTAATTCCAGGCTTTAAAAATTGCCTTGACATATAATGAGCGACCATCTTAGAAAATTCAGAACTATGTTTTAACATATGCGGCCTTGGTCCAACCAAACTCATTTCACCTAAAAGCACATTGATAAATTGCGGAAATTCATCCAAACTTGATTTTCGCAAAAACCGGCCAATTCTAGTAATTCTTGGATCATCTCTGGTAGCCGAAACCTGATCTGCTGCATCGTTCATCCGCATACTCCTGAACTTTAGACAGAAGAATGGCTTATCATTCTTGCCGCTTCTAAGTTGTCGAAAAAAAATGGGGCCTCTAGATTCTAGCTTGACTAAAATGGCAATCAACGGGATTAACCAAGATAAAATAAATAGTAAAACTGTCGTACTAACCATTAAATCCAATATTCTTTTTTTGATTCTATTACCCATGTCTTCTAATGGATCTCCCCTTAATGCCAATACTGGCATATCACTGAGATAATCTACTACAACGGGCTTTTTTAAGAACACAGAAAAATCGGGAATAATCTTAAACCTAACACAACTATTTTCTGCTTCATGCATTAAATGATAGATGATGGCATTTTGTTCAGGCATAATGGTAGAGAAGATTTCTTGGACTTGCATCTTTTTAGCGATTTCTATGGCATTGTCGAGATTCGTTAAAATTGGGTAATTTGTCAATTCATGCACATTCAATGGTTCTTCTATAAACCCAATCAATTCAGTGTTAATTCCCTCTTCCTCAAAATATTTAGCTAGCTTTTTAGACATGTCATTATAACCAACGATAATGATTTTGCTAACATAAGTACCTCGTTTTTTGACGTATTTATGGATGGCGAAATACGAAAATCTATTGACTCCTAGAATTAAAGGGAAGCAGACTAATAAAATTAAAATAAACGTTCTTGAAAAAGCTACTTCTCTAATCACCACTAAATATAAGAGTATCAACATGACCCAAATTAAATACAGCTGAGAAGTACGTTTTACGAATAATTCAAATTTTAAAACTAGCAAACTACCATACAATCCAACAGCAAGAGCAACAATGACCCAAATTAAATTTGTCATCACCCATAATTGAATGTAGGGAGTAAAATTGAATGCACTAAGTGATTTTTGAAAAAAAAGTAATACAACAAAAAAGAGAACATTTAGTCCAAATAGATCTAATGCAAAAAGTGCATTACTAAGCAGGTATTTTAGTCCCTTTTGCATAATAAAATATTTACAATTCTTTCAGATGATTGACCATCCCACAATTCAGGTCCAAGATTAGACTTCCAGATACCTCTATCTAAATCATTGAGTTTCTCAGCCAATAAAGCCATGTCATCCCCTACTAAAACATTCGTTCCATGTGTCACTGTCTCTGGACGTTCAGTCGTATTACGCATCGTTATACAGGGAACATTCAATACTGTTGCTTCTTCTGTTATACCTCCTGAATCTGTAATAATTCCTTTTGCATTTTTAACTAAGTAAATAAACTCTAAGTAAGGTTGCGGGGGCACTAAGCGTATTGAATAAGTATTGATCTGGTTAGATTCAATACATTGTTTTGTTCTAGGGTGTACAGGAAAAACAATTTCATCCTTTGGAGATAAAATTGAAATTTCTGATAATAAGGACTGGAGCTTAATTGGGTCATCCACATTAGACGGCCTGTGTAAAGTCAGTAGTAAATAATTTTTAGACTCAAGATGTAGTTTGTCCCAGCAATCGGGTTTTTTAATATCTTTTAAATGATATAATAGTGTATCAATCATTGTATTTCCTACAAAATGTATATTTTCTTTAGACTGATTAGATGCTATTAAATTAGCAGACGCGGTTTCACTTGTGGTAAAAAAGGTATCACAAATAGCATCGGTAAGGATACGATTTAATTCTTCAGGCATGGTTAAATCCCCGGAACGAATTCCAGCTTCTACATGAACAGTATGTATGTCTAATTTTTTTGCTGCAATGGCAGCAGCCATGGTAGAAGTGACATCACCTACCACTAAAACAATATTAGGCTTGTTTTGTATCAACTCTTTTTCAAATTGACACATGATGGATGCAGCTTGCTCGATGGGGGTTCCTGAAGCACAATGCAAGCTCGTGTCTGGCTCAGGTATGTTCAGTTGATCAAAAAAATCACCACTCATTCTTTGATCAAAATGCTGACCGGTATGGACTAGTCTAAAATCAATATCTGAACCTTGCTGTTTAGCATTTTCAATTGCCCTAATAATGGGGGCAACTTTGATAAAATTAGGTCTTGCCCCAGCAACAATGGTGATTAACATAACTAATATATTTTTATATGATTATACTGTTCCATCATTTCTTCCTCATCATTAAAGTCAAATTCTCGAATCAGAGAAACAGTCTCTCTGATATTTGACTTAGAGGATGCGCCAAAAAGTATGGATTGCACATTGGGTAAATTACATACGTAGGATAATGCTTCCCTTGGTTTAGATGCGCCTCCTGATAATACTTGCATCGCAATAACACGAACATCTTTTTCTTTCATCGTTTTTTCATACAACGCTTTACCTCCAGACATTCTAAATCCATCAATGTTGATTGAAGTACAAATTATTGGATTGTCGATCCCGGCAGCGTTTAAGAAATTTAAAAGTTTTGGCATATTCATAGTGATATAGCCAGGTTCTGCATTGTATTCAGTAATAATATATTGATGATAGGCTTTAATGACCTCTTTCATACCAAGCCCTAAAAGCAAATCAGTAATCACATTTTGCAAGAATATTACTGGAGTTGATATGCCTTTAAACATTTTCATCTCTGCATCAACCAACAACTTCATCATTGCGATATAATCTTTAGACACAATAGCCACACCGCCTCTAAACAGGGAGCCAAAAAAATTACCTGGTACATATTGTTTAAGCGTTCCTAATAAACCGAGTTCTGTCACTGCATTGGCATATTTATGTGCATACGGCAAACATGGATATATTTTAAAGTTATGGTACTTGATTGGGTTGGATCGAATGGCATCACATATTGCGGATATACGATCATGCGTAGTACACATAAACGTATTTACACCCTCATCAATTGCATAATCTAAAGTTTTTAAAATAGTGGCATCTTCTTTAAATTGAATCGATTGTGCTCTAGACTTCTCATCTGAGCTATGGTTCACACCAAAAAATTGGTTATCGCCAAAAAGTATTCTTTCCATATTAATTTGTTTTGAAATTTCTAATTAAATCAATGACCCTATCTGTTTGATTGGCCGATTCGAAATTGTTGATATTATTAGGCACGTCCCCATTAATAGCCTTAATGAAATAATCTAATTGAGCCGAATATTCTTCTCCCCTTAGGTAGTAATCAACCTCATCACTTAGTTCATTAATCTGACGGAGATTCCACCCCTTACAATAATTTAAATGGTGTGGTGTCTCCTTTAGGTATAATTTTAATTCAGTCGTATCAACAATTATTTTACCCTTAGTTCCGATAATCGTAATTGTTGTAGCCATTTTTCGGTAAGTTTCATCACTCCAATTGACATTCAATACACCAGATATATGATTTTTAGTCTCCAATAAAGCATATACTCCATCTTCTACATTTAAGTTATAATATTGTTTTAAAATAGTTCCATGCACTTTATCTATTGGTGCAACCAAGTAATTGATTAAATCAATACTATGCGCTGCATAATCAAGTAAACAGCCTCCACCTTCATCCTCTTTTGATCTCCAACTCTGCTGTTTATTTCTGACAAAAACAGGCCCATTCATATCAGCAGTAAAATGTTGAATCTTGCCAATCAGCCCTGTATCAATTATACTTTTTGCTTCTTTAAAAGTTCCGATAAACTTATTGTGATACCCCACCTGGTTTACAAGATTTCTTGATCTTGCCATTTCCATTAATCCCATTCCTTCTTCAACATCTAAGCAAAATGGCTTTTCTACAAAAACATGGATATCATTTTTTAATAAATTCCATACAAATAAAGAGTGAAGCTTTGTTGGAACAGCCACTACAACTGCATCAGGTTTAGTCACTTCAATCATTTTATTGTAGTCAGAAAAACATCGATACTGCGCATATTTTTCCAAGAAATCTGTAACTAAATGTGCATTATCAGCAACACCTACAATTTCAACTTGTGGATGTGCACCTAGAATGGACAAATGAGAAATACCCATTTTACCCGCCCCGATTAAAGCGACTCGAATCATATTGTAAATTTTAAATGATGACTTATTTTGAACTTAGATTAGTTGTAGGTAACAATGTTTTCCCTTAATATTTCATACGCAGATTTGCCCATTTCCATAAAAGGATGATTGGCATCCTTTTTTTTAACTTGAGCCAATACAGTATATACTTGGTCGATTGTAAGCTGGGGGAAATGAGAAAGTAAATCCTGCTCTAGCAAAATTTCATCTACAGCAAGTAATTTGTCTTGATATACAGAAATAGTTGGTATACCTAGCAAAGCAAACTCTCTGGTCATAGAGCCGCCTGCTCCAATAAAAAGTGAACAGTCTAACGCGATATCATCAAAACTTAAAGGTTTTTGCGGCACATTACAATACCTAAACATTGGATCAGCATAATGAGTCAACTGGTCATTGTTCCTAGTAAGGATAGTGACAGAATACATTTCTTGTAATTCCAATATAATTTTATCTAAAAAAAATAATGCGCCAGAGTAATACTGAGCAGTTTGTGGTTCAGGACGGATATATATTTGCGGATGTCCTTGAGGTATAAGATTTCTTCTTTTTGAAATTGCTTGATGTTTAACCCATAGGTAAATACCTTCTTTGACACCTGGATAATAAATAATTTTAGATTTAATCCAATCAAAATTTAAATAATTTCTGAGTTTGAAATTAGCGGGCAGCAAAATCCTATTAGCGAAATAAAAAGCAACTAAATTGCCTGCAGCATGTTCATTGTCATTGGTATAAATAGACGGGAATCCTAATAATCTTGCGACTAAAGGCAGGTGGAATGAACTTTGACCTATAGAGATATCTATATTTTTATGTCTTAGATGATACGCTAATTGGATTATCCTTACAGGAAATCCAATTATTTTTTTAAACAAACTTTTGCCATAGTGCTTGCCTATAACATGATAGGTCAAATTTTTTTGATCTAATAGATCTATTGTATTGGCTAAAGGTCTTGTTGTTATAATTACTTCATGCCTAGCCTGTTCAAGTTCTTTAATTAGATCATAAAATAAAATAACATGAGGTGAGTTAGAAATATCAAACCAAATTCGCATAGTTCTAATTTTAAGCTTCGTGAATTACATAACGATGTTTCGCATTGTCAAACTTTAAAAATGGTGCGTTAAAAATAATTGTATAAGTATCAAAATGCAGGTGCTTTTTAATTTGAGTAATATATTTTTCATAATGTGCTTCCACTGCTAATTCAGGATTCACATTTAAATATATTTTTAAAGCCGTTTTACTAAAGACAATCTGAAACTGTTTGATACTTTTGTCATCCCTAAATAAAATATTGAAGAAGCAACTATGTAGTGAATGACCTTCAAAATCTGTAACAATGTCACAAGTTCTTCCCATAATTTGTTTTATAATAGGATAATTGCTTTTACATGCACATACCGTAGTATCGTCAAATTCTATCATATCTCCAGTATTGTATTTCATGATAATGAACCCATGATTGGTTAAATCTGTAGATAGTAGATGTTGATCCATATCAACTTCATAATAAGACCTTGAACTAATTAGATGAAGATGATGGTATTTGCATTCGTAAGCCGAAACTCCTGCTTCATTACACCCATATTGATTGTATACTGGTACAAAAAATGCAGTTTGAATTTGGTGCCGCACATTATCCGTTAGTACTTCGGCAGTACAAACAATTCCTTTTAAATAGGGGAAGTTAATTGGTTCATGACGTAATATATAATTAGCAATATGACCTATGGCCGAAGCATAGCCATAAATAATAGCCACTTTAGACTTGTTTAATCTACTAATGTAATTTTCTATATTCTTATCAGAGAGATCATATACTGAATATACTTCAATATTGAATAAAGAATAAAATAATTTATGTTTAAAATTTGACTTTACAATAGATGTTCCAGCAATAAAAGCAACTTTGTCGCCCCATTTGTAACCAGCTATCTCCCAAGACATCAAAATACCTGCCCACATAGCAGATCTAGATGCTGGTGTCGTTAAATAATTCAATGGTATCCCCGTAGAACCCCCAGTAGATTTAGGATACATTTTTTGTTTAAAATCTCTTGAAATGAAATCATCATGATTTTGTCTAATTGTAGCCTTATCAAGTACATTGAGACTTTCATAATTATTGGCATTTTTGTAAAAATTAGTACTAGATTTTGCTATGACAAATAATTGATCTAATCTAGATTTACTTAATTGATGCAAATCCTCTAAAGGCAGCATTGATTCGTGTTTAAATCTTTTCAAAGTGCTAATAATAGTAGTGCCGCCAAAGAAATCAATCAGAAGTATACGAGTAAACCCAATCAAAGAAAATAGATTAAACTTATTCATTCAATAAATTTTTATACATACTAGATAAATTAAAAAGGATATTTTCAGTTGAAAAATTAGTAGCCATTAAGTATGCATTTTGCTGATATAACTGAAGTGGAAATTGATGACCCACAATCACATCAAAAATTGAGTCAAGTTGCTTAAAATCACCTGCATCGAATAACCAACCATTATAATTTTCCTTAACGATGGATTGAACCCCACCTACACGGGTGCTTATAACTGGTTTTCCATGACTCATTGCTTCTAAAATAGAGACTGGAAGTCCTTCATAATAGGAAGGCAATATGAAAACATCGCAATCTCTTATTGCTTCATCCTTTGACTTTTCAGTAACAAATCCTATATAATTAATTTGGTTTTGAAATATTGGATCTTGTATCAAACTAGTTAATTTTTCCACTTCTCCAGTACCTCCAATTGTTAATTGTATTTGTTTATTTTTAAAATATTTATTAGACTGTAAATATTTTAACAAATCAAAAATTCCTTTTTTGGAATTTATACTTCCTAAAAACAAAAGAGAAATGATCTGATTGAATGGCTTTTTTGAAATTGAATCTTGCGCTTTAATTGGATTGCCAAGAACTAAAACATTGTTTAATCCTATATTTTCTTGAAAGTATATTTTCCATTCTTCAGTTAAACAAATGAAAACATCAACTCTTTTAAGCACCTCTATTAAAAAATCTTTTCCCCAAGTAACCTGTTTGAAATATTCTTTAAATTGTCCACCATGCATATGAAAAACAACTTTTTTCTTGAATGTTTTTGCAACTAAAACTAAAATGACCTTTCTTATAAAACTGCCTTTTGAAGCACTATGGATATGAACAATTTTAATCTTTCGATTAAATAGTAAATAAAATATTACCTTATTGACACTATAAAAAAAATAAAAAATACTGCCAATCTTAGAATGGTCCTTATGGGTTGAGATGAAATTAAAATGCTTTAAATTTTTTTCATATGTTCTCAACACGGCACCAATTCCCCCATAAGTATTTAAAGGCCCTATATAGAGTGCCCTAGAAAAGATATCAGACATTTAAATTGATTTAATGTAAAATGGCGTCATATTTTGCCAGCATAGACCTTTTGTCAAAATGCTCTACAACATGCGCTCTAATTAAATCTCTTTTGGGTTTTCCCGATAGTAAGGTATACCAACTTTCTGCCATAGATAAAGGATCATGAGGAGTAGTTAATAGCCCGTTTACACCTGGCACAATCATTTCACTGGCACCCCCAACATCGGTCATAGAACAAGGTAAACCACAAGCCATAGCTTCTAATGCAGCAATAGAAAATGTCTCAGTACTATGGGATGTCAAAGTAAATAGATCAGCAAATTGATAATACCCCCTTACGTCTTGTTGATTGCCTTCAAAATGAACATAATCCTCCAAACTTCTTTCAGCAATAGACTTTCTAATCTTGTATTTATACATAGATGGTCCATCTCCTACCAATATAAGGTGAGCTTGTTCTTTGTATTTATCATGTAAAAGATATAAAGCCTCGATAGCATCTAAATGTCCTTTTTCAGGAGCGATTCTTGCCACTTTTAAGATAACAGACTCATCATCACTTAAATTGTATCGCGCCCTTGCAGCATTTTTAATTTGTTCAGTCTCCTTATTAGGGCTAAAAAAATTAGTATCCACTCCATTATTAATTATATGCTTATTCGAGTTGGAAATAAAGTAATGTTTAGATAGATGCTCTTTTTGATTTTGACATAAAAAAATTATATGATCAGCAGGATCCATCATTCTAAAATAGATCAGATTTTGAAGATACTTTTTGAAACCGGATGATACTGTTGAATGTAAAGAAAGAAAAATCTCAATATGATTATTTTTTATCAATGCCAATTTTGTCAAAAAATAAGTGTACGAATTAATACAGAATACTTTATCTGTATGGTTTTGCTTTAACACATAGGCTATTTTGTCCTTTATAGATAAGTCATATTTTGATTTTCTAAGTAATGTAAAAATGGGGATGTTTGGATGTAATTCATTTTCCAAAGTTCGATCATCACTTAATGAGATTAAGAAAACAGGATGTCCATTTTGATGTAAATGATTTAATAATGTGATGGTAAATTTCTCTGCACCGCCCATGCATAATCCATGGATGACAAATGCAATAGTAGGCATGGTATTGTTATTCATTAAAATAGGTTTGTGCTATTAAATTTTGATTTGATGCTGCTATACTTTGAGAAAAGGTATTATTCACATAAGTTTCAGCCTCTTTATAACGATCGAACTCTAAGTAATGTAATACACGATCTAAGATCGAATCTTGATTTGGCTCGGCAATTAGGCCATTATAGCCATCTTGAATGTATTCCGGGAAAGCACCAACATTAGTGGCAATAACTGGTTTCCCAATGGCCATAGCTGTCATTAAAACACCACTTTGACTCGCATCACGATAAGGACATACTAAGAACTTAGCATGTTGGATCAAACTCACTAAATCTGAGGAGTCTATATATTCATTTATGAACAGAATGTTATTTTTATACTTTTTAATCATCTCCTCATTGATCTCGTACCCCTCTGTACGACCTGCAATAATAAATTGTTGATTGGGAAACCTTTTTAAGATTTCAGGAATAATGGAAATGAATAAATCAACCCCTTTGTAATAAGAAATTCTGCCAAAAAATAAAATATATGGATCAATCGATGCATTCATTGACTTTAAAAAGAGTTGATTATAGGTATAAGGCTGGAATTGAATTACTGTTCTTGATTGAGAACAATAAGGATACTGCATTTCAAATTGTTTTTTGGCGAAATTGGAATAGAAAATGAAATGATTCGCTAATGAGAAATAAACTCGATTTGTCATCCTCGATTTCCAAGTAGACTCCCCAATATGCGGAATAGGATCATGAATCGTTATGACTTTTTTAAGACCAACTATTTTGGGTAAGATAAGTAATGACCTTAACGTCACCGTATCAAAATGAATCACATTGGGCTTGATTTTATCTAACAATTTTGAACATCGATAAAGGACACTTAAAGTATCGATACTAAATGCCTTCTTTTTTTTAAACACAAGAAATTGAACAGATTTTACCGATGTAAAATAAGGCTTAAAGTTAGCAGCGGTTTCCTTTCCTAATAATGCTGTAAAACTGGCAACTGTATCTGCATTGTCTAAACTAGCTATATTGATGATATTGGAACATTTAGAATCAGGTGTAATCTCGATCACTAAATGTAAATCAAGATTGGCGGAGTCAAGTGATCTGATGGTTTCAATTGCCGCATCCAGATAATATGTTTGGGTATAATAAAGAACTGTCATGTGTAAGATGTATCTAAATAGCGCGACTTAATTGTCTTTTAGCATAAAGATGAATGTAATACCCGACCAATACACTTACGCATAACCAAAACAAGCAGAATGCTATGATTGGTATAAAGTAGGATAAGGCTGCATAATACATACCCAATGCCGTAAAGAGGGTTAGATAAAACAATATTGAAACTTTGAATGTTAACAAATTAAGCTTGATCAGGATATGGTCTTGTAGTAAATGAAATAAGAGGAATGAAATAAAAATTGCAATATTGATTGCTGTGATAGATTTAAGAAAATATAAACCAACCATGGACAATACCATATTTAGTACCAAACTCAATATATTTAACCACATATCGATTTTTTCTCGGTGTAATGAAATAATCAAATTCGCTTGTAAAATAGCAGTTGGAAAAATGAGTATTGTAAAAAACATTTCTTTACAATACTTAGCCGTTATGCTATATTTAGAACCAAATAAAAAAGGAACAATTTGTTCAGCAAATGAATAAATAAAAGTAAAAGACAAAAGACCGTAAAATGTATAAGCTAAGAATACTTTATTGTAAAATTTCATAGCAGAAGCCCTATCCTCATTTAACTTTTTCAAAAGGACTGGAAAGACAGATGAGGAGATAATCACAGGTATAATCTCAGCCATTGAAAATAATTTATACGAAATTTCATAATGAGACACCTCTTTTAAGGATAAATAGTTCGCAATAAAAAGATTGCCAATTTTCCAATACAATACAGACATACTGCCGATTACAATAAATGGCCAATTGTCACTAATAATCTCTTTAATCACTTTTGTGTCGACTTTAACTTTCAATAAATAGGCTATCCTGACTGGAAAAGAGGTACCTAAGCTGATGAAGACATTTAGTGTAATAAATCTAAGCGTGATAATAATCAAAGCCAATGTGACCATCGATACTGGAAATACAACTACGAATAAACCTAAAATGAATTTTAAAACCGCTTCGATTGTTTGAATTAAAAAAGTTTTTTTTTGATCCATTTGAGCAATATTGACATGCTTTATGACATAGATTATATTGTCAAATATGATATTAATACCAATGATCAAAGAAAGTTGTCTTACTAAATGGTCTTTATAAAGCATCCATGTTGTAACCATGATAAGGAGGTAAAAAGCGACTCCGATAATGAACTGTAACTTGAAAAACTGATGTATTAATCTCTCTTTATCAATATCCTCAAGCAATCTTCTAACAAACCATTGTCCAAGACCTAAGGACGAAAAAGCAAGGAGCAGCCCATAAATTGTATTTGCTAAAATATAACTAGAAAAATCTGTTGGATTGTAGACTCTAGCAACAATAATAAAAAATACACTAAATAATATATTTTGTAATAGGTTAGCAGCAACTCCCCAAAAACTATTTACAATCAACTTTGACTTGAATGTTGAAAAATGGGTATAATAGTTTCTAAATAGGTTCATTAAGTAGGTTTGCCTTGTATCGAATGATTAAAAGTGTGATGATGATTGCTATATACACTGCAATCCTGCTGTCGCTTAAGGAATAGACAGTTGTGAACCCAACCATCCATGAAAGGATTGCTGAAATAAGTAATAAAGAAGTATAATCTTTATGTTTTAAGTAATACTGTACCCCTTTTATGACTGGATAAAGGATCATAGAAAAGAAAAGCACAAAACCGATTAACCCATACTCTGTCAAAAGTTTTAAATAGCCACTTTCCGGATGGTCATATGCAGTATACACATTGCTAGCTACCCAATATTGATCTGGATTATGGATACTAACATAGGCTGCATAATTGCCTATGCCAATTCCGAAAAAGGGATGTGATTTAAAAATTTCAAAAGCATCTTTCCAAATTTCAAATCGAAATTCATAGGCATCAGAAACAGTTGATTCGCGATTAAATATGGACATTTGTTCTGCATATTGTGCACTAACTAACGTGATAGCAATTGCTGCAATAACAATTGCTATTCGGTATCTAGAATTACCAAGCAATACAATCAAGCCAACCCCAAGAATCAAACCCAGTAAACCAGCCCTGCCCCCAGAAAATAACAATGCAGTCAGAATTGTTATTGGTAAAAGATAAAATGTCGATTTTGTAGTATTTCTTGCCTTAGTTTGTATTAATGAGACAAAGAATCCTGCTGACAAAAACTGAGCATATTTCTGAGGATCTTGAAAGAAACTTGGGAAACGTATGTTATTCCCTTGTAAAATATTTACATTAGTCGTCTTATCAAAACTAAATTGTGGTCCAAAAATAAATTGACAAATTAGAAAAAAAATAGAAAAGAATATAGCAGTGTTTAATAATTGGACTATTCGATCAAACAGTAAAGGATCTAGCACGATTTCATCAAAAACAATTTTAACAAAAGAGAATACACAAATAAGTTGAACAAGATCTGGCATTGTATCATAAGAAATAGACTCTGCGCCTATGCCTCCAAAAAGTAATGAAATAAAAAATAGGATTAATAAATAGCCGTATTTTTTTAATGAAACACCAGTAGTACTTCTTGGTCTATAAAAAAATAACAAGAATGTGAAAGTGGTAATGTCAAAAATAGTTGGATAACCAATAGAGGGTAATAAGGTAATGGAAATAAAGGGAAATGTATACAACACATATTCTATAAATGGAATATTCTTATTGCCCTTAACCCATAGCAACATAAAAGCAAAAATCATCAAGACCGTCCCTGCTAATATTTTATATAAAAATGGAGCCATATAATCTTATTTAAAACCAGACACCTAGCATTCTACAGATATTTTCATTCAATGGAGCATGATCCAAAATCTCAAATCTTGGCAATCTAAATAAATCCATTTTTGCATTTAGATGAATCAAGCCAGGTGTATTCGCAAAGGCGATTTGATACCCGTTTTTTTTAAGGATATTGATTTCTCTTTCCGAATAATCTCCGTTTGGATACGAAAAGGAATTCACTGGGGCAGGAAGGATTGCGTCTAGTACTGTCTTTGATTGTATGATTTCTTTAGCTACTAAATCGTCATCGCAATTGGTAAGAATAGGGTGCGTTAGAGTATGAGCACCAATTTGTATATAGGGCGAAATGGCAATCGATTTCAATTCCTCAACGGTCATTGACTCACGATCGATTTGAATAAATGACTTTAAATGATTGACGATACTCAATCGGTTTTGATTGGGAATGGTTTTCAAAAATGGGATAGTACAAGTAGTGTATCCATTTTTTAATGCCTTTTTTATATAAGACCACCAGTATCCGCCGCCTTCTATTAAAGGTTCAGTGCTAACAAATATAGTAACTGGAATTTTATTAAAATGAGCAATCGGAACTATATTTAATAAGTTTTCTCTCCATCCATCGTCAACTGTAATTAGCACTTTTAGCTTGCTTGTGTTTTTCGGATTGGATTGAAAGGACAGTAAATCACCAGGTCCTAAAAAAACTGCATCGTTATCTATCAACCACTGCATACAGTCATTAAAAGTCTTAAAAGAGGGATTGTGAAAATAAATCGACACAACAGAATCACTCTTAATGATCTTTTTTTTTGCCCTATTGATGTATCCAAAATAGATATAAAAATTAGCAATCATCCTCTTTAAAGCAGCTTTTAGCATACGCATCATATTGTTAAAAATTGATTGATATTATGAAATCATTCTTTCTAGTTGATACCCATTAGGAACAACTTGTATATTGTGTATGGATGTTTCTGCTATCATCATATAACCTAAAGACGGAAGTATTAATTTTACTTTGTTATGCTCGATGGATTTAATATTCCCTTCCATATTTAAGAATGGGCCACTCATTACCTTAATTGTATCGTTGACACGGATTGATTTTTTTTCAAGTTTTACATTGCTATATTTATCCAAGAATAATTTTATATTTTCAATTTCATTGTTTCTTACTACTGCAGGTTTCCCAAGCCAATAAACAAAATTGATGATGTCAGAACTGGCTTGCTTTACTTGATACAACCTATCTGAAGGGATATGAACAAAGACATAAGAAGTGAAAATTGGCACCAATACCATTTTTTTCCGATCTGCCCATTGCCTTATTGTTTTGTTTAACGGACAATAATTATCAATTCCATACTTAGTCAATAAACATGACACCTTTTTCTCGCAATTTGACTTTGTGTAAACCACATACCATAGCTTTTCCATATTTGAACGATTTGAGTGATTTAAATGTTTCATCTTCCTTACGGCTTCGCCGACCTCAGTTACATTTTGAAGCTTAAAAAGGAAAGAAACGTATGTTAAAACCAAAAAAAAATTAATTCAACAACTTGATTTGCCCCCTTCCGATGGTATTCTTGGAATTGATGTCCCCTAAAATTCTATTTCTAGAAGCCCCATCAAACTGGTCCTTTACACCATTATAAAGAATCATAGTATCACTAATGGAGTTAATCTCCCCACTAGAAAGGATATACTCTACAATATTTTTTGGAGTAAACCCATGTTTTATTACAAATAACGTTGTATCACAATAATTAGCTAGCAAATACGCATCAGCAACATCCATCAAGGGAGGAGAATCGATTATAATAAGATCGAAATGATCTTCTAAATAATCAAATAAATCAGCAATACTGCCATTCTCTAATAGTGAAGTCGTGTTCTGATGTATGGATCCTGCAGGAATGAAAAATAAATTTTTATACTCTGGTATAGGATTGATGATATCATTCTCCGCAACCAAACCAGAAAGGAAATCAGTCATACCCTCTGACTTGGAAAAATTAAATGATTTTGACATACTAGCATGTCTAAAATCACAATCAACTAAAACCACTCTTTTACCAACATCTGCGAAACTGAGGGCCAAATTGGTGGCGATATAAGTCTTTCCTTCACCTGCAATACCAGAAGTAATTAACAATTTTTTATTTCTACCTGCCATACCTTTATTTGCTAAAGCATATCTAATTTTCCTAAATGACTCATATTGCTTTGTTTGTTCTCCATACTGTATTAATTTTTGATCTTTCCATTCTGCTTGCGCAATTTCTCCAACAATCGGAAGATGTGTCTGGTTTTCAATATCACGCCTAAAACGTATAGAACCACCAAGGCTATCTCTTAAACCCACGAAACCGATTGGGAATCCAATTAATAACAACAATGCAGAGCCGTATACTAATAAATGATTGGGACTAACCGGATCAGAAGAGGCGTAGGCATTTGAAATAGTACTTTTATCTGAAATAGTTGATACATAAGCAATCTCAGTTTCTTCTCTTTTTTGCAATAGAAATGCGTAAATATTTGACTTTATATTTTTATCTCTACTTATTTCAAGCAATGCTTGCTCTTTTGCTGGAATCGACTCAAGCATATTAGCATACTTCTCATTATTCTGCGTATAACTATTTTTACTTTTCTCTAAGGATGCTTTATACGCTTTCATATTCTCCTTAATTCGACCCTTAGTGGCAGAAATTTGTTCATTTAAAGACACCATTAATGGATTATTTGAAGCTGTTGTATTTTTAATCTTATCATGCTGAAGTTCATAATCATTTAATGTGGTGATTAGTTGAGTCAATGTAGGGTCAATCAACCCCAATGTGGTTGGCATAATTAATAAACCATGTTCTTTACTTGCAATATTGTCCTCTAGTTCATTCACCATATCTAGCTTTAGATTGATATCCGTTAATCTTTGGTCATTTAAACTCACATTTTGAAGGAAAAGTTGACCTTGGGTCCCAATGTCAACAGCATTACTATTGCCTTTAAATGATCTAATTTTATGTTCGATAGAATCCAATTGACTGCCTATGACATTTAATCTGGCATCTATAAATTGAAGTGTCGTTTTTGCCAATTCTTTCTTTTCGGATTGGATCATTTGATTGTAAATACTGATCACTTCGTTCAAAACAGCTTCTGCTAGCTTAGGATCCCCATCTTTATATTGAAGATTAATCACACTAGAAAGTTTGTTAGTGGCAGTCACCTTGAGCTGACTAGAAAGTGAATTAGCTGCTGCTTCGTTATTCAAAAGCTCGAAATAGAAGGCCTGATTGGATGGAATACTTTGGGTATTTTGAATAAATCTTAGCATTCCAAAGGGTGTGTTAACCCATTGATTTAAAGGATAAATATAATGGTCGTTTAATGTGACTAAATGAGCCTTCTCATTGTAATTAAACCTAATTGCACCGATTCCGTTTTTAAGTGTTTCTCCCCTATTTAGTTCAATAAAAATCGGACTGCTTAAGTAGGCTCTTTTTTTATTTAAACTATTGCTTATATAAATTGGCGCATTTAGGTATAATTTCTGAACGACCCTATCGATAATGGCTTTTGATTGTAAAACTTGCACTTCGTTTTCAATGATTCTTTTTGCACTCATTAAGTTTAATGACTCCATTAATTTAGAATCTTCATTTCCCTTCTTCTCATCTTTAATAATAAGTAACGCATTTGCCTGGTAATATACTGGCGAAATTTTTAGATAGGCAATACTAGCGATGCCAAGAATGGTTGAAATAATTAAATAGGTAGGCCAATTTTGAATGCAATTTCTGATTGCTCCTATCAATAAGCTTTCCTCCTTCTGAATGGTATGGTCTATATTTTTTTTCATAAATGTATTATTGATAAAAAACACGATCAACTAATAAAATAACGACCGAAAGGCCAGATAAAAAGACTGGCAACAATCTTGTACCTCTACCCACACTAGCAACTTTGTTTTTATTAGATTCCACATAAATAACATCATTTGGTTGTAAGTAATAATAGGGTGATAATAAAAAGTCCTTAGAGTTTAAGTTGATGTATTTAACTTGCTTTTCTCCTTCAGCTTCTCTTATCAATAAAACATGATCCTTTCTGCCATAGATAGTAATATCCCCAGCAAGGCCGATAGCCTTTAGCATTGATATACTTTCATTAGGGACAGAAATAACTGAAGGCTTTCCAACTTCACCAATCACAGTCACCTCGTAGTTCACATGACGAATATTGACGATAGGGTCCATTAATAAGTGCCTATCCTTAATGATATGTGTAATTGTGTCAATTAATTCACTCTTTGTTAAACCGAAGGCTTTAACATTACCTAATAATGGGAGATTGATCATGCCATGTTCATTAACAAGATAACCACTAGACTGTGTATTTAAACCAGAGCTAGTAGAAGAAGTGAAAACAAAGTTATTTGTAGTATTGAAAATAGCAGATGCATCTTGATTCAAACTTGTAATTGAAATATTCAAGATATCGTTTTTTTGAATTCTTGTTACTTGTTGAATTTTGAACGATTTTAATGTATTATAAGCAATAGACGTATCGGACGCATTGTTGAAATAGGTTGTTGACTTAGTTGAAACACAAGATATCATTGTGATTTGCAAGAACATGTATAAAAACAAATTTGCTTTTTTCATAGTCATCGTTGGTTATTATTGATTAAAACAATATCGGAGGACAAACATAATCATGATAAAAAAAACAAAAACTGATCATCATCAAAGGTTTAGGTAATTCTCATCATAAATTATATATATATGTAAATTTTCATTAAAGAATACTCAGTATAAATACTTAATACCTAATCATTAGGTATTACTAAAAAGCCCAAAACATGTTGTTTTGGGCTTAGTCAGCATCTATCATGAATAATAAGCAGTATACACTACTTAATAGGAATATGCTTAGATGTGGAAAGTTTTTTGTACTCTTCTCTAGATGGAAGTTTAATACTTAATAAACCATTTTCATAATGAGCATCAATCTTATCAGCATTCACTTCATTTGGAATTGTAAATGTTCTGCTAAAAGATGAATAATTATATTCTTTTCTAGTAAATCTTGAGTTTTTATCCTCTTTAGACTCCTCTTTAGAACAACTAATGGTTAAAAGATTGTCATCAAAGTCAATCTTAAAATCATCTTTTTTCATCCCAGGAACAGCCATCGTAATTGTATAGTCGCCATTTTGAGTAGTAATATTAACTGCTGGTACAGAAAAATTACCGGAACTAAGGCGAAAATTACTTAATAAATCAGTCCATGGGTTTACCAAATCATCGAAAATAGTAGGCATCAAACTTGCTTGTCTTGTTAATGAATTTGTCATAATAAAAATTTGAATTGTAAATAATCATTAAAATTAAAAATAAGGGATGTGGCATCCAATGATCAACATCAAATCTATAGATGATTTAGATAGTTGAAATAGCATCGAACAAGGAAACAAATTGGAATCAGCAATGGTTTTGACGTAGGTCATTGTGCTATTGTGTTTGCCACACTAAGTTTGTAGACAGTAGATTCATTAAAAATATTAAAAAATAAATATGAAAAAGATTTTATTAGCAATTGATGGGACAAACTATTCAAAAGGTGCCATGGAGTTTGCGAAAACATTAAATGAAAGAAGCAGAATTGTCTTAACAGGTATTTTTATACCCAAAAAAGATTATGCTAGATTATGGAATTATGCTGGCGAAGGTATTGGATCTACCTATTTTATTCCATTAATTGAAGATGTGGATGCAGAAGAAATAAAGAGTGTAATTGCAAAATTTGAAAAAGAATGTCAAAATAATGATATAGAATATAAGGTGCATAAAGATTATGATGATTCATCTATTGCAACACTCATCAAAGAATCAAGATTTGCTGATTTAATGTTATTGGGATCTGAAACATTTTATAAAGATTACGGGGTGAATAAAGTTTCAGAGTATCTAGTAGAAACCTTGAAGGAGATAGAATGTCCAGCATTAGTGATACCAGAAAAATTCGTTTTTCCAAAATGCAATATAATAGCGTATGATGGATCTAAAAATTCGATGTTTGCTATTAAACAATTTGCTTATTTATTTCCAGAATTAACCAATAATAAAACAATTGTAGTGTATTCTAAAGAGGATGAAAAACATGGCATTCCTGACCAGATTTTATTAGAGGAATACGCCGTTAAACATTTTAAAGACTTAACAATTTTTAAAAATAATGCAGATCCGGGCAGCTACTTCAATAGTTTGTTTTTAGAAAGGAAAAATGCATTATTAATAAGCGGGGCTTATGGCAGAACTGGATTGGGTTCTTTGTTTCACAAAAGCTTTGTAAGTGAATTGATACAAGACCACGCAGTGCCCGTATTTATTTGTAACAGAAGTTAATTCATTGTAAAATGTATTCCATTCTACCAATTGAAGTCAATACAAGGATATTGGAGGTTTCAAGTTCAGCTTTTAAGCCATTCACCTTCATTCCAGAACAATATACATGTGATGGCAGAAATGAACCGCCTGAGTTAATTATCAATAATTTGCCAATTGAAACAAAATGCTTGGCAATCATTGTGGATGATCCTGATGGACCAGTAGGAACTTGGACGCATTGGATTGCATGGAATATCCCTCCAAAAAGTTATGTTAAAATAAACAAAACCAGAGGCAGACAAGGGATCAACGACTTTGGTATGAGTAAATATTGTGGTCCTTGTCCACCTAAGGGCATTCACCATTATCATTTTAAAGTATATGCCCTCGATAACTTTCTATTGGACCTAAATGTCAATAGCACAAAACATCAATTAGAAAAATCCATGTCGAATCATATCATAGGATTTGGCGAATTAATTGGACTTTATAAAAGCATTAAAAAATAACGCATGAAAACAATGCAATCGGAATCTTACTCAGATTTAATTTTGACTGAAAGCTACTTCCCTAGCATATCAATCATTATCTCAGTTGATATACAAGTAAACCCCCAAAAAGAAATTACTGGGCATTTAAAAGTTATGGTACATAAGACAAGCGCAGAACTACTGAAAACCTACCCAAAGAGTATCGCTAATCCAGTTATAAAAAAATTGAAACACATCATTTCTGAGATAGATTATTCAAAAGTCACCAAGAGTATAGCCATTTTCGTTTCTCCTCTTTTGGAGAAGTTTTATTATTTAGATATCCCTCTCGAAGACAGAATCGTAATAGATGATTCATTTGAAATCAGAGATTTAGTTTATGCTAAAAAAGAAATTCATAAATATATATTAATGATCATTAGTAGCAAAGAAGGTAATTTTTATCTGGGCAATACTAAAAGTCTATTAAAATTAGAAAGGATCAAAGCAGTTGATATAGATGGCTTATATCATGATATGCCAGAAAAAGTGGCTAACTTTTCTGACGAATCAAAAATTAAAGAAAACCAACTAGACAAATTTCTTCACAATGTAGATCTTCAATTAAAACAAATATTACTACAATACAATATTCCAGTTTTCTTTATGGGTACTCCTAAAACAATTGGACACTTTAAACAGGTTAGTCACCAAAAGAAATATATAACAGAATATATTCATGGCAACTATGAAGAAAATACAGAACCAGAATTATTAGATATCATTGAACCGCATGTAACTAAGTGGAATAAACAAAAAAAAGAAGATCTAATAAAAGTGATAGATGATGCAATGGGCAATAAAACATTGGCAGTAGGCATAAAAGAGGTCTGGCGAAGAGCAACTGAGAAAAAAGGGAAACACTTAATCATTGAAAAAAACTACGTTTATCCTGCAAGGCAAGGGGCTAAGAAAGAAATCATATTTGAATATGACGATGTTTTACATAACGATCTTTATATCAAAGATGCTGTAGATGATGTGATTGAAAAAACACTTGCTACAGGAGGTATTGTAGAATTTGTAGACGAAGACGTACTTAAAGACTACCAAAAAATTGTACTAATACAATACTATTAATACCCCAAATACAATGAACGATATATCAGCACACAGTGAATATTTATTAAAAGCCAGGTACCTGCTAAAAGACAATAATGGAGAAACCATAGAAACACCTAAGGAACTTTTCAAAAGAGTCGCTAAGGCTGTTTCTAATGCAGAATACCAGTGGGGAGGGAAAGAGAAGGCGCTTTCTTGGGAGGGTAAATTTTACGATTGCTTATCTGAATTCTTATTTTTACCCAATTCACCAACATTAATGAATGCAGGAAATTCCGAGCAACAACTTAGTGCGTGTTTTGTATTACCAATTTTTGATTCAATGCAAAGTATTCATGATAGTTTTAAATATGCTAAATTGATTCAATCAAGTGGTGGTGGGGTGGGTTTTAACTTTTCAAAAATTTCACCAAAAAATAACTATGCTTATTCAATTTGCAGACACTTATCTGGCCCATTATCAATAATAGAAGATTTTGATGCTCTGACTGAAAGTGTGAAACAATCTGGCAGAAGAAGATGAGCCAATATGGCTATCCTAGACATCAATCATCCAGATATTGAAGCATTTATTGAAGCGAAAGGTAGTTCTACAGTATTAAATAACTTCAATCTTTCAATTGCAATAACGGATCAATTCATGCATGCAGTAGAAAAAAATGATGAATGGGAATTAATCCACCCCAATTATAAAAATGTAGAAAAAAGAGTAGATGCGAAATATTTATGGAATAAAATTATAGAATCTGCCTGGACCTCAGGTGACCCAGGCTTACTATTTATAGACACCATCAATCAACATAATCCATTACAAGCTATTGGTAAAATCAATGCAACAAACCCTTGTGGGGAGGTTCCTTTAATGCCCTACGAGTCATGTAATTTAGGTTCATTGAATTTGGTCAAATTTCTAAAGAGTAATAATGGAAGTAAAGAGGTGAATTGGAGAAAGCTAGAAGAAATAGTTGAAGTAGCCATCCGATTTTTAGATGATGTCATTGAGATCAATACCTACCCTACACCTGAGATTAAACATACAACATTAAAAAGTCGAAAAATTGGTTTGGGTGTAATGGGATGGGCAGACTTATTGATTGAACTTGAAATCCCTTATGATTCTGATAAAGCAGTTCAATTAGGTGAGCAGATTATGCAATTTATTTGCGAGAAAGCAAAAGAAGCTTCCGTTCAATTAGCCAAAGAAAGAGGAAATTTTCCGGACTGGGGAAAAAGCATTTATGCACCTGATATGCCAATGCGCAATGCGACAAGAACAAGCATTGCTCCAACTGGAAGTATATCCATCATAGCCAATGTAAGCTCATCAATTGAACCAATATTTGCTTTAGCCTACGAGCAAAGACATATACTCGAAGATCATATTTTTGAGAACGTAAACCAACAACTAGTAGAAACATTAAAAAGAAACAAATTATACCATTCCGATATAATGAAGAAAGTACTAAAATATGGTTCTATCGCTTTTATATCAGAAATACCGGTAGCCATTAGAAATCTTTTTAAAACTGCTCAGGAAATTGCTCCCGAATGGCATTTAAAACACCAATTGGCATTTCAAAAATTCACTGATAATGCCGTATCAAAAACGATTAATTTACCTGAAACAACCACCAAGCAAGAAGTGGCAGCTATATTTAGCACTGCCTATTTCTGGAAAGCCAAGGGTATCAGTGTTTTTAGGTACAATTCCAAAGATAAACAAGTCCTTAATGTAGGAGTTACAACAAATGAATTAAACTGTAATATTTGCAGACCTACGACCAACAGGATGCAGACTCGGCAATCCTTTATTTAATTTAGATAAAATTACAAGTTCGAAAATACTTATAAGGTATTGCGATAAGGCATTTCTGAAACTAAAATATTTTTTTTCTGCTGTATACATTTTATACCTGAGTAAAATTTGCTGATGCTCAATGGATTCGTTCTTTTGAATATCATCAAAAATATATTTTATATCAATTTGCTTAATATGAGAAAGTATAGCATCCTCCATTTCAAATAAAAAATCTTGAAATGCCATTAAATGAACTTGATAGGCTTCTAATCTTGCACTATCCTTAATCAACATTGGCACCCTTATCGCTTGAAATAGTTTATGCTTAAAGCTTTCTGTTTGATTTTTGTAAAATGAGATGAGTGTAAGCCAAGCCTTTAATTCTAGGATATACGACTCGGCAATTATAGTAGACATAGCTATAAAATTTAAATTGAAAATTAGTACATATGAAAAATAATGCATTTGATTCTTGTCAAGTATGTCTATGATAATAATCAATTCAAATTAAAATAAGCATCATAGGAAGTAAAAAAATGATCCTATAATTTACATCTAAAATCAACTACTATGAGTACCGTAAAAGTGATAGAAGTAATGTCTAATTCAACTAAAAGTTGGGAAGATGCAGCACAAACAGCAGTCACCCATGCCAGTAAAACCTTGAAAGACATTAAATCTGTGTGGGTTCAAGATCAAACAGCGATTGTTACAAATAATAAAATCACTGAATATCGAGTGACGTTAAAATTGAGTTTTGAAATTGATTTAACCAAAAAATAAGTTAATCCGCCCCCTTCTCGTCAAGAACGAAATCTGGCTCATTTTACGCAATGGGCCAAAGGGGGTTGGATTTATAAATTAGATACCCAAGCTATTGCCTTAGCTTCTTTACCCCAAGTCTTTAGGCCTTTTTCTACATCTTGAAGGATTTGGCTGTGTTTTACATATTTGGGTTTCAAAGGCAATCTTACGTTCATTATAGGACTTGTTAACTCTAATTTTGTAGCAAATAAGGTTAGAGATAATCTTGGCACAGCCAAGCCTAATATCATACCTGGAAGTCCATTAAAATTTTCAGGACCACCTTTTACTATAATTTGATCTGTATAAAAAGCTACAACTACTACGGAGTCATTAATCTTAGCTAAGGCTTTTTTACATTCAAAACCAGCGATATCTCTTACTTCGCCAGTGATTTTCCATTGAAATTGCTTGATGCTATCTTTTACTAGATATTCATTTTCAAATAGCCCTTTACTCATTGTTGTCATATTCTGATTGAAATCCTGATAGACATAATTTTGATCTGAGGGCTTTAATCCAGTTAGCATGTATTTGTTATCTGAATTCTCTTTTTCAACTTTGAATAGAGTGGTATTATTATTGAATTCTAAAGTATAGCTATCGGTTACGATTCTAGGATACACTTTTTTCATTTCGACTAGCCAAATATTGTCATCCCCGCCATTTTCATACAAGTTCTCCATTAAAGTTACTTGTGCCACTTTTCGTTCAAAAGTCAACTTCCCCGCTGTTATAAATTGTTGTGTAAAAGCTGGAGTGGTAACCAACAAAAAAGAAAATAAAATTATTCGATTCATATAGAAAAATTGATAAAAGGATTTGAAATTAGTCGAAACTAGGTGGCTTGCTATTTTTTGAGAAATTATAAATTACACCAAATAAGAAATATCTTCTTATGCTGTTATTTGTGGTCTCTGAAATAAAATTACTTGAGATATTTCTACTCACATTGCTATTTTGATTGAACAGGTCAAAAGCATATAATTTAATTTCAAAAAGGTCTTTTTTACCAATGACTTTTCGAATAGAAGGACTTACTAAGTAAATATTTCGTTGATCGGGGAAAGCAACAGATTTTTGGTAAATATTGAACTCGTTTTCAAATGATAAATAGGTTTTGGCCTTTTTAAATTTAAAATTAAAATTACCATAACTAGAATAAGACCAATAGTTAGTCGTTATATTAGGTCTAATAGTAGAGGTCGACTGGTTATTGGCTGCATTTATTTGAAAATAAAAATTAAACCAAGTGTCACTCCAATAATTTAAACCAATGGCATAATCCATTGAATTATTGTCATTTGTATTTTTTGTATTATTGACTATGTTGTTATATCGATTAAACCTTTTTCCAAATCTAAAATTCATATTCACTCCTTTATAGACATCTAAGCCGTATGAAGCATTAATGCTATAATTAAAATTGCCATCCACGTTCACATATTTAGAAATTCTTCTTCCGTTTGCATCTATTTCACTACTACTGGTTATTGCGTTATTCGTGTTTCCATAATCGACCCACAAATTGATTGAGCGGCTTTTTAAAACCTTATAATCCCCGATATTAAATGTGAACTTATTTGTAAATGCTTGTTGTAATTCAGGATTACCCACTAATATATTTAGAGGATCTGTATTGTCTAGTATGGGTTGAATTTGTAATAATGTTGGATTAACTGTATTTCCATTGTAATTAAATCTAAGTTTTCTTTGTTGCTTAGGATTAAAATTTAAAGAAGCGCTTGGAATGAAATTTGTAAAATTGATTCCTTTGTTGGTACCCAATTCCAAATCATTTAACTGATAATTTGCCGTCCCTATTCCTGATCCAATGATAAAATTTACTTTCTTAGCTACATAACGGTAACTGAGTGACCCACTGTTATTAACTGTATTAAACACAAAATGATTACTCAATGAGTCCACAATTGTACCATTATTGTTCGAAGTCACTCTTTCTGCATCATTTTTAGCTATTGTTAGCCCATATTTAAAGATTAAAAACGATTTTTCACTCAATGGTTCTGTGTACACTATATTTGAAGCGACAGATGAAGTTGTTTGTTGATTGGCTTTGATTTGATCCACCCTGTCTACAGAGCTGAGTAAATTAGCTGCATCAAAGAAACTATTTTCAGAAATCAGCGTTGCATCTTGTGCTTTATCATTAAAATTCAAATCAGAAAGCACAGAAATTGATCTGCCTTTTTTAGCAAACTTTTTTCGATAACTTAAATTTGAGATAAGCAATTTGTCATTTTCTGACAAACTGGTTTTTCTATCAGTCTGATTAATCTTATTACCAAACTCATTGGTTGTTATACCAAAGAATTGGGCATTGGCATCTTTTAAAGTATTAGCCGCTTTTAAGGTAATTTTGAATAACCCAGTACTATCTGTACCCCATTCATTAATCGTATTGAGACGATACTTTCTTTTATCAAGCACTTGGTCATTCGTAGTGTTATTATTTAAAATCGCGTTAGAAAGTATTGTTTGTGTGTAACTAGTTCCTTTGGCATTAGATTGCAATCTTTGATATTGTCCCGTATTATTGGTAGAAGTATTACCCCATTTATTAGAAAGTACTAGGCCAGCACTTTGTTGATTAGGCAAACCTATTTGCTCATCATAGTCGTCTCCACCAGAAAAATAGATACTCATACTTCCATCATCACCTAAAGTAGTTACCGTATTCCCTCCGTCCGAGTAATTTCTTTGTTCATCCCAACTTAATCCTTCAAAGCGCGTATTGTCAGTAGTTAAGTAACCAGCAATTTTCTTTTTCCCTTTAAAAGCATTGATTAAAGCCTTACCATTTCGGTATTGATCCAAGTTGGAGCCAAGTTCAAATTTGCCATAATAACCGTTTTTCTTGTCTTCTTTTAATTGCAAATTGATCGTCTTACTGGTTTGCCCATCATCAATTCCTGTAAAAGCTGCTTGATCAGATTTCTTATCAAATACCTGCACTTTATCTACCGCATCCGCTCTTAAATTTTTTGTTACCACTGCTGGGTCATCACTAAAAAACTCTTCACCATCCACAAGGACTTTATTCACTTTTTCGCCCTGCGTAGTAATTTCCCCTTTTGAATTGACTTGAAACCCTGGCATTTTTTTAATCAATTCTTGCACATCTGCATTGGGTGTAACTCTAAAGCTATCAGCTTTATATTCTGTCGTATCCCCTTTAACTCGAATAGCAGATACGGTATTTTTAATGATCACTTCTTTCAACAAATGCACTTTTGTATTTAAGGGGATGACTTTTAAATCAATCGCAGCGTCATTGACTTGGATTTTTTCTAAATAATCAGCATACTGAGGATATGTAATCATTAAAATATATGCCCCATTATTGATTTCAGACAAATCGAAGGCACCATTTGCTTGCGTTCTAGTCATTTTATATAATACAGAATCTTTTGCATGTAAAAGCACAATAGACGCATTGGGTAGCTGTTTTTTATCTACCGTATCTCTTACAACCCCTTTTAAGTTAAATCCTTGCGCGAAAGCATTAAAACTAAAAAAAGTCAGCACTACAAAAGCAACTGGTTTAAGCCAATTCAAAGAAAAATAGTTCATTCAATATATTTAAAAGTGGGACGAAAGTATTGGGAAAAAGTTACATACAATTAAAATATATGTTAAACTAAGTTTTGGGATGGATAATTGGCAAAATTTTAAGAAATCGAGCATGGCTCAAATTACTTTCGAACTAACTCGTAAGAATGGGTGATTAATTCTTGAACCAATCCTGGGTTAAGTCTTGCATTTAATACAAGTGTGTTCCAATGCTTCTTATTCATATGATAACCCGGCAATATATTGTCAGGATAAGATTCTCTTAATTCAATTGATCTTTCTGGATCTGTTTTTACATTAACTCTTAGCGGGATTTCATCCAAAGAAAGAAGTAAGAACATTTTACCCTTGATCTTATATACAAGATGCTCTGGGCCGAATGGCTGACATTCTTCCACATCTTTAAAGGTCAAACAAAAATCTCTCACCCATTCAACATGCATCTTGATGAATTTATATTCTTAATAGTCCAGCTTTATGTAAAGTATTGACAGGTTTATTATCCCAAAACAAATCAAAGCCTTCCAGCCCTGCAGCTGCATAATCCGCCTTGATGTCTGCCAAAGGCATACCAGAGGATGTATCTATATTTATTTTTGACAATAGCTGTATTAACCATGCCCCTTTTTCTGGCGACACATTGATTGAAACAGTATTTTTATTGGTTTCAAAACGTAAATTCATTTCTTCCCACTTGCTGCCTTTTTTTGCTTTTTGCACTATAGTTGCAATAGGCATCAATCCTATCCATATTGCTTTATAGTTTGAAGCGCCAATCTCTACAGCATCAATTTGCTTTTGAATATAATTTGGCTCAATGGTAGTTTTTGGGATTTTAAACTCAAACCATTTTTGTAATGGAAATTCAAAACAAGCACCATGCATGTAATTTAGTAAGGCCTTTTTTAAGCCAAAGCCAAAGATCTCATGATTTGCGCCAGTAGGATCGGTATGGAGGATATCATTGTTGGCGAAACTGCCAATTGCCTCTGTTACTTTTTTGACTTTATATTTTTCAGGTGCTAATCCAACAGGACTATGCGCAGTCATCGTAAACAAATGCCAGAAGGCAGATTTTAATACACCTGTTTCAAAAAACTGACGAACCATTTCTAAAGAATCAACCGTTTCTTGCACTGTCTGCGTCGGGAATCCATACATTAAATAAGCATGTACCATGATCCCCGCCTCATTAAAATGCTTGCTTACTCTGGCTACTTGTGCCACTGTGATACCTTTCTGGATTAGATCCAATAATCTGTCTGATGCAACCTCTAGCCCCCCACTCACCGCAATACATCCAGAAGCTTTCAATAAAAGACAAAGATCCTGTGTAAAGCTTTTTTCAAAGCGCACATTGGCCCACCAACTTACCACTAACTTACGACGAATGATTTCAATCGCTAAAGCCTTCATCAATGCTGGTGGTGCAGCTTCATCTACAAAATGAAACCCATTTTGACCTGTCTGAGCAATCATTGCCTCCATCCTATCCGCCAATAAAATTGCTGTTGCAGGTTCATAGGTTTTAATATAGTCCAAAGAGATGTCACAAAACGTACACTTACCCCAGTAGCATCCATGGGCCATCGTTAATTTATTCCATCTTCCGTCACTCCATAAGCTGTGCATTGGATTAACCAACTCAATCACAGAAATATATTGATCTAATAATAAGCCTTCATAATCAGGTGTACCCAATTGATGCTGCTTGTAATCGGGATAAATGGATTCATTCATGTAGGTAACCACCCCGTTCAATAATATAAAGCAACGCTTAAGATCATGTATATCTTTTTTGCCATCAATATGATTTATCAACATTTCAATTGGCGCTTCCCCATCATCCAAAGTAATAAAATCATAAAATTCAAACACCCTAGGATCAGACAATGAACGAAGTTCAGTATTGGCAAAGCCCCCTCCCATGGCTACTTTAATCGTAGGGTGATGCTGCTTAATCCATTGTCCACATCTCAATGAGGTATATAGATTTCCTGGAAACGGCACTGAGATACAAACTAGTTTAGGTTGTACTTTTTGAATATGCTGTTCAAATAGGTCTAATAAAATAGTGTCTAAATAAGTTAAAGGCGCATTGAGTGCTTCATACAATTCGTCAAATGAATTAGCAGATCTTCCGAGACTCTCCGCATAGCGACTAAAACCAAAATAAGGATCAATTGTTGCCTTAATCAAGTTGCCAAGATCCTCTAAATACATTGTCGCGATATGCTTTGCTTTATCTTGTTTCCCCATCGCGCCGAATGCCCATTCTAAATCATCTAATTGATCAAAAGCACTTGCTTCAGGTAAGAATGAACGCGTACAAATTAAATGCGCAATGGTATCCAATTTACCTTGTAAAAATAAAATCACTTGGTCAATCGTGTTGATATAGTGATTCTTCAAAGCTAGCATACGTTGGCAATCAGGGCTAAGCTCATGTTCCTTTTCAACGATTGCCTCAAATAACTTCGACAATCCTTCTTTATTAAAAACAGCTAATGTCACCTCAATCCCAAGATCTGCCTGAACACTAGAAATACCTTTGGTGTTCAAAAACCCTTTTAAATAAGCCGTTGCAGGATAAGGCGTATTTAACTGAGTAAATGGAGGAGTGATTAAAAAGACTGGGGATTGCATATTGCTATTTTACCGTTTTCATTTGTATGATATCAACTATAAAAGCAAATGCCATTGAAAAATAAATATAGCCTTTAGGTATGGCCAAATGGAAACCCTCAGCAATCAATGAAATGCCAATCATCATTAAAAAGCTTAAAGCCAAAATTTTGAATGAAGGATGCTTTTTGATAAAATAACTAATTGGTTGAGACGCAAAAATCATAATTACAACAGCCACTATAACGGATGTATACATAACCCATAATTCTTGTGCCATTCCAATTGCAGTGATAATTGAATCAATGGAAAACACTAAATCCAACAAAATAATCTCCATCAATAGTCTTTTGAAGCTACTCGTTTTTGGCACAACTGGCACTTCACTCTGATTGGCTAACTCTGTTTTATGATAAATCTCAACTGTACTCTTATAAATTAAAAATAAGCCTCCTGCAATCAAAATGATCCCCTTGCCTGAGAAGCTTATACCAGCAATCGTAAATAAATTTTGATCCAATTTTAAAATCCAAGAAATTAACGTCAATAAAATTAAACGCATTACCATTGCTAACCCAAGGCCCCAATACCTCAATTTGTTTCTTTGACTATCTGGCAACTTATCCGATAAAATAGAGATAAAAATTACATTATCAATCCCCAAAATTACTTCTAACAGTATTAAAGAGATCAAAGGAACTATTGCGTCTAACATATATGCGTTTTTACAAATACAAATATAGGGATTGGAAAGCTATGAGCCTATGAACAAGGGATATTATATGTTCATAAAAATTTACAAATAATAGGTGTTATTGTGTAACAATTCGATCTTCATCTTGATTGAACTTTGGTGAATCGATATTTATCACTAAAAATTAATCATTATGGACTCAGGAAAAGCAGCTTTAGGCGTTATTGCAGGGATTGCAGCAGGAGCATTATTAGGCATCTTATTTGCCCCGGCAAAAGGTAGCGTTACAAGAAGAAGGATCGCACATAAAGGTGAGGAATATGTAGACGACCTTAAAGAGAAATTTGAGGATCTATTAGAATCTGTTACCGAAAAATATGACGATTTAAAAAGATCTGTTTCACACAATGTGAAAGATTAATGCTTATCTAAAGAAAATACATGCTTAACAATATCATTTCGATTGAACCACTTTTAAAAAGTATAGAAGCTTATTCAGTGAGCACTATACAATTGTATAAATTATACCTGGTAGATTTTATTGCAAATGCATTTGCAGAACTATACTCTAAGTTACTTCTAATGGCATTGTTGTTATCATGTATTTTCTTTTTTTCTGTTGGGCTTGCATTATGGATTGGCACAATAACTGGCAAGGTCTACTTGGGATTTCTTTTTGTGTCAGGAATTTACTTTTTTATATCCATAATTGTTGCAAGATTTAAGCAATATTTCATTCAAGATCCTATCTACAACTGCACTGTTAGGAAATTAAAATAGACATTATGAGTAGCATGAATGAAAGAGTATTAATACAACAAGAGATTGCAACATTAAAAGCTAAACGTTCTGAAGAACGAAAAATGATTCAAAATAATTTTTCCGTAATCATTGATCAATTAAATCCTTTTAAGAAAATACAAGGCGTTTTTGATCACACATTAGATCAATTAAATAACAAATTGAATCTTTTTAACCCAATAGCAAAAAAGTTGAAAAGCTGGTTTAGACTAGTTTAAACATAAAAACAAAGTCCTGATCCATTACCTCAAGTAGATACATCTCCTCGCCATCATCTTTTGCCCAATATTCGAATTTTTTAACCAATGGACTATCTGTAAAATTCAGGGTTTTATTTAAACTAAAACCTCTGTCATCTAAGAATTTTATCGCATCGTAATACTCCAAGTATCTTTTCATTTAATTATCATTTAAATGAAATAATTCATGAAGATCAACCTCTAATGATTTTGAGATTTTATACACTTGGTATATCGTAGTATTTATCTTACCAAGTTCAATTCGACTCAACTGCATATAGCCGATGTCAGATTTAAAAGCAAGCTTTTCTATAGACATGCCTTTGCGTTGTCTTATAGCCCTGATGTTATTTCCTATCCTATCTGCTAATCTTTTCTTCTCATCTGTCATATAACAAATTTGTGGTATTTAGCACTCGCATACAATACCATAAATGTTATAACAAATTTGTAATTTGGATGATTTATTTTTCTATTCAGTATTAATACTGAATAGGATTAATTATTTTTTTTGTATTAATATATTACAATTACAACCTTATTTAATATTATTATTATTTTTTTTCTACTTTTAGTTTTTCAGCAATACTATCATAATATTCTTGAGATAATTTGTCGGTCCAAATAGTTGGCTTAGATCCGTCGTATAGTGCTAAATACGTAACCAAATTTTCTTTACTTGCTGTATGCCAATGCTCAACATCTTTTGTGCATCTAACTATATCTCCTTTTTTAATGACGATAGCCTCTTTTCCTTTTTCTTGATAGTAACCTTCACCATCGATAATAATTAATACCTGTACAGTTGAATGTTTATGCCAATCAAGAGTTGAGTTTTTTCGAAAAGTTGCTTTTGTAATATTATAATTCAATTCACTATCACCCTGAAGTACACTACTCAAAAATGCTTCTCCAATATAATGTGTATTAGGCGCTTTGGGGCCATCCTGCAAAAAAGAAGTAACGGCATATTGTGTATTTTGCGCAATAGCAATAAATGGTGTAAACAGGATTATAAGGAAGGTGATTTTTTTCATAATAGTTGATTTTTAATGGCTTTTTTTAATTTGGCTCATTGATATATTAAGTTTCAAACAAAGATCCGCCAATATATTTTGAATTAAGGTATATCAATTACTGATTTATCTACCATTTTTACTGATTAGACGATCGGGCATTTAAATTGCAGATTTAATGAGTAAATTTGACTACAAACACGCTGATATGGAAAAAATATATGCTATTAATAATATAAGCGACTACAACGCAGATAACAATACCAAAACACTCAACCCATTGGTAACTGTGATTGATTTTTCAGATGCATCTATTAGGGATTGGGGAGAGGTTGATGTAGTTAAATTTCAATATGGCATGTATTGTGTCTATTTAAAAGATGTGAAGTGTGGGGATATGAAATATGGTCGTCATTATTACGATTACCAAGCGGGCACTTTGGCGTTTTTTGCACCAGGACAGGTGATGAAAATGGAAAAGCCTGCCCAGCCTTATCAACCAGCAGGATATGGACTTATTTTTCATTCAGATTTTTTATTAGGCACGCCACTTGGAAAAAACATTCGTAACTATAAATTTTTTGATTACGAATCTAATGAAGCATTGCACTTATCTGATGATGAAAGAAAAATGATTTTAGATTGTTTCACCAAAATAAAATTTGAATTAAGTCAACCAATCGACAAGCATAGTAAAAAACTAATTGCTTCTAATATCGAACTATTTTTGGATTATTGTCAACGTTTCTATGATCGACAATTTATTACAAGGGATTCGGTGAACAAGGGTATTCTAGAACATTTTGAAGCATTGCTTAATGACTACTTTGAATCCGATAAGCCAAATACAGTAGGTCTCCCAACGGTGAACTACTGTGCAGAATCGCTTAACTTATCCGCAAATTATTTTGGTGACCTAATCAAAAAGGCAACCGGAAAGTCTGCTCAGGAATACATTCAGCATAAAATCATAGAAGTAGCCAAAACTAAAATATTTGAGGCAGACAAGTCAATCAATCAAATTGCAGGCGAATTAGGCTTCAAATACCCTCAACATTTTACAAGATTCTTTAAACAGCAAGTTGGATCTACCCCTAAGGAGTACCAGCAATTGAATTAATTTCTACCGTATTAAACGTCTAATTTATCAATTCAACCTTATCTCCTTTAATTGGAGAATAATCAGATTTTAAAACTCCATTCACTTTTAGTTGATCAAAAAAACATTTAGCTCCAGTGGAGATTGTCATATCTTCTGCGTTCTGTAAATGAAAATGTAAGTGCGGCTCGGAGGAATTTCCAGAATTGCCACACAACCCCAATAAGGTTCCAGTCTTAACTTTCTGCCCTTGCTTTACAACAATACTATGTTGTTTAAAATGTGCAAAGAATGCGTATTCCCCATTAGCCGTTTTAATAATCACAGTATTTCCTGGAATATAAACAGGATTTAATGTACCTGGTATATTGTCTTTTACACCATCCACAACCAACACCACTTCTCCATCACAAGGCGCATAAAGTTCTTTACCAAAAGCATAATAATCTTCATTGGCTTGTCCACTACCCTTATGGGTTGAACCTTCTTGGTCATAAATTAAGAAATCAAAGGCATTTTTTTGCGCCACACTCTCCACGTGATAATTTAAAGCTTTGGCATCACCGCCCCATGTAGTAGTCCACTCTCCTTTAAATGGGAGTTTCATTCTTGTTGTGTTTCTTTCAATTACCTTAGCTTCTGTGTAAGGTTTAAATAACAAACCAGCTATCTGATACTGATTATTTAATGTGATTGTCATTCCTAAAACAGCAGTATCAAAAGTAGTCTCATATAATGCTGTTGTATTTTGAACTCTAACAAATCTAATTTTCTTAATTTGACCATATTGTTTTTTAAGCCCCCTATTAAATTCTGAAAATTTATCAATTGGTAATGCTGCGTTCATTTCAGGAGAAAACATAGCAATGATACTATCGTTCTGATTGGCATTAATAAATGCAACGAATTTAGTTGATACTTGTTTAAATATATCTTTTTCTGTCTGCGTGAAACCGATATTTAATAAAAGGATTGCTGTTGATAATAGAATTAACTTTTTCATACTTGTAAGATAAAAGTATTTTTATTAATCCAATTATCTAAAAAGAACTTTGTCTGCATAAAAAGTCCCAAATGGTATAAGTGAAGCTAAGAAAGCCATAAGGATTTTGATGCTATTCCAACGATGTATAAATGCAACTTGAAGCAGCAATACAATGTAAAGAACAAAAAGAATTCCATGAGCCGAACCAACAATATAATTGGGCTGTGGTAAAGAAAATTTATATTTTAAAATCATCGTAAAACCTAAAAGTAAATAGGAACAACCTTCAATAAATGCTACAAGACGCAATCTTCCCAATGGGGTTTTTAATAATTTACTGACCATTTTATGATTTATAGGTGTTATACGAATAAAGTAATTTAACAATTGTAGTAAAATACCATTTCGTAAATTTACAATTAATAATATGAAAGCAAGTCTAATAATAAAATTATGAGTGATCTTAAACCCGGATTGAGTATCAAAAGCACCGACCTGCTGAATGGCAGTTTCTTTGAGCACACAACCATTCTGATTGTTGAACACAATCAAGAAGGAAGTATCGGGTTTGTAACCAATAAGCCTCTTGGAAAGTCCTTGCATGAACTAGTAGAATTCAATCATAGTAAACCATTCCCACTGATGGATGGCGGCCCCGTTGATAGAGAGCACCTCTTTGTGTTGCACAAGCGCCCCGATCTCATAGAAGGAGGCAAACAAATACCCAATGGCCTGTATTTGAGTGGCAATATGGAACAGGTGATCGAAGCCATCAATACTAAGGGCGCCAATCAACAAGAAATTCAACTTTTTATTGGCTATTGCGGATGGGATCTGGGAGAATTGGAAGCAGAGGTGGAAGAAGGGAGTTGGATAATTGGTTGAAACCAACCGATTTCAGTCGAATTAAGGGTTTTTACCTCACGCGACACTGCAGAGATAAAAATGGAGTGAAATTAAAATTTATAACTATACCCTATTCTTATTACCTGTGTTTCATAAAAGTCATTGCTAATATAGATAAAACCCTGCCCCTTGATTTCTTTTTTAGTTATCATGGTGTTTAATAAATCAGTTGCATTGAAAAACAATTCGCTTTTACCTTTTTGGATCAACTTTTTAACTCCAACGTCTAAAGAAAACCTGGAATTTATTTTGCCTTGTGGTATAATATCTGGTGCTAGATAAATAGCTGTTAACTGTGCGTCTATATTTTTAGTAAAATGGAAGGTATTATTTAGTTTTAAATTACCTGAAAATATTTCTTGTTTGACTGCCGAAAATAGATGTGTTGTTGGATATTTATTTTCAACCGAAAATGCATCTATTTGGTTTTTGTATCCATTTAGATTAATACTGAACTTATACTTTTTTGAAATTTCTTGGGCATAAATAATTTCTACACCTGAATTATAACTCTTGTTCACATTTTGAAAAGTGGCATAAATCAAATTACTAGGCGGTGTAGTGCTTGAAATTCTTGTAATGGTGCCATCTGCTATTCGGTGATAAATGGCATTATATAAGCTACCGCTTTCCCAAGTTGTTTTAAAAGCTAATTCTATAGCATTTGTAAATTGTGGACGTAAAGCAGGATTACCAACTTTTATAATTTCGGCATCATCATATTTAGGAAAAATACGAATATCTACTTCATTAGGTCTGTCAACTCTTCGATTGTAAAAAATTGAAAGTTTATTATTATCATTCATTTTATAAGCCAATCGTACATTAGGAAAAGGTTGCGTATAATTATAACTATCACTTTTATATACAATGTGATTGGGGTTGACGTCATATTGAATTTTTACATACTCCACACGTACACCTATTTCTGCTTCCCATTTCTTACTTTCAATGATATAGTTTTCATACAAGGCTGGAATTAATTCTTTATAAGTAGCCCAGCCACCCGCTTTTGTATCCAATACAGAATTAGCCCCTGGAATAAACTGCATATTTGTAGGTATGCTTCTGTTGCGAAGTTTTATCCCAGTTTCAATACGGCCATATTTTAATGGTTTAATATAATCAAAGTTAAAATCATATACCTGTTCGTCCGATAATAACTTAAATGCATCTGTACCTGAGGAAATAGGTAAAAAATTATCATAAAAATACTTCTCATCTTCCCTATGAAAAGTATAATTAAAGCCAATATTGAATACATGACCTGGTTCTTTAAACTTATGTTGAAAATTAGTAGTTGCCATTATGGTTGTCTTCAATTCATCTTCCAGAAACTGCCAAAGCCTTTTGCGTTGTGTCAAATTCTCATTAAAAAATGGTTGATCGCCTCTGTCAATGATTTTTTCACTTCCAAAAAGTCCAGAAAAAGTAAATGTATTTTGATCATCAACCAAATAGTCAATACCTGATTTTAAAGTCGTAAAATGGGTGTTTCTGTTTCGTTTTAACTGTGAGTTAATGATATCACCATTATCATAAATTCTTTTTACAAATTCATTTTTATTTAAGGTCTCGGTATATAAATAATCTCCTTGGAAAAAAATATTAACTTTGTTCTTGCGGTAATTAAGTGAAGTGCTTGGATTGACTTTTGGCGTAAATGTATACTGAGGTCTGATACTAGGTAAATTATCTTCTCTTACCCAAAGAGATCCAAGACCTGTTGTAAACCCAACTTTACCATTAAAACCTTCACTCTTATTTTTCTTATAAATAATATTAATGATCCCTGCATTGCCATTGGCATCATATTTAGAGGAAGGATTATTAATGATTTCAATTTTTTCAATAGCGGATGCAGGTATATTGTCAAGTCCAGTTTGACTTCCAAATCCTGTCAATGCCGTTTGTTTTCCATCAATAAGCACAGTGATTTTATCACTACCACGCAGCTGTACTTTACCATCTTGAACAGTCACACTTGGCAAATTTTGCATAACCTGCAATACCGAACCACCACTTTGACTGAGATTGTCTTTCAGTGAAAATGTTTTTTTATCCATTTTATCACTTAACTGATTAGCAGATCCTGTTACAACAACTTCTTGTAAAGCAGTTGATTTTTCTTCTATTTCTATTGATTGAAGATCCAAGTATTCATTTAGATTACCTACAAATAAAGGTTGTCTACTTGACGCATACCCAATATAAGTAAATTCTAAAAAATAGGCTCCTGAATTAACCTTCGACAAATAAAAACGCCCCTCTTCATTGGTTACAGTTCCACTCACAAATGAACTGTCTTTAACCTTTTTCAAAACCACATTCACAAAAGGTAAAAATGTTTTACTTTTTTTATCTTTTACGATTCCCGATACTGTTGCACTTGTTTGTGCATGTGAAATTGAACAAAATAAAAATTGTAGTATCAAGATCAAAAAATAACTTCTTCGCATTCGTAAAATTAACCATAAATAATAATTATTAAATGTAAAATAAGTGCTGGAGCGAACTTGTTTCGCGGCTTCCCATTATAAAAGCCTCTCAAACAATAAACTTCGGATGGCCGACTGCGTCGGCATCCCACAACAGTTCGATTAACCCAAAGCCAACTAAACGCTTCGCGTTCAGTTGGCTTTGTAGCCAGGATTGAACTACATTCTAACCAAAAATGGAAGGATTTTAGGGAATTCTACAAATTGAATAAAGTCATATCTACAATTCTCAAGTAGAATAAGGTCAAGTAATAGCTTTACAAATTATTTGTATATGTAAAGTAATAACTTTACTTTTGTACATTAATAGTCAAGTTTAAACTTTACTTTATGAGAAATAATAAACTTCAATTACAACAGCTAAATGAAAAATTGGCCCAATTAACTGTTTTACAGCATGTTAATGTGCCACCTATTGGATGGATTAAAGCAATACGAAAAGGCATTGGCATGTCTATGGAACAATTAGGCAAAAAACTTTCCATTACCAAGCAAGGGGTTATGGATATTGAGAAACGTGAGAAAGAAGGAGCTGTAACCATAAAATCAATGCAAGAGTTAGCAAAAGCCCTGGATTTGAAATTTGTTTACGGGTTTGTACCTTATGCTGGTAGTTTGGAGCAAATGATAGAAAACCGGGCTTTAGAAATTGCCACAAAAATTGTAGAACGAACTTCCACTACGATGAAATTAGAAGATCAAGCAAATTCAAAAGAACGGATTGAAAATGCTATAAAAGAAAGGGCATCAGAAATTATTAATAAAACACCTAAAATTTTATGGGACTAGATATAATATACAATGATGGCCAAACTCCGCTTGATGAAGACGAGAAAGAAGGTCTGTTAATCCAGTCTATTGCTACAAGAGGTGAATTGGATGAATTTGAACAACAGAATATTGAAGATGCTATACAGTGGAGTTTAACTAGAAAATTCAAATCGGAACAAATCCTATCTGAATCTTTTATACAGGAGCTTCATAAAAGAATGTATAAGAACGTTTGGAGATGGGCTGGCGAATACCGAAAAACAAATAAGAATATTGGGGTTGACAAATTAGAAATACCCGTGGCATTAAGGTCATTAATAGATGATGCTTACTATTGGCTTGAAGATAATGTATATAAACCAGATGAATTTACAATTAGATTCAAACACAGATTGGTTAGCATACATTGCTTCCCAAATGGCAACGGACGTCATAGTCGTATGGTGGCTGATATTATTGTGGAAAATATTTTTCAGCAGCCTGTTTTTTCATGGGGTAGTAAAAGCCTATCCAATGAAAATGAATCGCGTGAAAAATATCTTATAGCAATAAGGAAAGCAGACAAGGGAGACTTTGACTTACTATTGAAATTTGCAAGATCTTAATATCAAAAAAGCCAAGGAACAAGCTCAATGATTAAAGACCAACAGCAACACAAAGAAGAAACAAATAGACTAATTCAAATTGCAGAAATTAATTTGTAACTTAAATAGTTTAATAGAAAAATGAAAAATAAAATTACAATCATAGGCGCTGCAATAACATTTATAATTTTTGCAACATTTTCATGTAATATAAAAAGTGTTCCGAGAGAAGAAACAATAGACTATTCAACAAAAAAAATGCTTTTATCCTATCTTGAACGACATAAAAAAATCGATACAGGTGCGAGTTTATTTATTGATACATTATTAAATAAATTAGATTGGACTAATTATTCACAATCAATAACTAACAATTCTGGTGCAACATTATTTTATGTGCCATTAAATTATAATAGAAAAAAGACAGGTATCACATTTATTTATTATACTAATTATAATAAGTTACAAGAAGTATATTACGCTCATATTACAGACTTTCCTAATATTAAAAATAGCAAAAATCGAAAAATTAATAAAAATTCATTTACGCCAATAGATATCTTAAATCATTTTTATAGAAACAAAGCGAATGAATATACCGGCTCCATTAGATCATTTAGTTTATCTAACAATTTTGATTGGGAATATGGGTACGAAAATGGCAAACGAAAATTTGAGAAAAGGATAACAAGCTATGACCCTAATGATACAACATCAAATTCAGATAATAAGAATGGCCTGATAAAGTGGCATTTAATAACCATGTATGTAAATGGAAAAAATGATTGGAGATTTCTTGGAACAACTTATGAAAATGGACCTTTTAAATTATCAATTGGTCTTACTCCAGATTCAGTAAGAATAAAAACTAAACCTAACAAATATAACAATTATTAAGAGGGGATGAGGCCTCACGCAGAAACAACAAAGGACCCAGGATTTAACGGGATTGCCAATGCTGCGCATTGTCATCTCCTGAATGGTTGCCTTACCCAAAGCCTTTCAAACTCAAATCTATGATTTGAGTTTGTCTTTTTTAACGCTCCCCAACTTACGTGTGAAAGCACCCGACGTTGTGTCGCATTAAAAAAGCCTCTCAACTTGCGTTGAGAGGCTTTGTAGCGAGACCGGGATTTGAACCCGGGACCTCAGGGTTATGAAGATTTTTTGAGAAAATGAAGGCGTTGATTTGTAATTAGTTATGTTTTCACAAAACCGAAATCAACCGATTTTAACCGAATTCAGGGGGTGTTTTCCTCACGCAGAGGTATATAAAAAATAAGCCTCGTAATTGAGGCTTATTTTTTATACTAACTGAAACTAATTTTACCATATTGAATGTAGTGGAGTGTATATCATATTGTTTATTAATATATTTTTAGACGATGTTAGCTTTATTTTTGTAAAATCTTCATTAGGGAAGATCACGCTAGTTAGTAATGATAAACCATTATCAGCAAACAGTTCAAATGATGACTTATCAATAAATATTGTCATACTAACTTCTTCATTATTTACTAACCTTGGCGCGATGTTGATTCTTGCAAAATCTTTTTCAAAGTTTGTTATTCCAGATTTAGTTCTATCTAAGAAAAAAATATTTTTTTCCTTGTCATATCCGATAATTACTTTTTCATTTAAGGTGTTTGAAAATTCAATCGCATAGCTTTGTTGATTATTAATTTTAAATTCAAACTTACTTGGGGTGCTAATTTTTTCAATTAGTGTTGTTAAGTCTAAACTATCATTTACCAAAATATCTTGTAAAATTTTAGAAGGTTTTTCTATAGACTTCAACTCATTTATTGGCATACTCGTTAGATATAACTCATCTTCAACTTTTGTTAAACCCAATTCTCTAGGTAAAGTGAATGCATTTCTGAACTTTTCAGTTGGAACGACATTAGCATACTGCCAGTTACTCATCCAACCAATAAATATTTTTCTTTTATTTGTATTACTCCAAGTTACACCAGCATATTCATCAGGTCCATAATCTGCCCACTTTGTTAACTTAGAATTAGTCTTAAATTCTTTTCCATCAAAATCACCAATAAAATACTGAGTTGCTGATCCTTTATTCGGACCGCCTGGATTTAGATTAACTAATAATACCCAATAAGTTTTATTGTTATATTCCATAGGAAACAAATCTGGACATTCCCATACTCCGCCGTGAGCACCTTCATTTTTACCAAAATCACTCAACTTTACCCAATCCAGTAAATTCGATGAAGCATAAAATGAAATCTGATCCTGCGCTGCAATTGCGGCGATCCATTTTTTTGAAGATTCATGCCAAATGATTTTTGGAT
>JAOASM010000007.1 GCA_030158665.1 Sediminibacterium sp. | reverse complement strand
CATCACTTTAAAACTTAATTATTAACTTTGTCCAACTTTAGGGGTTCAGTCCAATTGAGTGGCCTTTTTTTATTTAAATCATTGGATTAATCTTGATTGGATTCGGGTTTCATCTGAGGGAAGAACAATACATCTTGAATAGAAGGTTGATTCAACATCATCATACACAAACGATCTATTCCGATACCAATACCTGATGTAGGTGGCATGCCATATTCCAAAGCTCTCAAGAAATCGTGGTCAATAAACATCGCCTCATCATCTCCTCTTTCCATTAATGCCAATTGATCTTCGAATCGCTTACGTTGCTCAATAGGATCGTTTAACTCTGAATAAGCATTGGCCAATTCTTTACCGTTCACCATTAATTCAAATCGCTCTACCAATCCTTCTTTCGTTCTATGCTTTTTTGTCAATGGACTCATCTCTACTGGATAGTCAATGATAAAAGTTGGTTGGACATAGGTGTGCTCACTGGTAGCGCCAAATAATTCGTCAATCAACTTACCTTTTCCAATCGTTGGTGGCACGTCTATTTTTAATTGCTTACACACTTCTCTTAATCCTGCTTCATCCATACCGCTAATATCTATACCCGTATTCTCTTTAATTGCATCTAAGATACTGATGCGCTTAAATGGTGCTTTAAAATTGATGGTTTTTTCGCCCACTTTCAATTCTGTTGTTCCGTGTAATGTCAAAGCAATTTTTTCAAATAGTTGCTCTGTAATTTCCATCATCCAGAAATAATCTTTGTAGGCTGTGTACCATTCTAATACCGTGAACTCTGGGTTATGTGTTCGGTCCATCCCTTCGTTACGGAAGTTTCTACTAAACTCATATACCCAATCAAATCCACCTACAATTAGACGCTTTAAATACAATTCATTTGCAATACGCAAATAAAATGGTACATCTAATGCATTATGATGCGTCACAAAAGGTCTTGCTGCAGCACCACCAGGTATTGCTTGTAATACGGGCGTATCCACTTCCAATGCACCACGATCATTTAAGAACTGGCGGATGGTATTCATTAAGATGGTACGCTTTGTAAAAGTATCTTTCACTTCTGGATTGATGATCAAATCTGCATAGCGCTGACGGTATCTAAACTCTGGATCTGTTACTGCATCAAACACCTGACCTGATTCATCTCTTTTAACAACCGGTAATGGCTTTAATGATTTAGCCAATAAGGTTAAGGTAGACGCATGTAAAGAAGTTTCGCCTGTTTTAGTTGTAAAAACATATCCAGTTGCCCCGATGATATCGCCTAGGTCTAAACCATTCTTTGTAATGATATCCCAATAAGACTTGTCTTCGTCTGGGCAAATCTCATCTCTCTTTATATATAGTTGGAAAATTCCCTGATCATCCTGAATCTTAACAAACAATACCTTACCCTTGTCATTGACACTCATTATACGTCCAGCTACACATACTGCTGCAAACTGATCTTTGGTTTCCTCTGTAAATTGGCCCTTGATTTCCTGTGATAAGTGTGTAACAGGGTACAATGCGGCTGGATATGGATCTATTCCCGCTGCTTCTAAAGCTTGTAGCTTCTCTCTTCTAATAATTTCCTGTTCTGATAAATGACTCATTATATGCTGTTGATATTTTATTGGATTACTGCAAAAGTAAAACTTAGCAGTCAATTAGCGAAAGAAGCCTTCCTGAACTTCCGCTGCAGTTAAAGAAAGGCAATCGCCTGGTTGCATCTCCTGAATGGAATACTTTCCCAATTTTGCCCTAATTAAACGAAGCACCGGAAAACCCACCTGGGCAAACATTTTGCGTACTTGGCGATTCTTGCCCTCCGTTAACTGGATAGACACCCAGCTGGTTGGAATGTTTTTTCTAAATCGAATAGGTGGATTACGATCTGGGACTTTTATATCATCTGGTAATTGTTCTAGTGTTGCAGGTTTAGTTTGATATATTTTACCCTCCACATTAATGGACACCCCTTTTGTTAATTGTGCCAATGCTTCTTTCGTAATCGCACCATCTACTTGTACCCAATAGGTACGTTGATGCGCAAATTGTGGATGTAATAATTGTTGATTGATACTTTTATCATTTGTAATCAACAATAAGCCTTCACTATCATAATCTAATCTACCAACTGGATACACATCTGTTGGTACATGCAAGATATCTTTTAGACACAACTTGCCTTCTGTTGAAGTGAATTGTGAGAGTACTTGAAAAGGTTTGTAGATTAAAAAATAGTCCATGAAATTGTACTTGATTGAGCGACTTAAAAAACAAAGTCCCACTGTTGTGGGACCTCGTATATAGATGGGTTAGTAAGTACGGGAATTGAATTCCCATCACAATATTAAATATACTTTATTCGAATTCAAAAAAAATTGTAAACAAATTTTTCGGGGTTATCCACAAATGGACTATTCGGAGCAAGGTTTTGAGGCGTTAAAAATAAATAAATGATGGCTGTATTTTTGTTTTTCATTTGTTGAATGAAAAATTTCATTTCGCTGAAACATATATGAATAAAGGATTTCATTGAATTGATTTTTTATTCAATCAGTACTAGTGTGTAATTTTATTTTTACTTTTAGGGATCATTTTTTGCTGTCCAATGGGAACTATTTTCACTAAAAATATTTTTTATAAAAAAGGCGCATTACCTTTGATTTAGCTCAAAAACACGCATATGAAGCTTCCCGCACCCGTTTCGGTACAATGGTTATCTAGTTTTACAAACGCAGAAATAATTGGTAATGACCAAGTTTTAATCACAGGAATCAACGAAATACATCAAGTTGAAAATGGCGATATTGTATTTGTTGATCACCCAAAATATTATGCTACTTGTTTAAATAGCGCAGCCACTTGTATCTTAATTAATAGTAAGGAAGTGGACGTTCCTGCAGGTAAAACATTATTGTATTGTGATGCACCATTTGATGCCTATGCAAAACTTGTAAATCACTTTAAGCCATTTAAAATCAGCACAGAATCAATTAGTTCTGACTTAAAAATAGGTGCAAACAGTGTGGTGATGCCAAATGTTTTTATTGGTGCCAATGTACAAATTGGGGACCATTGTATCCTACATCCAGGGGTGACTATTTTAGCGGATACCATCATTGGAAACCATGTAGTGATTCAAGCAAATACCGTAATTGGATCTGATGCGTTTTATTACAATACTAAAAAAAATAGACCGTCTTGGTATGTGAAAATGCCTAGTTGTGGACGTGTTATTATAGAAGATAAGGCTGAAATTGGTGCAGGTTGTACCATTGACCGCGGGGTAAGCGGTGATACCATTATTGGGATGGGTTCCAAACTAGATAATATGGTACATATTGGTCATGATACCCAATTAGAGGCCAATTGTTTAATTGCTGCTCAAGTGGGTGTTGCCGGAGGGGTTAAAATTAAAGCTGGTGTGACACTTTGGGGTCAAGTGGGCGTAAGTAAAACATTAACGATTGGTGAAAATGCCGTAGTACTTGGTCAATCAGGGGTTACCAACACCCTTGATGGCAATAAAGTGTATATGGGATTCCCTGCAGAAGATGCAAGTATCAAGCGTAGAGAATATGTTTGGATTAAAAGAATTCCTGCCCTTTGGAAAAAAATGATGGAAGATTAATCTAGCTGATGCAGTTGCTTTAGTTCTCCTGCTACCCTTTGAATGGTCTCCTCTAGGTTTCTGTATTTGAAATTAGGGAACGCGTCTAAAAATTTTCGATTGTTAAATTTGACAATTGCCTGTGCAGTAGCAGCTGTTTCTTTGGTCAACAAGGGTGCTTTGCCGGTGATTAAACCCTTTAATGCCTCTAGTCTCCAAACGATACCCGCCAAAAATGGAGTGACTTTTTTATAGGGCAAGCGCTTATTAAATGCAGTGGCAATTGAATTAAATAAATCGCGATAATAGAGGTTGTCTGCGCTCAGTACATATCTCTGTCCCGTGACCTCACTCTCCATCAACAATTGCATTGCATCAACCACATCTAATACATCCACAAAACCACTCATGCCTTTTGTATACCAAGGGAATTCATTGTAAGCAGATTTAAAAATACCCGAAGAACCATTGTTCCAATCGCCCGCACCTAAAATAATAACAGGATTCACTATCGCCATGGGCAATCCTTCTTCCATTGCTCTCCATACTTCTAACTCTGCTAAATATTTGGATTGTCCATAAACACTATTGCTAGTTTCTGGTGTCCAGTTCATGGTCTCGTCTATCGCTTGGTTTTCTCTTATTCTTCCCAATGCGGCTACCGAGCTAACAAAAATTAATTTTTTGATCTGTTGAACCAAACATGCATTCACCACATTCGCTGTGCCTTCTACATTAGATTGTAACATTTTTGCTGCAGCGCCTGGTGCAAAAGAAACAATTGCTGCACAATGATATACATAGTCCACACCCTCTAATGCTTCTGTTAAACCAATTGGATCTAATATGTCACCCTTGATCCATTCGCATTGATCGGACCCCGCAAACACAGGCACAGATTGACGATAAAGGGCACGCACTTTTTTACCTTTAACCAATAAGGATTGTATTAAATGTGATCCCACTAGCCCACTTGCACCTGTTACAAAAATCATTCGGAGTTATTTATTCTTTGATCAATCTACCAATATCTACTTTTAATTGCTCTACTTCCAAGGTCTTTAATCCATCGTATATTTTACCACGCACTTTACCTGTTCTATCTACTAGTGCAAAAAACTGTGTATGAATAAATTGATCTTCTATTTTCACCACATTGTTTTTAGGGTCATCTAATAAATAAGAACCTCGAGCCATTTGATAGAGACTGTCTTTTCGGCCTGTTAAGAAAATCCATTTAGCCGTGTTCACTTCCAATGAATCTGCATAACGTTTTAATACCGGAACAGAATCTGTTTCTGGATTACAAGTATGTGATAATATTTGAAAATCTGGATTGTCCTTGTAGACTAAATAGATCTCCTTCATGTTCTTATTTAACTTTGGGCAGATGCCTTTACAGGTTGTAAAGAAGTACTCCACCACTGTAATTTTATTCTGCAACACTTTCTCGGTTACCTTTTTACCATCTTGATTGGTAAATGAAAAAGGTTGTACATAGCTTAGAACGGGCATTTTCACCTTCCAATTGTCTGTGCCCCTAAATAAGAAATAATAAAATCCCGCAATAAGTACAGCGAAAAAAACTAAATAAGTAAGGAATTTCTTTGACATCTTGATTTGCTTTAAATGCGTCACAAAGTTACTATTATTTTCAGGGTATTGGCTTAGCTTTGCACTATGTTTAAAAATTGGAATTGGGACGCGATTGGAATTGGAACTTCTTTGGCCTGTGCCATTCACTGTGCCCTATTACCCTTATTTTTTAGTAGCCTTCCTTTATTAGGCATCAATGTATTGCACAATCCAAGGTTTGAGTTTGGTATGATTTTGCTTTCTTTTGGAATAGGTGCTTACTCCCTTTACCATGGCTATAAAAAACACCATCACAGCTTTAAGCCGATTGTCTTATTTAGTGTAGGGATTGGATTGATGTTTTGTAGAATGCTATTCAGAGAAGCCGAGCTGTATTTGTTGTTTCCTGCTGCCTTTTTTATCATCATCGCGCATATCAACAACCACAATAGTTGCAGAATGCACAATCACGCACACGCAGACGACTGCGATCATTAGAAGCTATAGCTCATCGATCCATCTTTCTCGTCCTTTAGCTGAATACCCATTGCAGCTAACTGATTTCTGATTTTATCGCTGGTCGCAAAATCTTTATTGGCCTTTGCTTGTTTTCTGATTTCAATTAATAACTCCACCACACCATTTAGTTGCTGTCGATTGGCGCCCTTGTCCACCTTAAGGCCTAAAATAGATTCTACAAACACCTTTAACTGTGTTTGCACTAAGTTCCAAACAGACCCAGCCACTGCATCTTGTGCAATATGCTTATCCTTTAATGAGTTAATACTTGGAAGGATCTCAAATAAATTAGCCACCACTTTTGCCGTATTGATATCGTCATCCATGAATAGTTCTAATTCTTTCACCCAAGTGGTTAGTTGTGTTGCTAGCGCTTCGTCTTTAGAAACCGTGTCATTGCTAAAGCTTTGCGCTTGTAGCCATTCATAACCTTCCATGAATCTACGCAATGCTTTTTCTGATGCCTGCAAAGCTTCATTGCTGAAATCTAATGTGCCACGGTACTGACTTTGTAAAATAAAAAACCTCACCGTCATGGGGGCATACGCTTGTGTTAATTCTGCGTGATTGCCTTCGAACAATTCACTCAGTTTAATCACATTGTTATAACTCTTGCCCATCTTTCGACCGTTGATGGTGATCATATTATTGTGCATCCAATAACGTGCTGGCATTTGATGATTGCAAACAGTACTTTGTGCAATCTCACACTCGTGGTGTGGGAATTGTAAATCCATTCCGCCGCCGTGTAGATCAAATTGTTTGCCTAAATATTTAGTGGCCATGGCAGAACACTCTATATGCCATCCCGGAAAACCTTCGCCCCATGGACTTTGCCAGCGCATGATATGTTCTATGGGGGCTTTTTTCCATAAAGCAAAATCTACTTTATTTTTTTTCTCTTCTTGATTTTCTAAATCTCTTGTGGTATCTAATTGCTCTTCGATATTGCGGCCACTTAAAATACCATAGGGTTGATTCTTTTTGGAATAATCATCGTTGTACTTGACTACATCAAAATAAACAGAACCATTCGACTCGTAGGCATATCCATCCGCCATGATTTTTTTAATCATTTCTATCTGCTCTACTATATGTCCTGTAGCGGTGGGTTCTATGCTTGGTGGCAGATTGTTAAACTGCGTCATCGCCCAATGGTATAAGTTAGTATACTTCTGCACCAACTCCATTGGTTCTAGTTTTTCTAAAATTGCCTTGGTTGCAATTTTATCTTCTGCTACTTTCCCCTCTTCTTCAAAATGTCCAGCATCCGTGATGTTTCTTACATAACGTACTTTATATCCTTTATGTAAAAGATACCTGTAGACTACATCAAAAGTGATAAATGGTCTTGCATGTCCTAAATGACTTTCGCCACTTACCGTTGGACCACAAACGTACATCCCCACATAGGGTGCGTTAATCGGTTCGAAAACTTCTTTTTGACGGGTAAGTGAGTTGTATATTTTTAGTGGCATAGTAGACCACAAAGATAATTTTATTTTACCTAAAAGAATGGCTAATTCTTAATCAATTGAAGGTCTGCCATAATCATGTGATGGTCGCTCAGGTTCTCATCCACCGATTCCCAGCCCTTCACCTGCCATCGCTTATCCGCCATGATATAATCTATTCTTAAAGTAGGCGACAGGTTCATATAAGTTGCTCCAATTCCAAACCCTTTTACTAAGAACGCATCCTGCATCTCCCCCTTGATTTGTTTGTAGGTGTAAGAACTTGGTACATCATTAAAATCTCCTGTTAACAGGGTTGGATATGGGCTTTTTGCCAATTGTTCTTGAATGATTGCTGCCTGAACCGCACGAATCATAAATGCTTTTTTCATTTTACGCATCACGCCATACTTTGCTTTTAATGCTGCCTTGTTGGCATCAGCAGTAGCATCAATTGCCTCAAAATCATGCTGCTTAAATTTAAACGAAGCCAGGTGTGTGGTGTACACTCGAATGGTATCATCTCCTTTTAATAAGTCTACATAAATCAAACTTTCTTGATTGGTATAGGGAATCCTTTCGGCGTAGAGGATCTTGTATTTTGAATAAATGATACAGCCTGCAAAATAGTTGGCTTCGTTGATTTGATGGTCTTTAGAGAAAAAGGAATACGGATACTTTTTATCAAAATAAGTTGCGTGATTCGCAATATCATTCTTTAGCTCTTTTGTATTGTATTCCTGCATACAAATAATATCAGGATCCCATTTTTGAATGGATGCTGCAATGTCCTCTGTTCTTAATTTATGGCCAATCGGTTGGGGTGTATTTCCGTTAAACTCCTTCACATTAAAACTTGTAATGCGCAAGCTATTGTCTTTCTTTTTTTGCGGGAATGGGGTGCCTGGATGCCAAGCAAACAAAACCAACAGCGTGGGATAAGCAATGGCAAGTGTTGCTACAGAAATCAATGATAGTATAGGTTTTGCTATGAGCCAGATCAAGAAAAACAATAAGTGTAGTACAATGATATAAGGGGCAAGCAAACTTAAAAAACCGTTTACCCAAATCCATCCCACAGGCATAAAAAATTGCGGATACAATAGCATCAGCACTAGTATAAGATGCACCGACAAGAGCAGGCCTTTACCAAAAATTCTTATACGTGATTTTTTTGCCATGATGTATTTCAATTTTTTATTGCGCTTCTTTTGGCGCCATATAGCCATTGAATTTTTTCACAATTAAGTGCATCCAATTCCCTAGATCAATTTTCTTTTTCAATAAATACATATACAACACCCCCACTAATCCACCCACACTTAATGTTAAAAAGAAAACAGGCGTACCCGTTAAATGTGTAGCTACTTGTATCACAAAATACACAGCAAATATCAACCAAACAGGTATGCCTCCAGTTCCACTTAATTTAAGTTGATAGTTGGGTTGCAAACTCAATGCAGCAGTGGCCAGGGCCATGATACTTAATTCTGCGCCCATGAACGAGATACCTGCGCCCATTGCAATAAATGCGATAGCACCCAGGATGCCACTATAAAAATAAATAGGGAATAGGTGTTTGTTGGCTTTTTGATTTTGCAAAATAGTGCCAAAAACAGTTAACCAAATGAGGTTGCCACAAAGGGTCCAAAATTGATCGTGTGACCAATTGTAGATAAAAAAGGTCCATGGCTTTTCAAGTGCTTCTTGATAATAAGGTGATAGCATAAAATGATGTACCACTTCATCATAAAATTGGGACATTGGCATGCCCTCTAAAAAATACACCATCCTTGTCATGCCATAAGCAACTGCAACCATTAAATTCACGGACACAAGAGCTACTAGTGCATTGTTGTCTGCCCCTAATAATGGTTTTGATTGTTCTGTTGATTGCATGTTCTGTTGTATCATTTTATAATTTAATTCCACCTGCTATTGCGTTCTTTCCTAGACCAAAGATATACCAATACAAATCCCACGATAGCCCCTCCCACATGCGCCCATCTTGCTACATTGTCTCCTGCTGTATTGCGCACTGCAAAAAATAATTCATATGAAAAATACAATAGACCCAACCACTTGGCCTTGATTGGAAATAGAAAATAAATATAGATATAGGTGTTGGGAAACAAATACACAAAGGCCATCAATATTCCAAACACTGCACCACTTGCGCCCAAGGTAGCTGTATTGATCGTCTTATTATAATAAGTTGTCAATAGCTCCATGATCTCGGTACGAATACCCGGTGTGGCAAGGCTTACATTGTTCTCGCTCAAAATTCTTGTAAGCTGAATATGATGTGCTTTTGCATAAGCCATAACCGCATCATTGAATGCGGGCGAACCCGATACACTCATTTGACTTAGCTGCATTAGATCTGCCGCCATCGGTACAAACTCGTATGAAAGGATGAGTAAGTGTATCACCGAAGCGCCAACACCACACAAAATATAAAATAATAAAAAGCGCTTTGGACCCCAAACATTTTCTAAAATAGATCCGAACATCCATAGCGCAAACATATTACCCAATATATGTCCAAAGTCCCCGTGTAAAAACATATGAGTAATCATCTGCCATGGTCTAAATAAACTACTTTGCCATGCATGCAATGCAAAATAATCTTCTACCGAAAAGGAGCTAGTTGGTCCCGCAAAAGTATTTTGCGCTAAGAACATTAAAGCATTAATGATGATTAAGTTTTTAATGATCGTTGGTAAAATCTCAAATCTTGTGGGCCTAAATTCTCTCATAAATTATGCGTTTAATAAATCTGTTCTTTTTAATTGTACCACATTCTCTATATGCAAAGTGTGTGGAAACATATCTACTGGCTGGATCTTAGTGACCGTATATTTAGCGTGTAACAAAGCTAAATCTCTTGCTTGTGTCGCTGGATTACAACTTACATACACAATGGTTGGCGCTTCCATCTCTAATAACTTCTGCACTAACTTTTCGTGCATGCCCGCTCTTGGCGGATCAGTTATAATGACATCGGGCTTACCATGTGTTTCAAAAAAAGCATCGTCACAAACCTTGATGACATCTCCTGCAAAAAATGCAGTTTCAGTTAAGCCATTCAAAGAAGCATTTAACTTGGCATCCTCAATAGCGTCAGCCACAAACTCTACACCAATAATTTTTTTAGCTTGTTCGCTACAAAAAATACCGATACTTCCTGTACCACAATATAAATCATATACCACTTCCTTTCCCGTTAGTTCGGCAAAGTCTCTGGTTACCTGATACAACACTTCGGCTTGTTTTGAATTGGTTTGAAAAAAGGATTTTGGACTGATCTTGAATTCAAACTTTTCTAACCTTTCAGTAATGTACCCGTTTCCATAATAGACTTGCGGCTCTAAATCTTGCATACTATCATTGCGCTTGGTATTGATGGTATACAATAGGGTAGTGATTTGAGGAAACTGCTTTAATAAGGAATCTAATAATGCTTTTCTTTTTTCCGCATCTTCATAACCAAGGATCAAATTGATCATCCATTCACCTTTGGTTGAATTTCTAACAAACATATTTCTTAACCAACCCTGATGCTGTTTGATATTGTAAAATGGCATCTTGTTGACTAATGCAAACTGCACCACTGCCTTTCGCATTAAATTCGTTGGCTCTTCTTGTAAATAACAAGTATCTATAGGAACAATTTTTTCAAAAAATCCTCTTGCATGAAAACCGCCATCACCAGGGCTTTTAACGGGTTCTTCTCCCGAAGCCTTCATGGCTCTAAATGCGTCGAAAGACATATAAATTTCTGTTGCAAAAGTATATTCCACCTTATTGCGATACCCCTCGGTTTGCTTCGCACCCAAGATAGCAGGAATAGGTGGCAAAGGAATTTTAGCAATTCTAGTTAAATTATCTACTACTTGTTGTTGCTTATAGATAAGCTGTTGTGCGTAAGGTAGCATCTGCCATTGACATCCACCACAAACACCAAAATGACTACAAAATGGTTTAACCCTGTTTTCAGAATAGCTATGAAACTTTTTTGCAAAGCCTTCTGCCCAGTCTGTTTTGTTTTTTTGCAACTGGATATCTACCACATCGCCCGGCACTGCGCCTTCAACAAAAATCACTTTTCCATCCACTCTTGCCAACGACTTACCTTCCGCGGCGTAGTCCTCTATAAGGACCTTTTCTAAAATAATTACTGGTTTTGACTTTCTCACGTAAACAAAGGTACAATCCAGCTACTAGATTATACCATTCCGCCCATTTAAATTAAACCCAAATCTGTTTTTTATTTTTTACTTTTACGTACTTAATTTGTCCCTAAACGCTTTTTTATATGTTGCAGAAAATAGTTGCTTTATGCAGTTTTGGTTTGATCCTTTTGTCTACTCCCTATGCCAACGCTCAGGTTGTAAAAAAAATACCTGCTAGCAATAAGCCAGAGGGCCACCATATTGAAATCACGCTTAAGCCTTATAAAAACACAAAAGTTTACCTTGGAACCAATTATGGGCAAAGTCGTGTATTGGCTGATTCTACTATCTTAAACGAGGCAAGCACTGGTTATTTTAAAGGAAAAGCAAAGCTAACACCAGGCATCTACTTTGTGGTATCTCCCAAGTACAGTATTCTTTTTGAATTTTTAGTAGACGAGGGTCAACAATTTAAAATAATTGCAGACACACTGAATTTGGCAGACTTTAAAATAATTGGATCAAGAGAAAATGATATTTTTAGCAGCTATTCCAAAACCATGAACCAACTTGGTACTCAAAGAAACCAATTGGAGCAGGCTTATGCCAATGCTAAAACAGCAAATGATTCTACCATTATTTTACAATCATTAAAAAAATTAGACTCCAGCTTTAAGCAAGAGCGTCAAAAAATCATCACCTCTACTCCTAAGTCAATGATGCGTTTTTTCTTAGATGTATTGCAAAGACCAGAAGCACCAGCAATCCCAATAGTCAATGGCAAAGCGGATTCCACTTACCCCTTTTATTATGTTAAAAATCATTTTTGGGACAATGTCGTTTTCAATGACAATCGTTTACTTAGAACGCCTTTCTTTGAGGCTAAGCTAGATGAGTATTTTAAAAATTATGTATCACGCGAACCTGATTCGATTATCGAAGAAGTGCAATACATGTTAACCGTGGCCAAAACTGGAAAAGAAATTTATCCGTTTTTACTTTTTAAGTTTACCAATAAATACATCAGTCCTGAATTTATGGGACAGGATAAAGTTTTTCTACACCTGTTTCAAAACTTTTTTAGCAAGGGTGATACGGTCTTGTTAAACAATGAATCTAAGAAAGCAATTACAGAACGTGCTTATAGTATCATGGCCAACTTAATTGGCAATCCCGCTCCTGCATTGGTTTTAAACACAATAGACAATCAATCCTTTTCACTATACAATCAACCCGCAAAATTTACATTCATCGCATTTTGGGATCCAACTTGTGGACATTGTAAAGTGGAGATGCCAAGAGTGGATTCTTTTTATACGAAAAGCTGGAAGCATTTGGGCGTTCAAGTGATTGGTGTAAATACCAATTTTAAAGAATTGGCAGCATGGAAACAATTTGTAACCGATCAACATTTTGATGCTGGATGGTCACATGTATACCAAACAGAAGCTGCACTGAATGCAGAGATCAACGCAGGCAAAGCCACTACTATCCGACAGTTGTACGATGTGTTTAAAACACCTACTTTTTATTTGTTAGATAAGGACAAAAAAATAATTGCTAAAAATTTAACAGTAGATCAGTTCCATGATTTCCTTCAATCAGTCACTAAAACACAGCCGAAACAACATCCCTAATCACCTTTGGCTTACCCAAAGTGTAATAGTGTAAAACAGGTACGCCCGCTGCTTTTAATTCCTTGCTTTGTTGGATTAGCCATTCTGTTCCCACTTGCTCACATTCCGCATCCGTCTTGCATTTGTTAATGGCATTGGATAAATCTGTTGGGATGTCTACATGGAAGATTCTTGGTAAAATGGTCAATTGCTTCTTATTGGTGATCGGCTTTAATCCTGGAATAATGGGCACTGTAATTCCCATATCGCGACATGCTTGAACATAGTCCAAAAACTTTTGGTTGTTGAAAAACATTTGTGTCATGATATAGTCTGCACCAGCATCTACTTTCTCTTTTGTTTTTAATAAATCAATCTCAAAATTAGGCGACTCAAAATGTTTTTCTGGATACCCAGCAACACCCATACAAAAATTAGTTTTGCCTCCATTTAAAATATCTTCATCTAAATAAATACCCTGATTCAATTGTCCTACTTGCTTCAATAAATCAATGGCATATCTATTACCACCCGGCTCTGGCTCAAAGCTGGCCTCATTCTTAGCCGCATCTCCTCTTAAAATTAAAGCATTGTCTATTCCTAAGAACTGCAAATCAATTAATGCATCTTCTGTTTCTCTTTTAGTGAAACCACCACAAATAATATGTGGTACTGCGTCAATATTATAATGGTTCATGATGGCAGCACAAATCCCAACCGTACCTGGTCGCTTACGCACATCTACTTTTTCAAATGTGCCATCTGTTTTTTTCTTAAACATCGTTTCGCTTCTGTGATAGGTCACGTTAATCCATGAAGGCTTAAACTCCATTAAAGGATCCAAGTGGTCATAAATAGAAGTAATTGTTTTGCCCTTTAATGGTGGCAGGATCTCAAAAGAGACCAATGTGTCTTTTGCTTTCGCTAAATGTTCTGTTACGTGCATAGAGTACAAAAATAGTTAATATTATTTGACTAGGTTCAAATAGTCTTTTTACCCTTATTTTTGTACAAATAATTACCGTGATACTAACGATACATACCGATAAGCTGATCAAACAATACAAGGGCCGTAAGGTTGTTGACCAGGTAAGCGTATCTGTAACACAAGGGGAAATTGTTGGACTATTAGGACCCAACGGTGCCGGCAAAACAACCACTTTTTATATGGTAGTTGGATTGATTGCACCAGACGAGGGCCGTGTATTTTTAAACGAAGAGGATATCACCCATTTACCCATGTACAAGCGTGCACAAATGGGCTTGGGATATTTACCGCAAGAAGCAAGTGTGTTTAGAAAATTATCGGTTGCAGATAATATCATGGCCATTTTAGAGATGACCAAATTGACAAAGGGTGAGCGTTTGCATAAAATGGAAACCCTTTTAGATGAATTTAATTTACAAAAAGTAAGAAACAATAACGGAGATAGTTTAAGTGGTGGCGAAAGAAGAAGAACTGAGATTGCAAGAGCATTGGCAGTAGATCCAAAATTTATTTTATTAGACGAACCCTTTGCTGGCGTGGATCCTATCGCAGTTGAAGATATACAGTCTGTAGTAGCTAGATTAAAATTAAAAGACATTGGCATTTTAATTACCGACCACAATGTCAACGAGACCTTATCCATTTGTGATCGTGCCTACTTGTTGATTGAAGGAAAAATATTCAAACACGGCACGGCCGAAGAATTAGCAGAAGACGAACATGTGCGACGATTATACCTTGGTACCAACTTTGAATTAAAACGCAAGGATTGGATTATCGAAATGGGACAAAAATAACCTATGAAGATTTTTAGCCCAGCATTATCTAGATTAGCAAGATTGCGCTATTGGCGTATCGAACATTGGGTTAAAGATCCGGTTGCAGCACAACGTGAAGTGTTACAAGACCTAATCACACATGGTCAATACACACAAATTGGAAGAAAGTATCAGTTTACAACGCTATTCAATATTAGAAAATTCAAGGAAACGGTTCCTATTCAAGCGTACGAAGACATCAAGCCTTATATAGATGAGATCATGCAGGGAGCAACTGCTGTTTTATGGAATACGCCAGTAGAATGGTTCGCCAAAAGCAGTGGAACCACTAGTGATAAAAGCAAATTCATCCCTTTGAGCAAAGAAAGCATTGAGGACAATCACTTTCAGGGCTCTAAAGATGTGCTCAGTATTTATTATCACGCCTTTCCGGACAGTGATCTTTTGACTGGAAAAGGATTGGTCATTGGAGGTAGCCACCAAGTGCATCCAATTAAAGAAGACATTCAATATGGTGACCTCAGCGCAGTGCTACTTCAAAATGCCCCAATGTGGTCTGGCTTAATAAGGGTACCTGAATTGTCCATTGCATTGATGGACGAATGGGAATCAAAAATTGAAATGCTCGCCCAAAGCACCATTCAAGAATCTGTCACTTCTATTGCAGGCGTGCCAACCTGGACTTTGGTTTTATTAAAAAGGATTTTAGAAATTACCGGCAAGGCAACGATCAAAGAAGTTTGGCCTGATTTTGAATTGTACATTCATGGCGGTGTTTCTTTTACGCCCTATAGAGAACAATTTAAAAAGATCATCGGTGGTGATTGTAATTATCTAGAAATCTACAATGCGAGTGAAGGATTTTTTGCTGCTCAAGATCGTTTGAATGAAGAAGGCATGTTGCTCTTTTTAGACCATGGCATTTTTTATGAGTTCATGCCGATCGAAGAATATGGAAAAGAAAATCCAATGACCATTGGATTGGACAAAGTGGAATTCGGAAAAAACTATGCGATCGTCATTAGCACCAATGGTGGACTTTGGCGTTATCTGGTAGGCGACACCATTCAATTTGTGACGCTGGCTCCATTTAGGATTAAAGTGAGTGGAAGACTCAAACAATATATCAATGCATTCGGTGAAGAACTGATTGCAGACAATAGCGATAAAGCCATTAGCGAAACTTGTGCCAGATTTAATGTGGTGATAAAAGAATACACAGCAGCACCTATTTATATGTCTGATAAGGGTGCCGGGGCACACGAGTGGTTGATAGAATTTGAACAAGCACCAAAAGACATGCATGCTTTTACGATTGCATTAGACCAGAATTTACAAGCAGTGAATAGCGATTATGAAGCTAAAAGACATAAAGACATTGCGCTTAGTTTGCCACAAATCACTGCTGTTAAAAAAGATTGTTTTCACGAGTGGTTAAAAAGAAAAGGTAAACTAGGAGGACAACACAAAGTGCCTAGACTTTCCAATGAGCGTAAATTTGTAGAAGAATTGAAATTGATTCACCAAGAAGGATAATAAAAAAAACAAAATGATTGATGCGTTAGGATGGGTAGCCACTGCGGTTGTAGTAGGTTCCTTTGGAATACAAGATGTAAGGAAATTAAGAATCACCAACATGTGTGGAAGCATGCTTTGGATTGCCTATGGTTTTTTAAAACAGGATAATCCTGTTATATTTGTAAATATTAGTATCATACTCATGCATACTTATTGGTTTATTAAAAACAGAAAGTAATGAAATTATTAGCAGGAAAAGTAGCTATCGTAACAGGCGCAGCTAGAGGCATTGGCGCAGCCATCGCATTAAAATTAGCAGAGCAAGGAGCAAATGTCGCTTTCACGTATGTGAGCGATAGCAGTACAGATAAGGCCAACCAGCTAGTTGCTGATATAGAAAAATTGGGTGTTAAAGCAAAAGCATACCAAGCCAATGCGGGTGACTTTGCTGCTTGTGAAACATTTGTCAATGACGTAGTGGCTACATTTGGTACTGTTGATATCTGCGTTAACAATGCGGGTATCTCTAAAGATAATTTGTTGTTGCGCATGACAGCAGAACAATGGGATGATGTGATGGAAACCAATTTAAAGAGCGTATTCAATATGACCAAGCAAGTGATTCGTCCAATGATGAAAGCACGTAGCGGAAGTATTATCAACATGAGTTCTATCATTGGTATTCGTGGCAATGCGGGTCAAAGCAGCTATGCGGCTAGTAAGGCTGGTATTATTGGATTCACTAAATCCATTGCTGCAGAAGTGGGCAGTCGCAATATTCGTTGCAACGCCATTGCGCCTGGATTTATTGAAACAGATATGACGCATTATTTAAATGAAGGCGAAGCAGGAAAAGCTTTCTTAGATAAAATTCCTTTAGGTCGTTTTGGTAAGGCAGATGAAATTGCCAACACCACTTTGTTCTTAGCGAGTGATATGAGTAGCTATGTAACCGGCCAGGTTATTAGTGCTTGCGGCGGTTTGAATATTTAAATTCTTTTATCAATCTCTGCTTTAAGATCTGCATAGATTGATTCAACAGTGCCTTCTCCTTTTACAGAAACAACTTTATTAAATTGTTTATAATAGGTAGCAACAGCTGTTGTCTTGTCATGATACTCTTGTATTCTAGCACGGATAATTGTTTCGTTGGTATCATCGCTTCTTCCAGAAGTCAATCCTCTTCCTAATAATCTTTTCACCAGCTCCTCCTCACTTACTTCCAATGCAAGGACCACATTGATCTCGTTTGATTTCTTTTCCAACAAAGCATCTAATGCAACACATTGTGCCGTTGTTCTTGGAAATCCGTCAAATAAAAATCCTTTTGCTTCTGGATGTGCATTCATAAAATTATCTACCATGCCTATCACTACTTCGTCTGGCACCAATTGTCCTTGATCCATTAATCTTTTTGCCTCTAATCCTAAAGTCGTTTGATCTGCAATCTCACTACGTAATAAATTACCTGTAGACAAGTGCTGCAAACCATAGGCTGCGATAATGTTTTCACTTTGTGTGCCTTTACCGCTTCCTGGAGGACCAAATAAGATTAAATTGAACATGGGATTGTGTTGATAGGCAACAAAGATAACGAACTCAACTAAATTTTTTTAACCCTATCTTATAAATTACTCAACAAATTATCTGAATACTTGTTAGTATTTTTATACAGAAATCAATACCATGTACAAAATACTTTGTTTTTGCCTTTTGATCAGCCAAACCGCATGTGGTCAGGCCTCCATCAAGCAATCCAATAAAACGAATACCATGCCAACAAAAGAAAATACCTATTATTCTAGAACTAGTAAGGAAGCGGTTATCATGCCGGATAGTGTTTGGAAACAAATATTAAGTCCAGAAGTCTATGCGATTGCTAGAGAAAAGGGTACAGAGCGTCCGTTTACGAGCGCCTTTGAAACCTCTAAAGCAATTGGTACTTATTATTGTAAAGCTTGTGGCAACCCGCTATTTAAAAGCGACACCAAGTTTGATAGCGGATGTGGATGGCCTAGTTTTTACGAGCCTGTGGCTAAACAGTCAATTATTTATACCCCTGACAACACCCATGGAATGGTAAGAACCGAAGTGCAATGCGGTAAATGTAAGGCGCATTTAGGTCATGTGTTTGAAGATGGTCCACCTCCAACTGGCTTACGTTATTGTATCAACGGGGTCATCCTCGATTTTGATGCAAAATAATACATTGCATAGGCTGTTATAAACAATCCAACAAAAGACAAAATCATCACACTTTGTGCAAAGAAGGCTGTCCATTCTATTTCCAAAGTCATGCCTTCTTTTACCAGCATCACGGTCACACTACCCACATAGCCAATAGAATCGGCTAAGTAGATAAAGAAACCAGCATTCCCCTTAATAGAATAAGCTGCTATCAAACGATCAAAATAGATAGAATTAAATGGGATATAAACTAAGTATAAACCCAAACCCACCAAGAGCATCCACCAAAATGGATCCAATAGTTTTTGTGTGAAAAAATAAGTAGACAAGCCTGCGACCACAAATCCAATTAAAATAAATACATGCGCAATCATGAATGCCTTAAAACTATTTTTGACTGCAACCACTGCGCCAATCAAGATTAAAATAAAAATGGTGATTGGAATTTCTGTTTCAGAAAAAGTAGAAGGCTTGGCAGCATAGCCCATCTCCTTCCACATATCTGCCGAAAAATTATCTCTTATATCTCTAAAAATAGTAGCGAATAAATAGATTGCTACAAAAGCAACTACGCCTGGTAAATATTGCTTTAAAATTAATTTTCGATCCGCTCCTGTCATCGGAATTCTTTTTGCCCTTAATGCTTCATCTTCTGCAGATGGCGCAGGCACTTTCTCCAAACCCCAAACACACAAAACCAATGGCAGTGCAAAAACTAAACCGGTACAAAAAGGGACCCAGATTTCTGCAATATGAAAATGTAACATCAACCAAGCACCTACAGACTTAACCCATCCTGCAGAAAAAATAAAACTCACCGCTAAGGCTGCACCTATAAAGTCTGTGCTACGCCTGCCTTCTACATAAGAAAAAACCACACCCCATAACATGCCAAGCGGAAAACCATTGATGAATAAAAACAAGATACTATAGGGTGCAGGCACAATGGCAAACAATAGCCAAGCGGCCCATGCAATGCCGGTTAATAAAAAAATAATTTTATATCGATTCTTTTTTTCTAGTCCAGATATAAACTTGATGCCATAAAACTTGGCCATCAAATAACCCAACATTTGACTGATCACCATCGCCGTTTTAAATGCAATTGGCCCAAAAGTCATGCCTTCAAATGTGCAAACCGTAAATGATTTTCTAAATCCAAATATAAAAACATACGTTCCAAAGGAAACCAATGCAGCATAAAGCGCTACTGATTTTTCTTTTGTAATAAATGACATGCCTATTTCTTTTAATGAAAACAATGTGTTCCAATCGTCCTCTTAAAGATAGGGTAATTCAATTAATTTTTATGGTAAGCAAAGACAAAAGACTTCTCTGGATTGTCTTTTAAGGCGCGCTTTACTAGATGCGGCTTTTGGATGATTTTTCTTTTATTTAAATCAATCACTTCAATGTTCTGATAAAACAATTCTACTTGTTCAATTTGAAACAACATAGAATGAATTTCCAATAATAATATCAATTGCTTCTGTCTTTTTAAAACATCATTGTTCGCAAGATATATATGGCTTCTTAACATGGATACAAAACTACAATTTTTTACAAGTATATTTGAATAAGATTTATTTATTCATGCAACAAAAATCTGTACTCATCGCACCCTTAGATTGGGGACTTGGTCACGCAACAAGATGTATCCCCATCATTGCTGCGTTACAAGCGCTTGGCTATCGCGTAACGATTGCTACAGATGGTCCGCATGAAATTATTTTAAGAGAAGCCTTTCCTGACTTGAGTTTCCTGACATTAAAAGGATATGGTATTCGTTATTCAAAAAGAGCAGAAGGCTTTGCATTTAAAATGTTGATTCAGATTCCACGCATTTTGTACAACATCCTTAGAGAGTTTTGGTGGTTAAGTAAAACAAATCGTCATCAAGCATTTGACTTAATTATTTCTGACAACCGACTTGGATTTTTCCATCTTAAAACGCCTTCTATATTTATTACGCATCAGCTGAACTTGCAAACACCATTTATTTGGTCAACTCGCTTGCTTCAATGGATGCAATACACCTGGTTTCGCTTTTTTTACACCATGGTTTGGGTACCCGACATGGAAGGCGACCAAAATCTTTCGGGCATTTTAGGCAATCCGAAGCATAAACCATCGGTACCAGTTTGGTACATGAATAGTCTGTCTAGGTTAAAAGAGTGTGCCAGAGATCCATCAGAAGCTCAAAAGCAGGAACACTTATTTTTAGGTATTGTGTCTGGACCAGAGCCCCAAAGGAGCATTTTTCAGGATATCTTATGGCAAGAGGGCAACAAAACCAATCATCCTTTTCAAATCATCGCAGGCACAGCCAATCAGCCTAATAACCAAGCTGTTTCTGAGCATGGGTCAATTGTCCCACATGTAGGCGGTCCCGACTTAGCAAAAGCAATCGAAAATGCCACTTATATTATCAGCAGAGGCGGCTATACTAGCCTGATGGAGTTGATTCCTTTTAATAAAAAATTGATTTTAGTCCCTACTCCCGGGCAAACAGAACAAGAATACCTGGCTAAAAGATGGCAAGAAAAGGGATGGGCTATTGCCTATGACCAAACCGAATTTCATCTTGAAACTGCCCTCCATAAGGCGGCCACGTTTAAGTACCAGCCCATCCCTTTTAAAAGCTTTACAAAAGAAGCGTTGAAAGAAACATTAAAGCAAGTAAATTTGTAATATGGCTGTGCAAAAAACGGGTGAAGGGATTTTTGAAAATTTATCCAACTATTTAATTATTGATGTTCGAAGTCCCGGAGAGTATTTGCATGCGCATATGCCTAATGCGTTTTCACTTCCACTTTTTAATGACGAAGAGCGTGCTGCCATTGGTACCACCTATAAACAACAAAGTAGAGAAGCTGCTATTAAATTGGGGCTTCCTTTTTTTGGCACCAAGATGTTAGGCATGATTGAAACGGTGGAACAATGGGTGATGGATCACGAAAAAAAACATGGCAACAAGCCCACTATTTTAGTACACTGTTGGAGGGGCGGCATGCGCAGTGCTGCTGTCGCTTGGCTACTTGATTTATATGGTTACAAGACCGAACAACTTACTGGAGGCTATAAGGCTTATCGCAATTGGGTATTAGCGCAGTTCGAAAAAAATTATTCGATGAAAGTGTTGGGCGGATATACCGGTTCGGGTAAAACAGAAATATTATTACAACTTCAAAAAAGTAAAATTCCTGTCATCGATCTAGAAGGCTTAGCAAATCATAAAGGATCTGCATTTGGCGCGCTTGGACAAAATGAACAAGATAGTCAGGAACAATTTGAAAATAATTTAGCGGAGGCTTTATTTAATATGAGCACATTGCATCCTTATTTTTGGGTAGAAGACGAAAGTCAAAGAATAGGAACGAACATGTTACCGATTCAATTTTTTAAAAACTTGCGCAACAGTATTTGTTATTTTATTGATATCCCCTTTGAGTCTCGCTTGAAATTTATTGTTCAAGGATATGGAAAATTCCCTGTTGCAGACCTCATTGCTGCTACATTAAGAATTCAAAAACGATTAGGGGGATTAGAAACCAAGACCGCGGTCAACCTATTTGTTGAAAATGATATTGAAGGCGCCTTTTCAATTTTATTAAAATACTATGACAAAGTATATTTAAAAAATGTTGAAACAGCGTCTATTCCAAAGTTCAAAATAGAAAAAATCGAGGCACCAGAAGTTCATCCTATTGAAAACGCAGGAAGATTAATGCATCTATAATTATAGTATATGTTACAGCAAATTTTAGCATGGTGGTTTTTTAAAGTGAGGGGCTGGACAACCGAAGGTAAATTTCCCTATGAACTTAAGCAGTCTGTAATCATTGCTGGCCCGCATACCCATAATGTGGATTTTTTGCTTGGGTTAGCAGTACGCAAAAAGCTACACTTTGAATTTGTACAGTTTTTAGGGAAAAAAGAGCTTTTTAACCCAATCACTGGGTGGTTTTTTAGACTTTTAGGCGGTCATCCAGTTGATCGAAGCAAAAAAAGCAATATGGTAGACCAAGTGGTAGCGCTGTATCGACAAAACGAACGTTTTCATATTGCTATTTCTCCCGAGGGCACCAGAACCAAAGTGCTTAAATTTAGAACTGGATTTTATCATATAGCTAAAAACGCACATGTTCCTATCTTGATGGTAGGCTTTGATTTTGGCAAAAGACGCGTGGTATTTGCTGATCCAATTTTTCCGAGCGACAACGAATCTGCCGATATGCGCTTAATTGTTGATTTTTTCAAACAGTTTCAAGGCTATGTTCCAGAATATGGTATCACCGATGATATAGTTTGTTAAAAAGGAGTGATTTTTCATATTTGTTTTATTCCTAAGCCGTAGTTTCCTATTTTTGTTACAGCAATAACTTGATTATTCATTTATTAAAACCGACTTAACATGAAAAGTAAAATTTTTTTAGCGCTTGCTCTTATTAGCTTAGGTGCTTTTTCTTGCGTTAGCCCTAAAAAATTACAAGAGGCAGAAGCAAAATATGGTCAATTAAACGGAGCATATGCGGACCTTCAAAGTAAATACCGTGATGCACAAGATGCAACTGCAAAAGCAAAAAATGATGCAGATAAAATTGCTGCAGAAAGAAAGTCATTAGAAAAACAAGTTGCTGATTTAAACAAGCAAATCGACTTTTTGAAAGAGAACAACAATGTGGTTTTAGGTCAATTGAAAGATATGTCTGTTGTAACAGGTGCACAAGCTGAAAGCATTAAAAAGTCTTTAGACAATATTGGTGCAAAAGATATGTACATCCAAGGATTACAAAGTTCAATGGCTCGTAAAGATTCAATCAACATGAACTTGGTGATGAACTTGAAAGGTGTATTGGGAGACTTAAACGATGACGACGTAAATGTAAAAGTGGATAAAGGCGTTGTATACGTTGACATTTCTGATAAATTATTATTCAAAAGCGGAAGCTTCAACGTAACAGATAAAGCAAAAACTGTATTGGGTAAAGTGGCTAAAGTATTAGCAGCTCAACCATCTATTGAATTCATGGTAGAAGGCCATACAGATTCTAAGCAATTATTAGACAATGGTTCTGTATTAGAAGACAACTGGGATTTATCTGTAAAGCGTGCAACAACTGTAGTGCGTATTTTACAAGATACTTATGGTTTAGATCCTAAGCGTATGACTGCAGCTGGTAGAGGTGAATATGCACCATTGGTTGAAAACGATAGCGCTGCAAACAGAGCTAAAAACAGAAGAACAAGAATTGTAATCTTACCTCAATTAGATCAGTTCTTTAAATTATTGGAGAAGAAGTAACCTTTTTCTCTTTGAAAAAAACCCACCCCAAGAACAGGTGGGTTTTTTTATGTTTATAGTTTTCCACGACCATAAAAATGCTCCCAACTAAACGTATCTTCGCTGCATGCAACAAGCGTATTTGAATGGATTAAACGAACAGCAAAGAGAAGCAGTACTTCATCTTAATGGACCCTTGATGATTATTGCCGGTGCGGGTAGTGGAAAAACAAAAGTGTTGACCTCTCGTATTGCGCATTTAATGCATAGTGGAGTAGACTCTTTTAATATATTGGCACTTACTTTTACCAATAAGGCAGCAGCGGAAATGAAAGAAAGGGTTGAAAAAGCCCTTGGCAACACCGAAGCCCGTAATTTATACATTGGCACTTTCCACAGCGTATTTGCCCGCATATTAAGAGCAGAAGCAGCCAAGCTGGGCTATCCTCAGAGCTTTACCATCTATGATACCGACGATTCTAGATCTGTGTTAAAACAGGTCATCAACGATATGGGCTTGGATGATAAATTATACAAACCCAATGTAGTGCACAATCGTATCTCGTCTGCTAAGAATGCTTTAGTAGGTCCAAGTGAATACGCGATGGACAATTTTTTAAAGCAGGAAGATGCTAGAGCGAATCGTCCACAGATTGCAGAAATCTATGCAAGCTATGTAGCACGTTGTTTCAAAAGTGGCGCAATGGACTTTGATGATTTGCTTTTTAAAATGCACGAACTGTTGCGCGACTTCCCTGAAGTGTTGCACAAGTATCAACATAAGTTTAAATATATTTTAATTGATGAGTACCAGGATACCAATCCGGTACAGTATCAAATTGCAAAACTACTTGCAGCTGTGCACGAAAATCTTTGTGTGGTAGGTGATGATGCACAAAGTATTTATAGTTTCCGTGGTGCAACCATCGAAAACATTTTACAATTTCAAAAAGACTACGACGACGTTAAATTAGTCAAGCTAGAACAAAACTATCGAAGTAGTAAGTCGATTATCGAAGTCGCAAATTTTGTCATCAAAAACAATCAAGGTCAAATTCCAAAAGTGCTTTGGACCGATAACGATGAAGGGGATAAAATTAAGTTAGTGCGTACGATGACCGACAACGATGAAGGAAAATTTGTGGCCGATAGCATTCAAGAAAATAAATTAAGAAATCATTTTTACAATAAAGACTTTGCCATTTTATACAGAACGAATGCGCAGTCAAGATCTTTTGAGGAAAGCTTAAGAAGAACTGGTATAGCGTATAAGATCTATGGTGGGCTTAGCTTCTATCAAAGAAAAGAAGTCAAAGATTTTATTGCCTACCTACGTGTCATTGCCAATACGAAAGACGAAGAAGGATTAAAAAGAATTATCAATTACCCTGTGAGAGGAATTGGTAAAACAACAGTGGAAAAATGTTTAGTGATTGCAAGCGAACAGAACATTACCTTTTTTGAAGTACTAGAAAAAGCAAAAGGTTTTGGTTTTAAAGCGGGCACACTCAACGCCATTGAAGAGTTTGTGACAATGGTGAAATATTTTCAAAACCTCTTAACCAAAAACAATGCCTACGATGTAGCAGTACAAGTGGGTAAGAGTACCAATATCATTAAAGAACTTTTCAATGATAAGTCTACCGAAGGATTAGCGCGTTACGAAAACGTACAAGAATTATTGAACTCAATTAAAGAGTGGACCGAAAGTCCTAGCAATGATGATGGTGAATTAGGCGATAAAAGCTTAGGATCTTATTTACAACAGATTACTTTAATTACCGATGCAGATAACGATACTGGCAACGAAGACACGGTTAAACTAATGACGGTGCACGCTGCTAAAGGTCTGGAGTTTGATTGTGTGTTTGTGGTAGGATTAGAAGAAACATTATTCCCTAGTGGAATGAGTGTGAATACAAGAGAGGAGTTGGAAGAAGAGCGTAGATTATTTTATGTTGCCGTAACAAGAGCAAAGAAACACTTATGGTTAAGTTATGCCAACTCGAGATATCGATTTGGTCAGTTGGTTCAAAACGACCCAAGTAGGTTCATTGAGGAAATGCCAGAGGAAAAATTAGACAAATCGAGTGCAGGTGGTGGTGCCAGAAACCAATCAAGTGGTTGGGGCAGCGCCTACGACAGAATGCATGGTGGTAATAAATCGGGCTACTGGAATGAGTCCAAGCCAAAAACGACTGCATCTAAGCCTAGCTATATGCCAGTTACACCTCCAAGTACGTTGAATAAAAATCATATTCCATCGGCCAACTTCATAGCTGCCGACCCAACGGCCTTGGAAGAGGGCATGAAAGTGGAGCACCAAAAATTTGGCTTTGGCATCATTAAGACGATTGAGGGCTCGGTCCACAACCCAATTGCCAATATCCTTTTTGATACCAATGGAGAGAAAAAGATCATGCTGAACTATGCCAAACTGAGTATTATCCCAAATTAAAGGATGTCGTTTTTCGATATCGGAAAAATAAAGGGAGATTCAGCCTACTTGGGCTACCAAGCAGCGCAATTTGATTAATTTTGTACCGGATCCATTAAAATAGCAGATTATGATTACAACAGGCAATACCATCGTGAGCATTTATACAGAAATGACACCGAATCCAGAAACTATGAAGTTTGTGGCGAATAAGTTATTGTACCCAGGCAAAAGCTTAGATGTAGCAGAAGAGTCTTTGGCTACACCTTCTCCTTTGGCAAAAGAATTGTTTAGCTTTCCTTTTATTAAAAGTGTTTTTATCGCTAGCAATTTTGTGACATTGACTAAAACAAATGATACAGAAGATTGGCAGGATGTGATTCCTACGATCAAAACATTCTTGAAAGAATATCTTGAAGCGGGTGGTGTCGTAGTCAACGAAGATGAAGTGGCGAAGATGAAACAAGAAGCAACTAATGTGGTTTCTGCTGATGACGATGATGTAGTAAAACGTGTGAAAGAATTATTAGAAAATTATGTAAAGCCCGCTGTTGAAATGGATGGTGGTGCAATACAATTTAAAAGTTATAACGACGGCATTGTAAACTTAATGTTACAAGGCTCTTGTAGCGGATGTCCTTCTTCAATGGTTACATTGAAAGCCGGTATCGAAGGTATGATGAAGCGCATGATTCCAGAAGTAAAAGAAGTGGTTGCTGAAGCAGAATAGTCATTATAAAGTCCAATGATTTTGTTCAAAAAATTAAAATTTTTCGAACCTCTCGTTTCCTTCACCTATTGGCTTTAAAAGATAAATTTTTGATGGGTTAAAAAGTACGAAAAAGGCCTCGCAGTAATGTGAGGCCTTTTTATATAAAATCTTATACGAAAAGCCTACAGCTTTCCGTAAAAGAAAAAGAGTTTCGAAAAGCCTACAGCTTTCCGTATAAGAAAAAGAGTTTCGAAAAGCCTACAGCTTTCCGTAAAGCGCTCTTAGCTTTTCTCTTGTCATGATGGTTTCCCAATCTTTTCCAAGTGCATTCTCCCATAATGGTTTCATGCCAAGGGATACATTGATCATAGCATCAAATTGTTCTTCGGTTAAGTTGGCACAGATACCAACAGGAATATCAATATTATTTTTCGCAACCATGTGCTTAAACTCTTTTACACCTGCTGGATAATATTCCTCTAGATGATTCATCACAATACAGTTACCAATACCATGCTTAGTGCCTAATAAATAACTTAAGCCATAACTCACCGCGTGCGCCACACCCACTTGACTATACGCAATACTCATACCTCCTGCATAAGATGCCATCATCAATTGATCATCACACTCATCATCCCAAGTGTTTTTTTCAACAAATACTTTTCTACAAAGCTCTAAAGCTTTTTCGCCATAGCTCTTGCTAAACTCGTTTAAGAAAGTACCTTCTAAACTTTCAATGCAATGGATATAGCAATCCATGCCTGTATAAAAACGTTGGTTCGCTGGTGCGTCTTTTGTTAATTCAGGATCTAATACAATTTGATCAAATGGGGTAAAGTCAGAATTCATTCCAAGTTTTCGCGTAGGTCCTGTTAACACGGTGGTGCGACTCACTTCGGCACCTGTTCCACTCAATGTTGGAATACCCACTTTATAAACGCCTGCTTGTTTTACCAAGTCCCAGCCTTGGTAATCTGCCGAAGAACCCGGATTGGTCATCATCAATGCAACAGCTTTTGCCAAGTCCATTGTAGATCCACCGCCTATACCTATGATACCACTCACTTCTCCAAATTCAGCTTTTAATGCAGCAGCTAGTGCATCGACCTGCGTTGTTTTTGGTTCGTACGTCACATCAACAAAAACAATTTTATCTTTTCCTCTTAGTGGCACCCTGCTCGCTAATGCCTTTCCTTCGAAATAATGATCTAAAAAAAAGATCATTGGGAAATCACCTTTTCTACGAGGTGCTATAATTTCATCTAATTGGTTAAAAGATCCGCGGCCATATACCACATAATCTACCATTTTAAAATTGCGAAACTGCATACAGATAATTTTATTGAACTAATTTCTTTTGTAATTCCTCCAAAGATACGCCTTTTGTTTCTGGCACTTTTACCAAAATCCAAACTAATTGTAAAGCCATCATGCCTGCAAAAAATGCAAAGATAGGCCATGGGTTTTCTTTAAATATTCCATACTCGCTATCTAAGAACACCGGTGTCACCAAAGTGATTAAAGCCGCAAAGACCCAATGGATACTTGCCCCAAATGCTTGTCCGGCTGCGCGCACTTGTGTAGGAAAGATTTCTGAAATAAATACCCAAATCACCGCGCCTTGTCCTATCGCATGAGCTGCAATAAATAACAATAAGAAAACCAACATAAAGGTTGGCGCGCTATGCATAAAAAATCCATACGCCACCATGGACAAACTAATGATATATCCAAAGGAACCAATGATTAAAAGTGTTTTACGACCAATGCGATCAATCAACCATAAGCCAACAAATGTAAATACCAAATTCATCATCCCGATAGAGATGGAACTCAATAAAGAATTGTCTTTTGCAAATCCTGCTTCTTCTAAAATTCTTGGAGCATAATATAAAAGGAAGTTAATACCTGAAGCCTGATTGAAAAAAGCAATGAAAAAGGCTAGTGAAATTATTTTAACATGGTGCTTTGTAAATAAGTTAGCGCTGCCAAAAGATTTTTCTTGCGCATTGGCTGCATTGATTTCTTGAATGGTCTCTTCTATATTTTCTACGCCCACTGCTGCTAGATTTTTTCTCGCAGCAGTTTCGTCACCTTTCACAGACAGCAACCATCTTGGGCTCTCCGGCAATCCAACAGCCATGAAAGTATAAATCAAAGACGGCACCAATAACACCGCCAACATCCAACGCCAATCATTGGCTCCACCTACCCCTTGTAAAAAATAATTAGACAAATACGCCACCAATATACCAAACACGATATTGAATTGATACATGCCCACCAATTTACCACGATTGTTTTTATTTGAAATCTCAGAAATATATGTAGGAGCAACAACAGATGAAACACCAATGGCAATTCCACCAATCAATCTAAAGAATGAGAAAGTATACGGATCTTGTGCAATCGCAGATCCAATAGCAGAAGCAATAAACAAGACGCCCAACCAAATTAATACTTTCTTGCGACCATATTTTTCTGTTGGCGCACCGGCAAAAATAGACCCAACAACTGTGCCCCATAAAGCCATTGACATGATAAAGAATCCATGGAACCAAGGTGTGGTTTGCCACAAAGCTTGTATCGGTTTGTCTGCACCAGATATGACCACCATATCAAATCCAAAAATAAATCCTGCAAGCGCAGCGACTACTGTTGACTGAAATAATTTTCCTTTGTTCATTGTGTCTTTTTTAAATGTATAAAGAGAGGGGCTGGGTTAAATAAGATAGTCTACTTTAATAAAGCAGCGGCTTTAATCAAATCTTCAGGCGTATCAATTTCAACACCCATATAATTGGTAACTGCCATTTTAATAGAGACGCCATTTTCTAAATAGCGCAAGCATTCAATTTTTTCTGCAGCCTCTAGTGGCGACATAGGCCAATTGGTGAAATCAAGTAATGCCTGCTTTTTAAAAGCATAGACACCAACATGTTCATAATAAGTAATGGAAATATCTGTTGCTCTTGGATAAGGAATTACACTACGTGAAAAAAACAACGCATTCCAGTTTTTATCTACTGCCACTTTCACATAATTAGGATCTTCAATGGATGCTTGATTCGTTAACACCTGCATCAATGAGGCCACTTGTACTTTTGGGTCTTGAAAACAAGCAAGCACTTGTTCTAGTGGTTCGCGTTTTACAAAGGGCTCGTCTCCCTGTACATTCACCACAATATCTATATCCAATCCTTCGATTGCTTCTGCGATTCTATCGCTGCCACTTTCATGTGCGCGTTGACTCATAATGGCTTTTCCGCCATGTTCAACTATCTCGTTGAAAATGATATCACTATCTGTGACTACGTATACTTCATCAAACAACCCAGTAGCAACCGTGTTGTCATAAGTGTGTCTAATCACGGTTTTGTCTCCCAATAATTGCATTAGCTTGGCGGGAAATCTTGTAGCCGCATAGCGTGCAGGAATAAAAGCACCAACTTTGCTCATGAATATTTTTTATTTAAAGTCATTTGAAAATGGGAATACCGTTTTATGGAAAAGGGCAGATTAATAATCAGATTTTATCGTTTTATCAAATGGCGCTTTTAATTGATAGGCCAATGAACCGTCTTTTGAATTGTCTAACACATCCAATCCATATACAATTTGATCCATCGGTGTAGCATTATAAGTTCCTAAAAGTCGATCCCAAAATGAAAATATATTTCCATAATTGCTATCTGTTTGTGGACGTGTAATATGATGATGTACCCTATGCATATTTGGAGAAACGATAATTAAACCAAAGGTTTTATCAAACCATTTTGGAATATAAATATTAGCATGATTGAATTGGGTTAACACAACACTTAAACTTTGATACACCATGACCATCCACATGGGTGTGCCTAAAATAAACACTGCAATGATTGCAAAAACGGCTCTTACAACCGACTCTCCTGGATGGTGTCTATTTCCGGTAGTGGTGTCTACCTTGGTATCTGCGTGATGCACCATGTGAAATTTCCATAAAAATTTTACCTTATGCTCAATCATGTGTACTAAATAAGCTCCGATAAAATCTAGTAGTAATAATCCAACTATCGCTTCTATCCATGGAGTAAGTTGAATTACATGAAGTAAACCAAAATTTTGTTGTACCGTCCAATCACTTGCCTTCACCATCAATAAAGCAAAAGCAAAATTGATGACAATCGTCGTAAACGTAAAGAATAAATTTAGGCCCGCATGTTTGATCTTGTTGTATTGAAATTTAAATAGGGGTACTGCAATTTCTACTAACCAAAAAAAGGTAATTCCCCCCGCCAATAGTAAGGCCCTATGTGTACTTGGAATGTGTTCAAAATAATTTTTTATGGTTTCTAACATGTGGCTGTATTTAGGACATAAATGTAAATAAAAAACCCGATGTTCTGCTAGCAGGTACAACGGGTTCTTCTTAAGTCTTGTTGAAGACTTTGTATAGGATAGGGATTAGCTATTTAACATTAATGGCATAACCAACATCAACAAATCTTCGCCTGGCACTTGTTCTGAAGGTTTGATTAAACCAGCCTTACTTGGCGTAGACAATTCAATAAACACTTCGTCTGTATCTGCAGCGTTCAACATCTCTATCAAAAACTTAGCGTTGAAAGCAATTTGGATATCTTCTCCTTGGTATTCACAGCTCATGCGCTCGTTACCTTCGAAACTGAAATCAATATCCTGTGCTGCCATCTGCAACTCGTTTCCTGTGATATTTAAAGCCACCTGATTGGTGCTTTTATTACTAAATACATTCACGCGGCGTAAAGCATTTTGAAAGTCATGCTTATTCACCGTTAAGCGATAAGGATTGTCTGCGGGGATCACCACTTTATAGTCTGGGAATCTTGCATCAATCAATCGACAAATTAATTGTGTAGAACCATGCTCCACAAATAAATGATTGTTGTTGAAGCTTACAGTGATAGCGTCGTCGTTATCTGGTAATGCGTTCTTTAATAAGTTCAATGGCTTTTTTGGAACGATGAAAGACGCGTTTTGAGTTGCTTTTACGTCTGTTCTTTTATAACGCACCAAACGATGTGCATCTGTGGCAACAAACTGAACGCTTTCCTTTGTTAATTCAAAGAATACTCCTGTCATTGCTGGACGTAAATCATCACCACTTACTGCAAATAATGTTTTGTTGATTGCGGTTAACAAACCACCACTTGTCATATTGAAGCCAGTTGTATCGTCTGCTGTAGGCTCTTTTGGGAAGTTGTCCGGATTTTCACCCATCACTTTATACTTTCCGTTATCGCTTGTGATTTCTACTGCATAGTTTTTGTCAATATTGAATGTCAATGGCTGATCTGCAATGTTCTTTAAAGAATCAATTAAGATTTTTGCAGGGATACAAACACGTCCGTTCGCCTTGCTCTCTACCTCCATTTGCACGCGCATTACTGTTTCTAAGTCAGTCGCTACTATAGTCAATTTTTTATCTTCGATTTCGAATAAAAAATCTTCCAAGATAGGTAATACGGTATTGGTATTAATTACACCAGAAATTTGTTGAAGGTGTTTTAATAAAGAAGAAGAGGATACAATAAACTTCATGAGCTCGGTTTTTGATTTTTTTAAGGTGGATTTTTCCCCTTGAATAACTAGGACGAAACTAAAGCAAAATCTTAAGATTAAAAAGCTATTTTAGCAATTCTTATTGACATTATGAAGAAAGTTCGAATTGGTAAGGAGCAAGCTATACAAAGGATACGGCACTATTGTGCCTACCAAGAAAGGGCACAACAGGAGGTCAGAGACAAGTTGTATGAACTGGGAATGACCATGGACGAAGTAGAAGAAATTATGTCGGACCTCATTGCCGAAAATTTTTTAAACGAAGAACGTTTTGCCACTCAGTTTGCGGGTGGACATTTTAGAATTAAGGGATGGGGTAAGGTCAAAATTCAACACGCTTTGCAACAAAAAAGGGTTAGTAGCTATAATATCAAAATCGGCCTAAAGGCCATTGACGAGGACGACTACGTGAAAACACTTCAAGGCCTTGCTACAAAAAAATGGAATAGTCTAAAGGGAGAGCGTGGCCTTAGCAGGATGGCAAAAACGCAGGCCTTTTTACACCAACGCGGATTTGAACCCATCTTATACCAACCAATTGTGCAAGCACTTTATAAAGGCTAACCCCAATCCTCGTCTATCAATTTGCCTTATCTTTATAGGGCATTTACTCATAGACATTAAATTTTATTCCTTTGTCTACACTTAAACTCACATTGATTCAGTCCCATCTTTATTGGGAAGATAAAGGAGCCAACCTCACTTTATTAGAACAAAAAATACTAGGCCTAGAAGCTCCAACTGAAATCGTGATCCTTCCAGAAATGTTTAATACAGGTTTTAGTATGCAACCCGAGGTTCATGCTGAAACAATGGACGGACCAAGCGTTCAGTGGATGCGCCGAATAGCGATGGAACAAAAAATTGTGCTAACGGGATCCTTAATGATTCAAGAAGAAGGACATTATTACAATCGACTTATTTGGATGCTACCAAATGGCGAATACGGCCATTATGATAAAAGACATCTTTTTGCATTCGGAGGAGAGGATCAACATTATAGATCAGGAAACAAAAGGTTAATTGCAAGTGTAAAAGGTTGGAAAATTAATTTACAAATTTGTTATGATCTTCGTTTCCCTGTGTGGTCAAGACAAGCTGCTAACAACGAATATGATGTGTTGATCTATGTTGCCAATTGGCCAGAAAAAAGAAGCCATGCTTGGAAAACTTTATTGGTTGCGAGAGCCATAGAAAACCAAGCTTTTGTGGTGGGCGTGAACAGAGTTGGACTTGATGGTAATCATATTGCACACAGCGGTAACTCAATGATAGTAGGCCCTCTGGGCGAGGTCTTATACCATTGTGCCGACCAAGAATCAGTTTTTCAAATTACATTAGAACGAGAAGAATTGGATCACAGCAGGGCACAATTTCCATTTTGGAAAGACGCAGACTTTTTCACCATCCAATCAATTTAATTTTTTATGCCTCAAACTTTATCTGCTAAATCGTTATTCACCGGAACAAATTGGTTACACAACGTGGTAATCAAAATAGAAAATGGTATGGTTGTTTCAATTGATCAAAACGAGTTTGATGAAACGTCTGCTGTCCCATTCATTGTGCCCGCTTTTATTGATTTACAATTATATGGGGCCGGAGGAAAATTACTTTCTGAGTTTCCCGAAAAAACAACCATTGAAAAAATACATCAATATTGTTTAAGCGGCGGTGCGGCATTTTTTCAGCCTACCATTGCGTCTCAAAGCAATGAGGTAATCTATGCAGCCATTGATGCAGTGAAGGCCTATAAAGCCAATGGTGGCAAGGGTTGTATCGGATTGCATATTGAAGGACCTTGGATTAATGTACATAAAAAGGGTGCACACGACGAGGCGGTCATTCATGCGCCTGACATACAAGAAGTCAGATCTGTTTTAGCCTATGGGCAAGATGCAATTAGTATGATTACCCTGGCGCCCGAAATTTGTACTCCTGAAATAATCAACACCATTCAACAGGCAGGCGTCGTTGTTTCTGCTGGACACACCAATGCGAGCTATGCAACCGCAATGCAGTTTTTTAATGATGGAATTCCAGTTGCCACGCATCTTTTCAACGCAATGAGTCCATTACAACATCGAGCTCCCGGTGTGGTTGGTGCATTGTTGAATCACCCAACTGCCATGAGTAGTATTGTGGCAGACGGATACCATGTTGATTTTGCAGCTATACAAATTGCTAAAAAAATAATGGGGGACAGATTGTTTTGTATCACCGATGCAGTAACAGCAACTAGCACGGGATTGTATCAACACCAACTAGTGGGTGATAAATTTGAATCAGCTGGAACCCTTAGTGGATCTGCATTAACACAGTTGAAGTCTGTTCAAAATTTAGTACATCATGTTGGGCTTACCCTAGATGAGGCCGTAAAAATGTGTAGTGTATATCCAGCAAGGCTAATGTCTCATAAACAAATTGGTGGTACAATAGAAATCAACAAAAACGCCAACCTGCTTTTGTTATCTGCAGAATTGGCGCTTATTAATACGGTGATTAATTACTAGGCTTCTTTACCAAAAGCATTCCAACCTTGTGCAGTAATTTCAAACAAATTATTTCCTTTTGTGATTAATTTTTTTCCTTCTGAAGCATCACACATATATCCAATCACACTAATTTCTTCTTGCATCGTCATCTTATCATAATCCGCCTGCTTCATTGTAAATAGCAATTCATAGTCTTCTCCTCCATTCAGAGCGCATACGGTTGCGTCTAATCCAAACTTGAAGGCAGCCGCTTTACTTGCCTCGTTAATAGGAATTTTTTCTTCATAAATTCTACAACCTAATTCTGATTGTTTACACAAGTGCAATACGTCAGAACTCAGGCCATCACTGATGTCCATCATAGAGGTTGGTTTTATCTCGAGTTTTTCTAGCAACTCGATGATGTCTTTTCTCGCTTCGGGTCTTAACAATCTCCCTACGATATAATCTTCGTTTTCTAAGTTCGGTTGGATCTGTGGATTTTCTAAAAAGATTTTTTTCTCGCGCTCCATCAGGGTTAGCCCCAAAAATGCTGCGCCCAAATCTCCTGATACACAAATTAAATCACCGGATTCTGCTGTACTTCTTTTAATATATTGATCTGGTGCTACTTCGCCTAAAGCTGTCACAGAAATGATCAATCCTTTTTGTGAAGTGGAAGTGTCTCCTCCTATTAGGTCTACGCCGTATTTATCACAAGCAATGGCTACCCCCTCATAAAATTCTTCTAGAGCTTCTAAGCTAAAGCGATTGCTGAAAGCCAAGCTCATGGTGATTTGTGTAGGTTGCGCATTCATGGCATATATATCGCTCAGATTCACCACCACCGATTTATATCCTAGATGTTTAAGTGGTGTATACATCAAATCAAAGTGCACGCCCTCTACTAAAAGGTCTGTTGTGATCACGGTTTGTTTTCCAAAATGATCTATCACTGCTGCATCATCTCCGATTGATAATACGGTAGACGCATTGAATGTTTCAAAATTCTGTGTTAATCGATCGATCAATCCAAACTCACCTAATTTTTCTATCTCTGTTCTTTCTGTTGACATAAGTTTTTGCTGTTTCTTTTTTGAGCTTGTTTAAATTTTCTTTTCTTAAAGTTCTCCTCCATTCACCACCGCCTGCAATTGGTCATGTATAAAACCATTGGTCGCTATAATGCCCGGCTGGTATGGGTTGTATCTGTTTCCGCTTAAGTCTGTTACTTTTCCTCCAGCTTCCTCCACCATTAAATATCCTGCAGCGCTATCCCACGCCTGAAGCTTGTGTTCGTAGAATCCATCAAACCTTCCTGCAGCAGTCCAGCACAAATCTAATGCCGCACTTCCAAGTCGGCGAACCGGTATAGCCTTGCGGACCAACTTTTCAAAAACTTGTAGTGGTCCATTTGCTGTATCTAAATATTGATAAGGAAAGCCTGTCACCAAACAGCTTTGTAAAAGCGATTCTTTTTTACTTACACGCATGGGCCTTCCATTTAATGTGGCGCCTTTTCCTTTTTCGGCAAAATACAATTCATTCATAAAAGGATTGTATACCGAACCTAAAATCATTTCTCCTTTATATTCAACGCCTATGCTTACACAACAAATGGGAATGCCGTTTGCAAAATTTATTGTGCCATCAATCGGGTCAATAATCCATTTGGTATCCGATGCAGATGCCATCTCCCCCGTTTCTTCGCTTAATATAAAATGGTCAGGAAATTGTGATTGTATTAATTCAATGATTGCCTTTTCTGAAGCATGGTCCGCTTCTGTAACTAAATCGTTGATGGTTGCCTTACTAGACACCGTAAAGCTGCCATTAAAAAAACGGATTAGCTCTTTTGCACCAACCTCTACAGCCTGAATTAACGTGTTTTTAATCATAGTACAAAAGTAGGCTCGTTTGCTCGAATAACATTCGTATTTTTGTAACTAATCTATAAAAGTAAAAACCCGATTCTGTAGATGCCGATTTTTGAGATTAATTTACCTAAGAGCCTTAGTAAGGCACTCGGAATTCCGCCAAGAAGTCCAAGAAGCGCTCAATTGCGCGTGCTTAAAAAGTTATTAAAACGTGCACAATACACGGCTTTCGGCCAAAAAAATAAATTCGACGAAATTTTAACTAGCAGACATATTGGAAAAAGATTTCAAGAAGTGGTACCTAGTTACAATTACAACAAGATCTATCAAGAGTGGTGGCATCTAACACTTGAAGGGCAGACCGATATCTGTTGGCCTGGAAAGATTAATTATTTTGCATTGAGCAGTGGCACCAGCGAAGCTGCTAGTAAATATATTCCTGTTACAAACGACTTGTTAAGAGGTAATAAAATCATTATGATCAAGCAGTTGATTAGCTTGTTCAAATACCGTGATGTGCCCTTGTCTGCACTAGGTCGTGGATGGCTCACGCTGGGCGGTAGTACAGATTTACAAAAAGGAGCTGGCTATTATGCAGGCGACCTAAGTGGCATTACAGCTAAGAAAGCGCCTTTTTGGTTTCAGCCCTTTTATAAACCCGGTAAAAAAATTGCCAAAGAGCGTGATTGGAATAAAAAATTAAAAGAGATTGTTGAGAAAGCGCCTGAATGGGATATCAGTTTTATCATTGGTGTTCCCGCTTGGATACAAATGTGTCTTGAAATGGTGATCGAACGTTATCAACTTAAAAACATACATGAGATTTGGCCCAATCTTACTTTTTTCGTTCATGGCGGCGTAAGTTTTGAACCCTATAAACATGGTTTTGAAAAATTATTAGGAAGGCCTATTGAATATATTGAAACCTATTTAGCAAGCGAAGGCTTTTTAGCTTGGCAGGACAAACAAAATGCAGTGGGTATGCGTTTGTCTTATAACCAACATATCTTTTTTGAATTCGTTCCTTTTGATGAAAATAATTTTGATGAAAATGGTGAAATGGTGGAAAAGCCAGAAGCCTTAATGATTCACGAAGTTGAAGAGGGTAAGGATTATGCGATTTTAATTAGTACACCTGCTGGCGCTTGGCGTTATTTAATTGGCGACACCGTTCGCTTTGTAGACAAGTCCAATGCCGAAATTATCATTACAGGAAGAACCAAACATTTTTTAAGCTTAGTGGGTGAACACCTAAGTGTAGACAATATGAATAAAGCCATTCAACTAGTTAGTGAAGAGTTGAATCTGTCTATTCCAGAATACACGGTAACCGGTGAACCGCACGGTAACTTCTTTGCGCACCATTGGTATGTGGCGTGTGATCAAAACATTGATGCAATTTTATTGGCAGAAAAAATAGATGAAAAACTAATTCAACTAAACGACGATTATGCTGTAGAAAGAAAGAGTGCGCTTAAGGCCATTCAGGTATCCGTACTTAAAGAAAGTTGTTTTATGGGATTCATGGAAAGTAAAGGAAAAATTGGGGGTCAACACAAATTTCCTAGAGTCTTAAAAGGCGAGATGTTATCCGATTGGAAGACGTTTATAAATAATCAAGGCGAATGTTAATCGCACCACTTTTAAAGGGTTTGTTGTTGGGATTGATTTTAAGCATTTCCATTGGACCCGTGATATTCGCTATTATCAAACAAAGTCTAACCAACGGAAAGCGCTCTGGATATGCCTTTGTGGCGGGCGTTTCGAGCAGTGACCTGGTTTTGCTTTTTGTATGTAATGTATTTACTTCCTTATTTAATGTAGTACTCAACCACAAATCTACCATTGCATTGGCCGGTGCTGGATTTTTATTGTTGATGGGTTTATACACTTTGTTTTTAAAAAAATTAAAGCTAGAAAACATGGGGGTGGATGGGGTACATAAACAGGCAAGCACCAAAGATCTGATTGGTTCTTATTTTTCGGGGTTCTTAATGAATACCTTAAACCCTAGTGTATTTTTATTTTGGTTTGCTTGGACGGCTGCCATTAATACTAGCGCAGATGATACGACCAATCCTACTCAATATAAACTAGTTGTATTTGGCACATGCCTTGGTTTTGTTTTATTGTCTGATTTATTAAAAGTGTTTTTAGCTGGCAAACTAAGACCTAGGCTGACAGAAAAAAGTCTGCTTTGGATCAATCGTGTATCGGGTATCATCATATTAATCTTTAGCGCCGCACTTTTATATAGTGCACTATTGATCTATTAGGTCAAAACCTCGTGCTCTTTCAGAAACATTTAGACCATTTTGGTTCGTTTTAGTTGGCTTTATTGTAATTTGGTATTGTGAAAAAAATAACCCTTTTGTTTTTTTGTGCGTGCCTATTGGTACAAGCAACGATTGTTAAAGCACAATCTGGAAATGTACTCGTCTTAAAAGATAGAGGAGTAACCATTAAATCTTTTACCAAGGACAATTACATTGAATTTGAATTCAGCAATCGTCAGTGGATTAGTGGTCAAATACAATGGGTTAAAAACGACTCTATACAAGTAAAGCAATATGCGCTTCAAACGGTTATGACCGCCTATGGTACTTATGGACAAGACACCTTAAGACTGGGCACGCTCACTTTACATATCAATGAAATTCGCGCATTTGCGAAAGACAAAGGTCAATACCAAAGCGTATTCGCTAACGGTGCGTTTTTAAAAATTGGTGGATTATTATATAGTGGCTTAAATATCACTAACTCAATCATCAATAAAGAGTCTGTGTTTGATTCAAAAAATATTCCATCAATCGCCGGTGGTCTTGGTGCCTATTTTATTGGTAGATGGATGGCTAAAAAAAATCCACCCTATCGACCAATTGGTAAAAGATTTAGTGTAGAAATTTTATAATTGCTCCACAATTATTTAAAAAAGATTACAAAAATTATAATTGAACAGTTTTGATTAAAAAAATAAAACGCGTCATTTGGTATCTGTTCCTTAGTTCATTACTCTATGTAGTTATTACTCGATTTCTTTTCCCTCCTATTACTATTACTCAAATCACCAATGCTTTTGGTTTGGGATTAAAAAGAGACTATGTGGCTTGGGAAGATATGTCTTATAATATCAAATTGGCCGCAATCGCTAGTGAAGACCAGGCTTTCCCGGATCATATTGGTGTTGACTTGGAGGCGATGGAAAGAAGTTTTAAGCCAAAAAAGAAAAAAAAGAAATCTAGAATTCCTCTGGGTGGCGGCGCTAGCACTATAACCCAACAAGTTGCTAAAAATGTATTCTTATGGCAGGGGGGACAATATGATAAGTATATTCGAAAGTTACCCGAGTTTTATTTTACTTTTTTAATTGAATTGGTTTGGGGTAAAAAAAGAATTTTAGAAGTATACTTAAACGTGATTGAAACGGGTCCTGGCTGTTTTGGTGTAGAAGCTGCAGCACAACATTATTTTAAAAAATCTGCTAAAAATTTATCGCGCTCCGAAGCTGCAATGATTATAGCGGGTCTTCCTAATCCAAAGAAATTCACAGCGCGTCCAATGACAAGGAGAGTTGCGTGGCGTTATCCACAAATACTAAGAGAAATGAACAACTTGGAGGGGGATGAAGATGTTAGAAATTTAATTAGAAAAAAATAATCGGGTTTATCCACCAGCTATTTCACAATTTTTTTATTTTCAAAACAAAAAGTGCATAAAGCGGGCGCTTTTGTGGATTGTTGTTTTATTTTAAATATTGATCTATCGCCTGAATAGCTTTTTGTGTTCTTGCTTCCCCAATTCCACTTACAATGGCCCAGGGTGTATTTTGGTTGATCAATAATTCCTTATAAATCGTAAACAATTCAATGCGTGGTTGTTCGTCAGGGTATTCGCGCATTTCGTCTGCGGCCCATGGCAGGTCTATATCACAGAGCAGGTAAAGGTCATAACTACGCTGATTAATTTGTTCTAAGATATAGTGATGACAATTGTTAAAAACATATTCACACCAAACCTTCATCACATACATATCTGTATCAACAATTAATTTTAGGCTATTTTTTTGGTCTGCTTCTCCTACTACTTTTTGTTGGACTTGTGCAATTGCATCCTCTTCGTTTTTAATTTGACCTTTTGCTATTGTCAATAAATCCTCATAGGTGTAATTGGTTCCGTGCTCAGATAAATATTGTCTTGCATACTCAGGCGTCCAAGTAGTTTGATAGTGCTCTGACAGGGCGGCACAAAGCGTTGACTTACCTGTAGATTCTGGACCTATTACGACTATTTTTTGAATTGGTTTCATTGCTTTTTCGCTTTTTCTTTCCAAGAAATATATCCCGCAATTGCTAAGATCAATAATACAATAAACTGAAAACTTGTAAAGGCGTATCCTTTAATAAAATAGAGTGGTATGGATGTAATGTTGGTGACGATCCACCAAATCCAACTCTCCACTTTTTTCTTTGCCATCAACCACATCGCGGTATAAGCAGATGCGCTTGCCAATGCATCCGCCCAAGGAATGGCGTCTGGCGCAAAATTGTTTTTTAAAAATTGTAGGACAAAAAACAAAACAGCATAAAAACCAATAAAGACTAGCAATTGCTGTACTCTTTGTTGGTTATTGCTTTCGGTAATCTGTAATGCGTTGGTGACTTGGTCCTCTTTCTTTCGAGACCACCAATACCAACCATATACACTCATGATGGTGTAGTATAAATTAACACTAGCTTCTCCTAATAAATGTCCCTTGAAGCTTAAGTAGATATACAATGTTGTGTTGATGATCCCCGTTGGGAAGACCAATATATTTTCCTTTCGGCTATACCAAACCGATACGATGCCCATCAGAACAGCGATTGCTTCTATCCATGTTGTTTGAATTAAACCATTGTATACTGCTACAAAAAAATCGTTCATTTATTTAGGAGGTGGCTTTCATTTTTTCTAATTGTAATTCCATTCTAAACATTTCGTCACGCAATTTTGCAGCTTCCATAAAGTCCAAGGCTTTCGCCATTTTTTCCATTTGCTTTTTAGTTTGCAAAATGGCTTTTTCCATTTGCGGAATTGTTTTGTATTCGCTGTTGGGCTCTGCAACCATATTCAACGCGTCTGTCGTGCGTATATTGATATTGTCTTGACTATATCCCTTTATGTCTAATACCGCCGTTTGCTTCATCACCTGATCTATTGATTTTACAATAGTCGTTGGGGTAATGTTGTGCTCTTTATTGTATTGAATCTGTTTTGATCGACGACGATTGGTTTCATCGATCGTACGTTGCATGCTTGTTGTAATTTGATCTCCATAAAATATAACACGACCCCTTACGTTTCTTGCCGCACGACCCGCGGTTTGTGTTAATGATTTTTCATTTCTTAAAAATCCTTCTTTATCCGCATCTAAGACCACCACCAAAGAGACCTCTGGAAGATCTAAACCCTCTCTTAATAAGTTCACACCCACCAACACATCAATCACACCAAGGCGCAACTCTCTTAGTATCTCTACGCGCTCTAATGCGTCTATATCACTATGAATGTATTTTGATTTGATATTGATCTTAGACAAATAGCGATCCATCTCCTCTGCCATCTTTTTGGTCAAGGTGGTCACCAATACGCGATCTCCCTTCTCCACCTGCATGGCGATCTCGTCTAATAAATCATCAATTTGGTTTTTTGTAGGACGCACTTCGATGGGAGGATCCAATAATCCAGTTGGACGTACCACCTGTTCTACAATAAGTCCTCCTGTTTTTTCTAATTCATATTCACCCGGTGTAGCGCTTACAAAAATGGTTTGTCCAATCACTTGTTCAAACTCGTTAAAGTTGAGCGGCCTATTGTCAATGGCGCTTGGTAGTCTAAAACCAAATTCCACTAAATTCATTTTTCTACTTCTATCTCCGCCATACATACCAGAAATTTGCGGAATCGTCACGTGACTTTCGTCTATTACACATAAAAAATCTTTTGGAAAATAATCCAATAAGCAGAATGGTCTTGTTCCTGGCTTGCGTCGATCAAAAAATCTAGAATAGTTTTCAATACCCGTACAATAGCCTAATTCTCTAATCATCTCAATATCATATTCAACTCTTTCCTTTATCCTTGCAGCCTCTTGTGGCTTTCCCACGTTTTTAAAATACTCCACCTGTGCGCGCAACTCGTCTTGTATTTCGACAATAATTTCTTGTAGCATTTCTTTAGGCGCCATGTATAAATTAGCTGGAAAGATCGCCGCGTTCTCCATGGGTTCAATTCTTTTTCCTGTTTCTATTTCTATGCTTTCAATAGATTCAATCTCATCCCCAAAGAAAGTGATGCGGTAACCATAATCAACATAGGGCAAACGAATGTCTACCGTATCTCCATTCACCCTAAATGCACCACGATCAAATTCGGTTACAGATCGGTGATATAAGCTATTAACTAGTGCGTGTAAAAATGCTTGGCGTGATAATATTTGTCCTTGATGAATTCGAATGATTCCGTTTTCATACTCGGTTGGATTTCCCATACCATAGATACAACTCACGCTCGCTACAATCACAATATCCCTTCGTCCACTTAATAATTGTGCAGTTGCCTGAAGCCTTAACTTATCAAGCTCCTCGTTAATGCTTAAATCTTTTTCAATATATACTCCAGATGTTGGTAAGTAAGCTTCTGGTTGATAGTAATCATAATAAGACACAAAATAGCCCACTGCGTTGTCTGGAAAGAATTGTTTAAATTCTCCATACAATTGAGCAACTAGTGTTTTGTTATGTGTTAAGACGAGGGTGGGGCGTTGAACGTTTTGTATCAAATTGGCAATGGTAAAAGTTTTACCAGAACCCGTTACCCCCAAGAGCGTTTGTTGTGCATCTCCATTCAGCACACCCTCGGTCAGTTGCGCAATTGCAGTTGGCTGATCGCCCGAGGGTGTGTAGTTGGAATGAAGTTTAAAAGGCATACGCAAAGGTAAGCGCAAACCTTAAATAGTTTAGTTAAAATAAAGCCTTATAGTGTTTCTAAATAGTCTGCCAATCTGTTGATTGCTGCTGCTACTTCTCCTATTTGAGCGCTTGTTTCTGACCAATTTTTTTGTTCAATAGCTTCGCGAACGCCTGGAATTGTTTTAACGCCATAACCAGTATAGAAACCCGGTGCGTATAAGCTATGTTTATACCATGGCCTGCGTGGTAGGCCACTAGACATTAATAAAGCCTGTTCTGCTTTATAAATTTTAGCATTCATTGCTGCTAATTTTTGTGCATCCGCGTTTACTTTTACTTGCTCTACTTGTTGTGAAGATTTTTCTAAACGTGTTAATGCATTTAAGATCGGCGCAAAATCGATATAAGGAACCTCTGCCACAGTTGTTGGTAGTTTTAATCCTTCTGTAGGATCGGCTGCAACAGCGTATGCTTTAGTATTAACCAATTCGTTTTCCACTTTAGCTTTTTCGCGCATTTGCTCCACATTCGTCATCAACTCTGTAATATAACCCTTAACGGTTTTATGTAAAGCGGTAAAATCAAATGGCAGGGCATCTGCTTCTGATAACCTCAATGCAGCGCGTCCTGCGGTTTGCGCAAGTGCAACGCCATATGCAAATCCAGGATCTTTGTATTTTGAATAGTGATCGTAAGAATCATAAATAGAATGGTATTCTCCTCCTTCGTTTTCTCCACCAAAACCAATATTTAATGATGGTACGCCCACGTGTTGAATGAACGAAGAATAATCAGATCCTGATCCCATGGCGCCTAAAGGATAGGTTGTGCTATTTAAAATTTCTTTTTTAGCTGTTATTGTTGTTGCCTCAGTTGCACGATTGGCTCTTTGTCTTTCGAAAACAGTCACGCCTGTTTGAGGATCAATAATTGATTTACTAATATCCGTCATTAATCCAGTGAACGCATGTGAACCCTCTGCACCCAAGAAGCCCCTTCCATTTCCATCAGAATTAATATAGGCCACCGCTTTAGCTTGTAAAGAAGCGGCGTGTTCTTCTACCCACTCAACAGATCCCATTAATCCTTGTTCTTCTGCATCCCAAGCACAGTAAACTAGGGTTCTTTTTGGCTTCCATCCTGCTTTTACCAAGGATCCAATCGCAATAGCCTCATCAAGTTCTGCAGCCATGCCACTTACAGGGTCGTTTGCGCCATTTACCCAGGCGTCGTGGTGGTTTCCTCTGATCACCCATTGGTCTGGATATTGGCTACCCTGAATCATTGCAATCACATTGTATGCTGGGCGTATTTTCCAATCAAAATTTAATTTTAAATGCACTTTAGATTTGCTTGGTCCAATATGATATGTAAAGGGTAGTCCTCCTCTCCATGCTTTTGGAGCAACCGGTCCCGCCATGTCTTGTAACAATGGTGCTGCATCATGATAACTAATTGGTAGAACAGGAATTTTTAAAAGGTTCTCTGCATTGTTGTGATCTACTCTAGGAGCTCCATCCACTGAAGCATAGTTGGGTGTACTAGGGTCGCCTGGATAAATTACCATATCCATAATAGATCCTCTTTGTACACCATATTCGTTTTTGAATGGTCCTACTGGATACACATCACCCGCTCCATAACCATCATCTTGTGGATCAGAATAAATTAAACAACCAATTGCACCATGTTCTTGCGCCACTTTTGGTTTAATGCCTCTCCAGCTTCTACCATATTTTGCAATCACTATTTTACCTTTCACATCGATGCCATATTTTGCAAGCGTCTCATAATCTTCTGGTAAACCATAGTTCACAAATACTAACTCGGCGTTCACATCACCATCCGCGCTCCAACAATTATAGGTAGGTAATTGATCTGCTTGTGCAGAAGTCGCATCCTCTTTTAATGCTGGCTCTTTCAATAAGGCTTTAAAGTTGGTTGCACCCTTCATTTCTAGCAAGCGGGTAATTGGTGTTGGAAATAATAATTGATACGTTACAATTTTTGTATCCCAACCAGCAGCTTTAAATTGTTTAGCAATTTCGTCAGCAACAAATTTTCCACCCACTGAACCAATATGGTGTGGCACAGAAGACATTAGTTTAATGTTTTCTCCTACACGCTTAGCACTTAAATGACTATCAAAATTTGCTTCAAGTTTTTTTTGCGCATCAGTGTTTTTAAACCCTGTAAATTGTTGTGCAATACTATTGAGGCTAATACTCAATAAAATTGTGCACAAAACAACTTTTGTTTTTTGGTGTACCATGGTGTTGTTTTTTAATGGATGTTTTGGATTATACTTTTCTATTTAAATAATTTGAATAATTAGGAAGCTCATATTCATATTCGCCCTGCATAAAAGGAGAAGTGACTAAGAAGTCGGCAGTTGTCCTATCACAGGCCATTGGAAGGTTCCAGGCCACAGCAAGTCTTAATAACGCTTTCACATCACTATCGTGTGGTTGCGCTTCCATAGGGTCAAAAAAGAAAAAGACCATATCTATATCGCCTGTTGCAATCATGGCGCCAATTTGTTGATCTCCACCGAGTGGCCCGCTTAATAATTTTACCACCGGTTGGTCTAAGGCTTCTTCAATTAGTTTACCTGTAGTTCCGGTTGCAACCAAGCTGTGCTTTGATAAAACAATTTTATTGTGTACCGCCCATTCTATTAAATCCTTTTTTTTATTATCGTGCGCGATAAGTGCAATTTTTTTTCTTCTGTCAAGCTTTCTTATTGATTTCATTCTGTTAATTTAAAATATTATTCAAGTACTTTTTTTCCAATGATTGGAAACATGATCAAGATAACCAAAATTATACTTGTTGGTATATGAAATAGTTTCAGGTTTAAAAAAACAAAAATTAGAAATAATGGATAAGTAAATAGTAAAACTGAAAATAATACTGAATCAAAAAAAACAGTGTATTTAGTTTTTCGATCAACCCATTTTTTAATGATGTTATAATAGGGAAGATGTAAACTATAAAATATATTATTTTTATTTACCCTAGTGGGCGTGGTTGGTATAATGATGTTTTCTTTTAGTTGTTCAAAAACAATTTGATTAAACACAACGCGATCTTTGCTATTTAAAATGGTTGGTATGTTGCTCATTTCAGAAATGATAAGATTGATTTTTTTACCAATCCCTCTTAATTGATTAAATGCAATTCCCGCAATATGAATCTTTAGATTGACATTTAATTTTTGAACACCTTCCAAAATTCTTGCAGTTCCTTTTTTAAATGGCTGTAATTCGTGACTATTAATACAAATACCTTCAATAAAAATTAATACCGCATACCCTTTACTTAATAAATCGATTGACTTATTAAATGCATAATCATTCAGGTGTAAAAATTCTTTTCCCTCTCTTAATCTATAGACAGGAATCATATTTAATGATTCTAAAATAAAACGATGAATTGGTTTTTTAAATGCATCTCCTCTTGCTAAAAAATATACTCTTCGTTGATAATAAGAACCAATTATTAAAGCATCTAAGAAAGAATTAGGATGATTTGCAATAATTAATAAAGGGCCTTTTGTTTTAAAAAGCTGTTTGTTTTTAAGGTGTATCTCGTGACAGAATAACCATAAACCGGCTTGTATAAATAATTTTAATAATTGCACCACGGTATAAATATAAAAAAACCGCATCACAAATGATGCGGTCACTACCTACTAACCTTAAAAAAACACGTTGAATGATATTATTGTGCTGCAGCTGCTTCTACTTTTGCTGCTATTTTAGCTCTAATTTTTGCTTCTATTTCATTCGCCATTTCTGGATTATCATGAAGAATTGTTTTAACAGAATCACGACCTTGTCCTAGCTTATTTCCTTCATAACTAAACCAGCTACCGCTTTTATTAATTATTTCTAATTCAACACCCATGTCTATGATTTCTCCAATTTTACTAATTCCCTCTCCGAAAATAATTTCAAATTCTGCAGCTCTAAATGGAGGTGCAACCTTATTTTTAACCACTTTTACTTTCACTCTATTTCCAATAGCTTCGTCACCATCTTTAATTTGAGCCATTCTTCTTATATCTAAACGTACAGATGCATAAAATTTCAATGCATTTCCACCCGTTGTTGTCTCTGGGTTTCCAAACATAACACCAATCTTTTCACGTAATTGATTGATAAAAATACAAACCGTACCTGTTTTATTGATTGTTGCCGTTAATTTTCTCAATGCTTGAGACATTAATCTTGCATGTAATCCCATCTTAGAATCTCCCATTTCGCCTTCTAATTCACTTTTTGGAACTAAGGCAGCTACAGAATCAATTACAACCACATCAATCGCACCAGATAAGATCAATCGATCAGCTATTTCTAAAGCCTGTTCACCGTAATCCGGTTGAGAAACCAAAAGGTTATCCACATCAACACCTAAACGCTTTGCATAAGCACTATCAAAAGCGTGTTCAGCATCAATAATAGCACACATACCACCTTTTTTCTGTGCTTCTGCAATCACATGAATTGCAACAGTTGTTTTACCTGAAGATTCAGGTCCATATATTTCTATTATTCTTCCCTTTGGTAAACCACCTATTCCTAACGCAGTATCTAAACCGATTGAACCAGTTGAAATGACCTCTTGAGGCTCTTGACTGCGCTCATTCATCATCATCACACTTCCTTTACCGTAATCCTTGTCGATCTTATCAATGGTCAACTTAAGGGCTTTTAATTTTTCTGCGTTACTCATAGCTTGTCGTTTTATGTTTTCGTTTAAATAGAATGTGAAGATAGGGATAAATTGTTAATAAACTAAATTATTTAGTATTTTTTTACTAATTAGATTAGTTATTTATTTTACTTCACTTTAAATTTTATATAAAACATTGATTTTTAATAATTTATAATATTTTTTACTTTAGTAATAAATTTAGTATTTATTGATTTATCTTTTTCGAGTATTTACCTTTTCGTTTAAATAGGTGTTTAATAGCATGGAATAAAAGTAGTTCATTTTAAAATAATCAATCAAAAAGTAAATGTGCATTACTACCGTAGTATTCTTTTATAATACATTTATATAAATAAACTAATACTATTACGGCTGTTAATATCTTAATATCTTAGTTATACACTTTTCATCTTTTATTAAATTCATTCTATACTTAACATTCCCTTTTATGTAAAGTTCATCCAGGATTGAGTTTATAATTATGTATTCATTTTATTTATTATCTGTATTAGTCTTCATTTTTTAGATAGACACAGGTTATACACTGTTAATTAACGGGTATAAGTTGACTATAGTTTTCTCTAAAATCTACTTATTTAATTTTCCAAATCTGCTTATTCCATTTTTATACCCACTTATTCTATCAAAAATTGGGTTTATCCACTGTTTTTTTAATTATCCACCTACCCATTGTGTATTTTATTACGAATTCAAACGTAATTGGTTCATATAATATACTAAATTTGCTGCCTATATAATTATAAGATACATATGTCTATTATTCAGAACATTCGTGAAAAAGGTGCTTGGATCATCTTTACAATTATTGTAATCGCATTGATTGCTTTTGTATTACAAGATGGAATCGGTAAACAAGGTAATACTACTATTACTGATCTTGGAAAAGTGAACGGAGTAAGTATTAATAAAACAGACTTTGAAGAAAAATTAGAGATGCAGGTTCAAAATTATGCATCCCAGGGTATCAAGCGTGAACAAATTATTGGTTTCTTATGGAATCAAGAAGTTGATCGTGTTTTATATGCTACAGAAGAAAAAAAATTAGGAATTACTGTAGGTACAAAAGAAATTTCTGATGTTTTATTTGGAACCGAATCTCCTTTTAAACAAGAATTTACAGATCCAAATACTGGTGAGTTTAAAGTGAACGATGCTAAGCAAGCAATTGCACAGGTTAAAAAAAGTAAAAACCAAGACCAAATCAATCAGATAGAAAAGATGTATATCGAACCTTCTATTGAAAATAGATTGAGAAATAAATATCAAGCTTTAGTGGTGAAGGGTGTTCAAGTTCCTTCTTGGATGGTTCAAAAACAATATGCTGAATCTAATAGTATTGCAAACATTAATATTGTTGGTATTCCATACGCTAGTATTTCTGATAGTACCATTAAGGTAACTGACGATGAAGTTGCTGCGTATATTAAAGAGAATGCAGCTGCTTATCAAGTAGAAGAAGCATCTAAAAGCATTAGTTATGTTGGATTTTCTGCCGCTCCTACTTCTGCTGATTCTACAGCAGTTCTAAATAGTATTACTGCTTTAAAGGCTGAATTTCAAGCCGCACCTGACGCTGCTGTATTTTTAAATAAAGCGGGTTCGGATTTACCTTTTTATAACAGTTATATCAGTAGTAAGTCTTTACAAGTTCCAAACAAAGAAGCAATCATTGCAGCTGGTGTTGGAAATGTATACGGTCCTTATGTAGATGGAAAAAATTATACAATCGCTAAAGTGCTTGGTGTTAAACAATGGCCAGATAGCGCAAGTGTTAGACATATCCTAGTAGCAACTGCAGGACAGAACGGACAAATTGTACGTGATGATAGTACCGCTAAGAAATTAATTGATAGTATCAAATCTGCAATTGCAGGTGGTGTAAGTTTTGATGAGATGGTACAAAAGTATTCAGATGATGCTGGTAGTAAAGCAAATGGTGGAAAATATGAAATGTTTGCTCAAGCACAAATGGTTGGTCCTTTCAATGATTTTTCTTTTGATAATAGTGTTGGTGCAAAAGGAGTTGTAAAAACTGATTTTGGTTATCACTATATCGAAGTTTTAAAACAAACACCAAGAAGTCCTGCATACAAAATTGCCTATTTATCAAAAGCAATTTTACCAAGCAGTGAGACAATTGGTGTTGCATCTGCAGCTGCCGCTGCTTTTGCAAGCGCAAGCAAGGATGTAAAATCTTTCAACGAACAAGCTGTAAAATTAAACAAACAAGCTTTCCCTGCTACAGGAATAAAGTCAATGGATTATGAAATTCCAGGTATTGGAGAATCTAGAACTTTAGTACGTTGGATTTATGAAAAAGATATCAATGCTATCTCTGAGCCTATTGAGGTTGGTGATAGTTATTTTGTAGCAATTATTACCGGTGAAGATAAAGTAGGATTAGCTTCTGTTGCATCTGTGAAACCTCAAATTGAAGGAATATTAAGAGATCAAAAGAAAGCGATTCAAATTAAACAAAATTTCAAGGGTAATACAATAGAAGAAATTGCTGCTAGCGCAAAAACAATTGTTCAACCTGCTGATAGTATTAATTTCAACTATTCAATGATTCCTGGTATTGGTAACGAACCAAAATTAGTGGGAGCTGCTTTTAATAAATCTTTATTAAATAAGCCTAGTGCTCCAATTGCTGGTAATGCTGGTGTGTTTGTAATTAGTGTTAAATCTCAGGGAGCTAAAGCTGCTTCTCAAGATCTTGTTGGTTTTGAAGCTGAATTACTAAATAGAACTAGATCTGTAGTTTATAGAACAAATATAGGCTTAAAGAAAGTGGCAAAAATTGTAGATAATAGAATGAAAATCTATTAGTCCTTTTAATAAAAATTTAAAACCCTCGATTTATCGGGGGTTTTTTTATTCGCTTTTCGAAACTCTAAATGGAGGAGAATTCTAAAAAAGAATCTAATTTTACAATATGTCTGAAACCTTCATCAATAAAGTGGCAGAGAGTGGTTTAATTAGTTTAGACCTTGCTCAATATATCCCCAATAACGAGATTGTTATTTTTGATATCAAACCCTATTTATTCATGGAGCTTATTCTTAAAGAAAAAGATTTCCGTGCAAGTTTAGCCACGATTGATTGGACACAATATCAAGATAAAATTGTTGGAATTTATTGTAGTGCAGATGCGATTATTCCAATGTGGGCCAATATGCTTATCGTTTCAAATCTATCGCCTTTTGCAAAGTCGGTTTATTTTGGGGATGAAAACAAAACAAGAGAATTGGTATTATTAGAAGAAATTCAAAAAATTGATCCTTCTTCTTTTAATGATCAACGAGTTGTCGTAAAAGGTTGTGGTGATACACCGATTGGAGAGTCTGCATTTATTGCGATTACGCAAAAACTTCGTCCAGTTGTTAAAAGTATTATGTATGGAGAGCCCTGCTCTACTGTACCAGTTTTTAAGAAAAAGTAATTTGGGATATTTTTATATAAGGTTTTAAATAGATTTTTTACCACTGCTCGTTTTCACGATCTCTTCCTTAAAATAATTATTTCTTTCTATTTCTTCTCTTACTTTTTCTGGAACTAAATAGCGTATTGTAATTCCATCTTTACAATTATTTCGAATCAGCGTTGCAGATAATTCTAACATTGGCGCTTCTAAATATTGAACACGCGCGCCATGCATTTCTGAAATTTCAAAGCCCGGTCTTCTATAAACAACGAATTGATAGTTTTTAATAAGCATTTCAAAGTTTTTCCATTTAGGTAAATTTTGAAAACTATCTCCACCCATGATTACAGAAAATTCGTGTTGTGGAAACTGCTCTTGTATATAGGTGAGGGTATCTATTGTGTAAGAAGGTTTGGGAAGTTTAAACTCAATGTCTGATACCTTAATTTGATCATCATCTTCAATTGCTAATTGAGCTAAATGCAATCGATCATATTCGTTTAATAAACTTGCCTGTGTTTTATGAGGATTTTGAGGAGAAACCACTAACCAAATTTGTTGCAATGCTGTATGATTTGCGATGTAGCTCGCCACCATCAGGTGTCCGTGGTGTATTGGATTAAATGAACCAAAAAATAGACCAATTTTCATCTCAATGTATTGATAATCAATTAATTAGATAATTCTTGAGTAATAATGATACTTTCTGCTTCGTCGTTTCTTAAACTTAATTGATAACCCGCTACAGAGATTGAAATTGGATCTCCTAGTGGCGCAATTTGTTCAACTCTGATGGATTCGCCTGGGATACAACCCATTTCCATTAATTTCAAAAATATCTCATCGTTTTCAAATGAATGAATGACGCCCGTCTCCCCAATTTTTAAATCTGATAATTTCTTCATAATAGACCACAAAGATACCGTAGTTTATATTTAAGTTCTTACGAAATATGGAGCATTAAATTTCGTTATCAATATAATCATCTTCAATGATTTATGTGTATGACAATATTTTTTAACAAGGCGGATAAGGGCACCAGCCTGGCCAATCGCATACTACTAAAGTCTTTTATAGAAAAACAACTTCGCAAGGAGGGTATTGCTATTGAGGCGCTGCAATATGTATTTTGTTCAGACGACTACCTTTTAAATATCAATAAGCAGTTTCTTAACCACGATTATTATACAGATATCATCAGCTTTGACCTTTCAGAAGAGAAGGGTGTTTTAATTGGAGACATATATATAAGCGTTGATCGGGTGAAGGAGAATGCAAAAACACACGGAAACAAATATGTACACGAACTCTTAAGGGTTATTTTTCACGGCGCTTTACACTTTTGTGGCTATAAGGACAAAAAACCCGCAGACGCAAAGCTCATGCGATCAATGGAGGATAAATGGCTTAAAGCGTATTTGAAAACAATTGCCTAGTGTTTTCTACTATAGGAATGTTCCACGTGGAACATTCAATCCAACCAATATAGTTAGAAAAAATACCGAAATATTCTCCTCTCAGCTCGCTTCGCTCGAATGTTCGGCGAATATTTGTATTGTTTTCCAACTATTTAAGTCGCTCTTTATACTTAACAAATTAATTCATTTAGATAACGAGAATATGTGCTATTCCGTAACGAACATTCGAGCGAAGCGAGCTGAGAGTCTAGGAATAGGCGCATATTCTGTTTTAAGGCCTGTTGTTAGTTAACGCTTATTAAAAGAGGAAAAGTTTGACGATGTTCCACGAGAAAGCACGAAGTGCTTGATATTCAATTTAAATAATTGACGTTCCACGTGGAACGTCAATTATTTAGAAAAACCAACTTATCTTTGCATCCTTATGTTTCCAAAATACAATGTAATAGTAGTAGGCGCGGGCCATGCTGGATCTGAAGCAGCAGCGGCAGCGGCCAATATGGGGTCCAAGGTTCTATTGATCACAATGAACATGCAGACCATTGCTCAAATGAGTTGTAATCCTGCCATGGGCGGAATTGCCAAGGGTCAAATTGTGAGAGAGATAGATGCGCTGGGTGGATATAGTGGAATAGTGTCTGACCTAAGTACTATTCAATTTAGGATGTTGAATAAAAGCAAGGGGCCGGCGATGTGGAGTCCAAGGGCTCAAAACGACCGACACCTTTTTGCTAGCAAGTGGAGAGAGATGTTGGAGCTTACCCCTAATGTAGATTTTTACCAGGACTCGGTGAACGAGTTAATTATAAAAAACGGAAAGGCTTGTGGTGTTAAAACAAGTTTAGGCCACGAGATTTTGTCAGATGCGGTGGTCATCACTAGTGGCACGTTCTTAAACGGGATCATGCATATTGGTGAAAAACAATTGGGTGGAGGACGTGTGGCAGAAAGGGCGGCGACAGGAATCACCGAACAATTGGTTTCTTTTGGATTAGAATCAGATAGGTTAAAAACAGGAACCCCTCCAAGAGTAGACGGCAGAAGTTTGGATTATTCCAAAATGGAAGAACAGAAGGGAGACGAAGAGGTGGTTGGTTTTAGTTATATGGATATCCCAAGGGTAAAAGCGGCAGATCAACGCTCTTGTTGGATTACGTACACCGATCCAATTGTACACGACATTTTAAAAACCGGATTTGATAGAAGCCCAATGTACCAGGGTAGAATAGAGGGTGTGGGTCCAAGATACTGTCCAAGTATTGAAGATAAAATCAATCGATTCGCCGATAGAGAAAGACACCAACTATTTGTTGAGCCAGAAGGTTGGAATACAGTAGAAGTATATGTGAATGGATTTAGTACAAGCTTGCCAGAAGAGGTTCAATACGAAGCTCTTCGTATGGTTCCTGGGTTTGAAAAAGCTAGAATGTTTAGACCTGGATATGCCATTGAATATGATTTTTTCCAACCCACTCAGCTAAAGTATACCTTAGAAACCAAGGCGATTGATAACCTTTATTTTGCCGGACAAATTAACGGTACAACTGGTTATGAAGAAGCTGCATGTCAGGGCATGATGGCGGGCATGAACGCACATTTAAAAATCAACGAAAAGGCGCCTTTTATTTTACAAAGAAGCGATGCCTATATTGGTGTATTAATAGACGACCTAATTAGCAAAGGCACCAATGAGCCCTATCGTATGTTTACGTCAAGAGCAGAATTTAGAACCTTATTGCGTCAAGACAATGCGGACTTAAGACTTACTGAATTGTCCTATAATTTAGGCTTAGCGAGTATAGAACGAATGCGCAAAGTACAAGATAAAAATAACCATGTTGCAGAGATTAAAAACATCTTAAATACGCACTCGGTTGAACCACATGAAATCAATGCATTCCTTGGTACGATTGATTCTGCGCCGATGAACGAAAAACAAAAAGCAGCCAAACTGGTATTAAGACCTAATATTAGTTTACAACAAATAATGGATCACTCGGTTTCATTAAATGAAAAGCTTCAAGGAAATAATCCTGATTATTTAGAGCAGGCAGAGATTCAAGTGAAGTATGAAAGATATATCGAGAAAGAAAAAGAAATCGTGGAACGCATGTCTGCATTAGAAAATAAAGTAATACCAGACAGCTTTGATTATGATAAGGTTGCAGCACTCTCTATTGAGGCGATGCAAAAATTTAAAAAGATAAGACCGGTCACGCTTGGTCAAGCGAGTAGAATCAGCGGGGTGAATCCTAGCGATATACAAATTCTAATGGTATACATGGGCAGGTAACCATTTATCAAAAAAACAAAACAACCACTCTGTTGAATCGTTGTTTTTAGTAGCTTTAGAAAGATGAGTTTCCAAAATTTTTCCCTAAAAACGGGGTCTACAATTTGGCAAATATTTTTTTATTCAAAACTAAAATCAACCGCGTATGAGGAGGATTATTTTATCACTTCTTTTGCTTGTAATTGGAGCAGCTGCATTTGCGCAGGAGTCTTTTCCAATTAATGGGGTAAGAGATGTGAGAACTGGTGTGTATGCATTTACCAATGCAACCATTGTTCAAAACGAAAAAACTAAGATTGAAAAAGGAACCCTTGTGATTAAGCAAGGAAAAATTATTGCAGTAGGTGCAGTAGTTGAAATTCCAAAAGAAGCAATTATAGTTGACTGTAATGGTAAGTTTATCTATCCAAGTTTTGTAGATCCTCTAACAGATTACGGTGCGAATACGCCAAAGCGAACTGCAGCAGGATTTAACTTCGGCGCGCCTGCACAATTTGGTTCAAGTAAAGCTGGTGCATACAACTGGAACCAAGCAATTAAACCAGAAGTAAACGCAGTAGAATCTTTCAGTATAGACGAAGCAACAGCAGTAGGTTTTAGAAACAACGGATATGGTGTTGTGTTTACACATGTTAAGGATGGTATCGCTAGAGGAACAGGCGCGGTAGTTACCTTGGCTGGTACAAACGAAAACAATAGCATTTTAAAATCAAAAGCAGCGCAAGTGTTTTCTTTTGATAAAGGGATCTCTACACAATCTTATCCAAGTAGTTTAATGGGTAGCATTGCATTGTTGCGTCAAACTTATTTAGATGCAAAATGGTATGCAACCAAGCCTACAACGGAGGGGGTAAATTTATCACTTGAAGCATTTAATGCAAACGCAAGCTTGCCTCAAATTTTTGTTGCTGACGATAAATGGTCTACGCTTAGAGCAGATCGTATTGCAAAAGAATTTGGAACACAATATATTATTAGAGGCGCTGACAATGGTTACCAAAGAATTGACGAGCTAGCTAAAATAAAAGCTTCTTATATATTAGGTCTTGACTTTCCTGCAGCCTTAGATGTAGAAGACGCGAATGATGCAAGATTTGTTTCTTTAGCAGAAATGAAACATTGGGAATTGGCTCCAACCAACCCTGCAGCATTTGAAAAAGCTGGAATCAGTTTCAGCATCAGCGCAGCTGATATGAGAGATGGAAAACAGTTTTTGTCAAATCTTAGAAAAGCAATTCAATATGGCCTTTCTGAAACCAAAGCATTAGAAGCATTGACAAAGATACCTGCACAACAAATTGGTGTTTATGATCAAGTTGGATCTTTAGAGGCGGGTAAATTGGCTAACTTCTTAATTACAACAGAGCCTATTTTTAATAGCAATGCAAAAATTATTGAAAACTGGATTCAAGGAAATAAGTATGATGTGAATGGCGCAGAGTGGAACAACTTTGCTGGCAAATACAAGTTAACTATTAACAACGCTGGTGTAAAAACAGATTACTCTGTTGACATTAAAAAAGATTTATCTGCGAATATTATAGGAACAGACACCCTGGCTGCAAAAATTGCAGTGAACGAATCTTTAGTAAAGATTAGTTTTCCAGAAAGAAAAGGTCGTGGTGTTGAAAGCATTCGCCTAAGTGGTGTAATTGCTGGTGGCGCATGGAATGGATATGGAACAGATGCAAAGGGTGGTAAATTAACCTGGTCTGCGAGTTTGGTTGCACCTGCAACTGCAGCGGCAGAAGAAAAGAAAACCGCGGAGCCTGTGAAATTGGTTTCAAAGGTTACCTATCCGTTTGTTGGATTGGGTAATGAATCTATACCGCAACAAGAAACAATTTTAATTAAGAACGCAACGGTGTGGACGAATGAAAAAGAAGGCAAATTGCAAAACACCGATGTTTTATTAAAGGCGGGTAAAATTGCAAAAATTGGAAAGGGATTAACAGAGACTGGTGCAAGAATCATTGACGGTACTGGTAAATATTTAAGTCCTGGTATTATTGACGAGCATTCTCACATAGGCGCATTGTCTATCAACGAAGGCGCACAATCTGTAACCGCTGAAGTTCGCGTTGGTGACAACATGAACCCAGAGGACATTAATATTTATCGTCAACTAAGTGGTGGTGTTACATCATCTCATATCTTACACGGAAGCGCTAATACCATTGGCGGTCAAACGCAATTGATTAAATTAAGATGGGGTACCACAGACGAAGGATTGAAATTTGCAGGTGCAGACCCTTTCATCAAATTTGCTTTAGGTGAAAACGTGAAGCGTACAACCTCAACAAACAACAATCGTTTTCCAGACACAAGAATGGGCGTAGAAGAAGTTTTGACGGATGCATTTGATAGAGCAGTTGATTATCAAAAATCTATGAAAGCAAATCCAACAACAACAAGAAGAGATTTGGAATTAGAGGCATTGACTGAGATCATGAATAAAAAACGCTTTATTACTTGTCACTCTTATGTACAAACAGAAATTACTTATGCAATGCGCGCTATTGAGAAATTCAACGCACAAGGCTACGATTTTAATATCAATACCTTTACGCACATTTTAGATGGCTATAAGGTTGCAGATAAAATGAAAAAGCATGGTTCAAGTGCTGCCACTTTTTCTGACTGGTTCGCTTATAAAACCGAAGTAACAGACGCTATTGCATACAATGCGGCAATCATGCACAATGTTGGTGTAAACACAGTCATCAACTCTGATGATGCTGAAATGGCTCGACGCTTAAATCAAGAGGCGGGTAAAATTGTAAAATACGGCGGTGTGTCTGAAGATGAAGCTTTCAAAATGGTTACACTAAATCCAGCTAAGGCGCTTCATGTCGACAATAAAGTAGGAAGCATCAAAGTGGGTAAAGACGCAGACGTGGTTTTATGGAGCGAAAATCCATTAAGCATCTACGCAAAATCTTTATACACTATTGTTGATGGTACAGTTTATTTTGATCGTGAAAAAGACGCGGAGCGTAGCAAACAAGTAACAGCAGAAAGAACAAAGCTGATCCAAAAAATGCTAGGCGACAAAAGAGCTGGCATGCCAACAAGACCAGCAACACCTAGCACGCAAATATTATTAGAGTGTGGAGATCATGATCATAACGAAGATCTTAACACTATTTACGAATCTCAAAAAAACTAAACCATGCAAAAGAAATATTTAAGCATTTTTGCTCTTGCATTGTTAGGTTTAACTGCAAGTGCACAAGACAATGTGTATCCAGCTGCACCACAAAAGGGTGTGACCGTTATTACACATACAACAGTTCACGTTGGAAACGGAACTACATTGACAGACGCTTCGGTTGCGTTTGAAAATGGAAAAATCATTGGAGTGGGCAACGTAGTTGTGCCAGCCGGTGCCACAGTCATTGATGGAACGGGAAAACAAGTTTATCCAGGTTTGATCTTACCAACATCTGATTTAGGACTTAGAGAAATCAGTGCTGGTGTGCGTGGTAGCAATGACTACGCAGAGATTGGAGAGAACAACGCTAACATTAGATCTATTGTTGCCTACAATACGGATTCAAAAATAATCGGCGTGTTGCGCGAGAACGGAATTCTATTAGCAGGCGTTGCACCACAGGGTGAACTAATCGAAGGCCAAGCAAGCGTAGTACAATTAGACGCTTGGAATTATGAAGACGCTGCTTATAAAATGGATAATGGCTTGTATATCAATATGCCAAGCTTAATGCCTCGTCGCGGTGGTCGTATGGCGTTCATGCGTCCTGGTCCTGGCGGCGATCCGGTAAAAACAGCAATGGATAAAATTGAAACCATCAAACAATTCTTCACAGATGCTAAAGCATATTATCAAGAAAAAACACATGCTGCGAACAATTTAAAATTAGAAGCGGTGCGTGGTTTATTTGATGGCAAACAAAAATTATTTGTACGCGCAAATGAAGTAAAGCAAATTTTATTGGCAATGGACCTAGCTAAATCTTTTGGATTTAAATTGGTGATTGTTGGTGGAACAGAAGCCTATCAGATTGCAGATTTATTAGCTGAAAACAATGTGCCAGTTATACTAGATCGTCAACATGCTTTACCAAGTATGGAAGATGATGATGTGGATCAACCCTACAAAACACCGGCAGCTTTACAAAAGGCAGGTGTGTTGTTTTGTTTAAATGATACACACGATCAAAGTCGCTTTCGTAACCTAGCCTTCAACGCTGGAACGGCTGCTACTTATGGTTTAACCAAAGAACAAGCGCTTTCCGCTGTAACTTTAAATGCGGCAAAAATTTTGGGCATTGAAGATAAAACAGGCACTATTGAATCGGGTAAAGATGCCAACCTTTTAATTGTCAATGGTGATTTATTAGACATGAAGTCTAGTGTCATTGGTCAGGCGTTTATTCAGGGCCGTAACGTGTCTTTAGATAATAAAGGCAAGCAATTATACGAGCGCTATAAGCATAAGTATCAATTGAAATAAACAAAAATCGATCCACCTGCAATTCGATAACTATTAGAATTGTACAGGTGGAAAAATAAGTTTCCTCCCAGCTCGGTAAATCTGAACTGGGAGGATTTTTTTTGGCTAACTTAGCGCTATGTCTAAAAAATTGTATTTACTAGATGCGCTGGCCTTGATTTACAGGGCATATTATGCTTTAATCCGTACGCCAAGAATCACGAGTACCGGAATCAACACCAACGCACAATTTGGTTTTACCAATACCTTATTAGAGATTATTAAAAAGGAAAATCCTTCACATATTGCAGTATGTTTTGATACACACGCACCTACAGAGCGCCATACCGATTTTACCGATTATAAAGCAAACAGAGAAGCTGCTCCAGAAGACCTATTAAGTTCGCTTCCTCATATAAAAGCCATCATCGAAGGATTTAACATTCCAGTTGTGGAGTGTGATGGTTATGAGGCAGATGACGTGATAGGTACATTAGCTTGGCAGGCGGCCGATATGGGATACGAAGTATATATGGTTACCCCAGATAAGGATTATGGACAATTATTGGTGAAAGAGAATGTGTATATGTGGAAGCCACCAGCATTTGGTAATGAAAGAGAAATATTGGATGCAGAAAAAATTAAAGCAAAGTGGGACATCGCCCGTGTAGACCAAGTGGTAGATATGTTGGGCTTGATGGGTGATGCAGCAGACAACATTCCGGGCATCCCTGGTGTGGGCGAAAAGACGGCAGCTAAATTATTAAAAGAGTACGATACGCTCGAGGGGGTGTTAGCGAATGCAGATAAAATAAAAGGCGCCATGGGCGAAAAAGTGAGAGCAGGAAAAGATTCTGCTATCATGAGTAAAAAATTAGCGACCATCATCACCAATGTTCCGGTGCAGTTTCACGAAGAAGATTATAAATTATCAGAAAAAAATATTCCCGCATTAACAGAAATTTTTAATCTACTTGAATTTAAGACCCTTGGGAAACGCATACTGGGTAGTGATTTTGAAGTGGTGGTAGCGCAAGATCCTGAAGTGCAAACAGATTTATTTGGCAACGAGGTTAAATCAAAAAAGCCAATCATAAAAACCAAAACAATTGTATTGGATTCGACGGCGGGAACACAGTCGGTGCTAGAGCCAAATGATGAGCCAGGCAATCCCGGCTACGAAGCGGATGAAGAAGCGGATTCAGATTTGCCTAAATTAATTGCAAATAAAAACATTTCGAATACACCTCATCAATATGAAACCATTGTTGGCGATGACGCAATTGAAGCTTTTATAAAAAAGATAAGCGCTAAAAAAGAAATTTGTATCGATACAGAAACAACTGGAATTGATGCCAACAATGTGCAATTGGTGGGTTTGAGTTTTTCAAATACGATTCACGAGGGATACTATTTGCCAGTTGCCAACGACGGCGATGGTGTAGATGGTGCAAAACATATTTTAGGAAAACTAAAATCATTATTTGAAGACGAAACAATTACCTGGATTGGACAGAATTTAAAATACGATTTCTTGGTATTGAAATGGTATGGCGTTGTGTTAAAGGGAAAAACATTTGATACCATGCTGGCGCACTACGTGATAGAGCCAGAAGGCAGAAGGAGTATGGATATCCTTAGTGAACAGTTTTTAGGATACGAGCCAGTGAGTATTGAAAACTTGATTGGAAAAAAAGGAAAAAATCAAGGTACCATGCGCGATGTGCCATTGGACCAAATCACCGAATATGCAGCAGAGGACGCAGACATCACTTTACAATTAAAAGAATGCTTTGAGCCTTTATTATCTAAGCGTGAAGTAAGGCGCGTGTTTGAAGAAGTGGAAAATCCTTTGATGCAAGTTTTGGTAGACATGGAATTTGAGGGTGTTAAAGTTGATGAACAATTTTTGAACGAGTATAGTAAGGTCCTAGAGGATGATATTAAAATAAGCGAAGAGCGCGTGTTTGAGCAAGCGGGCGTCCGCTTTAATCTTGCGTCCCCAAAACAACTAGGCGACGTGTTGTTTGATATATTAAAAATTGATCCAAAAGCAAAGAAGACAAAAACAGGACAATACGCCACCGGAGAAGATGTATTGGCGAAGCTCGCAGCAAAACATAAAATTGTAGATGACATTTTAAATTTCAGAGAACTAAGTAAATTAAAATCTACTTATGTGGATGCCTTGCCAGCCATCGTAAATCCTAAAACAGGAAGAATACACACTAGCTATGCGCAAGCTGTTGCTGTGACAGGAAGATTAAGTAGCACGAATCCAAATTTGCAAAACATCCCAATACGTTCTGAAAGAGGCAGAGAAGTGAGAAAAGCATTTATTCCTAGAGATCCATCTCGAATTTTAGTGAGTGCCGATTATTCACAAATAGAATTAAGAGTGGTTGCTGCCATTAGTGGTGATCCGAATATGTGTGATGCATTTAAACAAGGCAAAGACATCCACACCGCTACCGCCGCAAAAGTATATGGTATAGCAGAAACAGAAGTGACCAAAGAGCAACGTTATAAAGCAAAGAGTGTCAACTTTGGCATCATCTATGGACAGGGTGCATTTGGCTTAGCAGAAAACCTTGGTATCTCCAGAACAGAAGCAAAAGAGATCATTGATAATTATAAAAAAGAATTTCCCAATATTCAGTTGTACATGGATCAGCAAATCAACAAGGCTAAAGAACAAGGGTTTGTTGAAACATTGATGGGCCGTAAACGCTGGTTAAGAGATATCAATAGCTCTAATTTTACGGTACGTGGCTTTGCTGAGCGCAACGCCATCAACTCTCCTATACAAGGATCTGCGGCTGATATGATTAAACTAGCGATGATTAAGATTCATCAAGAAATGAAAAAGAAACATTGGGAATCTAAAATGATCTTACAGGTGCATGATGAATTGGTGTTTGATGCGGTAGAGTCCGAATTGCCAGCACTAAAAGAACTAATCTTATCCTGCATGACCACGGCAATGGAACTACCCAACGGGGTTCCGGTAGAAGCAGAGTTGGGCGTTGGTAAAAATTGGCTTGAAGCGCATTAGGGTTAAAATAAATCAGCACCCTCGTTTATGGGGGGGTGCTGAAAAAATCATAAGAGTAAAAAAAATAATGCCCTTAACTTTTTGTAAGGGCATTATTTTTATCTATTCATGCTGGCTAAAAACTCTTCGTTGTCTTTAGTGCCACGCATACGTTTTAATAATTCATTCATTGCTTCGTCGGTATTCATGTCGTTCAAGAATAAACGAAGGATATTCATTCTCTGTAATACTTCTTTGTCTAGTAATAAATCATCACGACGTGTGCTTGATCCCGTTAAATCAATCGCAGGGAAGATACGCTTGTTCGCTAAACGACGATCTAATACCAACTCCATATTACCAGTACCCTTGAATTCTTCAAAGATCACTTCATCCATTTTAGATCCTGTATCAACCAACGCTGTTGCAATGATTGTAAGTGATCCGCCATTTTCAATTTTACGTGCAGCACCAAAAAATTGTTTTGGTTTTTGCATTGCATTGGCTTCCACACCACCTGATAAAACCTTACCAGAGCTTGGCGCAACTGTATTGTGTGCACGTGCTAAACGTGTAATGGAATCTAATAAAATCACCACATCGTGTCCGCATTCTACTAAGCGCTTTGCTTTTTGTAAAGCCATTGTAGAAACCTTTACGTGTTTTTCTGCTGGTTCATCAAAGGTAGATGCAATCACTTCTGCTTTTACAGAACGCTCCACATCTGTTACTTCCTCTGGACGCTCATCCACCAACACCACCATCAAATAGCATTCTGGGTGATTCGCAGCAATCGCATTGGCAACTTCTTTCAACAACATGGTCTTACCCACTTTTGGCTGAGCTACCAATAATCCACGTTGACCCTTACCAATAGGCGTAAATAAATCCATGATACGCGTACTATAATTATTGGCAGTGGTATATAAATTTAATTTCTCGTATGGAAATAAAGGAGTTAAATAATCAAAAGGAATACGATCACGAATTTCGTCTGGTTTTTTTCCGTTGACAAAATCCACCTTTGTTAATGCAAAATATTTCTCACCTTCTTTAGGCGGACGCACGGTGCCTTGCACGGTGTCACCTGTTTTTAATCCAAATAATTTTATTTGTGAAGGAGACACATATACATCATCTGGAGAAGACAAATAGTTATAATCAGAACTTCTTAAAAAGCCATATCCATCAGGCATCATTTCCAACACACCTTCAGATGCGATGGCGCCATCAAATTCCACATTGAATACGGGTTCTTTTTTAGGTTGATGTCTATTATGGTGTGGGTGTTGCCCTTGACCAGGACCTCTTTGACCGCGGTGTTCTCCGCCTTGTGGGTTTTGCCCAGTTTGGTCACCTTGAGGTGCAGTTGCAGCTTCTGGATTAGCTACTGGTGCAGGAGCTTGGCTTGCCGCAGATTCATCTCCAAATAATGCAGCTGCTATTTTAGAAGCTTTATCGTCTTCGGAATGATCTTTTTGAATTTTAACCGGAGCGGCTGTTTTGCGCTTGGGCTCTTCTATAGGCTCAGCTGATTTTTTTGCAATCGGCTTGCGCGCTGGTTTAGATGCAGCAGTATCTGCTTTAGCTGTTGGAGCAGGCGCAGCAACAGGCTTGCGTCCTCTCTTTGGTTTGTCGTCTTTTTCTTGCACTGTAAATGAAGGGTTTTTTAAATCGAATCGAGATCGGGGAATAGTTGAAAAAATCTAGTTGAATTTGGTCAAGATTTGACCGATGATTGAAGAAGCGCGAAAAATGACATCTGAGTGTTTCGCTCCTTTCTAGCACAAAGTAAAGCAGTTTTTGCATAAAAAAACAATTTTTTATGGGTTATCTTTGAACCTCGAAATAAGTAATATGTTCAATCAAAGAGTCAAAATCAAGCAATTGTTAAGCGGAACCGATGCAACATCAGCAATCGGGGCCGAAGTCGTAGTCATGGGATGGGTTCGTACCTTCCGAAACAACCAGTTCATCGCCTTGAACGATGGCAGTACCAATAACAATGTGCAGGTAGTGGCAAGTTTAGGTGAATTTGACGAAGCTTTATTAAAGCGAGTTACAACAGGTGCATCTTTAAAAGTAACCGGTGTGGTAGTGGAAAGCCAAGGTAAAGGACAAACTGTCGAAGTGAAGGCAAACACAATTGAAATTTTAGGAGACAGTGATGCAGAAAAATATCCGTTACAACCTAAAAAGCATTCTTTAGAATTTTTAAGAGAAAAGGCACACTTACGTTTTAGAACCAATACGTTTGGATCTGTGTTTAGAATTCGTCATTCATTGGCTTTTGCGGTACACCAGTTTTTTAATGATCGCGGATTTTTATATTTAAATACACCAATCATTACTTCAAGCGATGCTGAAGGAGCAGGTGAAATGTTTCGTGTTACTACGCTTCCTTTAGAAGGTGCTCCAAAAAACGAAGCAGGTGAAATTGATTTTAATGAAGATTTTTTTGGTAAGAGCACCAACCTAACGGTGAGTGGTCAACTCGAAGGAGAACTAGGCGCCATGGCGTTTTCAGACATTTATACTTTCGGTCCAACCTTCCGTGCAGAGAACTCAAACACCACTAGACACTTAGCAGAATTTTGGATGATTGAACCAGAAGTGGCGTTCAATGATTTAGAAGACAATATGAATTTGGCCGAAGATTTCATCAAGCATTTGATTGCATATGTGATGGAAAAAAATGCTGACGACTTAGCATTTTTAGATGCACGTTTGGCAGAAGAAGAAAAACAATTGCCTACAGAAAAAAGAAGTGGACTAGGGTTGATTGAAAAATTAAAATTTGTTGTAGAAAACGGATTCGAAAGAATCACCTATACTGAGGCAATCGATATTTTATTAAATAGCAATCACTACAAGAAAAAGAAATTTAGCTATGATGTAAAATGGGGCATTGATTTACAAAGCGAGCACGAAAGATACTTGGTAGAACAACATTTTAAAAAGCCGGTAATTGTTACCAATTATCCAGCTGCAATCAAGGCGTTTTATATGCGCATGAATGATGGCTGTGAAGCCGGTAAGGAAACCGTTGCAGCAATGGACATTTTAGCACCAGGCATTGGAGAGATTGTAGGTGGATCACAAAGAGAAGAGCGTTTGGATAAATTAGAAGCTAGAATGAACGCAATGCATATCCCACTAGAGGAGATGAGTTATTATCTAGATACAAGACGCTTTGGTACAGTGCCACACGCTGGATTTGGATTGGGTTTCGAGCGTATGGTTCAGTTTGTTACAGGTATGACCAATATTAGAGATGTTATCCCATTTGCAAGAACGCCGAAGAACTGTGAATATTAATATGGGAATCATTTATGTTTTAATTGGCGCATTTTGTTTTGCGATCAGTAATGCCTACTGGAAAAAAGTAACAGCTACTATTCCATATCAAATTGGCATGTTTTATCGTGGCATTTTTGCCACTGTTATTTTTGCGATTTTATATTTTGGATTTCGCCAAGCCGATTTTTTTAAATATTGGGTCGTAAGAGATATTGCAATCGATCAAGAATTTTTACTTTCAATTGTGTTAAGCGTGTTCAATATTTTTGGCCTTGTCTTTTTTTTACAAGGAATTCAAAAAGCGCCTGTAAGTGTTGTGGTACCCGTGTCTTCACTTAAGTTGTTTACTATATTAACAGCAGTGTTTGTGGTGGGCGAAGTGTGGCATGGCAATTATTTATATGCATTTATATTAAGCACGGTGGGTTTATTTTTATTGTATTATAAAAGAGGAGAGATACATAATGCCAAAGAATTCGAAAAAGGAATGTTATACGGATTGGCTTCAAGTTTTTTCTGGGGAAGCTCTTATGCATTGTATAAATTTCCAATTGCATGGTGGGGTCCACTTGGATTTAGTTTGATCATTGAATCCGTTGCGATGTTATTTGGTTTGGTCTTAGTTGTAAAAGATGGATTGAGCAATCAATTGGTATCTTATCTAAAAGGGATTCACCTAAAAGCATATTTAATATTAGGCGCCTTGCTTGTGATTGGCGGATTGGCCATTAATATGAGTTATGGTTATTTGCCTGTAGTGGTCATTAATATCTTAATTATTGGCAGCCAAATTATCTCTGTTTTGATTGGTTGTTTTATTTATAAGGAGCGCTTAAGTATCAAACAGTGGATAGGATTGGCCTTAATTATAGCCAGCTTTTTTGTAGTAGCTGCTGTATCATAGGCTACTTGTTTTTGCTGATTTTCAATAAAGAAGCCCAATTTTTTGCTATTTAAGGGCGGTCTGCTTATATTTGCTCCCCGAACAAAGCAATTTGTTTGGATGGATGCAAATCCGATGGCGCTGTAGCTCAGTTGGTAGAGCAAAGGACTGAAAATCCTTGTGTCCCCGGTTCGAGCCCGGGTGGTGCCACAAGCCCCTAACGAAAGTTAGGGGCTTTTTTGTTGACTTACATCTTCCTTTTAACATGTAAGTAACTCATGCCGCCGTATTCAATAATTTTATAGTGATGATTTAAAACACTTAATTCCACTATTATGAAAAAGCGCTATCCAATTACAGCAGTCATCCTATTTGCTTTAACCATGCAGGGATGTGCAACCAATAAACTAACTGGAGCAAGTCAATTAAGCTTGGTCTCCGAGCGGGAATTGCAAAGCCTTGCTGCAACGCAGTATAAGGAGTTCATTAAAACACACGAACTAGTGTCATCCACCAAAGATTCGAGAGGATTGTTGGTGCAGAAAACAGGAAAAAAAATTGCAGCGGCAGTCGACAAGTACTTTACAGACAAGAAAAACAAGTCAGCACTAAATGGTTTTAACTGGGAATATAATTTAGTCAAGGATAGCGCCATCAATGCATGGTGTATGCCAGGCGGGAAAATTGTAGTCTATACGGGGATGCTTCCTTACACCATCAATGAAAATGCATTAGCCATCGTTATTGGTCACGAAGTATCTCATGCTTTATTGCAACATGGTAATAAAAGAATGAGTGAATCTATCGTGCAAGAACTAGGGGGCATTGCATTGTCTTCCGCGCTTTCTAAAAACCCTACACAAACTAGAAATTTGTTTATGCAGGCATATGGTGTTGGTAGTGAGGTTGGCTTCATGCTTCCGTTTTCAAGAAAACAAGAATTAGAGGCAGATCGGTTCGGTTTAATCTGGGCAGCCATTGCGGGATACGATCCAAACGAGGCCATACATTTTTGGGAAAGAATGCAAAAGATGGGTGGACAAAGGACGCCGGAGTTTTTAAGCACACACCCTTCTGACGCCACAAGAATAGAAAAAATAAAAACCTATCTCCCCGAAGCGCTCACGTATAAAAAATAAATTTGATAAAATGGCAAGTCTTTGGATTCTCCTCAGGGGGGGGTATTGCTTGAATAGATTCGGCGTTATATAGTTAAGTTGGTGTACTTTTGAAATAACATCTTTTCATTAACCCAATTTACAATGCGTTTATTTTTACTTGCCCTATGTACCCTTATGGTGCAATTTGCTTCTAGTCAATTTTCGAATCCGCCCATCATAAGAACGGAATTAATCAATATTGCTAGGGATAGTTTTGGTGTGCCACATATTTTTGCACCTACTGATCCAGAAGTAGCTTATGGACTTGCATGGGCACATGCAGAAGATGATTTTGCCACAATGCAAACATTGATCCTAACTGGAAAGGGGAAAGTAGCAACACATCTTGGCAAAAAAGGAGCACCCATAGATTTTGTTTTTGGATTGCTGAATACAAAGGCAACTGTGCTTGCTCAAATGAATCAGTTTGACCCTAAGTTTTTACAATTGGTGAAAGGTTATTTGTTGGGATTAGAAGCCTACGCAAAAGCCCATCCTGATAAGGTGTTGAACAAACACGTGTTCCCAATAAGTATCGAAGATTATTTAGCTTCAACTGCATTTTCTGTTGCTATATTTTGTGGTGTAGATAAAGCATTGCCAAAAATTTTAAATGGAACTATTCCAAAGCTAGAGGGCTTCACCGGAGAAGGTAGTAATGCGTTTGCAATCAACGCGAATAAATCAGCATCAGGAGAAACGATGTTAGTTATTAATGCACACCAGCCCATCGAGGGTCCAACTGCATTCTACGAAGCACATTTACAAAGCGAAGAAGGCTGGAATATTTTAGGTGGATTGTTTCCTGGAGCGCCATTAATTTTTCATGGCGTTACACCCAATTTAAGTTGGGCGCATACGGTTAATTTTCAAGACAAGATAGATATCTACCAATTAGAAACAAACAATTCGCATCCGGGCCAATATAAAGTAGATGGCAGTTGGTTAAAATTAGAAAAACGAAAAATAAAATTAAACATCAAGGGCATTCCTTTCCCTATTTACAAGACAGCCTATCAATCTATTTATGGTCCAACAGTAGCCACGCCAAACGGCGAATACTTTTCGATGCGCTTGCCGGCACTCATGGATGCAGGTGCTTTACAGCAGTGGTATGCGATGAACAAGGCGACCAACTTTACAGCATTTAAGGGGGCATTGGAGCAGAATCACTTGCCTATGTTTAATATTATGTATGCCGATAAGAGCGATACTATTTTTTATATTTCCAATGGGAAGATGCCCTATCGAAATGCTGATAAAAAATACAACTGGAGTAGTACCTTGCCAGGAAACACCACTGCAACATTATGGAATCAATTTAAACCATTAAGCGCTTTGCCGCAAATGACAAATCCAAAAAGTGGTTATTTATTCAACGCCAATCACTCTCCATTTTTAGCAAGTAGCGAATCGGATAATTTAAATCCAAATGACTATGACGTGAATGATGGATATGAAACCTATCATGATAACAGAAGTAGACGTGCTAAAGATTTAATCGATCAGTTAGACAAAATTAGTTACGAGGACATCAAGCGCATTAAGTTTGATCGTCAACTTCCAAAAACAATCTTGTTTCCTTATGGTTTCAACGCAGATTCTATCTTTATGGTGGATGAAAATAAATATCCTCAGTTAGCGCCAATCATCAGCACATTAAAAAGCTGGGACCATAATGCAGTAGCGGAAAGCAAGGGTGCATTGATCTATAATTTAGCCTACTACAATGTGCCGCTTGTGATGGAAGGTCGTAAGAATGACAAATTAACTATAGCAGAAGCGGTAAAAGTATATCAAAATATTTTCGACTTTTTACAAACTAACTATGGCAGAACAAATCTAACATTGGGCGATGTACAGCGATTGGTTAGAGGAAATGAAAACTGGCCACAGGGTGGCATGCCAGATGTATTGGCTGCGGTAATGTCTGAGCCCTTTGGTAAGGACAAAAGAAAAATGAATAGTGGTGATGCCTATATTGGTTTTGTAAGATTTCCTAAAAATGGAGGATTGCCGCTAATTGAAACAGTGAATACTTTTGGTGCAAGTTATAATCAGGGGGACAAGCATTATAACGACCAAAGAGCTATGTATCAAGCACAACAATTAAAAAGAATGACCCTTGATAAAACCGAAGTGCTGCAAAAAGCAGAGCGAGTGTATCATCCAGGGATGTAATACAAAAAAGCCCTCAACATTTGTTGAGGGCTTTTTTTATGCGTTATGATTGTTGCTTTGATCTTCTTCTTGCTTCCTCGGCTTCTTTGTAAATTCTGATCCAAGTTAAGGAGATGTCAATCACGGCCAATAGTGGTCCTAATATAATGACCATTACCACTTCTAAGCCTGGTGAATATCCGATGACACCGTCAAGTGAGATGTTTCTAGATCGTTTAAATAGTTTGTATACACAGTAAATAGCTGATACGACCCAAATTCCGAAAAGTATATTCTTGTCCATAGTTTTAATTTTAGTGAATATAATATATTTTGTTTTATTTGCAATACAACAATGACGTCTATCATGAAAAATACCTTTCTTTTTGTTAGTCTTTTCTTTTTAGTCAAGGCCCATCAAGTTGCTGCTCAATTGCCGGCGCCATTCAATACTATTTTAAGTACCATCCAAGATAGTGTGACCAAGAAAGTATTAGACAATCCGGATACCTATAGATACCAGTTGGTATACACAAAAATCGATCGAGATCAAAGAGGTGTCCCTCACTTTACAAATTACACCCTGAATGCTGATGCAAATAATTATTTTAATCCAGCTTCGATGGTTAAAATGCCATTGGCTTTTTTGTCTTTGGAAAAATTGAATGAAATGAACCTGCCAGGTATCAACAAGTTCACAACCATCCAGTTTGATAGTAACTATCAAAGACAGGTTGCGATGTATGCAGATTCAAGTGCCGAAAATAAAAAACCCTCTATTGCACATTTTATCAAACGTGCTTTTTTGATTTCAGAGAACGATCCCTATAATCGTTTGTATCAATTTATGGGCCAAGGTCCAATCAATCAAAAACTTCAAGCGAAGGGCTATGGTTCATCAAGGATAACCAGACAGTTTATGGGTTTCACAGAAAATCAAAATAGACATACCAATGGTGTAAGATTTATAGATTCAAACGGCAAAACCCTTTTAACGCTCGCCCCACAATACAATAAAGATAGTTTTCAGTTTGGAGCGCCAGTATTGATTGGTGATGCACATTGGAATAGTAAAGATGAAGTCATCCATGCGCCGTATGATTTTACCAAGCACAACAACATTGCATTAATCGACATGCAAAAAATGCTCCAATCTGTTGTGTTTCCAAATTCGGTATCCAAACAAAATAGATTTAACTTTTCCGAAGAGGATAGATTGTTCTTATTACAATACCTATCACAGTATCCTTCAGAAACCAATTATCCCAAATACGACACAGCTACATTTTATGATAGTTATGTGAAATTCTTTTTTCAAGATAGCACACATAAGATGCCAAATCATATCAGGGTTTTCAATAAAGTGGGATGGGCTTATGGATTCTTAACAGATGTGTCTTATATCTTAGATACAAAAAACAACATTGAATATATGCTGTCTGCAACGGTTTATGTCAATAGTGATGGCGTGGTGAATGATTCAAAATATGACGAAGCAACGGTTGGTTTTCCATTTTTAAAACAAATTGGAGCTGCTTTTTACGCCCATGAATTAACACGCCCAAGGGCATTTAAACCTAAATTAATCAATCAGGTGCGCCAATACGAAAAACGCAATCCCAAAGATACTAGGCCCAGCATTTTACATGCAGACAATTAGTACCTGTAGGACTGCGTCTCTACTATGATGTGACATTAGCTACTACCAAATAGCACCCATTCCTAATTCCCACATCTGTTTGTTGAATGCAGGAATCGCTTCATTTTTTAAGCCAAGGCCAATGTTTTTTAATTTTTCCCATTCAGCTGTATAGGTTTTTAACAGATCTAAATTGGGTTGATTCACTTGCGGGATATCGCTTTCTGTTTGATTCATTAAGAATAAATAGTTGGCAGTAAACTTGTTTGGGAAATTTTCTACATCATCGTATGCCGTTGATTTTCTTTGAATCATGTCTTCGTCCCAAGCTTTTAATTTTGCAATTAATGCACTTGCGTTTTGTCTTAAGCTATTGTATTTTTCACCACTAAAATTGGTATCCGTTTTTAATTTTTTTAGCAATCCTTCAAGATGACTGCTATTGTCTTTAAGCTGATTCACCATTTGGTGCATTTCTGTTGCCGTATTTTCCATTAAGCTCATCAATGAGTCGTACATGCGATATTCGCTTGAACTGGTAAAGTAGTTCGGGTTGGCTACAATCGATCCTGTGGTAGCGCCAATTAGTTTTGTGCCAGCAAGTAGACGAATACTATAATTACCAGGAATGGCTTTGTGTCCGTTAAAACTACTTTCAATATATACATTTGGAATTCCTGTAACTGTTGCGTGACGAAGGTTCCAAACAAAACGGTTTAATCCTTTTTCTTTACTTAGTGTTGGGTCTTTTCTTGGCGCACCATCATATCGCTTATAATTTTCATCCGGTTTAGAGCTAAAGCGACGCACTAGTTTACCAGCAGCATCTCTTATTTCCATGCTTAGTTCAACTGAATCTGCTAAGCTTGGTAACTGATAATGCAATACCATACCTGTTGCAGGATTCACACCGCGGTAGGTGTTTGTTCCATTAAAATTGGCATCATTGTTATCCATTTCACTGTAACCGGCTACTAACATTGTAGCACTAGGTGTATAGATTTTTGCGACAGTGGTATCTGCTTTGAATTGACGAATTAAACTTAAGTCATCTAATATCCAAAACGATCTACCTGATGTGGCAGCAATTAAATTGTTTTGATGAATGCGTAAATCAGTAATTGGTGTGATGGGTAAATTTAATTGGAATGGGCTCCAGTTCTTTCCTCCATTCATAGAGATATACATTCCCAATTCCGTTCCTGCAAATAATAGATCTTTGATGGTGTCGTCCTCACGTACAACCCTAGTAAATGCATTGTTTGCAATACCCGTATTTATTTTAGTCCAAGTGGTTCCATAATCAGTTGATTTATATAATCCAGGGGTGTGGTCATTGAATTTATATCTTGTTGTTGCAATATATACGGTTGCTTTATCGTGCGGTGAAACTTCTATCGCATTGATTAAACATTCAGCCAATCCAACTGGTGTAATGTTTTTCCATGTAGCACCACCATCTTTTGTAAGGTATACATAACCATCATCACTACCAGTATAAATAACGCCCTTCTCGTGCACCGATTCCATTACATATGCTAATGTGCCATAGTTTTCGGCGCCCACTGCTTCGTTCGTAAACGGCACACCAGGTTTTCCTTGCTTAGATTTTTCATTACGTGTTAAGTCTGGAGAAACCTCTTTCCATGTTTTGCCCAAATCAGAAGTTTTCAATAAGTATTGAGCTCCATGATAGTAAGTATTCGGCTCATGCTTGCTCCATATAATTGGCGCATTCCAGTTGTAACGATATTTTATGTCTTTTGCGTCTCTTCCTAAGTATTGTATTGGAGCAGCCATGATATTGGTGCTTCCTTTTGTTTTTGTATCTAATACTTCTATCGTTCCTTGATAAGAGCCACCTAAAACATAACGAGGATTGTTTGGATCAAATGCCAAGAAGGCACTCTCTCCACCTGCAGAAGCAGACCAGTTTCTTTCGTCAATTCCTCCAGCACCAATTGCACGACTGCTAATTTTTACCGAAGTATTATCTTGTTGTCCTGCATAAATATTATAAGGTGTTTCGTTGTCTACATTAATTCTATAAAATTGTGCAGTAGGCATATTGTTTTGACTACTCCATGAATTTCCACCATCATGTGTTACAGCCGCTCCCCCATCGTCCGCAATAATCATATTCTTGCCATTGCTTGGATGTATCCATAAATTATGATAGTCGCCATGCGTGTTAGCAAAATCCACAAAAGTTTTACCACCATCAATTGATTTTAGTGAAGGTGCGCTCATTACATACACTGTATTTTCATCTGTTGGATCTGGGAACAGTTCGATATAATACCACGCACGTTGAATCAAGCGATGGCTCTTGTTGATCTGTGACCAACTTGCACCAGCATCATCAGATACATACAATCCACCGGCATCTTTACTAAAATCGCTTTCAATCAATGCGTATACTTTTTCTGAATTTGCTCTCGACACTGCGATAGACATTTTACCCATTTCTTTTGGCAATCCATTCTCCATTTTCTCCCAGTTGTTTCCGCCGTCGGTAGATTTATACAATCCACTTCCTGGTCCGCCACTTATCACTTGCCATGGCAAACGACCATGTTCCCACATAGCAGCATATAAAATAGATGGGTTTTGCATGTCCATCGATAATTCTGCACAACCTGTTTTATCATCTACATACAACACTTTTTTCCATGTTACACCACCATCGATTGATTTGTAAATACCACGCTCTGTAGACTTACTATATAATGCACCTTGTGCGGCAACAAAAACAATGTTTGGATTTTTTGGATCAATTGTAATTCTAGAAATATGTTGTGTGGCGTCTAATCCCATTTTTTTCCAAGTCTTACCTGCATCCGTACTTTTATAGACACCATCACCATGATGTGTCATAACACCTCTTACTGCGTGTTCGCCCATGCCCACATACACAATATTCGCATCGCTTTCTGCAACAGCTACTGCTCCAACAGATCCTGTTTTAAAAAAACCATCAGAAATATTATTCCAGCTGATGCCACTGTTTTCTGTCTTCCACAATCCACCACCGGTGGTCCCCATATAATATATGTCTCGATGATTGATCACTCCGGTTGCTGTATTGGAACGACCTCCTCTGAAGGGGCCAATATTTCTCCATTTTAATGGAGCTAGTTCTTTGTTTAAATCTTGCGCAAAACCCAATTGAGTGCTTGCGATGATACATAGTAAAGCAATAAACTGTTTGATCATAAAGTTGTTTTAGATACAATAAATTTAAGCAAAAAAAAGACCCATTGTTGAATGGGTCTCAATATCTTTTATAGCTGCGATTGCTTAAACGCGATAAAAATCAGCTTTCCAGTTTTGGATAGATTGCTTAATCTCTTTTCCTGATAAATTATTTGCAGCAGCTTTTTCTGCCAATGCAACAAATTCAGCATCCGATGCAAAACGCAATGCAACAACCTGACCTACTGTTAAGCTAGATGGAAGCAACTTGCCAGTTAAAACAAAATGACGCAAATTCTCTTCTGCACGAATGGCTCTATCCTGCGCCTTTAAGGCAAAAATTCTTGAAAATGCATAAAGCATGAATAGCACAAAACTTACCAACACTAAAAGCGCGGCTAAATATTTGTTTTCAGGACTTGCTTTTAAAGCATAATTAATTGAACCCCCAATCAAGGCAAGTATTGCTGGCCCTGTAACATAATGATAACCAGTTACCATTTGGGCGTGATTTTTAAAATTTTGTTCTTTCATGTTGTATATTTTATGGCAGCAAGATAATTACTTTGTTTAGTTTTATCCTTATGAATTTTCAGTTTGCATCCGATTTACATCTAGAATTTGCGCAAAATAAAAAAGCAGTTTTTAAAAATCCACTCTCGCCATCAGCTGATACATTATTATTAGCTGGTGATATCATGCCGCTTTGCGATATGCACCAGCATCAAGATTTTTTGAACTACCTGTCCGACCATTTTAAAATGACGTATTGGCTTCCCGGAAATCATGAATATTTTGAATCTGATTTGTCGACTTTTCCAACCAGCTTTGAAGAAGCTATCCGAACGAATATCTTACTACTTAACAATAAAGTAAAGCTGATAGAGGACACTGCTGGCCCAATTCAACTCATTTTTTCGACGCTTTGGTCCCATATTCCGACTCATCTAGCTGAAATTGTAGCGAAAAGAATGCTAGATTTTAAAGCATTAACCCATAATGGTAAGGAAATAACATCATTAGAATACAATCAGTTACACCAAGAAGCGCTTCATTTTTTAGACCTTGCGCTAGGAGGGAGCGGTGATTCTAATACTTTATCAGGTTTAGAAGAGGGTTCAAAATTGACACGAAAATTGGTTATTTCACATCATTTACCCAGTTTTATGAATTATCCCAAAAAACACCAAAATGACCCAATAAATGCCGGTTTTGCCTCAAATTTGGACGATTTTATCCAAAAAACCGCTCCAAATGCCTGGATTTATGGTCATCACCATTCTAATATTCCTCCTTTTTTGATAGGTAAAACACGGCTATACACCAACCAGTTGGGCTATGTTAAATTTAAAGAAGGGATCGGTTTTAATCGTAATGCAACTATAGAACTATAAGGAAATCCAATCATTTAGATTATAAACCAATCAAAATCATAATTGTTTTTCATATAATTTTTCCAAAATAAATACTAATATGCGTTAACTTAACGTTAACATATAGGGGCAACCCCAGTGTTTATTATTCACCAAAGAATTAAAATTATGCAAACCAAAGGTTTATGGAGTTTGCTATTGGTACTTTTTGCAAGTATCACAATAGCAAACGCACAACAAAAATTGGTAACAGGTAAGGTTGTCGGAAGCGACAAGACACCATTGTCCAATGTTTCCGTCCTTGTAAAAGGAACTAGAGTAGCAACAAGTACCGACAATGCTGGTACTTTTTCTATCTCAGTTTCAAACAATCAAGTATTGACATTTTCATTAGTTGGATTTGAATCCAAAGATGTGAGGATTGGCAATGCATCTACAATTGAAGTGCGTCTTGCTCCTAAAGACAATACTTTAGAGGAAGTTGTTGTTACTGCAATGGACATCAAGCGTAACCCCAAAGAATTAGGTTATTCTGTACAAAAAGTAAAAGGTAGCGAGCTTGCAGAAACACAACGTAACAACTTTGTAAACGGATTGCAAGGACGTATCGCAGGTTTAACGATCAACCCTACAAGTGGTTTAGCAGGAGCGAGTTCTCAAATAGTTTTAAGAGGTTTCAACTCATTGTCTTTAGACAACTCTCCTTTGTTTATCATTGATGGTGTGATCATCGACAACTCTTCTGTCAACGAAAACAACAGAAACACTGGTTTAGCAATTAAACCAACAAGTGCAAACGTGGCTTCAGAAAACAGATCTAACGATTATACCAACCGTATTGCAGATTTGAATCCGAATGATATCGAAAACGTAACGGTGTTAAAAGGGCCAGAAGCAACTGCGCTTTATGGAAGCCAAGCTAGTTCAGGAGCAATCGTTATTACCACTAAAAAAGGCGGTGATAGCGATGGTAAAGTAAAAGTAAACTATGATAACAGCTTAAGATTATCAACTTATACAAGGTATCCAGAAATCATGACTGAATTTGATGCTGGATTAAACGGTCTTCCACAAAATATATTTTCTTATTTCGGACCCATGTTGCCTTATCCTGTAAAGGGAGATAAAAATGCTGCTCGTTATGACAACTTGCATAACTTTTTCCAAACTAGCTTTTCTAATACCCACAATGTGTCATTAGAATATGGTAAAGGAAATCATTCAGTTCGAATGTCAGGATCTTATTTAGATGAGAATTCTCCTGTACCAACGAATAATTTTAGAAAATACAATTTTAGAATTGTATCTAATCATAAGATTGGTAAAACATTAGAAATTTCCCCAAGCGTAAGTTATATAAAAAGCTCTAACGATAAGCCTTTAAGAGGTGTTAGAGGATATGTATTGAGTTTATTATCTTGGCCTGTTGATAACGATGCAAAAGATTGGTTAAACGCAAACGGTACAAAGAAAATGTTGTTTTCTGGAGATCCTAATGCTGAATTAGACAATCCTTATTTCAACTTATATAAAAACAGAAGTCGTGATGAAGTGTCTAGAACGGTGGCTACCCTTTCTGTAAACTATACACCAACAAGTTGGTTGACAATTAATGGAAGAGTAGGTTATGATACTTACCAACAAAATGGATATACTAAATGGGATTCGGCATCTAACTTCTTAAGTAGAGCACAAAAAGGAGCACTAGAAAACTACTACCGTACTTATTATGGGTACAACCACACCATAACGGCTACGGCTAAGAAAAGCTTTGGTAAAATTAATACTAGATTGATGATTGGTAATATGTGGCAGGATTACGAGACGCAAACCACTTCAATTTTTGGTAATAATTTAACTGATGCAAACAGAACTGACAGTGCCAATACTGCTGTAGCTTCAAGAATTCGCAATAGCAATATGAATCGTTTTGGCTTGCCAAATTATAGTATTAATCGTCAAGCTGCCTACTTTGGTGAAGCAGCAGTGAACTATGATAACAAAGTTTTCTTTACCTATTCTCACCGTTTTGAAGAGTCTTCTATCTTCCCAACATCAAGCAGAGCATATAATTATCCAGCAGGAAGTGTGAGTGTGATCATGTCAGATATCTTCCCTATCGTTAAAGAAGTCGCAAGCTATTGGAAATTGAGAGGTTCATTAGCGAGCACTGCTCGTTCTAGTGCACCTTATGCAAATCAATCTATCTTAAACTTTAACACAGGAAGTGGTGGTGGATATTATTATGATTTCACAAATGCCAATCCTTATTTAACGCCTGAGCGTCAAAAAACAATGGAGTTTGGTACAGAATTGAAATTTTTGAATGGTAGATTAAGTACCGAAGCAACCTATTATAAAACTGAAAACACAGACCTGATTGCTGAAAACTTTAGAGCAAGTTATGGTACTGGTTATGTTTTAAACACGTTGAATGTGGGTTCAAATGAAAACACAGGTATTGAAGTTGTGTTAGATTACTTAGTGGTAAACAACAAGGATTTTTCATGGAATACACGTTTTAACTTCAATAGAATGCGTAACAAGGTAACTTCTTTACCTTCTAACGTTCCAGAGTTTTATATTTCTGACACTTGGGTTTATGCAAACGCAAGAGGCGGTTTAACCAATGGTGGACCAACAACAACGATCACATCACATGGTTACCTTAGAAACAATGCAGGTCAGGTTTTAATTAATCCTGCAACAGGATTGCCATTAATTGATGCTAACTTTAAAGTTAGAGGCGATCGTAACCCAGATTTTACTTTAGGTTGGTTAAATAATATTTCATACAAAGACTTGAGAATTTCATTCTTATGGGATATTAAAGTAGGTGGTGATATCTTTAATGCAACTGAAAGATACTTAACTACTATTGGCAGAAGTGCAATCACGGCTGACAGAGATATAGCTAGAGTAGTGCCTGGAGTTTTAAGAGATGGAAAAGAAAACACGACTACTCCAACTCCAAACAATATTTCAATCACTCCTGCAACCAATTCTTTATATTATACAACTATGCCAGAAGAAGCGTTTATCGAGAAAGATGTAAACTGGTTTAGATTAAGAGACCTTACTTTTAATTATAATGTAAAGAAATTATTACATGGCGGTGTTGATAAACTTGCTAAAACATTAAATGTATTTTTAACGATTAATGATTTAATTCTTATTTCTAATTACAGAGGAGCTGACCCTGCAGTGGGCGCAACAAGTTCTGCTAGCCGTGGTGTTAGTGGATTTGGTTTTGACTATGGTAACATGGGCGCACCAGTTAGCTTCAATTTTGGATTTAGAGCTTCCTTTTAATCATTAAAAACTTTTATTTATGAAATATAATTTTAAACATCTTTTAGCAATAAGCGCTTTGATTGTTTTAGTGGCGTCTTGTTCTAAAAAAATAGATGAAGCCTACCAAAACCCGAACTATGATGTGAAGGTGGCTCCAGAAACCTTAATGCCTCAGATAGTTGCCTCAATGGCAGGTAACTACGGGGGACACGGTCCAATGAACGATATCAGGTATATTGGTGCATATGTTCAAAACTTCGCTTTTGCAGGAACGCAAAGCAATTTTGATAGAATGGGTCACACCAACACAGATGTGGCACAATCATTTTGGCGTTCTCATTATTATGACATTGGACAAAACAATGTAAAAATGATTGAGTGGGCATTGGAAAATAAACAATGGGAATTAGCGGGTGTTGGAAAAGCGATTTTCGCTTGGAGCTGGCTAACCTTAACCGACTATCATGGTGAAGTGATCTTAAAAGATGCTTTCAATACAGACTTGATTACATTTAAGTATGATACACAAGAAGAAGTATATGCACATTCAAGAAAATTAGCTTTTGAAGCATTAGATTTATTGAATAAAACAGGAGAGAATGGCGGTCAGGCTGCATTGGCAAAAGGCGACGCTTTCTTATATTCAGGTAATGTAGCTAAGTGGAAGAAGTTTGTTTATGGTGTATTGGCTAGAACACATCATCACTTATCTAATAAGTCTATCTACAAAGCGGATTCAGTACTGTATTATACGAATCTTGCAATGAAAGAAACAGGTGATGATGCATTGGTTAAGTTTGCCGCAACAAGTGTTAGTGCAACAAACAATTTCTTCGGACCTTTTAGAAATAACTTGGGTGGTGCTACAACTGCATCTCCAACTGCAATCAGACAATCTGCATTTATTGCTGATTTAATGAGCGGATTGAACCCTGCATTTAGCGGCGTAGAAGATCCGAGAGCAATTTATTTGTTAAGAAAAAATACCAATGGAACATTTAAAGGTGTTGAGCCAGTTAAAGGACAGTTGGTATTAGCCGCGGCTGATCGTCCAGAAAGTTTTCATGGCATTTCACAAGCTGCTGGAACAAACAATACAGCTCCAGCTACTGATGTGAACTGTCGTTTTATTTTTAGAAACAATGCGCCGTTCCCTGTTATGACAGCGAGTGAAATGGCATTCTTACGTGCAGAAGCTGCATTCTTAAAAGGAGATAAAGCAACGGCCTTAACTGCATATAAAGACGGTATTGCTAAGCACTTTGATTTATTGATGGCAAATTATAACACCAATGTGCCAACGGCAGATTTATTAACAACTGCTAAAAGAGACGCTTTCTTAGCGAATACTTCAGTAGTCCCTGTAAGTGCTAATAACTTAACTTTACCAATGATTATGTTACAAAAATACATTGCCCTTTGGGGTCATGGTACTTTTGAAACATGGGTAGATATGCGTAGATACCACTACACAGATAAAGACGCAAATGGCGTGCAAGTGTATACCGGCTTCACACTTCCTGCTACTGCAGATTTGTTCCAAGATAACGGCGGCAAACTAGCTTATAGAATGCGTCCAAGATTTAACTCTGAGTACGTATGGAATATCAATGAGTTAACAAGAATTGGTGCAACAACTATAGACTACCACACTAAAGAAATGTGGTTCTCTACTAAGTAGTCTAACACAAAGTTTAGTAAGATTTGAATAGAAGGCCTCCTGGAAACAGGAGGCCTTTTTTGTGTACAATATATTTTGATTAGATCCCTTAACTTTAGGAAATTAGTTTTCATCTTCATAAGCCTTATAATGAAACATCAAACAGCTACACTTAGTACAATCATTTCACAGCTATTCATTTTTTTTGGTTTGTCTTTTTTGTCTATTCCGTTAATGGCTCAAAAAGTACAATGGAAGAATGTATCAAGTGAATACGAACTAAATACAACAGCTATTCAAGTATATGTTTCCACTTCGTCTACTTTGAATGATAGTGCTTTTAAGGCGTATTATGTCATCATTAATACCAATGATCCATCGATTAATATGGGCGTTGATACAACACTTTATAGACGACTCACGCCAGCCGGATTTTATCAGAGATTAGGACAACCTTCCATCGTAATGAATGCTTCTTTCTTTGAATTTAAGAATAATACAAATTTAAATGTCTTGGTTAATCAGGGTAAATTATTGGCATTGAATAAGCAAGATATTGAGGGCAAAGGGAAAGATAGTTTAAACTACACGCACGTATTATCTTCTGCCATTGGAATGCAAAAAAATGGGAAGATGGATGTAGCGTATACTTACACCGATTCTAATAGTAGGCATGTCTTTTATCAACAAAGCCCAATGACTCCAATCAAAAACGTACAGTCAAAATTGCCAATTAACCATAGCGCCCTTGATCATTTAAAAAAATGGAAATTAAATTGGGCTGTTGGTGGCGGACCTGTTTTACTAAAAGAAGGAGCAATTTTTATTACCAATAATGAAGAAAAAAAATTTGCAGGAAATGCTATTGCAGATCATCATCCTCGCACAGCAATGGGTTATACTCAATCAGGACAATTGATATTACTAGTAGTACAAGGTCGAATGAAAAATATAGCAGTTGGTACCACCTTAACAGAGACTGCGCAAATTTTAAAAGACCTAGGTTGTGTAGAGGCGGTTAATTTAGATGGGGGCGGAAGTAGTTGTTTATTGATCAATGGAAAAGAAACGATCAAACCTTCTGACCCAACAGGACAAAGGCCAATACCAGCTGTATTTTTTGTGAAATAACACCCAACTTCTTAGACCATGTACTAATAGCTATACTGCAATGCAGCATTGGCTATTAGCATATTTTCTATAAAATATTTTATTTGTTTACCTCCGATTTTTGAACGTATTTTTACGCAGTAAAGCAGTTGTTTGATTTTTTATTTTAATGCTATCTACTTGCACAATTCAGTGGAAGTGTAAAACAAATAGCATGAAAAAATCAACACTATTTACAGGCATTATTTTATTCATATTGATTTTTCTAAACGCTTGTTCAAAAAACGAGCAATTAGGTTTGGTGATTGAACCTCCAGAACAAAATCCAACAGCACCCCTTTCTGTCCCGTTGTTTGACGAATTGAATGAAACGATTGCAAGATTTGACCCATTGTATTTACAGATTGTGTACAAAGATAAAAGATCTAAAGAGCAGTTGAATGAGGAAGCCTCTAGGTTATTGATTGCAATCAATCAAAATCCAACAAGCCCATTGATTCAAAAAAAATTAATAGAATTTTATCACTTTAACAGTTTTTCCGATTTACAAAATGCGTCAAATAGGATCACTAATCATTCGGATGCTTTAAAAAAGAGCCTCCTTGGTAAAGACCCAATGCTTTCAAAAGAAAAGCTGAATCAATTAACAGAGGCAAGAAATTTGTTTATAAAAAATAAAATTATTACGTTAGAAAAAGCAAGCCAAAAAAGCAGTAACGGACTTTGGACAGATAATGCAGCATGGATTTTAGATCAGTTTCATTATTATTCTCAAGTGGGCAATTTAGAAATGGGATTGGATATGGAAGCAACAGAGGGTTGAACAAATGTATGTAATGAATCTTGTTGCTTAGAGTATAAGGGGTGTTTGATTAATGCAGCTTCAGCATATCGTTTAAGTTTTATCATTTTAGGAACTAGTTTAGCTGCGAGTGGTGGCGCTTTAGGTTCATTATATGGTTCAATTATTCCTTTTATTGGTACTGGTGCTGTTGGATTAGGTGGCGGCATTTTGGGTGGAGTAGCTGGTTTTGTTCAGGCTGTTAATATCTATATAAACGATCAAAATGTTTGTGCCTTGAATTATAAAGCTTGTATTCAAAGAAAAAATGGAAATTAAAAATTAATGATATGAGACAATTAAAAAATTACATCATCAATGCAGATAAAAAGAAGATATATTCTTTACAATTACTTTTCACATGTATTATGCTTGTTATACATTTTTATACAAAGCAAAAACTTGAAAATGGGTATCAGTTTTTCATTTCTTTTTTATCCATTTTACCTGTAGCCACATTTATGGTAGCAACATTGTTTCGTTCTGTTTTTGAGTTAGAAGGTCCTCCAAGAAACCCCTTCTATCTAATGAAATATCCTACTTATGTCATGATTTTTATTTTCGTATTGGCGCCATTTCTTTATCTATGGGGTATGTGGGATGTGATATTAAACCTTAAATGGTAGATCTTATAAAAACGAATCGAATTTTTTCGGTTCGTTTTTATTTATACCTTATCTTTGTGCCATCATCAAGAAGCCTTAAATGGCTGCCAACCGAGAGAGTCGAACTCCGCGGTGGTAAAATCGATGAGGACTTACTGTCAAAAAACAAACGTAATTCCCTTTATCATTTTTCTTGGTCTGATTTATTTAATGAAATTAAAATCAATCATGCCATGTCTGTAGTGAATCAAAATGTCGAAAAAGAAGTCGTTAAAGTAAATGAGTTAAAAGTTGCATCCAATAATGATATGCAGTTGTTGATTGAATCAAGTATATCTTCGGAAGTAAAGGGCAAATTGCAATTGACTTATTTGAACGAAAAATTTGAAGGTCGCTTTATTGCTTCACCCGACTTAATTAAGTTAAAAACCATTCATCCTTTTCAGGGAATGGTAGCTGCAGTAGCACTAGAACCGGGAACTTCAACTTCTTTTTTACAAAGCAATGGCGGCTTAAGTGCCACAGGACAACAACATATCTACTTCCTTGTCTTTGATATTTTTCATTTGTACAATCTATTTCGCCTAAAGCCACAAGCCCTGCTGTCGTTATATCAGGAAGCCTTGGTGATTTTAAAATCTAAAGAGGAAAAGGCCGAATTTGGAAAAATAGATCCAAGATCCGATTTAGGTATTACATTGGCCTCTTGGTTACATAGTCAAGTGAAGCAAAGGTTCAAACACAGTTATTGTTCTCCTAAAGGATTATTATATAGCTTTCAAAATCTACTAAGGTTATATCCTACCTATTTTTTAACTGAAACCTCTAGCAACTAATATAATCCTCCCCCTGCCCAAAAATATTGATTAGTAATGCTTTGGCTCTAGCAACTTCTTTATCGTTACCGACTCTAAATGTATCAGCTAAGGACAATAGATCATATAACATTGGGTCCAATTTAGCTGCTTCAACCACTTTTGGATATAAGGGTTCAATCAATAAGCCCCTTGTCTCCATTTTGGGATCTGGCCATACTAAGGTGTTTTCATTAGGGAAGTCATCTCTTAGGATTGGAGCAGAGGAACTAGTTGGTATCCCTTTGGCTAAGGTTCCAGCTTGAGCAGGAAACATATACTTTATTCCGTATACCAGTAACCCAAAAAGGGCCGATTTTTGAATCGTTTTCTTGTCTATCCCAATTAATCCTGCATACAAAGATCTATTCAGGGATTCTGAAATCTCTGATTGACTGATGAATAAGCTGTTCGAAAGATCTTTATTCAGCCAATCCTCCTCCCCTAAAGAAAAAATTTTTAGGAGGACTACGATATCCTGCGGTCGCATGCCTTTATGTGCTTTCATATTCCAAAAATACGATTTTCCCAATAAATTTGCATTTCGCGAATCAAGAATTATAAAATCTATCTCAATTCGTAACCGTTTTGCCCACTAAATCGCTAATTTGTAGTTGTTATGATTGGATTTCAATTTACCCCATTTAAGGCTGGAGAAAATAAAAAAAGCATGTTTGAGCAAATGCTCGACTTGTTTACCGAGCTATTGAATTACACCAACGGTGATGCTACTGAAGCCCTAGATTGGCTCAATCAGTTAGATAGAAAGCACAAGTTTACCAATGATGACTATGGAATGGGTGATTTTATAGAAGATTTGAAGGAAAACGGCTATTTGAAGGAAAATGGCCCCGACGGAACTTTCAAAATTACCTCTAAAACAGAGCAGACCATCCGCAAAAAGAGCTTAGAAGACATTTTCGGAAAACTTAAAAAAGGATCAAAGGGAAATCATCAGACAAACAAAACAGGTCCAAGCGCAGAATTAAGTCCAGACACGAGGGCGTATCAATTTGGCGACAATATTGATCAAGTAGATTTTACAGAAAGCATTCGTAATGCTCAAATTAATCATGGTGTTGAAAATTTCACGATGCACGAAAATGATTTACTCATTCGTGAAAGTGACTTTAAAACACAGACCTCTACCGTGTTAATGATTGATATTTCTCATTCCATGATTTTATACGGAGAAGATAGGATTACGCCTGCAAAAAAGGTGGCGATGGCATTGTGTGAGTTGATAACCACTAAATATCCAAAAGATACTATTGATATTGTGGTGTTTGGAAACGATGCATGGAGTATTGAAATCAAAGACCTTCCTTATTTACAAGTGGGTCCTTATCACACCAATACGGTTGCAGGTTTAGAATTGGCAATGGATTTATTACGTCGTCGTAAAAATCCAAACAAACAAATCTTCATGATTACCGACGGTAAACCAACCTGCTTAAAGATTGGCTCTAAATATTATAAGAATAGTTTTGGATTAGATAGGAAAGTGGTCAATCGTTGTTTAAATTTGGCTGCGCAGTGTAAGAAGTTAAAAATTCCAGTAACTACTTTTATGATTGCCTCCGATCCTTATTTGCAAAAATTTGTGGAGGAGTTTACCGAGATGAATCATGGCAAAGCCTATTTCGCATCTTTAGATAAACTTGGTAGTTTTATATTTAATGATTTTGAAAGCGGGAAAAGAAAAACAGTTTATTAAAATGAAAAAAGAAGTGGCGAATAAAAAAGAAATTGAAAAAAAGAAATTAGTGGGTATTGAAAAAATCAATACACTAGGACAATTAATTCAATCTGGATACCAGTCTAAGTCTATCAAAGATGAGGTACGCGATAACCTTGTAAAGTGTTTACAAAACAAAGAAAATCCTTTCACTGGTATCTTGGGTTATGAGGATACAGTAATTCCTGATACAGAGCGCGCGTTACTTAGCAGACACAATATTTTGTTTTTAGGTTTACGTGGACAAGCCAAAACTAGAATGGCTCGTCAAATGACCGACTTATTAGATGAATACATTCCAGTAATCATGGGAAGCGAAGTCAATGATGATCCTCTTAAGCCACTAAGTAAGTTTGCTAAAGATTTGATCGCAGAACAGGGAGACGATACGCCAATACACTGGTTGCATAGATCTGAACGTTATGGAGAAAAACTGGCCACACCAGATGTAAGTGTAGCAGATTTAATTGGCGACATTGATCCAATTAAAGCAGCCAATTTAAAGTTGAGTTTTTCGGATGAAAAAGTGATTCACTATGGTATCATACCAAGAAGTAATCGATGCATTTTTGTGATCAATGAATTGCCGGACTTGCAAGCAAGAATTCAGGTGTCCTTGTTTAATATTTTACAAGAAGGAGACATTCAAATACGTGGATTTAAATTGCGTATGCCTTTGGATATCTTATTTGTTTTTACTGCTAACCCAGAAGATTATACCAATAGAGGCAGTATTGTTACGCCATTAAAAGATAGAATTGAGAGCCAAATCTTAACGCACTATCCAAAAACACTAGAAACTTCTTTAGCTATTACAGAACAAGAAGCAGACATCTTAGAAGTTCAAAAACAAAGAGTAGATATAAGTGATTTAATCAAACGATTGATCGAGCAGGTTTCTTTTGAAGCAAGGTCGAATGAGTTTGTTGATAAGAAAAGTGGCGTAAGCGCTCGCCTTACTATTGCGGCATTTGAAAATGCAATCAGCTCTGCTGAACGCCGTGCTATTATCCATAATGAAAAACACACTTATGTTTGGATCAGCGATTTGATGGGAATTATTCCTTCTATCACTGGTAAAATAGAATTGGTTTATGAAGGCGAACAAGAAGGTCCTTATGAAGTAGCACTTAATTTATTGAATAAAGCAATTCGCACACAGTTCATTGAATACTTCCCGAATCCAGAATTACTGAAGAAGAAAAAGATGATCAATAAAAAGGGAGAAGAAAAAGCCCTTGACAATCCTTACAAATCAATTACCAGTTGGTTTGATGGAGGTAATCACTTGAATTTAATGTTGGACATGAAAGATGCTGACAAGGTTATTGCTTTATATAAAGTGGATGGCTTGTTTGGTCTGGTTAAAAAATATTATCCTCAAGCAAACGAAAAGGAATCTGCTTTATTGATGGAATTTGTTTTACACGGGCTTGCTGCATTTTCATTGATCAACAAAAAAATGATTGATGGAAAAATTGAATTCAATGATTTAATGAGCAGTATGATGAACTTAGGAAGTTTTGGGGAAGAAGATGACTACAATGAATCTGATTATCAATAATACGTGGCTATGCATTCCTATAATAGAAGTTTTAAGGTTAAGATAGTATTCATTTTATTTTTTGTCATTGCTATTTTTCAGGCTAGTTCAATTTTATATGCACAGCCATTCAAACAAGAAGTGGCTCAATTTCTAAAATCGGATAGCATTGTCATGCCCCCTAAAGGGCAAATCGTTTTTGCCGGCAGTTCCTCTTTTACAAAATGGAAAGATGTGGCGATGTATTTCCCAGGATATCCTATCATCAATAGAGGATTTGGAGGGGCGACATTGGTTGACTTGATTTATTATGTTGACGATGCGATCATTCAATATCAACCAAGTCAGGTTTTTATTTATTGTGGTGAAAACGATATGGCAGATGTGGATACAGTTAGCCCTGCAACGGTATTGCATCGGTTTAAAACATTACATGGAATATTATTAAAAAAATTACCAAAGGCTACCAAAATCGTTTTTGTTTCTATCAAACCAAGTATTGCCCGATGGCACTTAGAGGCTAAATATCTAGAGGCGAACAATTTGATCAAGGCGTATATAGATACCCAAAAAAATTGTCAATTTTTGGATGTTCATACGATGATGTTGGATGAAAACAAAGAAGTCTTAAAAGATATTTTTATAGCCGACAAATTACACATGAATGCTAAGGGGTATCAAATTTGGCAAAAGCAATTTGTATCATTTTTGAAAGTACCCAAATAGCTCTAATGATTATATAGGCACGTGTAGAGAATTACTTAGAGGGGTCAAGCTTAATTTTAGTGAATACCTGTAAATGAGGTAAAGCAAGTACTGCAATGCCAATAAACAAAAGCGGCAAAACTTCTTTTATAGTCCAAGCTCCTAGCGAAAAATAAATAAATACAAGAATACCGGTCCATGCTACAACTGCGTATGGTATTGCTTTTGCTAATAATTTTTTCCATCCTATAAGGCTGTTTTGCATTTCAAACTCCTGTCTTATTTTATCAAATGATAAAATCGAATGCCACAAACCAAAATAAAAACTAAAGCACAACCAAAGCGGTAAGAGCATGTTTAAAATGGTTAAACATCCAATTTGCATGACTGCAAAAAAGAACTGCTTGTTGTCTGAAAAAAAATATTTACTCGAAAAGAATAAAATAATATGTATCCCTACAAGGGCAGCCTGAGAAATAGGCAGTATTATTTTTGCAAAATGGATGTACTCCTCTGCTTGCAACTTTGATTGTCCAAGTAAAACAAATACATCAATAGCAGTATGAATGTTTTTACTGAGTAGAAATAAAATCCAACTTAGCCCCAAAATACTATAGACTAATTTGTGAATGCCAGTATAACTTTTCCCTAGCCAATCTATTTCTCCAAAGTGAAAAGCAGTTAATCCAATGAATATGAGGATAGCAATGGTTGGAAGAAAATACCATACCAATCCATATGCCAACATATTCAAGAGGTATTTTAAAAGAAACACATATCTGTGATTTTTACCAGCACCTGCATTTAATTTTTGATCGATGTAAAAATCTAAAGCTCCGTGTGGTATGCCTAAGGTAAAGAGGGTGACAAATAAAACCACCAATTGCTGATTGGTTGATATTGGGAAATAAGCATGTAGCAAGGCCATACAAAATCCAATGATCAAAAGTAATTGTCTGAGCTTTATTTGCATATAGTAGGCATAAAAAAAGGGGCGAGTGAATCCACTCGCCCCTTAAAGATAGTATGTATTATGCAGTTTTTCTGCTTAATGCATATATAACAAGACCGAATCCGATTTTATTTACAGCATCACCGATGTTGTAAACAATGTTCATATCCAATCCAATATTTGCAAATCCAGCATACCACTGACCTTCAGCTGTTCCGATTAAATATCCTAATGGATAAATAGCCCAACCAACTAAGATAAACCAGCCTAATGCTTTGTTAGCTGAAGCAACAGCCGTTCCAGCGCTAGTTGCTAATTTCTTAACATCGCCCATCCAAACTTCATATACTATGTAGAAGTATGCAAGAGCACTTACTGTACCCCAAACTGTAGCGTTGCCTAATCCAGCTTCGCCCATGTAACCAGTTACTAACATTACTACAGAAGCTAAAATCATCTTCCATAATAAATTTGTTGTACCACCTGCTTTCTTTGTGATTAAGTAAAACTCAACACACATCAAAGGCACAGTTAACAACCAATCTACGTAACGGAAAAAGGTTGGAGAATCATGCGTTTCTGCATAGTAACTACGCATGTAGTAGTAGTGAACCGCAGCAATAAAAGTGATCAAACCCGATACCAATACCGAGGTACGCCACTCTTGACTTGTGTTGTTCAATTCAAAAAAGAAAAATACAGAAGCGGCCATCATAGCCATTGTGCCTACAAAGAATGTAAACGAAACGTAGTCCGTTTTTGCAATCACTGTAGTTGCGTCTAATAGAAATAAAGAATCCATATAGTGGAGATTTGGTGAACTTGGTTATAACAATCGTTAGTAATAACATCAATTTATAATAATTGTTTGTTAACCTCAAGTACGATATGTTAAAAAAGTTAACACCAAAATTCCATGTTGCATCATCGATAATTTACTAAACACTATTGAATCAATCGATTAGCTAAAATTATTTTGTGGAGCTATTTTGCCAATAAATATTTTTTTTGAATATAGACTATTGATTAGTAGTGTATTAAACGCTATTTTAACATTTCAAGAAAATATTTTTAAAAAAGATATAAAATCTAAAGAGATTTTCTAATCGAGATTCCTTTTTTCACAGGTACTTGGACTGACTGATCCAAACTTAGCGCACCATTTACCCAGATGTATTTGAAACCTTTGGCATATTGGTGCGAATCTTGAAAGGTGGCCATATCAGTTACTTCATCAGCGTCAAACACAACAATGTCGGCAAAGTTACCCTCTTGTATCACGCCTCTCTTTTCGATATTGAATTTTGTAGCGGGCAGGGAGGTCATTCTTCTTATAGCTTCTTCTAAACTCAACACACCCATCTCTCTTACATATCTTCCTAAAACACGTGAATTAGTGCCATACGCCCTTGGATGTGGTTTACCATATCCTTTCATCGCGATGCCCGCATCACTTGCAAACATATTAAAGGGATACTGCATGATGGCTTTAACATCCGATTCGTTCATGCCATGGTAAATCATTTGTGCACCACCTTGTTCCATCATTTGAATGATTGTTTCTGCTTCGTCAAGTGCTTTATGTTTATTGCCCCTTAATAAATTAATTGCCTCGATATCTTTTCCATTATAAGTACTATCAGCCTTATAGTTTGCTACTACTGCATAAGTGAAATGCTTGATCCCTCTTTCTTTTAAAATGCCGATGATTTCATTGGCCACTTTTTTTCGAATAGTTGGATTTTTTAACCTTGCAAAAATGGAGTCCTGCCCATCTGATAAAACCCAGTCTGGCAATAAGACACTTAATTGTGTACTACTGGCAGTATATGGATATTGGTCTATTGTGACATCAATGCCTTCTTTTCTTGCATTTACAACCAATGGAATTGTTTCCTTGCTTCTTCCCCAATTGTTTTGACCACTAATTTTAAAATGTGAAATTTCAACAGGGATATTCGCTGCTCTTCCAATATGGATAGCCTCATTCACGGCATCCACCACTTGATTTTCTTCGTTGCGAATGTGTGAAGCATAAACGCCTCCGTTTGCTGCAATCACTTTTGCGATACGCACCACTTCTTCAGTAGGGGCATAGGTTCCGGGAATATAAATTAAACCAGTTGACATACCCACCGCACCATCCTTCATGGCCTGTGCTGCAATTTTTTCCATTTGTTGCAGCTCTGCTTCTGTTGCATGTCTATTTGCAGTGCCCATCACTTGTTTGCGGATTGTATTATGTCCAATCAAGGATGCAATATTAATAGACATCCCAATTGAGTCAAGTTGATTAAAATAGGTGTTTAAATTATCAGCAGAGCCTCCACAATTACCTGTCACCACCGTTGTTACCCCATCATACAAAAAATTACTTGCCAATGGATTTCTTGTTTCACCACCTTCTAGGTGTCCATGCACATCAATAAAACCAGGCGCTACAATCAATCCTTTCGCATCTATCTCTTTAGTTGCTTTCCAGTTTTTCAAATTTCCTACTGCAATAATCTTGTTGCCTTTGATAGCAACATCTTTATATTGCCATTGATTCCCTGTGCCATCTATTAGTTTTCCGTTTCGAATGATAAAGTCTGCATTTTGTGCATTTGTATAAAGCACAGAGAAAACGAAGGCGATGAGAAGATGGATATTTTTCATAAGCATATTTTGTCTACTCAATTTACTGAATCCTATTCCATTTGTCATTCATTTTTATTTATTATTCATAAAAAATGTATTTTCATTGGACCAATAATGAAACTATGAAAAAGTACATCGTAACACTTGTTTTAACAACGGTTTGTTTGACAAATGCAATTGCACAACAAACTCAAAAACCGCCTTTACACGGTAAGGACTGGGTAGCCATCACAGGTAAGCCTTTAGCGGCTACAGCTGGATCCATGATTTTTCAAAAAGGTGGAAACGCGGTAGATGCCTCTTGTGCTATGCTTGCGGCAACTTGTACCATGTGGGATGTATTAAGTTGGGGTGGAGAAACACAGGCCTTGATCTACAATCCCAATACAAAAAAAGTAATAGCGATTAGTGCAATGGGTTTTGCGCCAACAGGGGCTACTCCAGAATTTTTTAAAGGTAAGGGATACAGTTTCCCTCCAGAATACGGACCATTAGCGGCAACAACTCCTGGAACACCGGGGGGCATTTGTTTGATGTTAGCCAATTATGGAACGATGAGTTTGAAGGAAGTTTTGGCACCAGCGATGAACTTGGCTGCGGGTTACCCAATAGATGCACAAACAGCTAATAGTATAGAGCGTGGCAAAGCATTGATTAAAACCTGGCCGTATAGTAAGAAGGTTTTATTACCCCATTTGGGAGAAAAACGTGAAGCACCAGAAGCAGGTGAAATTTTTGTTCAAAAAGATTTATTGAACACTTTACAAAAAATGGTGGACGCAGAACAAGATGCTTTAAAGAAAGGTAAATCTCGTAAGGAAGCTATCTGGGCTGCCTATGATCGTTTTTATAAAGGAGATATTGCAGATGAATTTGTAAGAGGAGTTCAAGAACAAGGTGGTTTAATTACTAAAGAAGATTTAAAAAATTGGCGACCTACGGAAGAAGCGCCATCTATGGTTAATTATAAAGGGATTGATGTATATAAATTACAAGCTTGGACACAGGGCCCGTCTTTATTACAAGCGTTAAATATTGTTGAAAATTTTGACTTGAAAAAAATGGGATATAATTCCGCTGATTATATTCATACTATTTATCAGGCCATGAATTTAAGTTTTGCAGATCGTGATTTTTATTATGGCGATCCAAAGTTTGCACAAAACCAACCAATCAATGGATTGCTTAGTAAAGCGTATGCAAAACAAAGAGCTAGTGAGATCAACATGGCAATGAACAATGCCAACGCTGGTCCTGGAGATCCTTATCCTTTTGAAGGCAAAACAAATCCTTACTTAGATTTAATTAAAGCAAAAGGATTTCAACCTGCTGCAGATACAGGAAAAACAAAAACTGGATTTGCGCCCGCACATGATTTAAGAACAATAGCTGCGGTAGGCGTTAATGAAAAATTACCGATCGATGCAGATTATATGGATCGCTTATGGAGAGGTACTACCACTGTAGAAGCTGCTGACAAAGAAGGCTGGGTGGTATCTATCACGCCAAGTGGTGGCTGGTTGCCAGCAACCATTGCAGGTAACACTGGTGTAGGTATGAGCCAGCGCATGCAAAGTTTTGTATTGGATTCTGCACAAAATCCATTTAATGTAGTTGCTCCCGGTAAAAGACCAAGAGTCACCTTGACTCCAAGCTTGGCGTTAAAAGAGGGCAAGCCTTATATGGCTTTTGGTGTGCAAGGTGGAGATACACAGGATCAAAATTTATTACAGTTCTTTTTGAATATGGTTGAATTTGGCATGACTGTTCAAGAAGCATCGGAAGCGGCGAATATCAATACCAATCAACTTTGGCTTTCTTTAGGGGGATCAAAAGTAGCAGATAGAAAACCAAGACCAGGTAGTTTATTATTACACGATAATGTTTCTGAATGGGTCCGAAAAGATTTAAGAGCTAGAGGATATAATTTGACATTCGATGATCGCACTAGTGGTCCAATTAATGCAATTTTATTTGACTGGAAGCACGGCTCTATGTGGGGAGGTAGTTCTAATCACGGAGAAGATTATGGCATCGCTTGGTAATTTCGATTAGAAATTATTTCAATAGGGATTTAAAATTAATGTTGAATAAAAACAAAATGATGAGTCAAAATAGAAGAAAATTTTTAAGCACTGCAATTTTATCTGCAGGAGCATTAGGATTAAGTAGTAAAGTAATGGCTGGAGAAAATGAAAATAAAAGTCAACTGCCAACATCAATTGATGCCTTATTGCCAATGAAAGAAGGCGTTGTGCCAATTACAGTAGAGGAGCGTAAACAACGTATTGCAAAAGCACAAGCAATAATGGCGAAAGAAAAAATCGATGCCATTTTTTTAGAAGGCACTGCTTCTTGTTTTTATTTTACAGGTATGCGATGGGGACAAAGTGAAAGAACTTTTGGTGTGGTGATACCAGCAAAAGGGGCGATTGCTTATGTCTGTCCAAAATTTGAAGAAGATAGGGCGATGGAATTATTGAATCCTGTTTTTGGTGATGAAGTGAGATGTTGGGAAGAACATGAAAGCCCGTATGCTTTGATTTTCGGGATCATTAAAGACAGAGGCGTTCAATATAAAAGAATTGGAATGGAAGAACGTGTTCGCTTTTTTATTGCTGACGGTGTAAAAAAATTAGCAACAGGTTTTGAGATAGTAGATGCAACACCTGTTACTGCTGGTTGTAGAATGTATAAGTCTAAAGCAGAAATTGCATTAATGCAGTATTCAAGTGATATCACCATACAAGCCTATCAAGCAGCTTTTGCAACTATTCGACCTGGTATGTCGCAATCAGAATTTAGCGGCAATATCAGTGCGGCATTTAGAAAATTAGGTTATAGTGGTGGTGCATCTGTGCAAGTAGGAAAGTATTCCGCATTGCCACATGGTAGTATTACACCTCAAGTAATCAATGAAGGCGATATCGTAATGGTTGACGGAGGAACAAGTGTAGAAGGTTACGCTTCTGACATCACAAGAACGATTGTGGTTGGCAAGCCAACACAAAGACAGATAGACGTTTGGAATATTGAATTAGAAGCACAAAATGCAGCATTTGCAGCCATTAAAATTGGTGCACCATGTGAAGTGGTTGATGCCGCAGCAAGAGCCGTTATAGAAAAAGCAGGATTTAAAAGCAATTATAAATTACCAGGACTTCCACACAGAACAGGACATGGTATTGGCTTAGAAGGACACGAGTGGACAAATTTTGTAAAAGGCAACACTACACCAATGGCAGTGGGCATGTGTTTTAGCAATGAGCCAACTATTTCAATTCCGGGCGAATTCGGGATTCGATTAGAAGATTGTTTGTATATCTCCGAAGATGGTCCTCATTATTTTTCAAAACAAAGTATTTCTATTGAACAGCCATTTGGATAAAACCAACAATAAAAAAAGGAGCTACAATTGTAGCTCCTTTTTTTTGTCTTATAGTGTCATTTCAAATTGTATCCAGAAAAACTATTTATACAATTGATTGAATAACATTTTATAGGTTGAATGTGTTTGTCCTCTAAAAGTAATTTCTGGTCCATACACAAACAACTTACCTTTTCCAATTTTTGCTTCAAAAGCAGCTACACCATCCTGTAGGTAAGCTTGTCCAAATGCCCATCCACTTCTCAAGGTTTTATCAGAGGCAAACCATGCCAATGGTGTAATTGATCCATTGGCAATTGCAGCAGGCTGTACTTTAAAAACAGGGCTATTGTTAAAATATACGTCCGCTTTATTTTTCATACCCCAATTGGCTTTAACAGAAGGTTCGACAGCCACTTGTAAAATGCTACCTGGGATATAAAACTTTTCTCCTGGCAGTGTTCGTTCTTTGCCATTGTTCATTTCTACAATTGCGTTTTTAATGGGCAAGTTTAAATGGTATGCAAGATTTGCACTTGAGCCTATCGTTACAACAGCACCCCCTTCTTCAATAAACGTTTTTAATGCAGGTATCGATTTCTCTGCAGTGATTTTACCCACCATTGCATGAAATGCTGCAGGGATTTCGTCAAGACTAGGTTCTTTTTCCTCATAAGGAGAAGCAGCTCCAGCAACTACCGAAGGGATAGCACCATCTACAAAAACAATCACATCAAATTTGTCTTTTAAACTACCCGCATTAATTTCTTTCGCATACAATAATTTAAAATCAAAATGATGCTGTTCTAATATCCATCTTACCCATCCAGATGGCATTGAGCCTCCATAACGATCCCATAACGCAATTCTTAATGTTGAAATTTTAGTAGCGTCTGCAGGAATATTTTCAATCCCTTTTACTGTTAGTCCACTAGTTAATAATGATTGTTTTATTTGCGTATCAGAGACACCATCTATATAAAAACCGTCTTTATTTTTATATACAGCAATGCCAGCTTTTAATAAATCATTGATGGCAATAAAGCTATTGTTATCCGTATTCGTAATGGCGTAGCTAGTACTGCTTGTTTTATTTCCAAATACAAGACTACTTTTTGCTTGTTGGATTTGCCCGTATGGAATGGCTTCAAATGGACCATTAAAATCATCTAGGATTCTGTCAAACTCAACACCCATTGTATAGGCTGGAGTCCATCCTGCTGCATCATAAGGTCTTACTGGTGGGCCACCGGGATATAAGAAATCATTTGGGTGGTCCTGTGGGTCAAACATATCTAATACATGCGCCCTAAATGCTTGGTTGGTTCTTACTATATAGGATCCAGCAGCATAATTTTTTCCGCCCACTACAAAATCACTTGATGCCTGATGTACTTTGATACCGCTTTGAATTAAAATATTCACAAAGGCTACAGCGCTTGAATTTTGATTTGCAGGTATGATATACCCACGAGGATCTCTTAATCCAGGTGCTTTATACACTTTTGCAAAATTTTCTAATGCGATACTATCTACACGGGTATCTCTTTTATCTGTCTTTAATTGTTCATTCAACATTTCAACTTTGTTGGGAGAAAGTGTCCAGTTGTCTTGGTTGCCTGCTTCAATGGCTGCTTTACCCATTTTGTACATATTCAATAACACTTCATCTTTATACCTTGCTGCATAATTTAATACAGCATAGTTTAATGAAATAGAATAATCTATCGAATTCTTGAAATACCATTTTTGTGGTGCAATCGGATAAGGTAATCCGCTGTTAGGAATCAATCTTTGTGGTACTAGTGGAATATTCATTGGTGTTGGACTACCAATGATCTCTGTTAAAATACCTACAATATTGTGATAGTATGCTGTGGTTCTTAAACCGCCATTCCACCAAGTAGAATAGACTGATCCACCCTTCATTGTATAACCAGGTTTTTGTTCTGCATTTAAACGACTACTCATTGCTGCACCCATGGCATCTAAGCTAGTTATCAATAATGGACTATACACATAGTTGAAAGGATCTCTGTAGGGAGGGCCAGCAACAACCGTTCCTGCAGGGCCTGTTTGATGGTGGTTGTATAAAATTTGTGGCATCCATTCAATATATTGTTGACGACTCATATTTTTTGATTCACTCATATTCGTCATAAAAAAGTCACGATTGTTGTCATGTCCAATATATTTTTGATACAATCTTGGCAACGCATTCGTAGATCTTTTTAACGTATCTGCATTGCGCATATACCAATTGGAAACCAATTCTTGTCCGTCAGGATTGGCATGAACAAATAAAATAATGGTGTTCTTTAAAATGTTTTTTGTTTCCTCATCTTGACGAGTAATGATTTGATACATGGTCTCTATCCATTGATGAATCCCTACTACTTCAGTTGCATGTAATCCGCCATCAATCCATACAACGGCCTTGCCTTCTTTTGCTAAAGTTTTTGCATCAGCATCTGTTAAAGACTCGGCCCTTGCTAGTTTTTGAGAAATAGACTTATATCGTTGTAACTGCTTGATATTTTCTGGACTAGATACAATCATCATATAGTGATTGCGTCCCTCCTCTGTTTTGCCAATATTTGTCAACTTAACTTTGTTAGAACTAGCAGCTACTTTTTTTAAATAAGCTTCAGTTGCAGTAAAAGTGGCCAATTTATAATTGTCACCAATATTAAATCCAAAATGACTTTTTGGACTAGGAACAGATTGTGCAATAAGTTGAACACTTAATAATAGCACAATACCGAGCAGAGATACAATTCGACGCATAGTGTTGTTTTTTGTTCAAACTAAAGTTAACTAGGCTGGCTTGTATTTTAAAACAAATTTTATGAGTGGGATCCGCGAATTTTACTGAATTCTGAACAGCATGATATGAGCGCTTGGCGTGGCTGGTCTTGAAGGATTGGATAAGTTGCTTGTTTTCAATAATTGAGTCTGACTATGCTTTGTACTAATCAATAATTCTAGATAATCGTCCTCGCCCAAAGGGATCATTGATTGTCCCGAAAAAATATTTTTGACGCCTACGGCGCCAGTTAGAAATTGCCTTAGACTATTAGTATAAGCAGCGCCATTTCTTCTAATCCAGACACTAATTTCATCATTTGTAATCATAGGGTTGCTAACCTGCAAGGCATACTGCACAAGATATATACCCGCTTTAGCTACTACTAGCTTTGTTGGTTCAAGGCTAGAATTAAGGCCAATATATAGTTGACTATTTTGAATGGTATCCCTCCATTTTATAGCAGTGGCTGTATTGGCAATTGTAAATTGTTTTGTGGTATCAGAAAACGCACCAAAATGCATTTCAAAGGGCGTGAAGCCTAAACTAGATGTGATTTCCAATCTGCTGATCTCGCCCTTGTTTAATTTTTGATTGATTCTATTACTTAGGTTTACTGTATCCTTTTTATCAAGTTTATTGTTAAGTGCTAGACTGGTTGCCTTACTCACCATTTTTGCGCTGTCTGGTATATTGTTGACCTTGTCAATCTGTAACGCCAATTTGAAAGCAGATAAATTATTGACACTTGTGCCCCCCTGTTCTATACTTAACACGCCTTCTACATTTTCTGCTAATACATGGTCTGCCGAAAAAGCATATGCAGCATATTGAATTTGTTGTTGTCCAATACGAATAAATTGCAAGCGGTTATCAGGATCAATTTCTACTCGTATAAAATAGGAGGAGGTGGTCCAATTTATTTTTTCAAAATTCCCCATCGTTATTATTTTAGTAGGCTCTTCGGCACCAATTAAAATTGAAAACAAGCCCAATGGATTGGTTACAATAGATTTTATTTCTTGATACAAAATATTTCCATCTAATGTATCCTTTAAAAGACTAATCCTTATTTGCATTTGTTTGTTAGGCATAATCACCCCATAGCTAGATCTTGCTACTGCCTGAAACGCAATGCCCTTCTGATTTTGACTCAAACCTATTTGGCAAGATAAAACCGATAATATCAATACAAGCTGCTTCATGGTTTTATAAATTTTACATTTTTAATCCAATAGGTTGATTTGCTATCCAGGGTCATCCACTCAGGTAAATAAAATACCTGCATCATATACACTCCGCTAGCAAGAGGACGCATATCAATTGACTTTGCTAAAAAACTACTCATATATTTTGTTTGATTGCTTATCAATTCTTGACCACGCAAATCAAAAATTTTAAACCCATATAAAATCAAATCTGGCTCTGTTGAAACAAGCACAATGGCTTCTCCATGATAATTGTATTTTAATTCAATACCTGGGTTGTATTTTCTCCATTGGTCAATCATCGGAAATCGATTCATATTGGGTTGTAAAAATCCGGCACTAAAATGATACGCATGCGACTTGTCAAGCGCAATGTCAGTCACTCCAAGATCAAGTCTCCAGTCAACCTGAAAGCCATCTCTTTGAGCCGTAACAAAACTTTCAGCCGCGAGACAAAATGCTTGTAAAGGGATCATTTGACCATATAATTGGGAAAAGCATAATGAGATGGCTAGCACAAGTGTGCAATACAAATATTTTAGAGGGTTCATCTAGTAAACCTAATTGATAAGGAATGCGTTATTTGAAGTATTTATACTTTATTGGGTTTGCCAACGTTCTAATTGTAACTCAAAAAGTAATTCAATTCAATCCTATCAAGAATTGGTTAAAAATTGGTATCTTCAGAACTGCGTTTAAATTAGCTTATATGAAGTATAAATTTTTATTTTTGGTCTTGAGTATTAGCTTGTTGGCTTGTAGCAAAGGGGGTGACACTCCGGCGCCTACTCCAAAGCCACCGGTTGTAACTGAACCAAGTTTAACTGCAACCAATGGTGTAGTCATAGACATTGACCCGGGGGTAACGAATATTTATGCTGTTGTGGGTACCTCACAAAAAATTGAAGTTAAATTAGCCGCAATTCCTGCAAGCGGCGTGACAATAGACACCAAACTGATCAAAATCGCAGACAATACAACAGCTTTCTCTAATAGTATTTCGAGCACAAGTTTAACCACTCCTATTACTGTTTCAGGATTGGTGCCCGGAGTACTTTACAACCTTTCGGTTGTTGTTACTTCAAAAACCACAGCTTCCAATACCAAAACAATAGAATTTAAAATGGCAGCAAAATAAGCCCACTATTTATAAAATAGTTGATCCCTTATCTTTTTGATAGGGGATTTTTTTTGTAACTTATCGTTGAATATCATTTCATTCTTCATGTAAATCATACAATATGACATCAGTAAAGCGTTTTATTACATTGATCTGTTTACTTATTTTTTCACTGCCCATTTTTGCGCAAAAAAAATACACCGAAAAAGATTTAGCAACATTAAAGCAAACCCTTATGCAGTCTGTAGCTGGGAAGTCTAAGGAAGTGCAAGTGATGGTTGATCAAATTTTTAGTTTTGCAGAATTGGGGTTTCAAGAAGTAGAAACCTCAAAATATATTACTTCTGTTTTGGCAAAAAATGGATTTACAGTAGAAAATGGCATTTCAAATGTGCCGACTGCTTGGATGGCTAAGTGGGGCAATGGTGCTCCTGTGATTGCATTGGGTAGTGATGTGGATTGTATACCTAAGGCGTCTCAAAAACCTGGCGTGGCCTATAAAGCACCAATTGTAGAAGGCGCACCCGGTCATGGAGAAGGGCATAATTCTGGCCAGGCTGTTATTATATATGCAGCTATTGCCATGAAAGAATTAATGGAACGTGAAAAATTGCCAGGTACCATTATCATCTGGCCTGGTATTGCAGAAGAATTAGTTGGCACAAAAGCTTGGTATGTTCGTGATGGCTATTTTAAGAACGTGGATGCATGCATTTTTACGCACGTTAGCGGCGACTTTACTTCAAGTTATGGCGACAATGGTGGTAACGGAATTGTAAGCGTACGTTTTGATTTTGAAGGAGAAGCAGCTCATGCTGCAGGTGCACCATGGAGAGCAAAGAGTGCATTGGATGCGGTTGAATTAATGAATGTAGGCTGGAATTTTAAAAGAGAACATCTTAAGCCTACTAATAGATCTCACTATGTGATAGTTGATGGGGGCGACCAGCCTAATGTAGTGCCAAGTAAGGCGAGTGTTTGGTATTATTTTAGAGAGCGTACTTATGAGGATATAAAAATGAATTATGAATCAGGTATCAAAATTGCTGAAGGTGCCGCGATGATGACCAATACAAAAATGACGCATCAAATGTTGGGTACTGCATGGCCGGGTCATTTTAATAAACCACTTGCAGAAGCAATGTATGCGAATATCAAAAAAGTAGGGATGCCAGTTTGGGATGAAAAAGATATCGCTTTGGCAAAAGGGGTACAAGCATTGGTAGAAGCGCCAAAGAAAGACCAACAAGGCAATCCAATTGACGGATTAAAATCTACCATTGATACTTTAAAAGGTTCTGTTGCATTTTCTTGGGGTGGAGGTTCAGATGACATTGCTGATATATCTTGGAACCTACCAACGATTGTGTTAAGGTATCCAGCGAATATTCCAGGAACAAAAGGACATCATTGGGCAGATGCCATTGCGATGGCTACACCCATTGCACACAAGGGTTCCTTGGTTGGTGCAGAGGCAACAGCAATGACTTTATTAGATTTATTTACTAAGCCTAGCTTAGTTGCAGATGCTAAAAAGTATTTTAAGGAAGTGCAAACAAAAGATGTTCAGTATATACCATTCATTACAAAGAATGATCCTCCTGCGATTCATTTGAATAAAGAAATTCAAGGTACATATAGACCGCTACTAGAAAAGTTTTATTATGATCCAAGTAAATACAATACTTATTTAGAGCAATTGGGTATTACCTATCCAACGATCAAGCAATAAAAAGATAAAAAAAGACTCGAACGAACCATTCGGGTCTTTTTTTATCATAAAAGTCTATCAAAATAGTAGACTATATAATATTTTTACTTATTTTTGTTCTATCGTCATGTGGCCGAACGGATAGGCAAGGGTCAGCAAAACCCTTCACGATGGTTCAACTCCATCCATGACAGCAATGGACTATCAGGGTCCACTTAATAAGCAAGCAATCCTGAATTCAGGCGGTATTTCTATACCGCCTTTACTTTTCCTCCTATCTGCAAGGAATTATTTAGTAAATTAGAATCCAATATCAACTAAAATTATGCAGACAATGATGAAGCAATTCTTAACAGCCCTTTTATCTATTTGTACACTGAATGTGGTAAATGCCCAAGTGCCAAATGATGTATATCGTTTGGAGTCCGTATCTAGACCTAAAATTGCACCAGAGGGGAATTGGATTTTATTTAGTCAATCAAAAATTGATTCAGCTAAAGACAGAACAGTTTCAAAGCTATACATGATGAGTGCTGACGGAAAAGAGACCATCACTTTAACAGAACAAACAAAAGGAGTTGGTAATTACCAATGGAGTCCCGACGGCAAATACATTTCATATTTAACCAAGGGTATCAATGAAGACAATGGCTCACAAATATTTTTAATGGACCGTCGAGGTGGAGAAGGGGTTCAACTATCTGACATAAAAGGCGAGATACAAGATTATGTTTGGTTTAATAATGGCAAGAAAATGGTCATGGTGATTAAAGATTTTAATTATGCAGATACGGCTAAGTCAAAAGTTAGAAAACCATACGAAATCAGTAGATATAAATTTAAGCAGGATAATGAAGGTTATCTAGACAACAGAAAAACGCATCTATATGTATTAGATGTGCAAACAAAAAAACTAGATACTTTAACAAGAGGTAACTTTAATGAATCGGATGTGGCAATCAGTCCAGATGATTCAATGATTGCCTATACAAGCAACGTTACTTCAAATCCAGATAAGAATTCCAATACAGATTTATTTTTATTGTCTCTTACAAAAGGTGCTACACCATTGCAGTTCACTAATTTCAAAGGCGCAAATAATAATCCTGTTTTTAGTCCAGACAATACAAAAATTGCATTTTTGCAATCCAATTCAGATAAAGACTATGATATGTATGATTTGGCACAATTGGGTATTTATGACATTAAAACAAACACTGCAAAAATTGTATCATCAAAATATGACCGTTCTTTCTCAACAATTTATTGGTCTAAAGATGGTCAGTCAATTTTATCTTTAATAGAAGATGATCGTAAACAAAATTTAGTACAATTTAATCTTCAAACACAGCAGCCTGAATTACTAACCAACGAAATGGGTGTATATAGTGCGATGGACATGAATGATAAAGGAGATGTCGTATTACTGTATAGTAATTTAGAAACACCTAATGAAATTTACAGCTATCAAAACAAAACGACTAAAAGATTGACCCATTTACAAGACCGTTTTGTTGCAACTATAAAGAAAGGATATCACAAAGGGTTTCAATCAACTTCTTCTGATGGCACTTTAGTATCTGGTATTTTACATTTACCAGATAGCAATGCAAAGAACCTGCCTTTGATTTTATTTATACATGGCGGTCCTGTTGCGCAGGATGATTTTGCATTCGATTTAACATCGCGTATTTACGCAGAAGCGGGATATGCAGTGGCGAATGTGAATTATCGTGGAAGTAGCGGAAGAGGACTTGCATATGTTAGTGCAATTTCAGGTGATTGGGGTAATAAAGAAGTTAAGGATATCATTGGCGCAGCCGATTATTTAATTAAGGAGGGTATTGCAGATCCAAACAGATTGGGCATTGCAGGCTGGAGTTATGGTGGCATATTGTCCAATTATACGATTGCCACAGATAAGCGATTCAAGGCTGCAGTGAGTGGCGCAGGTAGTTCATTAATGATTTCTGTGTATGGATCAGACCAATACATTGCTCAATATGAAGCAGAGATCGGAAAGCCTTGGGAAAATCCAAAAAAATGGGAGGCTTTATCTTATCCTTTCTTTAAAGTAAAAGAAATCAAAGCGCCTACATTATTCATGGCGAGTCAAGCAGACTTCAATGTTCCAGTGATTGGAGCAGAGCAAATGTATCAGGCATTTAAGTCGGAAGGTATTCCAACGGAGTTAATTATTTATCCTAATCAAAACCACGGCATAAGAGTACCAAGTTATATTGTACATCGTCATAATGCACATATCAATTGGTTCAATAAATATTTAAAATGAAAATAGTACTTAGTTGGCTATTGTTTCTTGGCGTGATTGCAGTAAATGCTTTGGCGAATATACTTCCCATCAATGGAATGAATACAGGACAGGTTTCTGGTTTTTATCCAAATGCATTTGTACCAGCTGGATTTACATTTTCTATATGGGGACTAATATATTTACTATTGTTGACTTACACAATCGCTTATACTTATTATTCGGTTAAACGCAATCAGTACGAAAAAGTGTTTGCGTTTGTTGAGCGCATCAATCCATATTTTTTAGTGACCTGTATTTTGAACATGGCTTGGATACTAGTATGGCATTATCTGCAGATTGAATTATCTGTACTCATTATGCTTTTGTTTTTAATCACCTTGATTCAACTATTTTTGAAAACCAGTACAGGTAAGGACAATTTATCAGGATTTCAGTGTCTTTTTTTATATACCCCTTTCATGGTATACTTAGGATGGATTTCGGTTGCAACCATTGCTAATATAACAGCCCTGCTAGTAGCATATAAATTTTCTGGACTTGGATTGAGCCCAATGCATTGGAGTGTCATCATGATTATGATTGCTTTGATGCTATCTATCATCATGTTAAAAAAACATCAATCAGTTTCATTTGCTTTGGTAGTTGCTTGGGCATTCTTGGGTATACGTGCAAGACAAGGATCCGAATATCCTTTAATTCAATCTATCACAACTGTTTCGGTTATTTACCTACTTGCTATGATAGCAATCATTTTGACAAAGCGAAACAGAGGAAGCAAAATTGCTTAAATTGCAGCATGATTACAAAAGAAGCACTAAGGGACCTTTTTCCAAATCTTGAAGATGGATTGTATGAAGCTATTTTAGAAAATGCTGAAATAAAAGAAGTTAAAGCAGGTACCCCTTTATTAAAAGTGGGACAAAATATTCGTTCTACAATGATGGTAGTAGAAGGTACTGTCAAATTATATCAAGAGGACGAAGAGGGGGATGAATATTTTATGTATTATATTTCTCCAGGCCAAGCCTGCGCCGTATCCATGGTTTGTAGTTTTCAGGCAGAGCAAAGTCAAGTATTGGCAAAGGCTTTAACGGATGTGACTTTAATATCTATCCCTATTAAATTCATGGATAAATGGTTGAGTGAGTTTAAAAGCTGGCACTATTTTGTCATTAAAACTTATCGTACTCGTTACGAAGAACTTTTAAAAACAGTGAATGAAGTGGCGTTTAAAAATATGGATGAGCGTTTAGAGTTTTATTTAAAAAAGCAAGTGGATAAATTTGGCACAACAATAAAACTGACTCACCAAGAAATCGCTTCTGACTTAAATAGTTCGCGCGAAGTGATTAGTCGTTTGATGAAGAAGATGGAAAACAACGGATGGCTTGTACTCCATAGAAATAGTTTCGAATGGATTAAGAAATAAAAAAGGCCTCGTTTAACGAGGCCTTTTTGTACTATTGAATTAATCGAAATTCAATTCAATTTTAGTGCGGTAATTTTTCTTTAAAATAACCGTAGGTCCAAGTGCCCGCAATTGCGCTCAATATCACAACTAGGATGGCAAAGAATCCAGATCCAATATGGGCAAATAATGGACCAGGGCAAGCACCAGTTAATGCCCAACCAAATCCAAATAATAAGCCACCATAAATCTGACCTTTGTTAAATTCTTTATCTGCAATTTTGATTTCCTCTCCATGAATGGTTTTGATTTTTAATTTCTTAATTAAAAATACAGAGATTGCACCTACTACAACCGCAGTGCCAATCACGCCAAACATATGGAAACTTTGTAATCGAAACATTTCTTGAATTCTAAACCAAGAAATAATTTCTGCTTTCACAAATACGATTCCAAATACAATTCCAATAAGGCTGTATTTTAAATTATACCAACCAGGGTGTGTTTGTTCAGAGGCGTTAATACAAGCAGTGTTGCTATCTATATTTTGTACTTTTTCTTTTTGCATTGTTTAAATTTTATAAGGATAATATCCATGGTAAAATAATATTGGCCATTAGAAACCCTCCTGCCATAAAACAGATAGTTGCTACAAGAGAAGGCCATTGTAAATTACTTAAGCCCATGATTGAGTGTCCAGAAGTGCATCCGCCAGCATACCTAGTTCCAAATCCTACAAGGAATCCACCAATTACCATAATGATAAAACCTCGAACTGTTAATAATGCTTTAAAACTAAAAAGTTCTGATGGTAGCATGTATTGAAAATTAGTAATTCCATAATTTGAAAGTTCTTTTTGTAAAGTTGCATTTACTTTAATGGCTTCACCTGACATCAAGTAGTGGTTGGCTAAAAATGCGCCTAACACAATCCCTCCTACAAAAAAGAAATTCCATATTTCTTTTTTCCAATCATACTTAAAGAATTTTATATCTCCAGGGAAGCAGGCAGCACAAATATGCCTGAGGTTGGAGGAGATTCCAAAAGTCTTATTGCCCAAAATAAGGAGTGCTGGCACAATGAGTCCGATGATTGCGCCGGCGATATACCATGGCCATGGCGCTTGTATTTGTTCTATCATATTGCTTGTTTTTATTTACTATAATATTTTTTAATTGGTTGATATGGCCCATACTTATGTTGGCTTTCTGAAAAGCTATCTGCATAAGGACCAAAGGCAAAATCAACCGGCTTCTTCTCCTTTTTGGGCCAATCCATAGATTGATCTTTATGTGGTCTTGTTTGACTATTTACATAAGCTGCTACATCCCAACATTCTTCGATTGTCAATTTTGGTTGATCATGTGAGGTTAACAAATACGGCATATTATTTTTAACATATCCTGCAAAGTTGCTTAATCTAAATAAACCGGCACCGTCATTATAACTATGCGGTCCCCATAATGGAGGATAGGTGTATTCTAATGCATCTAAGGATAATTGACCTTGTCCATTTGTGCCATGACAACTTTGACATTGAGCAGTATACACCATCTGACCTTTTATAGGATCTGCTGCTCTATCTAAATAAGCTAGTTTTTCAATTCCAGATCCATGTGGCTTTGTGTTTTTTGCTACATCCTTTCCCAGCCATTTGATATACGCGTATATCGCCTTAAACTCTCTACTATTACTATCTACCGCAGTTCCATTTAAGCTTCGCTCCATACAATCAGCTACACGCTTATAGATACTTTCTATCTGACCACTTCGGTCTCTGTATTTTGGGTAGGTCGAAAAAACTGCTCCATAATTATTTCCCCATGCTTTTGCGCCAGCTTGCAAATGACAGTTTTGGCAATTCATGCCATTGGTGATTTGAGCTACAGACCCCTTGGGTCCTAAATATTTTGACGTGTGTGCAATCAATTCTTGTCCATAGATCACTAGTTCTCGTTCTTCCCCAATAGTGCTATGATCAATATATAGACTAGGTCCAAACCAAGTACTATCCGATGTTACAACGCTACCATCTATTTTAAAATAATCTCCACGAATGAAGCCTACTAAAAAATAGATGCCAATCATCGAAAGGATGCCGATAAATATTAAATATTGTTTTTTCATGTATTGGTTTTTAATCGCCCGGTTGATTTACAAAATTAATTGAGATTTTAAACAACAGACATTTTAACTATCTAAAAGTGAAAGTTCAATATAAAATTCACATGACCCATATCTACTTTATTAATATAATATTTTGCTTCATTATAAGTATTGCCTAAAGCGTCTTTATGGAAATAGGTTAACTGCATATCCCATCCTTTCCAAAAACCCGAAAACGCATAACGTAAGTCGATATTGTATTGTAAATAGCTAGGTAGGCCGTATTTGTTCATTGCATAGTTTTTCACATCCGCTAATTGATAATAGCCAATTGCTAAATTTAAATTCAAAGGAAGTTTCGATGCAGTATATTTTGATTTAAACATGTACGCATGTAAGTCGCCCATTCCTTCGCTTCGCTCTCCTTGTAAAAATGTATAAAACGGATCTCGTCCCCATTCTCTTGGCATTAAATAACGTCCTTGTTTTGTAATTCTTGTGAAATTGAAAGAATGATCCCAATGTCCCATTTGTTTTCCTATCCTACCGCCAAAAACAAAAGAAGATTGGTGCGGATTAAAATAGGCCTTATTAACTGCCTCGTTACCGCCTTGGTTAATGACTTGCTGTCCTATCAATTGAACTCCATAATAATAGGGACTGCTTTTAGTTGGCGATTTGTCAAATTGAATCATACTACTATTAAATATATTGTCTACGTATTGATTCCAAACTTGTAATTTTTTTGTTGACTTTAATTCAAATTCTGCTCCTACTAATGCCACACCAGCAGTGGTCAACTGGTTTTTATATCCTGATTTTGTGCCATCTACATTCACCCCAGTAGAGAAAACCCCAATTGAAGCATCCGTTTTAAACCAAGCTACTGTTCCTCCTGGCGAAAATTGATTTAGCCAACCTCCATAAAATTTATTTCGATTCAGCTTATACTGTCCCCAAATCCCTTGAACTTCTGTTGGACGCATCCTTCCATCCTGTAAGTTTATAAATGGTGTATTTAGAAGTTGCTTACCTAATGTAACCGTTAGTTTATTTTTTTGATACTGTATGTATAATTCTTCCAGTCGATCCATGTCAGTTTTATTAGCAGGATTTGTAACATCAAACAATCCAAGCTCATAGCGATTTACAGATGCAGCCAAAGGGTGAAGGGTAGTAAGGTCTGTTGAAAATACATTGTAAACAAGAAAACCACTTAAACCAAATTGCAAATTATAAAGAGGTTTAGAAAGAAATTTTAAACCCGCACCTACTGCATAAGCATATTCTGCATTACTATTTTTATTGTATGTGCTGCTATAAAAAGATCTTACATGACCTTGAACTGTGCCCATTTGAAAATGATGCAGCATATTCGTACTGTCTTTTATTTTTTTTGCAGGCTGGGTTAAGGCCAGTTCGGAATCTACGGCTTGATCTTGTGCATTTAATGTCCCCGAGAGGAATAAGCCAAAGGCAAGAACTAAACAGGGCTTAATCATGAAGCTAGATTTGTTTATTTAGTGTCCGCCCGTAGTAGGGAAAAACAATTGTTGTGCAATAATATACAAGCCCATAATCAGCACAAACCAGCCAAATCCTTTTTTAAGTTTATTGCCGTCTATTTTTTTACTTAATCGATCGCCAATAAAAATCCCTGCGATTGCAAGCGTGGTTATGATAGTTAATAATGTCCAATCAATTGTCCTATGTCCTAAATCGCCTGTAAATCCAATTAGAGATTTTGCTGCAATAATTAATAAAGAAGTTCCTACGGCCTGTTTCATTGGAAGTTTACTCAACATCACCAAAGCAGGAATAATTAAAAATCCACCACCTGCCCCAACTAGTCCAGTTAAAACACCCACTAAAGCGCCTTCTAATAAGATCATAGGGTAATTGAATTTTTGTTCACCCTCAGTTAGTGCTATTTTATTGGCACTTGATCGGATCATTGAAAAAGAAGCTGCTACCATTAACACCGCGAACAACATCATCATAGCTAAAGACTTGGTGATGATGATTCCAGCGAAGGTACCTAGTTCTGAAGGAATAGCAGGAACCAAAAATTTTCTTGTAGCAAATACTGATATAATAGATGGAATACCAAATATGATGACGGTTTTTATATTTACAAAACCCTGTTTGTACTTTGGCCAAGCGCCTACAAGGCTACTTGCACCGACAATGAAGAGCGAATAGGCTGTTGCTAATACAGGCTCTATATGAAATAAATAAACTAAAACTGGAACGGTCAGGATACTTCCTCCTCCGCCAATCAACCCAAGAGAGATGCCAATTAAAATGGACGCCACATAACCGATTATTTCCATATTCATTTATTTGACACAAAGGTGTCTTTATAAAAATAAAAGGTAGGTGATAAATGTCACCTACCCAATTATTTAGGTGAAATTCTTAATAGAATTGTATCAATATTTTTATCCTATCGCATTATTTAAAATGATAAAGATCATCTGAAATTGTCCCTCCTTTTGTATTAGGGTGATAATTGTCACGTATAAAAGCGTTCAATAACGTCAACTTTGTGGCATTAAAATACCATTATGAAAATCGAACAAATTTACACAGGTTGTTTAGCGCAAGGTGCTTACTACATTGAAAGTAATGGCGAAGCTGCGATCGTTGACCCATTAAGAGAAGTAGCGCCTTATATTCAAAAAGCAAAACTAGATGGCGCTAAGATTAAGTATGTATTAGAAACGCATTTCCATGCTGATTTTGTATCAGGTCATTTAGATCTTGCCAAAAAAACAGGTGCGGAAATTGTGTATGGACCAACTGCAGCACCATCATTTAAAATTCATGCAGCATCTGATGGAGAGATTTTAAACGTAGGCAAAATAAAAATCAAAGTAATACATACACCTGGTCATACTATGGAGAGCACTTGCTATTTGTTGATTGACGAAAAAGGAAAAGAAACGGCATTGTTTAGTGGAGATACTTTATTTATTGGCGATGTGGGTCGTCCAGATCTAGCACAAAAAGTAAATGCAGCGTTAACAGAAGATATTTTAGCAGGTCATCTGTTTGATTCATTGAGAAATAAAATTATGCCATTGGCGGATGATATCATTGTTTATCCAGCACATGGTGCGGGCTCCGCATGTGGCAAAAACATGAGTAAGGAGACTACAGACACATTGGGTAATCAGAAAAAAACCAATTATGCATTGAATCCAACGATGACTAAAGATGAATTCAAAGCTGCAGTATTAGACGGATTGATTGCTCCTCCTGGCTATTTTCCTTTAAATGTATTGATGAATATACAAGGTTATGATAGCATTGATCAAGTTTTAGAAAGAGGACAACATGCATTGAGTCCAAAAGCTTTTGAAACTGCTGCAAACGAAACTGGCGCTTTAATATTAGATACCAGAGATGCACAAACATTTGCTAAAGGCTTTATTCCCAATGCAATTAATATAGGTATTGATGGAAATTTTGCACCATGGGTAGGCGCAATGATTCCAGACATTAAACAAGAAATATTATTGATCACAGAAGAAGGCAGAGAAGAAGAGGTGATTACGCGTTTGGCAAGAGTTGGATATGATTTTACAATTGGCTATTTAAAAGGTGGATTTGATGCTTGGAAAGCTGCAGGACAAGAGGTTGATACGATTGAATCTATCAGTGCTGATCAACTTGCAGATTTGATTAAAAAAGAGTCAAACGCCAAAATTTTAGATGTGCGTAAAAAATCCGAACACTTTAGCGAACATATTATTGGTAGTGAAAATGCCCCATTGGATTTCATCAATGATAGCATGGCTCAAATTGATAAAAGCAAAACCTATTATGTGCATTGTGCTGGAGGATATAGATCTATGATTTTTGTGTCTACTTTAAAAGCTAGAGGCTTTAACAATTTAGTAGATGTTAAAGGAGGTTTTACTGCTTTAAAAAATAGTGGCAATTTTAAAATATCCGAATATGTTTGTCCTTCAACTATGTTATAAAAGTTGTAATTTGAGTTGAAACAATTCATCAAACAATCAATTGGCCATTATGAAATACCTAACTCAAGTTATATGCTGTATTTTACTTAGTTCTAGTACCGTAGTTATGGCTCAAGATAAGCAAGTCAAGGTGCATCATGTTGTAATGCAATTAAATACTGCTGATACTGCCGTATGGAGTAGTACCTTAGGGAATATTCGAAATTTTCAAAAAATGTGGCCAGGCAAGGTGGAAATAGAGGTCGTTGTTCATGGTAAAGCGCTGAACTTTTTAGTAGCAGACAAATCACATTTAGTTACAGATATTGAGCTACTGACAAAGCAAGGCGTAGCGTTCAATGCTTGTGAAAATACAATGAATAAATACGGAATAAAAAAAGCGATGTTAATTCCTGTTGTAGGTTCTGTTCCATCAGGTGTGGCAGAATTGGTACTAAAACAGGAAGAAGGTTGGAGTTACTTAAAAACAGGCTATTAAAAACGGCTAAGAGAAACTATAAAGCTAACCAATTCAACATTGAAAATAGACAAAACGCAGTCATATTGACTGCGTTTTTATTTTTATTCATTACCTTTCTCCCCGATTTAATACCATATGGAAAAAGAAGCATTACATTATCACGCAAAGGGAAGGTCTGGTAAAATAGAAGTTATCCCAACCAAAGAAACTGCAACCCAAAAAGATCTAGCATTGGCCTATTCGCCAGGTGTTGCTGCGCCTTGTTTAGCGATTGAGGCGGATGCTAGCAAAGTTTATGATTATACAACAAAGGGTAACCTTGTGGCAGTCATTTCTAATGGAACAGCTGTGTTGGGACTTGGTGATATTGGTGCATTGGCAAGTAAACCTGTGATGGAAGGAAAGGCAGTATTGTTTAAAATATTTGCAGATATAGATGTATTTGATCTTGAATTAGACACAAAAGATGTAGAAGAATTTATAAGAACAGTAAAAATTCTAGCACCTACTTTTGGTGGCATAAATTTGGAAGATATATCTGCTCCAGACTGTTTTGAAATTGAAGAAAGACTGAAAGAGGAATTGAATATCCCAATCATGCATGACGATCAGCATGGTACTGCAATTGTTAGTGCAGCCGCATTGTTGAATGCGCTTGAGTTAACAGGAAAAAAAATACAAGATATCAAAGTTGTGATTAATGGTGCTGGAGCTGCTGCTACTTCTTGTGCTAGTATATATTTAGCATTAGGTGTGCAACGTGAAAATTTATTCATGTTTGATTCCAAGGGGTTGATTCATGAAGAAAGAAATAATTTAGATGGCCGAAAAAAATTATTTACCAATCAGCATATGCCGGTTTCGGCTAGTTTAGAAGAGGTATTGGTTGGAGCAGATATGTTCCTTGGTCTTTCTAAAGCAGATATTTTAAATGAAACAATGTTGCAGTCGATGGCGAAAGATTGCATCGTATTTGCCCTGGCCAATCCGAATCCAGAAATTAGTTATGAAAAAGCAATCCTTGCCAGACCCGATATTATTTTTGCAACTGGCAGAAGTGATTATCCCAATCAGGTAAATAACGTATTGGGTTTTCCATATATTTTTAGAGGGGCACTGGATGTTCGTGCTACCAAAATCAATGAAGCTATGAAACTGGCTGCAGTGCACGCCTTGGCTGATTTAACAAAATTGCCTGTACCGCAGGAAGTGATTGATATATATGGAGGTGAACCTATTGAATTTGGCCCAAAATATATTTTACCTAAGCCTTTTGACAATAGGTTATTAGAACTAGTTTCTACTGCAGTGGCAAAAGCAGCAATCGCATCTGGAGTCGCACAGCTAGATACAATTCCTGAATAAATGAAGATGATGTATCTTGCATAGATTTGTGATATTTGTCACCAATCTATAAACTATTTCTATGCACCTTTGTTTTTGTAGCATTACACTAGGCTTTGCTAAGGGTCTTAGCTACAACATTCAATTATAAAAAATAATTTACTATGTTTTTTCAACACGTATACGACAAAACTTTAGCACAAGCTAGTTATTTCATCGGCTGTCAAAAAGCAGGTGTCGCAGCCGTTATCGATCCAAAGCGTGATATCGATACCTATTTAGAGATCGCTAAACAAAACAATATGCAGATTACGCATATTTTTGAAACGCATATTCATGCCGATTTTTTAACAGGTTCTCGTGAATTAGCAGCTGTTACAGGCGCTAAGATGTATTTGTCAGATGAAGGTGGCAAAGGATGGGAATATGAATTTGCACATGAGGGCTTAAAGCACGGCACAGAGTTGATGATTGGTAATTTAAAAATCGAAGTGTTACATACACCTGGACATACTCCAGAGAGCATTAGTTTTTTATTGACAGACACGCCAGCAAGCAAAGAGCCAGTGATGTTATTTACAGGGGACTTTGTTTTTGTGGGTGATATTGGTCGCCCTGATTTATTAGAAAAAGCAGCAGGATTGGTTGGCACCCAAAATAAAGGAGCTGAACAAATGTACCAATCGATCAATTTGTTTTCGGACTTGCCAGACTTCGTTCAAGTATGGCCTGGACATGGCGCTGGATCTGCATGTGGCAAGGCTTTGGGTGCGGTGCCAAGTACCACAGTGGGTTATGAGAAAAAAAGAAACTGGGCATTTCAATATGGTGCAGACAAAGCAGGGTTTGTTCAATTTTTATTGACTGACCAGCCAGAGCCCCCTAAGTATTTCGCAAAAATGAAGGAATTGAATAAAGTGAATCGTCCTTTATTAACGGAAGTGCCGAAAATTAAAGAATTGACTGGTGCAGATTTAAAAGCTGCCATGGATAAGGGTATCAAAGTGATTGATACAAGAAATAAACTTGATTTTCAAAATGGCTTTATTCCGGGTAGTATCAATATTCAAGGGAATAATTCTTTTGCTACTTGGATGGGGTGGTTTGTAACGTATGAAGAGCAATTTATATTATTGGCAGACCCTAGTCAAATGGACGATTTAACTAGAAAGTTAATGCGCATTGGATTAGACAATATCTACGGATTTGTAGATGCATCTAAAATCAGCCAAGTATACACAGGAACTTTAGCTAAATCTAATATAGCAACCATTGATTCAGTAAAATCAAATAAGGATGCCGAAATAATCGATATTAGAGGTGTTGCTGAATTCAATAGCGGCCATATTGCAGGTGCAAAAAATGTTTTTATAGGAACGCTTTTGCAAAATTTGGACAAAGTGCCTAAAGATAAGCCGGTGATCATCCATTGTCAGGGTGGAGATAGAGCAGCGATTGGATATTCTTTATTAGTTAAAGAAGGCTATACCAATATTGCCAACTATAGCGGTGGTATCAATGAGTGGGTGAAAGAGCAGCAGCCAATTGTGAGTTAGTCTGTAAACAAATTGCTACATGAATTTGTTATCAACATATGAAAGGAGTAAAGAAGCAGGATCTACCTGAAAAAATATGTAAAGCCTGTGGTCGCCCATTTAGTTGGCGAAAAAAATGGGAAAGGTGTTGGGAAGAAGTACAATATTGTAGTGAAGCTTGTAAAAAGAATAAAATTAAAAGATAGAGCGATTCATTGGATCGCTCTATCTTTTTGATATCTTATTACCACTTGTCTTTTGTCTACTACATTTGAATCTAATTACATCGGTACTTCTTAATACGGCATGCTTTGTTTTTCTGGATGCCATACGTTTGCGCCACATTCTAAAACTTGAAGGTTTTGAGTTAGCGCGCATGAATTCAATCACTTCTTTCTCACTTAAACCAAATTGAAATTGAATTGCTTCAAATGGCGTTCGATCTTCCCATGCCATTTCAATAATACGGTCTCTGTCTTTTTCTTCCCATTCCGGTTGTAGGATGGGTTCTGCTGGTATTGGATGGATCAATGCTATTTTTCCCATTGTACTATTTCTTTTACTTTAAGTCTTTTAAAAATTGTTCTGCATGGTTCAAATGTGTAGCTCTTTTTTCTTCAGGCATCTTATCCCATGTACTTAATAACATGGCCCATCTTGGATTTTTTGAAAAGACTACACGCTGCTTGGATAAGAAACGCCAAAATAAACCATCCCATGTCGCCTGCCAATCGCCTTTAGGAAAATCACCCATCTTCATCAAGTAATTAGATCCACAAATATAGGGCTTGGTGGTGATCATCCCTCCGTCTGCAAACTGAGACATACCGTATACATTGGGCACCATCACCCAGTCATAAGCATCGATATACATTTCCATGAACCATTGATACACATCATCTGGATGTATCTCACAGAGTAACATAAAATTACCCAAAACCATTAGTCGTTCAATATGATGATTGTAACCTGATTCAAGTAGTTTTTGAATACTGATATCAATTGGCGCAATTCCAGTTGTACCATCATAAAAGGAAGCGGGCATTATTTTAGTGAAGCCCCAAAAGTTTTTTGTTCTTTGTTGACTCCCTATTTTACGATACGTCAATTGAACGAATTCTCTCCATCCCATAATTTGTCTTACGATTCCTTCGATACTATTGATCGGCGCTTTTGCATTTTGATAGGCCTGTAGTAAGGCATGTAAAAATTCAGTAGGATGAATTAAGCCTACATTAATCAATGGGCTTAACACACTATGAAACAAGGTTTTTTCAGCTACCAACATGGCATCCTCATAGATGCCAAACAAGTCTAGTTTTTCTGCAATGAATAATTGCATTGCTTTCCTTGCATCAGCATGTGTGACTGGATAATATAAATGCTTGTTAGCTGTTATAAATGGCGCTCCTGCTTTTCCGGGATTGTTTTGAAAATTTGCTTGCACATATTTTGTTGCTTCCTCTATGAATTCGTTTGACTCAAAAAAGTGGATGGCAGGAATGGATGTATTTTTTGGAATTTTTTTTCTGTTTTCCGCGTCAAAACTCCATTGCCCTCCAATGGGGCTTCCATCTTGTTCAATTAAAATTTTTCTTTGTTTTCTTTGCTCGGTATAAAAACTAGTTTGAAAGTAGATTTTCTTATTTCCAAGCAATTGAACATCTTCCGGAAGGTTGTTTAAAAAATTTGGACTAGGAAGGTAGACAAGTTCTATCCCACTAGCATTGCTTGCTTTTTTTAATTGTCGATCGATCCAATTATCACAAGGGTCATATAATTTAATTTTTTGAACACCCTTAGTTTTAAGCATTTTTACCAAAACAGGAATTGCCGAATTGGGATCATGTGCTTCAATATAATGACAGTGACATCCTTTCTGAGCGAGTTGTCCAGCATAATATTTCATAGTCGCTCTATGAAAAAGTAGTTTTTGCTTGTGAAACTGATATTGAAGAAAAAATAAATCAGATTCAATGATATAGCAATCACCACCTTCGGGCCCTAATTCGGATTGGTCGTAGAGTTGATGTGGGAATATGAGCTGAACTTGCATCTATTTTAAACATTTTTCACCTTAAATTGTTCATTGTGTAGTACTATTAATCCCATTCAATGAATATAACTTATGCTGCGCTATTAGAGCAGGTGAAAGCCTATCATCCTGGCAAATACCATGCTACTAGAAATTACACCAATGGGGCAGTCACTGCTTGGTCTCCCTATATTTCTAGAGGATTTCTCAGTCCAGTCACAGTAATGGATCAGCTTAAAAGTAAGTATCATCAACAAGAATGGATTGGGTTCATGCAGCAAATGGCTTGGAGGGAATATTTTCAGAGAGTTTGGCAACATCAGGGTGATTTAATTTTACAAGATCTTAAATCAACGCAGTCCAATGTACTATTGCAGGGGCTCCCAATACCAATCAGTGCTGGAACTACCGGCATCCATGCCATTGATAATGCTATCCATCAATTATACGATACAGGCTATCTCCACAATCATCTTAGAATGTATATTTCGATGCTGCATTCGAATATATTTAAGGCGGCATGGCTGCCTGGGGCAATGTGGATGTATGCCAATTTATTAGATCACGATCCTGCAGCAAATTTTTTAAGTTGGCAGTGGGTAGCGGGCACATTTAGCAGCAAGCAGTATGTTGCCAATCAAGAAAACATCAATAAATACACTGCTACAAAGCAAGTAGGCACATTTCTAGATACAGCGTATGAAAATTTACATGAAGCCATTTTCGACAAAACTGATCAAGTTAAAGCTATAAAAGGAATGGATGCCTCAAAGCCTTTAGATCTTCCATATGAAATTGACGCTATTGGTATTTTAAAAAAGATTCAAAATGCAAATGAAGCGATCAATTTTAACATCAATAAGATAGACTTAGACAAACCGTTTTGTATTTATAATAGTTTTAATTTGGATCCATTATGGCATACCAATGAACAAGCCAATCGTATTGTATTATTAGAACCGAATCATTTTAAGCAATTTCCGGTAACAGAAAAAGTGCTGCAATCCATTATAGATTTAGCAAAAAATAATATTCAAGGCATTCAAATTTTCGTAGGAAATTTTGAAGCGCTTATTGCTGATCTAGGATCTATCGATACAGCTGATATCATTGAAAAAGAAAACATGCAAGCAAAAATATATTTTAAAGAACATCCTACCACCCAGCATTATCAAGGGATTAGGGAGCAAAGGGATTGGTTGTTCCCAGAAGTCAATGGGTATTATCCAAGCTTTTTTGGTTACTGGAAAAAGTGCGAAAAATTTTTAAAATAAAAAAAGGTCCCGCTACTGCGGGACCTTTTTTTATGCGCTCATGATAAGATTTACTTCTTACGTTCAACATCTCTATTTAATTCATCAATATCAACAGGACGTTCTGTATGATCTCCTAATAAATATTTAGAGAAATAATCTGCTGTTCTCCAGAACCAGTATTCGTTCATGTCGCCGAATCCGTGTCTTTGAGTTGGTAAAATCAACATATCAAATCGCTTGTTTGCTTTAATCAATGCGTTCACTACTCTTAAAGTATTAGCAGGGTGTACATTGTTATCTATTTCACCATGGATCAACAATAATTTACCTTTTAAGTTTTTTGCTAAATCAGGATTTTTATCAATCATGTAACTGAAAGTAGTATCCCCTTTATCAGAGATATTTTCTTTTACACCATGGTGCTTTTCACTCCACCATCTGTTGTATACACTGTTATCATGATTACCTGCATTGCTCACTGCTACTTTAAAGATATCTGGATAGACTAACATAGCTGCTGTACTCATGAATCCGCCGCCGCTATGACCATGAATACCTACTTTGTTTCTATCAATGAAACTAAACCTATCTGCAAGTTGTTCAATGGTAGCTTTTTTGTCTGCAAGACCATAGTCTCTTAGATTACCATAGCCGTAGTTATGATACCATTTGCTTCTAGCTGGATGTCCACCTCTATTACCCATCGTCACCACTACAAATCCTAATTGTGCCAATCGGTCAATACGATCCATTCCTTTGCTAAATGTTTTATTAACAGATTCTGTTTGAGGTCCCGGGTAAACGTATTCTATGATTGGATACTTTTTAGTGCTATCAAAATCATAAGGCTTATACATTACACCATATAAATCAGTGATACCATCATCCGCTTTAACTTTAAATGTTTCAGGAAATTTATAGCCTGTTGCAAATAAACTTTTTAAATCAGCAGTTTCCAGTTCCATTAATTTTCTGCCATCAGCGCTATGCAAAGTAGCAACTGGAGTGGTATTCACTCTAGAAGCATTATTAACGAAATAGGTGTTGTTATCATTTAAACTAACACTATGATCATAATTTCCTGCGTTTAGTAATTGCAAACCTGTTCCATCAAGATTAATCTTGTATAAGTGCATGTAATAAGGGTCTTCTTTGCCACCGCCACTCATTGACTCTTTTCCGTTTGCAGTAAAATACACTACTCTTTTAGCTTCATCTACACCAATTACTTCCTCCACATGCCAAGCGCCCTGTGTGATTTGGTTTTTTAATTTACCTTGACCATCATATAAGTATAAATGTGCCCATCCGTCACGTTCACTCCATTCAATTAGTTCTGCACCATTTTTAATTAACTCTGGCTTCTTAATTTCAATAGATGTATTCATAGACTCAGCCACCAATACTTTTACTTCACCAGTTGTTGTATTGACTACACATTGATCAATCTTTTTTAGATCACGACTTGTTCTTGCAAGGTATAGCTGTTCATTTGTGCCTAACCAAATCATTGGCTTGAATTCATCATCTCTTGCATTGACTGCAGCAGATTTATTCCATAAGGCAATATCTTGATCCTTATATTGTGATACATTGATTTCCTTATTGCTATAGTTCACCATGTCCACCAACATTAAATGATCAACTGGAGCTTCTTTTTCGCCTGGCATCCAGTATTTATAGGTTTCAAGGGTTGGTCTTGGATCTGCAATACTATTGATTACCCATAAGTCCTTCACTTTTCTGTTGTCGACTTTTACGATAGCCAATTGTTTGCTATTTTCACTCCAGTAACCAAAAACAGGCTTTCTTTTATTTTTGTTTTTTTCTACATCTACATTGGTTTCTCCACCACCGCCTGCACCGCCTTCGCTATGCCAGCTAAAATTTTGTAAACCATCTTTTGTAATTGCCGTTTCTACAATGGTGCTATCCTCCTCATTGATTAAAGCTTTTTCATAATTTGCTTTATCCATATAATAGAGGTTGTAGTTTCTTCCGAAAACAACTTTTGATTGATCGGGTGCAATATTGGCCCAGCTTGGTTTTCTTTTTGGCTTCGTGAAACCAACTAGCTCGTTAAGCTGTGCCGTATTTAAATTGTATTCAAAATAAAATACTTTTTTAATTTTTTCAGCTTTAGCATCTTTTTTAGCACCAGGCTTATCTATATCAATACTGCTTTTCACTTCAAATTGAATCCAATTTTCATCTTTAATAAATTTTAAAGAATCGATTGGAAGATGTTGAGCATCGAAAGGATCTTTAATGATTTTAGTTAAAGAAGCAGCAAGCTGTTCTTTATCAAACATCACTTTCTTTTCGTTTTTTACTGGGTCTACAATCATCCATTGTTTTCCCTCACTTGTTTCATACACATACCAAAACCTATTAGATAGTTTTAGCCAATGAGGATCAACAGATAAAGAAAAGATCATCTTGTCTAATTTCTTTGGAGAAAATCTTGCTGCTAAGTCATAATTGGCTTTTTGTTGTCCAAAAATAAATAGCGGTAAAGCAAGTAATACTAAAAAAAGTTGTTTACGCATAGTTATATATTAAGTGCAGAAAATTAGTGTATTTTTTTGAATTATAACTTAATTTGTGATGAATACACCATTATGAAAAACAGGACGATTGCTGGATTATTTCTACTACAGTTGTTTATTACAACAGGATTTGCCCAAACAACGCAACAGTTCAAACCTGCTGTATTTGCAGACGAAAACAGAAAAGCGAAACTTCAGGCTTCGATGCCCCTTGTATCCGATTTATATAAAGTGTATGCCCTAAAAAATCATTTCCCTGCGTATGCTTTTGCTATTGTATTAGATGGTGAGTTATTGTATCAAAAAACTGAAGGCTGGGCTAATATAGAAGAGAAAATACCAGCTAATAACGAGACGATGTTTCGTATTGCATCCATGTCCAAGAGTTTTACAACCATGGCGATACTTCAATTAAGAGATGCTGGAAAGCTGCAACTTGATGATCCTATTGATCAATATATTCCTGCCATGAAAGGACAAGTTTTAACAAAAGATGGTGCGCCTATCACCATTCGTCATTTGATGTCTCATCAGGCTGGTTTTCCAGAAGACAATCCTTGGGGAGATAGACAGCTAGAAGATTCAGAAGCAGATTTACTAGCACTAATTGAAAAAGGACTCTCTTTTTCAAATACGACAGGAGCCTATTATGAATATAGCAACCTTGGTTTTGCTATGTTGGGCTATGTCATTCATAAAGTATCTGGTTTATCCTATGATGCTTATATCAAGCAAGCTATATTGGATCCTTTAGGAATGCAGCATACTACCTATGAGTATAGAAACATTCCAAAAGAAAATTTAGCAATGGGCTATCGTACCATCAAAGGAAATTGGGTAAACGTGCCTTTATTAAAAGATGGTATTTATGGAGCAATGGGAGGGATGATTACTTCGATTTCTGATTTTGCAAAATATGTTGCACTACATCAAGCTGCATGGCCGGAACGCAATGATCCAGAAAACAGGGTCATTAAAAGAAGTACCATAAGAGAAATGCACCAGCCCTATACATTTATTGGCTTAAATCCCAATTATCAATTTCCGTCAGGCAAAATACTAGCGACTACATCAAGTTATAGTTATGGTTTAAATTGGATGCATGATGCAGAAAACAAAACCAGCATTGGACATAGTGGCGGCCTTCCTGGCTTTGGAAGTAATTGGCGCTTTTTGCCAGAATATGGATTGGGTGTAATCTTTTTTGCAAATCATACTTATGCACCAACATCTACTATGAACTTAATCGTATTGGATACCTTAGTTAAAATTGCAAAGCTTCAACCAAGAATGGTTTCTGTTTCGCCCATGCTTGAACAACGTCAAAAAGAACTCGCTCAGGTTATTCCTAGTTGGGAAAATATACCATCGATATTTGCTGAAAACTTTTTTGATGACTATTTATTAGATGAATTAAAAGCGCAAGCTAAGCAGCTTTTTGAAAAGGCAGGTCCAATTCAATCTGTTGGAAAAATGATGGCAGAGAATCAACTAAGGGGATATTGTATTCTTGAAGGAGCAAAACAAAACTTGAAATTAAGCTTTACATTGAGTCCTGAAAATCCAGCTTTGATTCAGGAATACCATCTTGATTTGGTACGTTAAAAATAAAATAAAAATAAAATAAAAATAAAATAAAAATAAAATGAAAAAATCTCTATTGATTTTTACTTTCTTAATTTCTATAGCCTCTTTCGCTTCTAATAAAAATAATCAGCGAGAGTATTATATAACACAGGTTTACCATTGCAGCACCAACGCACAGCTTGAAGCCGTTGATGCCTATTTAAAAAATGTATACTTACCACATATTCATCAATTTGGTATTGCCAATGTGGGTGTATTTGAACCTATCAATAATGATACAGCAAAAGATAAGACCATCATGGTATGGTTTCCATTGTCAAGTTTAGCACAGCTAGATCAGTTAGATCAATTGAAAGAAGCCATCGATCCATTGAAATCAAATAATTTACTGAGCCTAACATTGACAAATGGTGTATTACCTTATGATAGACTAGAAACGGTTATTTCTAAGTCGTTTAAGTTTCAGGGGCAATTTGAAAAAAGGACATCATTTCAGAAGTCACCAGATAATATTTATGAATATAGGAGTTACGAAAGTGCTGACGAGGCGTTTTTTTTAAAGAAAGTTCATATGTTCAATGAAGGAAAGGAGATCGAACTGTTTAAATCCTTAAATTTTAATGCGCTATTTTATAGTAAAGTCATTGCTGGAAGTAGGATGCCCAATTTGATTTATATCACTAGGTTTAGCAATCTTGCCGACAGAGAAGCCCATTGGAAAAATTTTGTAGATGCGCCAGCTTGGAAGCAAATGAGTACTTTACCAGAATACCTGAATACGGTTTCAAAAGCAGACATCATTTTAATGCGTGCCAAGTCTTATTCAGATTTATAATATCTAAAGAAGATGATCGCAAACAAAAAAGCACCAGCCCCCCGGCTAGTGCTTTTTTTATTCACCTGGATTCAACTTTATGACATTGGTCTTTTTCTGCGCATCATTTCATTACGCATCTTATTCAATAATTCTCTATCTACTTTTAAAGCTAGATTGACTCTTTCTTCTGTTTTTAAAATTGGCATCAAGTCTTTTTTAAATTTCTTTCTGATGACTAACATCGCTTCCTGGAATTCAATCTCATCATCTTTATTTTCTTTCATCAAACGATGGCTGGCTTCTTTTTGTTCATTGTATACAGGCCAAAATTTTTCTGCTTCAGCAGGAGTAAGCTCTAGCTTTTTTGTGATGAATTGAATTTTGAATGATTCGAGCTGAGCTCTTTGCTCTTTACTTAAACGTTCTATAGGAGGAGGTGGAGGTGGCATCATTCTACCTTGGCCATGCATAGGCCTTTGTTGTGCTTGTGCAAATACAACAGATAAAATAAAGCCAAAAAGATAAAGTAGTTGTTTCATAAATGACATTTGAAATTTAGACGAAATTTTATTGAACTGGTTTAAGACAGTTCTGTTAATTATTTTTTTAATTGTTCTTTAAAGAAATATTTGCTCCTGCAGATTCAATGGCACTATTCCATTCAACTTCGGCAACAAGCTCATTATTATCAACATAAGCCTCAATCACTTCATCTGGAAGCGATTCAATTTGTACCATTTCATTTGTTGAAATCGTATGCTCATTTAATTGATTGTAAAAAAGATATCCTGTTGCAACAGCAAATAACAAACTTGCAGCAACCAAATATTTTTTTTGTTTTGCAAACAAAGAAATGATATTGGCTTGCTTGGGTGCATGGTTTTCGCTTTGAATCTTATGCATCAGCTCAAGTTCAAATTGATCAAAATACCCCTGGGGTACTTCATCGCTTTTAGCCTTGAAGCGCTCCAGCGCTTTTTCTAATTCTTTTGACATTGATTCCTTTTCCATATCGTTATTTAGACCTGTTAATTGGTCAAAAGTTTAAGTGTTCTGAATTAATTCAGTCATTTTTTTGACTGCTTGATGATAATTCGCCTTGGCACCTCCAACTGTGGTTCCTGTGATAGACGCAATTTTTTCGTAATCATAGGCTTCATAGTACCTTAACATAAACACAAAGCGTTGTTTTTCAGGAAGTTCTGCAATGGCACGCTCAAGTTTTATCTGGATAGCAGTTTCATTGAGCCCATTTTGGGTACTTGGATGCTCCATTTCCTGCTCAAGTTGATTTTGCTTTGTTTGACCTTGAATACGCTTTTTTTGTGCAATAAAATTCAGGGTTTCATTGTAAGCAACTCTAAAAAGCCAGGTACTAAAGGCGCTTTCTTGTTTAAATCCATCTAGCTTATTCCATACTTTGATCCAGACGGCTTGAGCAATATCATCTGCATCTGCATGTTCGAGCACCATTTTTTTAATTTGAAAAAAAACCGGCTCTTTATGCCTTTTTAAAAGCTGTGTAAAAGCGCCCTCCTTAGAGTCGCCATTTTGAAACTGTGTTATAAGTGCTTGGTCCGTCATGCTAGTTTAAGTTAGACCAAAAAGAAGTCTAAAGGTTTAATTCAATGCAGTTTTAGTTTACATCTTGATAATTGTCTTGACATATTGATGTACCCCGTTTTGAATTCTTATATAGTAGACTCCAGGTTTTAAGTCTCCACCTTGTATCGTTACACTATTCATGCCGGCATAATTATAAGTTGCGTCGACCAATAACTTAATGACCGTGCCAGATGCGTCAAGTAGTTGAACTAAGGTATGTCCACCTTCTGTTTTAAATTCAACCCTGGATTGTTGTGAAAATGGATTAGGATATGCCACAATCATTGCATTTTTTTCAAAAACAGGGTTTTCCATTTCAATAGCGCAAGCGCTAGCATTGATTAAGTTTAAGGTAGGATATTGCTTTAGCATAATTTGCAAATTATCTGCTTCCTTCACACAGAACCAATATTTTAAAATAGAGTTGTATACCGTTCTAAAGTCATGTTGATAAGGTACATTGTCACTAACAGTTACAGTCGTTGGAATGGTTGGATTTTCTCCAAATACACCGCCTCTTACATTTTTGCCGAATAAAAAAAGTGGAGCAGCTGCACCATGATCTGTTCCGCCACTGGCATTGGATTTAATTCTTCTTCCAAATTCAGAATACGTCATACCAATCACCCTGTCTTCTATTTCTTGATTTTTAATATCATTCTGAAAAGCACCTATTGCTTCAGAGATGGCACCTAATAAATTCGCATGTGTGCCCGTAGCCGTATCTGTTGCTACCGCTTGATTTGCATGTGTATCAAATCCGCCATAGTTGACTAAGTAGATTTTTGTTTTTAATCCACCTTTAATTAATCTAGACACAATTTTTAATTGATTGGCAAGACTAGTGTTGGGGTATACAGTCTGCTGCGTCACAGCATCAGAGGCAGCTTTTATACGCGCAGCGTATTTATTGGTTTGCTTTGAAATTCTTCTGATAAAACTTAATTCATAACCCGCATTGGTATTAGGTACTGCTTGCTCTGTAGCATCAAACAAATTGTAAAATGAATTTGGATCTGCAATACTCATGCCCATATTCACTAAAGGACCTTGACATGTTAATGAAGTGATTGAGCCAATTTGAATCGCTAAAGGATCTGTATCAACTTCGTTGGGATAATTGTCTGGATAGCCAGGGTAGTTGCTGTCTAAAAAACGACCAGCCCATCCAGTATTTAAGTATTCGTTGCTATCCGATCCACTCATCCAAATATCTGTTGCCCTAAAATGTGAAAAGTTGGGTTGAGGATATCCCACTGCCTGTACAATGTCAAGTTGCCCCTCATTAAACAATCTTTGCATGGAGGTCATGGCAGGATGTAAGCCAGTGGCACTGTATCCATTTAAAGAAAGGATCTTTTTTTCTGGGATTGCAATATTGGTTCTAGCATTATAATATTGCCCATATTGATTTACCGGCAGTACTGTATTCAATCCATCGTTTCCACCATTTAATTGAATAATAACTAGTACCCTGTCGTTGTCTACTTTTGCTAATACTTCTGGATCTACAATGCTATGATTGTTTAAAACATGTATTGGATTGCCACTGATTACAGTTGGGGTAAGCACTGCCAGGCTATTGCGTAAAAAATTTCTTCTTTTCATTTAGCTTAATTGATACTCTGGCAGGTTCATAATATATTTTATCAATGCCTTCAGTCTGTTATTCACCAAATTAAAATTGATTGTATTTTGATTGGATTGATAGTTGTTCCAAGCATCCGTCCAATAGTAATCTGAAGTTTGTCCACTTAATAAAATTTGTTTTTTTAAATTATCCTTCGCGCTTTGTTCAATATCGGTAGCAATTAAAAGATCAAATAAATCTTGAATCAATTGATTGGGATCAGCTGGATTACTAGATATAGATTTTGCCAATCCTATTGTATCTATGATTACCCTTCTGCCATTTCTGGTATAACCCGTTTCAAGCATTAAGTCGGTAAATTTATTTCTTTTAGGAAGTGTGTCTGCATTGATCCATAATTCGTGAAATTCTGGAGATTGATAATATGCAGGCCAGCCGGCCACATTCGGCGGATCTGCAAGATTTTGACCAAGACTAGTCAGTTGACTTACCATATTATTAAAATGTACATAAGCATCTGCATAATCAGTAATGGCGTCTGGAAAAATGACATTGGTTTTACGTAAGGTACCAATGACATGATCTATCGGACTTTTAATTTGACATCCAATATAAAGCTGATCATAAAAATGAACACTTTTAAAAAGAGCCGACAACACAGGTTTAATTTCAAAATTGTTTGATATAAAAATTTCAGCGAGTGGTGTAATGATATTTTTTTCTACCGTATCATCAATATAATAATACACAAACCATCTATACAATCTCCTGCAGATATATTTTGCCATATCTGTTTTACCAAAAAGCATGTCTATCAGTTCATCTGTTTCAGTTGCTCCAGCTTGTCCTGTTTTGCCAATGATTATTTTATTATTATAGTAACTTGAAAACTGTTTATTGCCTGTATCGTGTCTGGTTGCATCAAAATAGCTTGTGTAGCTGGCATTGATGCGCCATCCTGTTAATACTCTTGCCGCTGCTTTCACATCAGACTCAGCGTATTGAACGGCATTGTCTTTTCCTACAGTGAACAACTCTTGTAATTCTCTGCCGTAATTTTCATCTGGAGCAGTAGCTGTATTGAGGTAGCCATTGAGGTACCTTAACATACCAGGGTCGATGGTAACCGCCTTAATCATTGTTTTAAAATTTCCAATGGCGTTTTTTCTTAACGTATCATGATGTTGGTACAGCATGTTTGCGTTTGAAATGGTATCCGCTTCTGTACCAAAATGGTTGGCCCAAAATAGCGTCAACTTCTCTCTAATACTTATATCTTGTTGGATCATGACACCGGTAAGCCATTTCTTGAAACTGGCCCTGCGTAAACTGTTGATGGTGCCGTCGGCGGTAGGTTGATTGATCCAAGTAGTGCCGGGAGCAACCGCTGCATCAATTACTGTAGCCGAATTGTACTCATTAAGTGGGGGAGTTGGTAGCGGAGCAGTTGGATTTAATAATTCAGCTACGGCGTTGTTCAAGCCTTTCTTCAAAAAGTTTTGTACCTCCGATTGTTTTGCGCCAAATAAGACTCTATTTAATAAATGAGTTGTTGTTTGCTTTGTCCAGGATCCTTGATAAGGTTCAAGTCCTAAATTGCTAGTGAGGGGGCTTAGCGGCATGAAGGATATTTGTTAGCAATTTAGACAATTAATAAATTCAAAGGTTTAAATCCATCTTTAATCCTCCGCCCAACATCATTTTTTTTATTTGCATTCAAAATGAAATTATCTTTAAAGCAATTCTAAAACCAATAACATGAGAATGATTAAATTAATATGTATTGCATTGCTAATCCCCTTCTTAGGTGCTAGCCAACTCATACATAAAGTGATTACAAAGTCCGAAACCGAAAGAATTGAACGCGTTTTAGCTTCTGACGAAATGGAAGGACGCCGCACTTTTAGTCCCGGCATTGAAAAAGCGGCTGCTTTTATTGCAAAGGAGTTTGAAGCTGTGGGCTTAACCTCATTGAAAGGAGACAACAATTACCTGCAAGCATTCACTATTAACAGACCCAAATTTATAAGCTTATCTGCAACCCTGGATGGAGTTGCAATTGATAACAGACAAGTGATAGTGGTGACAGTACAACCAGAAATCAATATGAACGAAACCGTTGGCTACGCTGTTGCAAAAATAGCAGCAACTGAAAATTTAAATCAAGCAGCGGCTAAAATCATTGGCGCAAATCAAAATACGATTGTGTTGGTAGATGAAGCACATGCGCAAAATTTTGGAAGATTGGTTCGTTTCAAAAATAATTTATCTTCTAAGCAAGCGAACGTAGTGTTTGTATTAACCAATACATCGCCTTTAAAATATACCATACAAGCTAGTCATCAAATTGAATCCATGTCTTTAGCCAATGTAGTTGCCATGATTCCTGGCAAAACCTTACCTAATGAATATGTCATATTTTCTGGGCACTATGATCATTTAGGGATCAATACCAAAAATATGGTAAATGGTGATTCAATCTATAATGGCGCGAATGATGATGCTGCTGGAACTACTGCTATGATTATGTTATCTAAGTATTATAAAGCTTTAAATAACAATGCACGTACTATTTTATTTGCAGCATTTACTGCAGAAGAAGTGGGTGGGTATGGCGCACAGTATTTTTCAAAACAATTAGATCCATCAAAAGTAGTAGCGATGTTTAACATCGAAATGATTGGAACAGAAAGTAAGTGGGGAAAGAACAGTGCGTATATTACTGGCTTTGATAAAACAAATATGGGAGCGATCTTACAAAAAAATTTAGATGGATCAAGCTTTAAATTCTATCCGGATCCTTATACCGAACAAAATTTATTCTACCGATCTGACAATGCAACACTTGCAAGACTTGGTGTTGCTGCACATACGATTTCTACGTCTAAAATGGATTCAGAGCCTAATTACCATAAAGCTTCAGATCATATTGAAACATTGGATCTAGATAATATGAATGAAATTATTAAGGCAATTGCCATTAGTGCCCAATCCATCGTTGCTGGAAAAGACACTCCAACAAGAGTGGATACAACACAATTAAAATAATCAATACAAAACAATGATCATGAAGCAAAAGCTCCTCTTTGTTTTACTTAGTATCTGTTTTGTAGCGGGTGCGCAAGTAAAGCCCTATTATCCGACTGTGTCAAAATGGGAACAAAAATCACCCCTTGTTTTTGGAATAGATAGCGTTGTGTTAAATCAAGCAATACAATATGCCATTGCACATGAAACTAAATTCCCCAAAAACTTGCAGCTAACACAGGCGATGCAATTTGGCAAAGAACCATTTTCGGATCCTATTGGTCCAATGGCGAGTCGTGGCCCAGCTGCAGGAGTCATAGTGTATAAGGGTTATATCATTGCAGAATGGGGAAACTTGAATTCGGTAGAAATGGTGAATAGTGTGACAAAGAGCATGTTGTCTACTGTAGTTGGGTTGGCAGTGGATAAAGGATTGATTCGATCTATCAATGACAAAGTGTATACTTATTTGCCACCTATAGAAACCTTAACTGCAACTTCAACAATAGATCAAAACCCAATTGCACAAACAGCATTCATCTATCCATTTGAAACTGCACATAATAAAACGATTAACTGGGATCATTTGCTTAGACAAACAAGCGATTGGGAAGGCGTATTGTGGGGTAAGCCAGATTGGGCAGATAGACCATCAGATAAACCAGAAGAGTGGACAACCAGAAAACGTTTTGAACCAGGTACGGTTTATAAATACAACGATACAAGAGTCAATGCCTTAGCATTGGCTGCAACAACTGTATGGAGAAAACCATTGCCGGAAGTATTAAGAGAGCAAGTAATGCAACCCATTGGAGCGTCAAATACATGGGCTTGGACTGGATATAAGAATGCGTGGATTGTTTTAGACGGCAAGATGATACAGTCGGTTAGTGGCGGCGGACATTTTGGAGGTGGTCTTTTTATCAATGCGTATGATATGGCTAGATTTGGCCTACTCACATTAAGAAAAGGTAACTGGAATGGCAAACAAATCCTATCCGAAGATTGGATTAAGCAATCAACTACGCCAACTGGTGCTAATACTGGATATGGATTTATGAATTATTTTTTAAATACAGATCGTAAAATGTATCCATCAGCACCAGCAAATGCCTATGCGCATATTGGCAATGGTACCAACGCTATTTATGTGGATCCAGAACACGAATTGGTTGCTGTTATAAAATGGATGGATGACAAATCAATAGACGGATTTTTGAAGTTAATGCTCAGCGCATTACCTAAATAGATTAAAATTAAAAATTTAAAAAAAAGGCGCTCAAATTTGAGCGCCTTTTTTTGCAGCATAGATGCTTGTGTTGAATTAGATTTTTGCTTTTTGTAATTTATGAAAGCTTGTATAAGAAGCCAACAACAATCCAAAAAACACAATAGCCATAACGGTATTATTAATAGGATCTCCAATGGCAATATGTGCTACAACAGCCGAAATGTATAAAATGCCAAATCCAACATAAGCCCATTCTTTTATACGTGCAGGCACAGCAGGAACAATCAACAGTACTAGACCAATCAATTGTCCTATACTTATTTCTAGCCCTAGCCAACGTGGTATGCCTACATGCTTAGTGCCTTCAATGGCCATTTCAGAATTCATAAAAATAGCAGTGGATGCGAATAAGCAAATGATACTTGTGGTAACCCAATAAATTATTTTAGTCGTTTTCATGGTGTGGAATTGAATAATTGGTTTTAAATTACAATCAATTTACAATTACTCTATCAATTTTAAAAATTTCAAACTACTTTAATTCAATACAATGAGAAAGACAATTTTATATACCCTTTTTATTTTATCTAGCCTGCCCTACTCCGCCACGGCCCAATCAACTCATTTAACTACCTCGGCATCGGCTGAAAACGAAGTAAAGCAGGTGATACAGAATATGTTTGTAGCAATGAAACAAGCTGACAGCAGCTTACTAAAAACTTGTTTTTCAGATCAGGTTATTTTTCAAACAATAGTTAATAAACCAGAGGGTGTATTGATAAAAACAGAGTCTGTTAAAGATTTTATTCAAAGTGTAGGAAAGCAAACAGCGAATGCATTAGATGAAAGAATTGAATTCGGGTCCATTAATATAGATCCATTGATGGCAACTGTCTGGACGCCTTATACTTTTTATTATAAAGGCAACTACTCTCACAAAGGCGTGAATAGTTTTCAGTTAGTTAAGCTAAAAGAAGGCTGGAAGATTCAATACCTTATTGACACGAGGTATAAATAATCAATAGTTGGATTACAATAGCGCTATTGCTTTTGTCCTTTTAAATGATTTTGAAATTGTTGAGGATGATTGGTGGTAATCCATTCTACTCCTTGTGATTGTAAAATTTCAAAATCGGATAATTCATTTACTGTCCAACTTCCCAACATCAATCCTGCTTTCTTTGCATTTTCGCTTAACTGACTGTTTGTTTTAAATGAAGTATAATGCCAATTAATTCCGTTGAATTTATTTTTCACAACTGCATCAATTGTTAAATCGGACTCTAAGTATAATACAATGGCTTTTGAATCCTGCTCTTTAATCCATGTAAGGATGTCCTTACTAAAGCTGATATAGACAATACGCTTTTCGATTCCAAGTTTTTTTGCAAGGGCCAATGTTTCGATCGTAGCCAAGTAGTCTTGTTTTTTATCTTCAATAGCTGCTTTGATTTCGCAAATGAGTATAGTCTGATGCTTGTCTTTACAGCCCTTTAAAAAATACTGTTCTAGTGTTGGCAATGACTCTCCATTGGATAATTTGTTTCTATTTAAAAAAGCATAAGTATTGGTTTGAATGGTGTCGCCAAAATAAACTGGATCGTGATTTACCACAAGTACACCATCTGCCGTTCTTCTTACATCAAATTCAGCACCGTCACATTGTAGCGCTATCGCTTTTTCTAATGAAGCAATTGAGTTTTCAGGCAAATTAAATTCTTTCCAGGCGCCACGATGCGCAATTATTTTTGTTGTTTGTGCATTTGCCATAAATGGTAGTATCATGATAAAGGAAATTAAAATCAATCTAGTCATAAGTAAAGCTTTTGTCTGTTAAAACATTAAATAGTTTAAACATTAAGGTACTAAAGTATTATTATTTAAACAGCATTGCGCATGATTTCATATTTAATTAACTTTGCGCCCACAAACATTGCTATGAACCCATCTATTGACAGATTAAAAGACGCGATTGAGCCTAGTCGAGTAAGTTTATTACAACATCCAGTATACCACCAGATTCAAACATTGGAAGCACTACAAAAATTTGCAGAAGTACATGTTTTTGCAGTGTGGGATTTCATGAGCTTATTGAAGTCTTTACAACAAAAATTAACCTGTGTCCAAACACCATGGGTGCCTGTAGGCTCTGCTAATACGAGGTATTTGATCAATGAAATTGTTTTAGGTGAAGAATCGGACGTGGATGAATTTGACAATCGTATTAGCCATTTTGAATTGTATCAACAAGCAATGCGTCAAATGGGTGCATCCACCAATGCCATTGTAGGATTGCTGCAAGCCCTTCAATCAGGTACTAGTATAGAAGCGGCAATTAAGCAACTTGACTGTCCAGCATCTATCAAAGATTTTTTAAATTTCACATTTAAGATCGTCAGCCATGCGCCTGCACATGTTCAAGCAGCTGTGTTTACTTTTGGCAGAGAGGACTTAATCCCAGACATGTTTACGCGTTTGCTTGAAAAGTTAGTGGCAGAATCACCGGAAAAAGTATCCATCTTTAAATATTATATCGAAAGACATATTGAAGTAGATGGAGGACACCATAGTCATCTTGCTTTAGAAATGGTTGCAGAGCTTTGTGGAGACGACGAGGTAAAGTGGAAGGAGGCAGAACATGCTTCTATAGAGGCTTTACAAATACGTGCAAAACTTTGGGATGCAGTAACAGCTTAATACAAAAGAGGATTGCTATTTAGATAGATTCAAATTCGCCCTTCTCTGTGTTTTTCCTGACCTTGTCTGCTTCAAAATATTTTCCGTTCATGGCAATGTATACACCTGCTGGCAATACCTGTGTAAACGCAAGTGCACTGCCCAAATTGAACAATCCGTCAGAACTACCAAACTTATAAGGAATCATAGCACCGGTGAGTACAATGGTTTTATTGGGACAAGATTTTTGCAAATACAAAGCAGTAGTGGTCATGGTATCTGTGCCGTGTGTAATTAAAATCTTTTGAGCAGTGGTTGCATTACATGCTGATGCAATGAGTGCACGATCTGCTTCCACAAAGTCTAGGCTATCTTTCATCATTAAAGCGTCTATGGATAAATTCAATTTACTCCTACCTAAACTAAGCATTTCATGTAAATGCGTTTCTTTAAAATAAAGATTACCATTTAACTCATTGTATTCTTTATCAAATGTGCCACCTGTTACAAAAACTTGTATACTTAAACTCATACATTATTATTTAGGGTCCATCCACATCTCTTTTCTGTCTAACCATTTGTTGTCAGAAAAAGATTCCTTACTTGCCAAAGTTCGGGTATATTTTTTAATTGTCTCTGTAGAACTTGCTTGATAGGCAACACCACCTATAATACTCAATGCTTTACTAAAATAGGTCTCACTTGGATTCCCCAAAGTTTTATAGGGTAAGACATTGTCTGCAAGGATATAATTAGGTGTAAATCCATTGACAGTACCATAGTTGGATTCCCCAATAGCATTAGTGGTAAGGAAAGTGATTGGTTGGAGTCCATAGTCCCATCGCTTGTTTGGATCAGTGATTGTGAATGATCCCACGTTCTTACCATAGGTGTTTTCCCCAATCAAGATCACATCCATAAAGGGTTTTAAATTATTGATCACCAATTCACTTGCAGATGCTGTATTACCCGCTGTTAATACAAATACACGATTAAGTGTACCAAGATTGTTAGGCTCTGATTTAAACAAGGTTTCGAACGCACTAGCGCCAGAGGTTCTTTCAAGATAAGCGGTATAAGTTCCGTTGTATACCTTTTTATTCATCAACTTACCCACCTTAGCAGCTGCATCTTTAACAGTTAAGTTGGTAATTAAATCAGAAGACACCACATAACCGCCACCATTGTATCTAAAGTCTAAAACTAGCTCATTGACCCCTGCTGATTTAAAACGTCCGAATATGGCTCTTAAGCTATCGTCAAAACTAGTTAGAAATTGACTGTAAGCAAGGTAACCTACTTTTTTGCCAGACCAAGAAATGATGGTGTCAGCTAAAATTGGATTTGTTTGTAATTCCACTTTTGTCACAGAAACGGATCTGCCATTTGAAACGAATGCGCCATTCGAAAAATCACCCAATCCAAGTTTTAAAGTTTGGTTGGACAAGATGGTGGTATAGTTTGTGCTAGTAATGGTCTGGTCATCTACTTTTAAAATAATATCGCCTCTTTTTAATCCTGCTTTTTCTGCAGGACTTCCTTTTAATACATAGGCAAGCACAAATGCAATACTGGTTTTAGAATCATCTGTATAAAAAGCATTGTTCTTAATACCTAAAACGGTGCTTACACCATTTAGTTGATTTTGCAAATTGGTATAACTTTCATCGATCCATGAAAAGCGATCTGTTTTTCCATAATCATTTAACAATGTATAAAAATAATCAGTTGGTTTAGCAGTTGTATTAGAGCTAGCAAGGCTTGGCATATTGCTATTCCATAAATAATAATAACTCATCACTTCGTGAATCCAAGTATTGGCTGCCAAATTAGGATTGGTCGGAGTAGTAGTAGTTGGTGTTGTAGTTTTAGGAGCAGCTGTTTCTTTTTTACAAGCTAAGAATCCAGCAGAGCATATCAAGATAAATAGTAACTTTTTCATGTGCTTAAAATGTTTCAGCGTAAATTTAATTAAACTATTGTTAACGCTAAGAAAAAATTAATCTCTACTAATTTGGTAGACAAATAAAATTGTCTAATTTTGAGAGCTGATTCTAGTTCAAATAAATCAACAAAACAAAACCTATTCGGGAAACCGAATTAATTTACATAAAATGAGAAAATATTCAATCGCTTTTATTTTGACACTGTTATCCTTATCGATGTTTGCGCAGTCTAACACCTATCTAACAGAACTGGAACAATGGCATGCAAAAAGAATAGACGCATTAAAGCAGCCCAATGGTTGGCTGAATTTAGAGGGACTGTTTTGGTTAACACCAGGAGTAAATCGTTTTGGAGCAGCATCGGGAAATGAATTAGTGTATGATCATCCGAATTTTCCAGCGCATTTAGGGGACTTTGTTTTTGACAATGGAAAAGTGTTTTGGAAGGATGCAATCAAAGAAAAAATCACTATTAAAAATAAAGAAGGCGTTGTCATAGAAAACAATGGCAGCATTAATTTATTAACTGCACCAGAAGGCAGTTATACTAGTGAGTGGAGAAATTTTGTTTGGGTGGTGATTCAAAGAGAAGACAAAGTGGGCGTTAGATTCAGAAATTTAAAAGCAAAAACCTTGCTTGAATTTAAAGGCATTGAAAGATTTCCAGTAGATGCCAAATGGCGTATTAAAGCAAAAGCGATTCTTCGGGATCAAAATCCGTTGATGATCATGAATGTGCTAGGACAAAATACTGCACAAAAACATGGGGGTCAATTGGTGTTTGACATCGATGGTAAAACGTATCGATTGGATGCCATAGATGAAGGAGGTCAAAGGTTATTCGTGACTTTTGCAGATGCTACTTCTGGGAATACAACCTATGGGTCGGGTAGATTTATAGAGTTAGAGAAGCCAGATGCCGATGGCTTTACCTATATCGATTTTAATAAAGCTTATAATCCTCCTTGTGCTTTTACTGAATTTGCAACCTGCCCATTACCACCGCCACAGAATAGATTAACCATTGCAATTCCCGTTGGCGAAAAAAAATATGGACATCATTAAGGTCTCCATTAACTTTGGTGCCAAATGCAACAATTGACACCATCCAATCCTCCCATTATTGCCGTCATCGGACTAGGCTATGTGGGCTTACCTTTGGCATTGGCCTTCTCCAATCAATATCAAGTGATTGGGTATGACTTGGACAGCGTAAGGGTGGATGCATTGAAAAAAGGAGACGATATCACATTACAAAGTTCAGTTGAGCAAATACAAGAGGCGCATAATTTGGTCCTAACCAATGAACTTTCTGCCATTGCAAATGCTACGGTATACATTGTTACTGTCCCTACGCCAGTGAATGCAGATAAGACACCAGACCTGTCTCCTTTATTATACGCAACGGCTCAGATAGCGGGTATATTAAAATCTGGGGACATTGTAATTTATGAAAGTACGGTGTATCCAGGATGTACAGAAGAGGATTGCGTTCCAGTACTTGAAAAAATATCAGGGTTACAATTGAATCATGATTTTTATTGCGGTTATTCTCCAGAGCGAATCAATCCAGGAGACAAGGTGAATACATTGACAAAGATTAAAAAAATTACTTCAGGCTCTACGCCCGAAATAGCTAAGTATATTGATCAATTATATGCAAGTGTCATTACCGCAGGTACCTATGCTGCTCCTTCAATTAAAGTTGCAGAGGCGGCTAAGTCAATTGAAAATGCACAGAGAGATATCAATATTTCTTTTGTGAATGAATTGGCTTTGATTTTTGATCGTATGGGAATAGATACCAATGAGGTTTTAGCAGCTGCAAGCACCAAATGGAATTTTTTACCATTTAAGCCAGGTTTAGTTGGTGGACATTGCATTGGAGTGGATCCTTATTATTTAGCACATAAAGCAAAAGCACTTGGGTATCATCCGCAAGTGATCTTGTCTGGGCGTGAGGTCAATGACCAGATGAGTTCATTTATAAGTCGCAAATTGATACAATTATTGGCAGGTATCGGAAAGCAAATTCAAGGTGCTAAAGTTGTAGTACTTGGAGTCACCTTCAAAGAAAATTGTCCTGATAGCAGAAATTCAAAAGTGTTTGACATCATTGATCAATTAAAAGAACAGGGTGCTTTAGTTGATGCATTTGATCCTTATGCCAATGCGATTGAAGTGTTTGAAAAACATCAAGTGCAATTGATTACAGCACTTCAAAAATATGATGTCATTTTACTGGCAGTTGCGCATGATTTTTTTAAAGCATTAGATTATGCTGCATTGAAAAGCAGTCCAGACGCTATTGTATATGATACAAAGGCATTTTTAGATCGATCCATCGTAACCGCAAGATTGTAAACATAATTTTTACTATTTTCATTCACTACTTAAAACATACTTATGATAGAGTCAAAAAGATTCGGTTCCAAAAAAGCATTAATTGATATCGATGAAACAATTTGTTTCTACACGGACAAAAGAGTGTATGAATTAGCGGAACCTAATTTTGAAAATATTGCTAAAATTAATAAGCTATATGAGGAAGGTTGGCATATTACTTATTGGACAGGGAGAGGAGAAAGTTCAAAAAGAGATTTAAGGCCTTTAACTTTAGAACAATTAACTAAATGGGGCTGTAAGTTCAATGATTTAATCACTGGTTTTTGTCCTAATGGCGGCGCGGTTAAGCCTAATTTTGATTTGGTAATTGATGACAAAGCCAAAAGAATAGAAGAGCTGTAAGCATCTACCTGACGCATCTAACTGAACTAAAGGGCCAATGCGGCCCTTTTATTTTTTCTAGCAAAGGGCAAATAGAATAACCAAAAATGAGAAATGGCAGCCAGTTCAAAAGTGATTAAATAAAAAGGCCATTCTCCAATGATCAATGGATTTTGTGCAGTTGGACGCGCTCTTAAGAACATATAGTTGGTTCCCATTGCATAATTCATTGCGCCCACTGCAAGTACTACGTATTGTGAGTAGCCAAATATTTTTAACCAAGATTTTGGTCTTGGTCTAAATCCATTGTGCTTGACCATATACAATACCACTAATAACAATCCACCATGTCCAATAAAGAAGCTGTAAAAATTATAGCCAATTACACCTGTGTTAAATTCGGGCGTAAGCAGTGCATGTATTCCGCCCAATAAACCCCAGTAGTATACAAATTCTCCTAATAACTGATTTTTATTAAAGAGGTAGATAATGCATAAAATATTACTGATACTACATAAATGTGCAGGAATGTTTTGTTGAATATTCCATAGTCCATTATAGTAATTATACGTTTGTTCAATGATGAAATTGGCCATTAATAAAATAGCAATAAAAAAATCGTATTGCTTGATCTTAATTTTTTTGATGTACTTAGGTAATTGAATTAGTAAAAAAATACTACCACTAATTAATAAAATGCTTTGCCACCATAATGGAGAGAAAGTGGCAAGTGTAATAGATTTTTCAAATTGCATGCAGCAATTTAGTCCATTCTGTGTAAATTCTATCGACTAGAGCATGAAACTATCTATTTAGACTTTACTTGAAGGGGGTAAATGCCTTAATAAATGCAACCATTGTTGTAATATCCATCCATTCAGGATAAATTAACCCGGATTGGTTGTTCTTTTATCCATGCAAAAAAATTACTTCAACCAACAGGATCAAAGACAAGTATTCATATGTGATCAACAAGCAATTTATGCAATGGGATGTGGACAACTGGTCCAAGCGCATCCTATGTGCAATGGATATCGAATGCTCACCTCCTTAGACGAAATAAAAGGATTTGATTTGGGCTTGTCAGAAGGTTTGTTAATCATAGATTGTGCGATGTTTGATTTTGAATCAGCTTCTGTTAAAAAGAGCATCAAAACCCTTCAACAAATTTTTCCTTTTATTATTTTATTGAATGAGGATACGCCCGATTTTATACTTTATCAATTAATTGTACTTGAAGTGGATGTCATTGTTTCAAGAAATATGTCTAGTCAAGAGTGGAATAAAGCGGTAGAAATGGCCTGCCAAAGTAAGGTCTATTTTTGTCAACATACTGCAGAACGTGTTTTAAACCTCACTCAAGCAATGGATAAAATTAATTTAATAGAACGTGTAAACGCATTAAGCTTATATGATAAATATATTTTAATCCGCATCTGCGAAGAAGCATCTAGTAAACAAATTGCTTCAGAGCTTGGTCATAGCAAGAGAACGATAGAAGGTCATAGAACCAGACTCATGCAAACCTTGGCCGTGAAAAATGTAGCAGGCTTGGTTAAAATTGCTTTAATCACTAAACTTTATGAACATTATCTTGCTAATCCAGGATGGTATGCTAGTTTTTTGTTGGCTAAAACATCTTCTTTATAATAGTGGATCGTTTTAAACTGTCCATGAAGATATCCATACGCTTGATCTGTAAAATGTTGACTCTCTGCAAACCTACTTTGACCACCTGTGATAATTGTTTTTGCTTTTAGTCTTTTTCCAAATTCGACCGCTGCAACAAAACTATTACCTGTGTATCCATAGCGCTTTGTAGTATTGGCATAGCGTCTACTTTCAAAAGAAGGCAGACCGCCCCATCTAGATGAAGCCTGGTTCACTGCCAAGCTTGGTTGACTGTCGTCAAAATTTGCACCTGGCGCAACTCTTTGATAACGATTCATCGCCCCCCATTTGATTTCCCATCCGCCATACCATTTTTCGAATTGGTCTAATGTGGCTTCCAATAATTTTATTTTAGTTTCAAAAGCCACTTCTTGGTCCATGCGATTGTATTTTACAATGGCATGTGTTGCAGCTTCTTCAGTGCTTGCTGGTGGAATCTCTGCCCCCCATTTTGTAGCCCATTCAATCGCAATGCTTGTAGCAATTGAATTGGTATCTGCAACATGATCCCAATTGGCTAAATAGTCAATGGCTTTTCTTGTTCTCGGTGCAAGCGATGCTGATTTTGCGGTGGTGATAAAACGAGGCAATAAAATATCAAAGGCACTTAATTTTTTATTATATCCCAATGCAATGAGTTCGTCTAAATTGATTTTGTCAATTTTGGATAGTAATGCTACAGCCGTAATACCTCTTCCGTTTTCTCCGTCAGGGGCCATATACGCTGGATAGTCGGTTGCTTTAGGGCTATACTGTCCTGCAACAGTAAATGGAGTTGCATTACAATTTTGCAACCAACCATTTATAGGATTGATACTTTGTACAATTTCATTTAATGGATGTAAACCCTGCCAGTCGGTTGCCTTGGTGGTGCCGTCAACAGGCATCGTGTAGTCATAATTAGGATTGCGCTTAGGCATAAAATTTCCGTGCCAGTAGGCGATATTACCTGCTGCATCTGCATAGACTGTGTTATTGCTATTATTAGCTAATAAGCTCATTGCCTTTTTGTAATCAGTCAAACTTTTTGCTTTTGTTCTTGTCCAACATTCCATTAATGCATCTAATGATCGGTTGTTTTCTTGTAGGCTCAACCATTTCCCTTTTTGCATACCCATGATTGGCCCATGCTGCGTGAAGTAGGTATCAAAAGAGGTTGTTTTTAATATACCATTGTCTGTATATTGAATGGTGATATTACGTTGACCAACTTTCTTTTTTTGTTGTTCATAAGTATAAAACAGTTCATTGTTTATTTTTTCTGTTTGCTCTTCATACACATCTGCTACATCTGCATAGCTGCTCGTATGCATCCAGCCACAATGTTCATTGAATCCTTGGTAGATAAAGAACTGTCCCCATGTTACTGCCCCATATGCGTTTAATCCTTGCTCGCTCACCATATGCATTTCTGATCTAAAATAAAAGGGTACATGCGGGTTGATATACAACATCGCATTTCCACTTGCACTATGTTTTGGTGCAATCGCAAAACCATTTGAACCCTTTAAGGTTTTATCTTCCATATCATAGTTAGGCTGTTCAAAAATTGACTTGGGCATAGAGAATGGATCAGTTACTGTTACCGCATTTTTATTCGCAAATAATTGCTGACCATAAAATGCCTCCACGTGCTTTTCGGTGATGCCTGCAGACCTTGTTGGAGAGACGCTTCCATCAGTCCACATTAAATGGTACCATGGCTTGAATTTTTTAAGCACCACTGGTTTAACTTCCGGGTGTTTAGATAAATAATAATTGATACCATCTGCGTGTGCAATTAATAATTGCTTAAACCAGAGCGGGCTTCTTTCAAAATCCTTCACCGCTTCTGCACTATCTTGAATCAATTGCATCATCAAATCTTGATAAATCATTTTGGGTCCTTCCATTTCGGCACGTCGACCAAGCATTTCTAAAAAATTCTTTTCAATCTGTGGAAAGTTTTCTTCGCATTGAGCATACATTAAGCCAAACACAGCGTCTGCATCTGTCTTTCCATAAATATGAGGTATATCCCATTCGTCACGGATGATCGTGGTTTGTTTTGCATGCTGATTCCATCTAGCCAATTCTGCACTCGTTGGTTTTTGTGCAAATGATACTAAAACGCTCAACATCAAGAAGCCTAATACAATACTTTTTTTCATACAATGAATTTTAAATGCAAGTCAGTTGTTCAATTTTTTATTCAATTTAACCTAATCCCCAAGTTTTAATTCTTTCTAAGTTGATTCTTGCACATTCAATTGGTGCAATTCCTTGATAAGACTCTTGTTCAATGATAAAATGCTTGGTTCCTCCTATCGACTTTGCTAATAAACAAACAGCCTTAGGGTCTACCACACCATTGCCTAAAATCGTACTATCATGACCATCATTCATTTCTCCAACAGCAACCTTGATCTCGTCTTTAACATGAACTGAAACAAAGCGTCCTGGATATTTTTTGATCCAATCCATGCCCCGTGCACCAATGCCATACATATTGCCAAAATCCAATTGATGTATCACCAATTCCGGATCTGTTTCTTTTAAGATAATATCATAGATGAATTGTCCATTGACTTTTTCTACAAATTCGAAATTGTGATTGTGGTAACCAAAACGCATGCCTGACTCTTGACACAATTCACCAGATAAATTGAATAATTCTAATTGATGCATCAGTGCATCATAAGAGGTTCTTACTTGCTCATCCATCCATGGACTAATGACATATTCTTGTCCTAGTGTGACTGCGTCATCGATGGTATACTTCCAAGCATCGGTAAATTCTTTTTTACTTGCATCCCAGTGTTTTGCATTCATGACGGTGTGTCCACTTGGCATCTGCATACCTAAGTCAGTTAAAATCTTTTTAAATTCTATAGCCGTATAGCCATAAAATTTTCTGTTGGCATAATTAGCATGCTCTACATATTGATAGCCCATTTTTGACAATGCTTTTAAAGTACCCAATGGATCTTTAAACATCGTATCTCGAACAGTATACAATTGAATGCCAATTTTTATTTTTGAATCGGCCAAAATGTTCTTAGACCATAAGGAGGATGGTGTTAAACCGATTCCCAATAAAGCCATTCCACTGTTTTGAATAAATTTTCTTCTTGAATTTTGCATAGCGTTTGATTGAATACTTAAACTTACAAAATTTCGCGCGGATGCGCGCGAAAAAACAAAGGAGGCGGACCAACGGTCCGCCTCCTTATAATCATACGTATTAAAACTTAGACAGCCGCTAGAAGCTTTTGTCAAAAGGTTGTTTAATCTTCTACCTTGGTGTTTTTAGTTGGTTTTTTATCCAAGTATTCTTTACGATCCACCTTTGAATTACCAGTTACCAGCTCGTCTAAATTAGCGCCGTTGTAAAGACGACCATTTTTCATGATATACTGGATGCTGTTGGTGTTTTTAATGTCTTCTAAAGGATTCTTATTTAAGATAATTAAGTCAGCTAATTTGCCTGCACTAATGCTACCAAGGTCTTTATCCAATCCTAAGCTTTCTGCTCCTAAAATAGTCGCTGTTTTTAAGGCATCTAAATTGCGCATACCGCCAGATTGCATAGACCAAAGCTCCCAATGGTAACCAAGACCTTGTAATTGACCATGACTTCCAATACCTGCAAGGCCACCTGCTTCAACAAGCTGCTTCATACTTTTAGCATGCTTTTGAAACACATGCTCTTCTGGTAAAAACCAAGTAGCACGGCGTCTAGATTTGCTTGCTAATTCTTCGTAAGGTGTGTAGTACTGCATTTTCGCATCACCATATACATTCTCAGTTTCATAATAAAAATTCTCAGCCCATGGTCCACCATAAGAAACTAACAAAGTAGGTGTTACTGCCATTTTTGAAGTAGCGATTGTTTTGACTACGTCATTGTAAAGCGGATAAATTGGTAATGAGTGCTCATGTCCAGGATAGCCATCAATCAAATTGGTCATATTTAATTTGAAATCTAAACCACCTTCTGTAGTTGGCATCAACTTTTGATTTTTAGCAGCTTGAATCACCCATTGTCTATGCTTACGATTACCCACCAAATACATTTTAATATACTTGGTATTGAAATACTTACTGTATTGTGCTAATACTGATTCTGCTTGTGCTGAGTCTTTTAAATTGTAAGACCAATAGCCCACACCCGGGCCAGTTGAATACACTCTTGGTCCTACCATTTTACCTGCTTCTACTAAATCGCTATAGGTTAAAACATCCGTTGTTGCTGTTTGTGGATCACGTGTGGTAGTCACACCATACGCTAAGTTCGCTGCATAAATCCAAGCTTGATTTTTATGGATACCCCAGCTAGGCCACATATGCGAGTGGGTGTCAACAAAACCTGGTACAACAGTTTTTCCTGCAAGGTTAACACGTTTAGCACCAGCAGGTACTTTTAGTGATCCAGATTTTCCAACTGCTTGAATTCTATTTTTAACAATCAAGATATCACCGTTATTAATCACTTGGTCGCCATTCATAGTGATGATTCTTGCATTGGTCAACAACACTGTAGTAGATGGCATATCATTTTCATAATACACTTTTACCCAAGTTTCATTTGCTTTATATCTAGGAGTTTCTTTTTTCTCCTCTTTCTTAGCCGTATTGGTGCTATCTTTCTTAGTCGTATCTTTTTTAACAGATGCTTCTAATTTTTTGGCAGCGGCTAAGCTATCATCAAATGCATACGCTGCTTCAATATCATAAGTAAAATGTGCAGCACCTAAACTCCAGTGAATTGTTTTACCATCTGCTTGCCAGCTTGGAAATTCTCCGCCAATTTCAGTTAACAATTTACTTGGGAATGCTGCATTTTTTGCATCTGCAACAGAAATAGAAACTGACTTGCCAGATTTAGGAAGGGTAACAAAATAAATATTGTTATTTACTTGCGCAATGGCTGCAGATCCTTTTGGTGATAACAAAATATGGTTAGCATTAGAAGGAGGGTTGTTTTCTTTTGCAGCATCATCATCTTCTTCCATGATTTCAGGAATAATACAAGGGTCTGCAACAGGTTTGCCTCTGTGCTCAGGGATACTTCCAAAAGTAGTAATGCCAGAAATTTTTGCAATTTCTTTTTCATCCCCACCGTCCCATTGAATAGAAATCAAACGACCACGGTTGTTTAAATAAATGCGATCATCGTTCATTGCGAAATGGGGATTGTATCTTCCATTTGCTTTGTCTATGATGGTTTCGTTACCTGTGGTTAAATCGATCCATGCCAATTCATCTTCTGCATCATCATAAGTTGGTTCAATAGCATCTTTGAATTTTTGTGCATTGGTTTTATTGTACACTAATTTTTTTCCAGTTGGATCAATGGCCAGACCTTGATATAAAGCATTTTCTTTTGAAATTGTTTTTTCTGTACTGCTGATTAAATCAAATAATCTAATACTTCCTCCATTAGGATTCCAAGTAGTAAAATAAATGCCTTTTCCATCAGGAGTCCAAACAGGTTGTGCTTCTGTGAAATCATTTTTTGTTAAACGCTTTGGTGTTCCGTTAGGATAATCCATCACATACAATCTATTCAATACTGTAAAAGCCAATTGCTTTCCATTTGGAGAAGGCACCGCATCTCTTATTTGTGTTGCCATTGTTGCTACTGTATCTTTAATAGGATACTTAAATAATACCTCAGGTCCCATTTCTATTTTTGCATCAACTGTATATGGAATTGGAGTTTGAGCGGCAGTTTCAATATCGATCTTATTAATTTTTCCTCCATAAGAAGCCAATAAGTATTTACTATCAGGCGTGAAACTCATTGCAGGTAATACGCCTAGCACAGCAATAGATTCTTGATCATCTCTTTGTACAGGATAAGCCAACCAAGTTTCTTCACCAGTTGCTAGATTTCTTTTTACCAATCCGGTTTTATCTTCATAACGAGACCCATACACCATCCATTTACCATCTTTAGATAACACGGGAGTAAATGCCGATCCATATCTAGATGCAATGGTTCTTGTTGTTCCTTTTTCTCTGTCATATACGCCGATACTATATTGAGGTAACATAGCATTGTAGTTCCATGCTCCATTGCGTGCGCTATAATAAATATAACGACCATCAGCACTTACTGCAGGGTCAATTGTTTTTAAAGTTGCTGGTGCATCAATCAAACTAGTTCCAGCACCACCGTTTTTATGCATTAAATACAATTTAGTATTGCGACGTCCTTTCGTATACACAATATAATTTCCGTCTGGAGTGTAAACTGCACCTGGAAAATTATTGTTTTGTTCTTCTGTTAACGCAACGGTATCTTTTTTATCAATATCGATGTACCATAAATTTTCTGCTCCAGAACGGTCAGAAATAAAAAGGATGCGTTTGCCATCTGGGCTAAAGCTTGGATGATTATCATAAGCCATACCTTTGGTAATGGCAGTTGCCTTTCCACCTTCCATTGGGATACTATAGATATCACCCATCAAATCAAATAAGATGGTTTTGCCGTCTGGACTCACAGCCAACGAAGTCCAAGTCCCTTCATTTGTAGTGAAGTCAATGGATCTTGTCGCTTTTAAAGGCAATCCTTTAAATTGACTATAGCTGACGCTATCTTTTTTTGGACTTTTCTTGTCCTGCGCTTGCGAACTGATTAAACCAAGGCCCATGAACAGGGTCAAAGCAAATATTCTCATATTGATTATTTTTTGAAAGTTACATCAATCCAATAGTTCCCAAAAAAAATGAAACTAATCCAGACCGCCGTTCATCAAATATTTCAATAATTTTAACTAAAAACTTAGGTAGGAATTGGCTATTTTGACTTATGTTTACGAACTCAATCGTATATTTACATTATGAATAAACAAAAATTAATCCAAATTATTTTTATAAATAGCTTATTATTAATGAGTTACGTAGGATTTGCTCAAAACATGACCATTCAGGGTACTTTAAAAGATAGTATTGCCAATAGGGCCCTAAATGCAGCTACCGTTTCTTTGGTATATGCAAAAGACTCTTCGCTAGTTAGCTTTTCAAGAACGAATGAAACTGGGGTGTTTAATTTTAAAAATGTCGCACCGGGTGCCTATATGATCTCTGTTTCTTATGTAGGGTATCAACCAAAATGGGTTCCAGTGATGAATGCGGTAGATAAAATGGTAGAAATGGGCACTATTTATATGAATGATGTAAATAGTGTATCAACAGTAACTGTTACTGCTCGCAGACCACCCGTGGTGATTAATGGAGATTCAGTAGAATTCAATTCTGAAAATTTTAAGACAGCCCCAAATGCTGTAGTGGAAGATTTGTTAAAAAAGATGCCAGGTATGGAAGTTGATAAATCTGGCGGCATCACAGTAAATGGAAAAACAGTCACTAAGGTTTTTGTGAATGGAAAAGAGTTTTTCACTGGGGATCCAAAAATGGCAACTAAAAATTTACCTGCTGATGCAGTGGATAAAATTCAAGTGTATGATCGTAAATCAGATCAAGCTATGTTCACAGGTATCGATGATGGTTCAGAAGAAACTGCAATCAATTTAAAATTGAAAAAAGATCGCAACAGATCTACTTTCGGAAAGTTAAATGGAGGTGCTGGAACACCCAGTGTATTTGATACGCAAGGCAATATCAATGTAATTAATAATGACGAACAATTTTCTGCAATTGGCGGCGCAAACAATACCAACCGTCAAAATTTTTCTAGCAGAAACATTGTTAATTTTTCTGGAGGTGGCGGCGGAAGAGTGGGCGCAGGAGCAGGTGTTACCATTAACATAGGCGGTGGCGGATCTGGCGAGACGGATGCCAATGCACAAGGTATCGCTGAAACCTATTCAATTGGCGGTAACTACTCTAACCTATTCAACAGTAAAAAAATCGAGTTCAATGCCAATACGGCGATTAGCGATGTAGAGCGAAATAATAATAGTATATCATTTACACAAAATCTTACACCAGGAAATCAATTCAATAGAAGTTCAATTTCAAATTCAATCAATAGAAATCAACAACAAAGTTTCGGTAGCACGATTGATCATAAAGTGACAGAAACATTTTCTTATAAATTCACACCAAGTTTAAGCTGGCAACAAACGAGTTCTTCAAGCGAAGATACTACCTTGACCAGACTAGGATTAGATGCCAATGGCGCAATTTCTAATCGCAACACCACTGCTGCTTCAAGTATTTCTGATGCGGTCAACGCCTCTAGTAATTTATTATTAAGAAAAAAATTCGCTAAAAAAGGCAGAACGATTTCTTCTACGATTACACAAAGCTATAACCAGTCTAATTCAACAGGCAGTCAATACACTAGTCAATTTTTTTATGCGGGAGGCTTATTGACTTCTGATTCTATTTTAGATCAACAAAATATTCGTAAAGGAAATACAACTAGTTATTCTGCCAATGTGATTTATACAGAACCTATTAGTAAAAGATCTTTATTAGAGTTTAATTCTTATTTAAGTAAAACGATAGGGTCATCCAGTAAAAAAGTGTTTGATCAAAATAATGTTACTGATGCCTATGATCTTTTGAACAATCGTTTGACCAATGAATTCAATAGTGAGTATACTTATACGGGAGGCGGTATGAGCTATAGGTCCAATCAAAAGAAATTCAATTTTGCAACGGGAATTTCATTACAAAATGCGGTATTGGATGGAGAGAATATCAGCGCAAAAACCAAATTTAGCCAAAGCTTTCAAGATATCTTACCCAATGCCAATTTTAGATACAATTTCTCTCAGACTAAGAATTTAAATATAGACTACCGTACTTCTACCAATCAACCATCTATCACTCAATTGCAACCTGTATTGGATCAAAGCAATATTAACAGACAAGTGATAGGTAATCCTGATTTAAAAAGAAGCTATGTGCACAATTTGAATATTCGTTTTTTCTCTTCTAAAATTTTAGCGGGTAAAAATTTCTTTTCTACATTGAATGCCTCTACAACAAACAATTCAATTGTTAACTACGATAGCGTTTTACCCAATCGAACCATATTATCTAAGCCAGTGAATGTGAATGGTGCCTATAGAATCAATGGAACAATGAATTATGGCTTTGGTATCAAAAAATTGAATTCAAGATTAAGTTTTGGTTTAAATGCCGGATTGAACAACAATATCTCTTATGCTAATGGATTGCTAAATACGATTGTGACAAAATCAACGGGTCCTAGTTTTAGTTATAGTTATATTTTAGATGATGTGATTGACATTAACTTGACTGCACGTTATTCATTTAGTAAAACAAGTAATGAAGTGAATCCAACACTCAATACTAACTTCTTGACAAAGGTTTTTGGTGCAGACATGACCAATTACTTGCCATTTAATATTGTGTTGAACCAGTCATTTAATTATGCTATCAATACAGGACGTGCGGAAGGGTTTAATACTTCAATTCCTATTTGGAATGCGAGCTTTTCTAAATTCTTTATGAAAAACAAAAGGGCCGAAATTAAAATGAGTGCCTTTGACTTATTAAATAAAAACATTGGAATTAGTAGAAACGTATCACAGAATCAGATTGTAGATAGATCCTACAACGTAATTAGTCAATACTTTTTGTTGACCTTTACGTATAGTTTACAAAAATCTGGATTAGGTGGAGGCGCAAGGCCAGGTGGCATGATGATCAGAATGTAATTACATGAAATGCATATCTGAATTATATAAAGAGAGTATAAAAATTAAAAAGTAGAAAATAAATATAAATTAACATTTATGAAAAAAATACAATTAGTACTAGGATTATTTGTTGCATTCATCAGCATGTCAACAGTAGTAACTGCTCAAATGAAAGAAGGAAAAATTAGCTACGAGCGCAAAGTCAATATGCATCGAAGCCTACCTGACCCTCAAATGAAGTCAATGATTCCAGAATTTAGAACAGACAAGTTTGAATTGATTTTTAATGAGTCTGCGAGTTTATTCAGATCTGTTGTGGATGACGAAGCGCCAGATCCATTTGCCAATGCTGGCGGAGGAGGTGGCGGCATGCGTATGAACTTTAGAATGCCAACCACTACTACTTATACTGATATTGCAAAACAAACACAATATGAAGAGCGTGCATTTTTTGAAAAAGAGTTTTTAATTGTTGATTCTTTAAAGCAATACAAGTGGAAGTTATCAGAAGAAACAAAAACAATTGCAAAACAATTATGCAAAAAAGCAACGACTATGATCACTGCACCTCAAATGCGTATGCGTATTAGCAGAGGTGGTGAAAATAATACAGATTCTGCAGCCAATGCACCAATGAAGCCAAAAGAGACTGAATTAGTGGTTTGGTATGCAGAAAATATCCCTGTGTCTGTTGGTCCTGAAAATTACAGTGGTTTGCCAGGTGTAATTATGGAAATGAATGTTGACAACGGAGCAAGTGTAACAACTGCAGTAGAGGTGAGTGCTAAATATCCCAAAAAAGAATTGATCCAACCTACAAAGGGTGAGAAAATGAATAGAGCACAATTTCAAGAAAACATGCAGAAGTTAATGCAAGATATGCAAAGAGGTGGCGGCATTAGAATGGGCGGAAACATGATTAGAGTGGGCGGAGGTAATTAATCCTACTTTGAATGATGGTACTTCGAAAATAATTTAAAAAAAGGGGCGCAATTTGCGCCCCTTTTTTTATGGAATAAAGTTCCATTTCCATCCCAATGCGATAGTCCGATTGTCGCCTAAGTAATAGGCATAAGCATTGTTCCCCTTGACACTAAAGTTTTTGGTAGCCATGGTTGCATAAAATTGATCTGTCAAGTTGATACATTGAAACCATAGTTCATGATTTTTAATGGAATAATTGATTCTAAGATTTAATACGTCAAACCCTGGATATTGAGTGGCATTGATCTCGTCCATAAAATAGCCAGACTGATGTTGCCATTCTATTGATGAACTTAGGGCGTTATTCCACTGACTTAACAAAGTTAGGTTGCTGAAAAAACGAGGAGCAGCAACCATTTCTTTATTGCTAATGTCTGTACCTTTTAAAATGGTGTTGACATAAAGGTGTTTTGCATTGCTACCATTAAAATTCAATTGCAAAAACTGGTTGAAATTATATTTCACTTGATATTCTATGCCATAGTGCTTTGTTTGACCTGTATTTTGATTTAGATTCACTCCATCTGCTTGACGGACAGATACAATTTCATTGCGACCATTCAGTTGGTATAACGACCATTCGATGTAACCATTGGGTATGCGTAACCAAGAACCAATTTCGTAATTAGAAAAACTTTGTGGTAATAAATAAGGTACACGAATGGCATTGTATATCTCTGTTATTTGCGGCGGAACAAATCCTTTACTATAATTCAGATAGACACCCCAATGGATTTGATTGAATGTAGCGCCTATTTTTGGAGCCCAGTTGGTGAATAGATTATTTGAACTTGGTGTACCGCTGCTTAATTTATTTCTAAAACTATAGTCAAATTGATCATACCTGATGGTAGCATTCATTCTTAGGCCTTTACTTATTGGTTGAATCCAATTTAAGTACAAGGCTTTGTTATAAATAGTTGTTGTATAATTGGTAATCAAACTATCCGTTAAAGGTGTTGAATACTTGGTAAATTTATTGATCGATGTATCTTTAAAAATATCAATATACTCTGCTATTAGACCTTGTTTTGTTGCATCCAAGTAGCCGCCTATTAAAATTTTTGATTTGATTTTCTTTATATTAATTTGATGTTGAAGATCCAGCACGTAGGCATCAAAGTGATTGGAATTGATTTGACCCTTAAATTTTGTTGGATTCGAACTGGAGGCAATTAAATAAGCAGGGTTTTGATCCATTGTATTGCCTCGATACAATAGATTAATCGTTGTTTTCTGCGCATCACTCCATTGGTAAGTTAGATTTTGTCTTAGGCGAATCAAATCTAGTTTTCTATAAGTAAAGCTTTGTTGGGTTGTATAGTTTCTCGACTTAAATTTTAAGCTATCCACCGTGCCTGTCATTTGTCCATCATAATGGATGTATTGCACTTGCTGGTATCCCGACCAATTCTTTTTAAATGTAAAATCTCTTTTAACACTCAATGCAGTTTTGGTATAATCGCTATATTCAAGCTTCCCATTTTTTTGTCCTATTTGACTCAGGTGGATGTTCCAGCCAGATCGGCCCCCGGCTTTGTTCCATGCCAAATCGGATTTTAAAAGACCGTTGTTATTGATGTGGTTACTAATTGAAAACGCATCTTTAGTTGGTCTTGGCGCATGTATAAAATTAACAACACCCCCAATCGCTTCTGCCCCATACAATGCAGATGCAGGCCCCTTGATGACTTCTATTTGCTGAATGGCTGCAGTATTTATTTCAATCAAAGCATTGTTACTGAATAAACCACTTGTTCTAATGGGTAATCCGTCTTCTAGATAAAGGTATAGTCCTTTTAGGGAAACAGGTTGTCTAATAGACATCATATGTTGTTCGTTTCCGATGCTAGGCATAAAGACACCACTTACCTTATTCAATAAAAAATCTATTCTAGTGGCCTTGGCTTCTTGTATCTGCTGCCTGCTTAGAACACTTATAGCAACAGGTGATTCAATTCGCTTCTCCTTTGATTTACTTGCACTCACAATCACGGTGCTAAGGCTGCTATCTGTTATTTTAAATGATTTTACTTGACTAGAGGTTAGTAAAGGCGTAGAAAGCAATAAAAAAAGAGACAATTTAAAATGAATTTGCATAGTTGCAAATTTAGTAGTTAATTTATTCTAGAATCAATATAGCGTTTAATTTTATCCATTTCAATATCAACCGACATGAAACGTATTATCATCCTTTTAATGCTTCCATTTGTAGCATTCACTACTTATGGACAGGTGGCAACTGTTAAGGACCAGGCAAAGATGGTCAATGAAATGTTGGATGACAGAATTACGAACTTATTACCCCAACTAATGGAGGAGTCTAAGATTGATTGTTGGTTACTTGTTTCAAGAGAATACAATGAAGACCCCATATTAAAAACCTTTTTACCTGCAGAATGGCTTTCTGCAAGAAGAAGAACGATTTTAGTTTTTTACAAGAGCAAAGAAAGCAGTACTGTTAAAAGTTATGCGATAGCAAGATATCAAGTGGGTAAAAGTATTCAAGCTGCTTGGAATCCGGATGAAGAACCAGATCAGTGGAAAGCTTTGTCAAAGTTAATTGACAGCTTAAGCCCCAATAAAATTGGTTTAAATACATCAATGGATTATGGACATGCTGATGGAATGCATGTAACAGAGTACAATGAACTTAAAAAAGCATTGGCACCTAATCAGCTGAAAAAACTGGTGTCTGCAGAAAAACTAGGTGTTGCTTGGCTAGAGACAAGAACAGAAAAAGAAATGGCTTTCTATCCAACATTACTTTCCATCACACACAAAATCATTCAAGAAGGTTTTAGCAATCAAGTGATTCAGCCAAATAAAACAAGTTCCAATGATTTAGTCTGGTGGTTTAGACAAAAAGTATCTGATCTTGGTTTGTCTACATGGTTTCATCCATCGGTTGATATTCAAAGAAGAGTCAGTAATGACAATGATGCAATCATTCGACCTGGAGATCTTTTACATGTTGATTTTGGAATCAGTTACTTAAGATTAAACTCGGATGTTCAAGAACATGCTTATGTATTGATGCCAAATGAAACAGAAGCCCCAGTTGAATTAGCAACAGCTTTTACTAAAACAAATAGACTTCAAGATATTTTGACATCCACCTTTAAAACGGGTAGAACGGGCAATGAAATACTAGCTGCCTCTATTCAACAAGCCAAGGCCGAAAGGATTCAGCCAAGCATCTATACCCATCCAATTGGATTTCATGGCCATGCAGCAGGAACCACTATTGGCATGTGGGACATGCAGCAAGGCGTGCCAGGATCTGGAGATTATGCAATGCGTCCAAATACTTGCTATTCGATAGAACTGAATGCAATGCATGTACTAAATGGATGGAATAAGCCGGTAAGAATAGCTTTAGAACAAAATGGTTATTTCAATGGGACAAGTTTCGAGTACCTTGATGGACGCCAAAAGACCATTCATTTGATTCATTCAACAAAATAGGATGGATTCATCCTATTTTGTTAAACAATCACAACGCTATTTGTGGTGCCATACACATTAAGTGTCTGCGCATCTGCTTGGTCATCGTTTAACCAGGTTTTCTTATCTACCAAGTATTTGAATTCGTGTTGTGTTCCTTTGTCAATATTCATTTCAACTGCAAAGTTGCCATCTTTTTTCTTCGCCAATGCGACACCTTTTTTCCATTCATTGTTCAAACCAAAAATCTCAACTTTTTTTGCGTCAGATGCTACAGTGAATTTTACTTTGCAATAATCTTTTGTTTTGTAATATTTCTTTTCTATCATAGTTTGAATTTTTTCTAAAGAATAAAATGTTGTATTTTTTTAAAATAAAAGAGCATACGCTATGTTATGCACTACTATTTAATACAAGTCTTAAACAAAGGTAACCCCGACTGCACTTGATTATTGAAATTAAACATGTAATATTTAACTAACAAACAACCATTAACGTTCTGCAAACGTTACAAATAAAAAAAGACTCCAAAATTTTGGAGTCTTTTTTTCATATCAAATACGTTATGTGTTAACCATGAAAGAAAGCTACTATATAATAAGTGATAGCAGCAAGAACAGCACTCACTGGAATGGTCAAAATCCATGCCCAAAGCAAGTTGGTGGTGACACCCCATCTTACTGCGCTCAATCTTTTTGTTGCGCCTACTCCAATGATTGATCCTGTGATGGTATGTGTTGTAGAAACCGGGATACCCATTTGTCCTGTAAAGAACAATGTAAATGCTCCGGCTGTTTCTGCAGCAACCCCTTCTAGTGGAGTTACTTTGGTGATTTTAGAACCCATTGTTTTTACAATTTTCCAACCACCACTCATGGTACCTAAACCTATCGCTAAGTAACATGCTACAGGCACCCAACTTGGGAGTGATGCAAAATCTTGTATGCTTCCACTTGCAATTAATGCAGCACCAATGATACCCATTACTTTTTGCGCATCGTTGCCGCCGTGTCCAATACTAAATGCAGCAGAGCTAAATAATTGCAATTTCTTAAACATGTTCCCTACTGTTAAAGCTGTCGGAGTTTTGATTTTTTCAACATATAGGTATATCAACATAAATATCAGGGATGAACCAAAGATACCATTCACTATGATGGTATTGTCCGCTTTATCTATTTCAGATGCAAAGGATTTTTCGATATTAAACTTTGTTATTTTCGCCCTAACCTTGTCAATATTTTTAGGTTGTATTGGGTAAATATTATTGATGGCAGTGATTACTGAGTCAACCCCAATATTGCCAGCTAAGTATTCTTTTAAAGGTTTTTTATATTCTTCTGTAATCAATTTTGCCTTATCATATTCTGTCTTTGCAGAATCATTTTCAGGGGCCTTAGCTTCTAATACTAAAAAGTCGTTGGCATTTCTAACAGCATCTTTTAATTTACTAACTGCAACCTGATCCAACCAGCCACTATCTTTTGCAACCTTTGCAATGTACACTGCACTAGTCTTATCAAAATTTTCGATGTAAGGGTGAATATGATCAAAACTAGCTTTGGCTTTTGCTAATTTCTCATTTGCGATCGAAATCTTACCTAATAAGATGGTATCAGCATTTTTTTCTTCAAGCTCATTGGTCAATGATGCCACCTCAGTTTTATACTTATCAATTCCATAAAACTTCTGAGCGTTTTCATTCATTTTACTATTCTCAAAATAGTCAAATAAAAATGCTGTCAATAAGGTTACCACCATAATGATTCCAAGCCTGTACCATATATTTTGCATGATTGTTACCAATGTGATAAACATAGAAATAACAATACCGATAATCGGTGCTAGAAAAATAAATAATACAGTTTTTATAATGGTGTCGGCATCTACAATTTTTGCCCAAGAAAAATGGATGCCCTTTACAGACAAAGCATGAGCTATTGCGGCACCAGCAAAACCACCAATCAAAGTGTGAGAAGAGGAAGAAGGAATACCATACCACCAAGTCAATAAGTTCCAGAAAATTGCCGCAAGTAATCCAGAGAAAATAACTGGAAGTGTAATAAACTCTTTGTAAACAGTTTTACTTATTGAGTTCGCTACTGCATGGTCTTTAAAAATCCAGAATGCAACAGAATTAAACAATGCAGCCCAAAGCACTGCTTGAAACGGGGTCAACACTTTTGTTGAAACCACCGTTGCAATAGAATTGGCAGCATCATGAAAACCATTGATATAGTCAAATATTAGCGCAAGCGCTATAATAATAATTAATAAAGTCATTGTGCAATAAGTTAAGCGTACTTGATAATAATTGATTCAATTACATTGGAAACATCTTCAATTTTATCGGTAGCAATTTCAAGTACTTGATAAATCTCTCTTTTCTTAATCACTTCTTTAAAATCATTTTCTTGTTCAAATAATTTCTCAATACTCATATCAAAGACATCATCTGCTTGATTCTCAATACTATTAATTTTAATCATTGCATCAGTCATTTCCTTAATATTCTTCATATTGCGCAATCCAAGAACCGCTTTTTTAGTTTCTTGAGTTCCTTGTAAAATCAATTCTGCTAATTTGTGAATACCAGTATCGTTGGGGTTCACTTTATAGAAATTAATTTTTTTAGCAGATGCATAGATATAATCAGCGATATCGTCTAATGATGTAGCTAGGTAGTGGATATCTTCTCTGTCAAACGGAGTGATAAAATTTCTACCCAATTCAGTGAAAATATTATGTGTTAACTCGTCATTTTTGTGTTCAAGATTTTCAATTTGAGCTAAAATGTTAGCCCTAACATCTACATCTGGCTCATTGACCATTTCTTTAAGTTTTACGCCCATTTCGTATACATGCTCAGCAACTTCTTCAAAAAGTTGAAAGAAAACCCTGTCTTTTGGTAAAAAAATCTTCATGATTGAGTTAAAGTCCATAAAAAAAAATTTGGTATATATGTGTCTGTAAATTTCCTTCAAATTGACTTAACGGCAACTAGGTCTATATTACGAAATTGTTAACAAAAAGGGCTTTAGAAGGGATACCGAATCTGCAAAAGACAGGACTGAATATCTTAATTTTTAAATAGGGGAAATGAAAAGGGGAGCTGGTTACCCAGCTCCCCTGTAAAATCCATAGCTTTCCCCCAAAAGCTTTAACAAAAATCAGCTTTCTAATATTAAATGAAAAGGAATGGGTTAATAAATGAGTGAGGTAATAGGTTATTTCTTATTTTTATATAGAGATTATTCATATACAATAAGTTACTTTCCTAATTATATATTGATTACCAATGCGTTATATAAATATAAAATCAATTGCTTTTGTAGTCTTTTTGCTACAATTTACTTCAGTTGAAGCTCAATTTATTCCTTGTGAGCGGACATATACTGTTTATTTTAGTCCATTTTTACAAAAAATTAAGTCCTTGGGCGATTATAATGGCAATATTGTATTAGGGAACAACTCAAAAATCTTACCTCTTAACGGAACTTCTTTTGGTCCCAATGCACAGGAATTGATCAAGCACAATGGGAAAATCTACCTATTTCTATCCCAGACTGGGTTTATTTTTCAGATGTCAGAGCCAAAAGGCGATAGCGTAGTTTTTAGAAAAATTGACAATACAATCAATATCAATTACAATATTGACTGTACCAACTTCATTTACAAGGACCAAATTTACAATTATGGGGGTTATGGGTTTTGGACTAAAACAGCACATTTAAGAAAATACAATACAGTCGATCTAGAGTGGGATATACAGCCAACCAATATCGAAGTTTACACAGCCGACTATGATTGGTTTTCACCAACAGAAGGCAGATTGTATGTGCCAATACAGAAAATAGAAAAAAAGGGCATCAAAGACCAGAAATTAAATGATGGTGTATTTGACTACACCAGTTATTACTTAGACATTAAAACCGCAGATTGGGTTAAAATTGGAAAAGCTTCAACTGAGTTGATAAAGCTCATTCAACAAAAAAACAATTTCGTCAGTTACACACATGATAAAGGAAGGATTTTCCTAATCAATGATGAAGCCTATTTATTAGACTATAAAGCAAATAAAATATACAAGTCAAAAAGAGCAGACTTAAATCAATTTTTTATTCGAAATGCTCAGGAAATGACTGTGTTTTATTACAAGGGGAAATATTATAAATATCAAGCCGGGTTACAGAATTTTAAAACCTGGGATTTTAATTTGAATGATTTTCAATTATTGAGTTTTCCAATTTGGGGGATGGATTATTCAAATTTGATAATTCTATTCGCAATACTCTCTGTAGTCATCATCATTGGTTTATTGGGGTGGATGTTTAATAGAAGTGTAAGAAAGAAAATAGAAAAAGCACAGCTAAAAGCCTTAAAAACTAAAACGATGAATCAAGCATTTACTGAAACTGAAACCAGCTTGATTCAATTATTAATTAACGCACACGGCACCAATCATAATGTAGAAATTTCAGAGATCAATCATGTGCTTGGCATAAAAGACAAAAACATTGGTTTACAGAAAAAAGTTCGAAGTGATGTGATTAATGCAATCAATGATAAATATATGTTTATCACACATGGTGAAACTTATTTAATTGGCAGTGTACGTAAAGAAGATGACAAAAGATTCTTTGAGTACTTTATTGTGCCAACAGAAGTAAAAGCAGTGCAAAAAATGATCGAAAAAATTTAATATTTTGGACCTGCATCAATGATAGTAGCATCTACGCCAGGTTCAAATTTTTTAAAATTCCTTTGAAATAAGTTGGCCAAACAGATACGTTCAGCTTCGTATTTTACTTTATCTTCCCATGTGTTTTCTGGTTGCAAAATTGCAGCATCTACTCCCGGAACTTGCTTAGGTATTTTAAAACCAAATACCGGAAAGTCTTCGTATCCAGCTTGGTCAATTGTTTTGTTCAATACCGCTTCAATCATTTTTCTGGTATTGGGTAAGGACATTCTTTTTCCAGTACCATATGCGCCCCCAGACCAACCGGTATTAATCAACCAGACCTGACAATGATTTTCTTCTATTTTAGCACCTAATAACTTTGCGTAATCACCTGGGTGTAGCGGCATAAATGGAGCGCCAAAACAACTACTAAAAGTTGCTTTTGGTGATTTAATACCCTCTTCTGTTCCAGCAATTTTTGCAGTGTATCCACTAATAAACTGGTACATTGCTTGAGCAGCGTTGAGTTTGCTGATTGGAGGTAAAACGCCATAGGCGTCACAAGTAAGAAAGAAAATATTTGTAGGTTGTGCCGCAACAGAAGGTTGAACAATATTTTGAATATGTTCAATCGGATAACTTACTCTTGTGTTTTCTGTAATACCAGCATTGCTAAAATCTACTCGATTGGTGCCCTCGTAAAAAACAGTATTTTCTAAAAGTGCGCCAAATTTTATAGCCTTATAAATATCTGGCTCGTTTTCTGCACTTAAATTGATTGTTTTAGCATAGCAGCCGCCTTCAAAATTGAAAATAGAGTGATTGGTCCAGCCATGTTCGTCGTCTCCGATTAATTTTCTTTTAGGATCAGCACTCAGCGTTGTCTTACCAGTACCACTGAGTCCAAAAAACAATGCAACATCTCCTGCCTCTCCCACATTGGCGCTGCAATGCATACTAAGCACATCTTTAAAGTGAGGGAGGATAAAATTTAGCACAGAAAAGATACCTTTTTTAATTTCCCCAGTATAGGCCGATCCGCCAATTAATATTATTTTTTCTGAAAAAGAAATGATCGAAAAATTTTCGGCCATTGTGCCATCAATTTCAGGAGTCGCCTTGAAATTGGGCGCATGTATGATTTGCCATTCAGGCTTAAAGTTATCAAGTTGAGCAGCTGTCGGTCTTATAAACATATTATGCGCAAATAAGGCACTCCATGGAAGCTCAGTATATAACCTTATTGGAAGCTGGTAGGTACTTTCTGCACAAGCAAGGGCGTCTCTTACCCAGACTTCTTTCTGCGTTTCTAGGTAAGCTAACATTTTATTGTAAAGTGGTTTAAAATATTTTGTTTCCATCCCATGATTAAATCCACCCCAATCAATGACTTCGCTTGTTATATGGTCTTTAATAAAAAATTTATTTTCTGGACTACGACCAGTAAATTTTCCAGTGTTAACACAAAGGGCTCCGCTATCTGCTATTTTTCCTAGACCAAGCGAGGTTGTTTGTTGAACTAAAGTTTCTACTGAATTTTGATAATGGATAACTGGTTGGGTAAGTATGAAATTAGCCATGTAAAATATTTGTTTAAAGTTAGTACCATTAAGTTCGGCTAAAAATGATCAAAATCAGTATCTGTTTTCAATTAAATTTTACAATGTCATCTAAATGTCAAAATACATGAATTTGAAGACAATTAAACCATAATGAAAACAAATGATTGTCAGAGAAGTTCCACCTTTGCGGTCTAAATGAAAAAAACAATTTATTTAATTGGATTTTTAGGACTTTTTCAAGGGTCTAACTTGTTTGCTCAGCTGCGTTTTGTAAAAGACACATTGGAGGCAAATGGAGATAGTGTAGTTGTGACTGCAACAAGAACAGAAAGAAAATTAAGCAACCTTACTGTACCAGTTACGATCATTAATGCAAAGACGATTCAACAAAACGGGGCTTTGCGATTGACTGATATATTAAAAGAACAAACAGGATTAAACTTGACAAGTGGTTTTGGAGCAGGCGTCCAATTACAAGGATTAAATCCAGATTATACAATCATACTCATCAATGGAGAACCATTGGTTGGACGAACAGCCGGCGTGTTAGATTTGAATAGAATTGCCTTAGGGAATATTAAGAAAATTGAAATTGTAAAAGGCCCATCTTCTAGCTTATATGGAAGTGAAGCAATGGCGGGGGTCATCAATATTATAACAGATGCAACGGTTGGATCACCAATAACAATGGGGTTAAGGTATGGAACATATAACACTATAGATGCCAATCTTGAAACAAAACTGAACACTAAGCAATTACAATATCAAGGCTTTTATAATAGTTATAGCACAGATGGATATAGTATAAGACCCAATAGCAATAGTCGTGTTACTACCCCTATCGATCGATATGCTACGACGCAACAATTAAAATGGTCACCTTCGTCAAATACTAGCTTGCTATTGAATACTCGTTTTACAAAGGAGAAAATTCAAAACGAAATTGCAGTATCCAATAACGGTATTACAATCTATTCGATTGGCAAAGAGGATATCAACGACTTAAACTTATCTGCGACACTAAATCATCGCTTTTCTAAAGCCTTAAAAACTAGCGTTAGAGCTTATACCACTACCTATGATGCAGTTCAAAATTTATTAACAATTAACGGATTGCCTTACAGGGATGTATTAAATCACAATTTCAAGCGCATAGAAAATCAAACAGATTGGGATGTACGCAAAAACCTTCAAGCTGTGATTGGATTTGGTGCTGTATGGGAAGGTGTTAAAAGTAGTCGCTATGATAGTGAAAAAGTAAGAAAACAGAATGAGATTCAATATGCATTTACACAATGGGAATGGAAGCCTTCAGAAAAATTGACTTTGATTGGCGGAGTCAGATTTGATCAAAATACACAATTCGCATCTGCTTATAGTCCTAAACTATCTATGTTGTATAAGTTAAATAACCAACACCAATTTAGATTTAGTATAGGGCAAGGTTTTAAAGCGCCTGATTTTAGACAATTGTTTCTAGATTTTACAAATGCAGCTGCGGGAAGTTATAGTGTATTTGGTTCTGCACAAGCACAACAGGTCATTGCCAAATTAGATGCCTTAGGACAAATAGGAAATTTATTCCCCAATTATTATCTGTTGAAAGCACTTAAGCCGGAATACTCTAATGGCCTACACTTTACTTGGGATTGGAAAATCAATATGCAATCTTCCATATCGGTTCAGTTGTTTAGAAACGATATTAAGAACCTAATTGAATCACAACAAGTGGGCACTTATATTTCTGGCGCACAAATTTATAGTTACTTAAATATTGGTCGTGCATTTACAACTGGATTTGAATTGGAGGGGCAACATAAAATAAATACAAATTGGACGTTAAGCGGTGGGTATCAGTTTTTGCAAACTGGTGATAAGGATCAAATTGCAGAAATAAAATCTGGAACAGTATATACTAAAAATAGCCAAGGCTATAGTAGACTAATGAAATTGAATGAATATGTAGGCTTGCCCAATACAAGTAGACATAAACTTCAAGTTAAAATAAATTATAATTCCCCCAAGGGTTATTACTTGAATGCAAGAGCCATATACAGAAGCAGATGGGCTGTTAATAATAACAATGGCAATGAGGTTTTTGATAATGGTGATGTTTTTGCTAGCGGTTATGTTGCATTAAACAGTGCTGCTGGCAAAACATTCAAGAACGGAATAGGCGTTCAAGTAGGCATGGATAATATCACCAATTATGTTGATGCGGCTAACTTGCCTAATTTACCGGGAAGAACATTTTATACAAGTATTAAATATCAATTACAGAATAATAAAAACAAATAAATCATGAAAAAGACGGTATCAAAAATCGCGATGGGATTAGGATTGAGTATTGCATTGATTGCTTGTTCGAAAGAAAGCGGAACAGTAGTCGTGCCAGTGAGTGCTATTACAGTAAAGGATTTAGCAGCGGATACTGTGACTGGTATTGGAGTAGATGGTAGACCGCAAAGTGCAGGTACCATTACTTATTATAGCTTAGTGGATAATAAAGTAGTCGCTTCAACAGATGCAACAACAACGAAATGGGACGTGGCTTTTACGTCTACTAAAATTTTAGTAAACAGTGGTACAAGTGGTCCAGGATTAGGGGGTGCTTTTGTATTTAAAGGATTGTTCGATGAATTAAAAACCATTCCAACAGATTCTTCTTTTGCTACAGACAATTCAAATGCATCTTCTTTTGCCATCCCTTGGGGAAGCGGAAAAGGTTGGTATACTTATGATGGATTGACTACACTTGTAAATCCAATTGCAGGACGTGTTTTAGTGATCAGAACTGCAAGTGGTAAATTTGCAAAAATTGAAATCCTGAATTACTATAAAGGAGGTGTAACATTGCCTTCAACTGCATCTGATTCAGATAAATTAACTAAGCAACGTTATTACACATTCAGATACGCTTATCAGCCAAACGGTACAAAAACCTTTTAACTTTTAGCTTTAAAGCTCCAAGTGATAAAAAACTCCGCAACGGTTTCGTTCGCGGAGTTTTTTCCTTTAGATACACATACAATTGTCTTGCCTTCGCCAGTGGCGATTGATTCATTGATTGCAGCTTGAATAGCCGCCCCATCTTCACAAGTAAATAATATTGTTCCTGTTGCCTTTTTAATAAAATTAACTTCCATCTTCACTACCAACATACTAATCTTAGGATTGCGCTTGTACACCTGACCAAAAGCCAGCATACCTGAACACATTTCTGCAGCCATCGCTTCTACTGCAAAATAGATAGACTTAAAAGGATTTTTACTAAACCAAGAATACTTGATTTTAACTGTGCAACTGTTTTCATCAAAATGTGCAATCCTAAGTCCAGAAAAAAAAGCAGCAGGCAATTGCTGCAATAGAAAAAATCGAAATTGGATAGGATGGCTTATTAGGGAGCTAAATTGCTTAAAATTAGGGTTCATGTCCTTTGAATTGTAGTTAAATATAATAGATAAACCTTAATTTAGTACACTAAACACCGCTTTATGAATCAAGGATTGCAAACCTATGACTACATTGTATTTGTATTGTATTTTATTTTGATCTCCTCTTATGGAATATGGATTTATAGAAAGAAGAAAACAAGTACAGCCAATACTAAAGATTTCTTTTTGGCGGAAGGTCAATTGACATGGTGGGCAATAGGGGCAAGCTTAATCGCTTCAAATATTTCTGCAGAACAGTTTATAGGCATGAGCGGGAACGGATTTAGATTAGGATTAGCGATCTCGGTTTACGAATGGCTGGCGGCAGTTTCTTTGGTTGTTGTAGCCATCTTCTTTATGCCTGTGTATTTAAAAAATCGAATATATACCATGCCTCAGTTTTTAAAAACGAGGTATAACGAAACGGTGGCTATGATCATGGCCATTTTTTGGTTGTTCTTGTACATCTTTGTCAACCTAACTTCTATTTTGTATTTAGGTGCCATCGCTATTAATAATTTAACAGGAGGTACTCACTTTCATTTGATCATGATTGGCTTAGCGGTTTTTGCTTTGTTCATTACATTAGGTGGCATGAAGGTGATTGGCTATACAGATGTTTTTCAGGTGTTGATTTTAACAGTAGGTGGATTAATTACATCTTATATTGCATTAACCGTAGTAAGTGAACAATTTGGTTTGGGCAAGGATATGATTGCAGGTTTTAAACATTTAATGCAAGCAGCACCGGATCATTTTAAAATGATATTTGATAAACCAGGTCCTGGATCTACACAGAAAGAAATTGAAGATTATGCTAGTTTACCAGGTATTGCAATGATGGTGGCTGGTATTTGGGTAGCACATTTAAATTATTGGGGATGTAATCAATACATCACACAAAGAGCATTAGGTGCAGACTTAAAAACAGCAAGAACAGGTATTTTATTTGCTGCCTTTTTGAAATTAATGATGCCAATACTTGTGGTTGTTCCAGGTATTGCTGCTTATGTATTGTATCAAAACGGTGGACTACAAACACAGATGATGACCAACGGAGTTTTAAATCAGGACAATGCGTATTCTTCGGTAGTTGGATTTTTACCAGTTGGTCTAAAAGGCTTATCTATGGCAGCTTTGACTGCGGCTATTGTTGCTTCATTGGCAGGTAAGGCCAATAGTATTTCCACTATCTATTCACTGGATATTTATAAAAAGTATATCAATAAAGAGGCAAGTGATACAAAAATAGTCACAACAGGTAGAGTGATTATTATTCTTTCATTAATAATTGCAATAGTCATTAACTGGAAAGACACATTGGGTATTGGTGGTAAAGGTGGATTTGAGTTTATACAAAAATATACGGGGTATATTTCTCCAGCAATCTTCCCAGTTTTTTTATTAGGCTTTTTCTGGAAAAGAGCAACCTCAAAAGCTGCTATCACAGGGATCTTTTTAGGAGTAGTGCTTTCAATCGTTTTTGATAAATTCTTACCAGGCTGGATGGGCAATGACACATTATTGTATACTGCTTATCCTACCGCATCTGGAAGCTTTGAAATTCCTTATTTAATTCAAATGGGATGGGTGTTTTGCTTTACTACCTTAGCGATAATATTAGTTAGCTTATTAGATGTAAAAGGGCAAAGGCATGAGAATGATATCACTGAAGACAAAGGCCAATTCAAATTATCCAATGCGCATTTGGCAATGGTTGTTTTGGTGTTAGGTGTAGTGATTGCACTTTATATAAAATTCTGGTAGGGGGGATTGATTAAAATAATTGAAGACTATAATGTCCTATAGAAGTAAATAGGGCACAGCGAATCAATACGCCAAGGCAACACCAAAATACCATTTTGTTGGTAGGCACATTAAAGCCAACACCAACTCCGATACTTATTGGGGCGCCTACAGACATGGTACCCAATAAGCCAAGGCCAATCACACCATATTTTTCCCAGATTTTTAAAATGAATCCAGGTTTCGCTTTTTCGGGCTTTGGTGTTCTAAATTGATTCAACCATTTCTTGATTTTATCGCCAAGATATGCAGCTACAAAAACGCCTACCAATCCTCCAAACAAACTAGCTAAAAATATGACAATTGGATTTAGGCCAAATGCAAATCCAGCAGGAATAGCGGCATAAATTTCGAAAGTTGCTAGGCCAGTTATAGTGAGGATTTTATAAAACATAGGATGGATTTGAATTGCAAATCTAATGCTAAAAATTGCATAAAAAAGGGACTAATTCATTAGCCCCTTTTTAGTTCAGTGTATCCAATAAAGTGTTGATTATACTTTTTTTGGAGGCAAAGCAAATGCTGTAGCCTGATGTTCGAATTGTCCATTGTGTGCTCCGTCACAAAAAGGCTTGTTTTTACTTAATCCGCATCTGCATAAACCCAAAACATTTCTTCCGCCTAAGTCATATGCATTTCCTTCTCTATCTACAATTGTAAAGTCTCCTTCTATTTTCAAAGATCCGTTGTTGTTGACTGTAATTTTAGTTGACATTTTATCTGTTTTAATTGTTTTTAAAGGTATTGAATTTTTAATTCAATACAATAGAAGTAGCCTGAGATGGATAGTATATTTTTAAACCAATTTGATTAGCCGTTTTAATTTCATTTTGAATCTTAAATTCGCAACCATTGCATGGTTTTAAATGAGTCACATACAAAGAAGTGTTTTTTAAGCTTCCATTCGAAAGCTGATTCAACTTGGTCATTTCTTCCATAAACAGCTTTGGCGTTAAATGCCCAAATAATGATTTTGTAGGAATGCTATTATCAAAAGAAACTTCGATGAATATTGCTTTAAGTTGATTTTTTTGAATCAATGGCGCGATAGTCTGCCATAATTGTGCTAGTTGTGTACTCTGCTCAATATCATCAGCACCAGTATCTCCAAGATACAATAAGTAACTATTTTGATTTCTAACTAGAAAAGCAGTACTCTCATAAGGATTTACATGACTCAACACAAATGGTGTTACAAATAATCCTGTTTGATCAACTGAAATTTCAACTTTTGGCGTTAAGGTTTGATAAGCATATTTTTTTAAGATTGGTGCTTCGCCTTCACTTCCAAAATTTGCCCATGCAGACCAAGTGAAATAATTTTTCTTGAAAACTTCTAAAACAGAGGCTAATCCGTATAATTTTTTTGCTTTATCATTAGGAGAATTCATGATCAATCCAGCTGTATGATCTAAATGTGCATGAGAAATAAAATAACTATTAATATGTTTTTGTTGAATTAAACTAGGATCAGATGTGGCGAATAATTTCTTTTCTGCAGCTTGCTCAAGTCCTTTATAAATTGTACCCGCGTCTAAACAAATAAACTGATTGCTGTCGCTGGCTGCAACAAGATAAGCAGAGAGGTTAGATTCATCTAAACCGCCCTTAACGCCAAGAGGAATGATTTTAAAGCCGTTTTTGGATTGGCTATTTGCAGAGATTGTGCAAATAAAAATCCCAATAAAAAATAAAATACACTTTTTCATAAATAGGTTAATCTGATGTGTTTGCAATACATGGTTTATAAAAACCATATGAACCCGGTTTAATTTGATTTTGTTTAAGTTTAAATCATAAAAAACAGTTTCCGCTTGAATATGCATTAAAAATAATGAAAAAGGCCTACTTTTAAAAAACAAATCAACTGCTGAACTTTCACCTCCCCAAGGTTTCTGCATATCAAATTTGAAAAAATTCGTATGCGATTTAAAATTTTAATTTCATTTTTTATATCAAGCCTATTTTGGGCTACACCTTCATCCATTTTTTCGCAATCATTAGTTGCTGAAGATTATTCAGTGGCATTGACAAAAATCGGAATTAAAGAGGTTGATAGCGACTTTTCAACGACGAATACTATAAAAATTATTCATATTTGGGATAGTTTAAATAAAAATCACCACAACACTATCTATGATAAACTACCTGCCAAAGAGTGGCAACGTATCCTCACAAAAAGATATCAGTTAGCCATTCAAAATAAAGATGATGCATTAAGATTTAGAATTGCTTTACCATTATCATTTATTTGTCATACCAGGTCGGCGTTTATAGAAGGACTGCCAGTGTTGAATTATTTATATGAAAATAAATCAAGATTAAATAAAGAGGCTTATAAAAGTGTCTTGATTAAATTAGAAGAAGAGTATCGTTTTTATAACCGGATGGATCAGGTTTTAAAAATCAGAAACGAAAGGATTGAAAATGATTTTATCAAAACGTTTTGGGAGATATATGCTTCATGTGGTTTGTATGAAGAAGCAATTAATGATTATAAATTATTTGAACCACTGCCTCAAGAATATTCAAGAAGTCGTTTAACATACTATTTAAGATTAGGTGATCTATTTTTTGAAGCAAAAAAAATAGATAGTGCCGAAAAATACTTTCGTGTCGGACTGGCCGAAACGGAAATATTTCTTAAAATGATTGATTCAAAAAAAATCAAAGAAGAAGGAAATTTTTTATACTGGAAAGGATGGTTCAATGGCCTAATTGCAAACTGTTTAATTGAGAGAGATGAATATACAACCGCCAAAAAATTACTTATTTATTATTTGAGTTTAAGTACTGGGGAATATAGACTGAATAGTTTATTTCCATTAAGTGTATGTTATATCAAAACTAGAGAATTACAGAAAGCTAAGGTCTGTATAGACAGTGTAGCTTATTATATTGCAGGAAGAACCATTGGGAAAGTGGAAGTAAAATATTTTAAAATCAATTCCGACTATTATCATGCCTTAGGCAAGAATGATTCTGCGTTTTTTTACTTACAAGCCTATAATCGTTATAACGACTCAGCCACCACCAATATTTTAAAAAATCAGTCTTCTTTACTTACTGCTAAAATGGAGATAGAGAAACGTAGAAAAGAATTGGTATTAACGCAAAATGAATTGGTAGAGACGAAGTTGTCTTCAAGTATACAAGAAGGACAACTGTATTTATCAATTGCTGGATTGATTTCATTTTTAATCATCATATTATTAGTTTTAAGAAATCTGAAACAAAATGAAAAGAGTAAAAAGTTAATTGAAGCTAAAAATAGTTTATTAGAAATTTATGCAGAAAATAATCTAAAAAAGAGTCAATACAACGAGCAATTAATAAAAGAACTACATCATCGAGTTAAAAATAATTTGCAAAATATTTATAGCTTATTGAATATTCAAAAACGAAGAATTGAAGACAAGGATACTATAGCATTTGTAACCTCAATTCAGAATCGTATCAATTCAATGGCAATTGTACACGAAAGTTTATATGCCGAAAGTGATATTGAATTAATCGATATCAAGATGTATACCATTAAACTAGTGGAGCATCTTTATCAATCATTTCAAAAAGAAGGCCAATTGATTGAATTTGTATACGAAATTGACGCAGTTCAGATTTCATTAGAAAAAATTATTTTAATTGGACTTATCATTAATGAGACTGTATCAAACGTTTTCAAACATGCAACCTCTCTCGATAAACAAACTATACTCACAATACAATTAAAGGTGCATCATCAAAATTGCGTGTTAATGATTAAAGACAACGGCCCCGGATTTATTTTAGACGATGTTAGAGCAAATAGCCTTGGTTTAAAAATCATTCAAACGATGTGTCAACAATTGTCGGCAAAATATACAATAGAACATCAACAAGGCGTAACACATACAATTAGCTTCACATTATAATATATGAAAGAGAAAAGAATTTTAATACTAGAAGATGAACTTTTACAGGCACTTGATTTGAGCGAGTTTCTACATAAAGAAGGGTATAATACATCTATCGTTGATAATTTTGATGATGGCGTTAAAGCGGTTACGGATTTTAACCCACAACTAGTTATATGCGATATTAATTTAAAGGATGAGAAAACTGGCATTGATTTTGCAAAAAAAGCCAATACCATTAAGCCAAATATTGAAATAATATTTATTACGGCAGTAACAAAAAGCGCATCTATTATTGAAGCCCAGGAGGCAGATCCGCTAAACTACATCGTTAAGCCTTGGAAAGAGGAACAAGTTAAAGTAACGGTTCAAATGGCATTTAATTATATTTCAAGTAAGCACAAACAAAATTCGGTAGTAGAAACTTTAACTATGTCAGAATACAAAATTTTGAAACTCATTGCCAAACAAATGAGCAGTAAAGAAATAGCAGCAAGCCTTTTTGTATCCGAGAAAACAGTCAAAAACCATCGACACAATATCATTCAGAAGTTAAACCTTACGAATGAAAAAAATAGTCTACTTAAATGGGCGGCCAATAATACTGATATTTAAAAACAAAATTGAGCCTTAGGGTCTATATCTTCTCTCTTTACATGAAATACATTTGTAGTAGAAATTAGCTTTTAAGCTACAATCTACTCTATTTAAAGGAATAGGGTTTCAGACCTTATACCTGGACTCGGGGGGGAACAGGTATAAGTAGTCTGTAATATTTAATTTCCATGAAAATCAAAACCAAGTTACTTTTAATTTATTTATACGCTTGTGCGGTTGCTTCTCTGCTTTCTATTCTTGATGCAAATCAAATAATGAGTTACAGAACCTTTATAATTGATTTTTTCTTGTCATCCATAGCTATTTGGGCCATTTCAGTCTTATTTTTTTTCGCTTTTTCCTTTCTCTATAAATTGCTTAGATCTTATTGGAGGAAATAAGTCTATGGCATATTTTCAGGTATAATCAGGAGGTATTTAGTAAATTTGTTCATGCATGAGTTACTAAAATCCTTCCTGTTTAAAGTTAATTTGATCCGCAAAAATGACGATCTTCAAATTTCTAGGTATTCCTATGCAAAAGCCTATTTAGATTTCATTTTATTGATCAAGAGTAATCTAAAAGATGCGGTTTTGATTGTAATTGGTATTTTTTCGGCTGCTTTTGGATTTAAGGGATTTTTATTAACCAATCAATTTATCGATGGTGGTGCCACAGGTATTTCGCTGCTGATTTCCAACCTTACCCATATTCCATTGTATATTCTTTTAATTGTTGTCAATATACCTTTCGTTCTACTAGGTTATAATATCATTGGAAAACAGTTCGCCATCAAAACCTCATTTGCCATCATTGGTTTGGCATTATGTGTTGCCAATGTGGATTTCCCCAACGTCACCAATAATGATATTCTAGTGGCTATTTTTGGAGGATTTTTTTTAGGGGCAGGAATTGGCTTTTCCATTAGAGGGGGAGCAGTCATTGACGGAACCGAAATCTTAGCAATCTACTTGAGTAAAAAAGTTGGTACAACCATTGGTGATATCATCATTGTGATTAATGTGGTGATTTTCTCGGCCGCCATGTATTTTCTATCAGTAGAAATTGCTTTATTCTCCATGGTAACCTATCTAGCCGCCTCTAAAACCCTTGACTTCATCATAGAAGGTATTGATGAATATATGGGGGTTACCATTGTGTCCACTCATTTTTCTGAAATACGACAAATGATTGTCTCTAAAATGGAACGCGGAATCACTGTATACAAAGGTGAACGTGGCTTTGGAACCAGAGGAGAAATGGGGGAAGTCAATATTTTATATACTGTCATTACCCGACTAGAAATGAACAAGTTGAAGATAGAAATTGAAAGGATTGATCCCAATGCCTTTGTTGTAATGCATAGTGTGAAAGACACCAAAGGGGGTATGATAAAAAAGAAACCACTTAAGCACTAATTCTCCAAAAACTACAGCTCTTAAAAGCTTTCCAAAAACGGATTTAGGAACAATTGGTACTATTTTGTTCCGCATTCTTGTTATGGAACATTTTTCACAACTTGTATAGGCGGACACAAAATTCATCCTATTAGTTTTGAGTTTAATCAAAAATTAGTATTATGAAAAAACCATCTTTGTGCACACTTCTATTAGTGTGTGTTTTGTCTGCATCTTCTTTATTTGCGCAAAAAAAAGACCTTGCTAACGGCAATGTAAAATTTTATAATCATGTCTGGGATGTGGTTTTAAATGAGGGTAGAGTAAACATTTTAGACACTGCATACGCTGAAAATGCGATGTTACACACTACGCCAGCAACAATGGGTAAGGCCAATTGTATTGCTTATTATGCGAATTATATCTCTGGCTTTAGCAATAGACAATTTACAGTAAGAGAATCTATTGCACAAGGTAATAAAGTGGTAAAGTATTGGCAATTTAAAGGCAAACATACAGGCAGTTTCTTTGGCATTCCTGCAACCAATAAGGATGTGGATGTGATTGGTTGTACCATTGCAACAGTAGTGAATGGTAAAATTACAGAAGAACAAGACTTTATGGACAATCTTGAATTCTTTAGACAACTAGGCTTAATGGCGCGCTAATCCTTTAGTGCAATAGATTTTATAAAAGCGGAAGGGGTTACACCCTTTCGCTCTTTAAAAGCATCAATGAATTTAGATCTTGATGCGAAACCGGCATTTGTCGAAATAGCTTCAATGGTTAAATTTTTAGCTTCACCAAGTTCGATTAATCTACAAACATGATCGATTCGCAAATTTTTTCTCCACTCACTAAAGGTGATATTGAGTTCTTTGTTAAAGTAATTCGATAAAAATCTCTCGGGAATTTTCAGATCAAAGGACATTTGAGAAAGTGAAAATTCCTTTTGAATAAAAGGTGAATTTTCTAAATAACGCTGAATAATTTGTTCAATATCCTGAATGGTAGCTGTTTCTTTTTGCTTCTTAGGTAAGTTTGATTTTAAGTCGTCTATAATATTATCTTTACCTTTTTCAATTGTGTAAGAGACATTACCATAAAGGATTTTAGGGAATAAGAACAAGAAAATATTTTGTAGAAAAAATCCACCACCACAAATCTCAAAGTAGTATTTCTCGGTAAAAATGCGTGTACTAGGAATGCCGAAAATATTAAACTGAACACCATAAAGTGTACTCATGTGCCCAATACTATTGATGGCAATAACAATTTGAATGAGACTCAGTAAGTATAACCATCTACTAATAATGGAGTGGTTTGAAGGAAGTCTATTAAAATTCTTTAGAATTGCTTTACTGCGCGTATAAAAATAGCCTATTGAAAAAATAGAATAGAGTAAAAGATGAATTGATCTAGAATAAAGGATGAATTCAAATGATACAAAATTGAAATCAAGCGCATAATTCTCTGTTACATTGACAATTTCATGTGCTATTTGCGCTTTTTGATCAAAAGGAAGGGTTGTAAATGGCAAGCAGTTAATCACAATAAATACAGCAGGAAGCAGATGCAACCAGTCCCATTTTTGAAGTTTGTTGCTATCTGATAAAGTTGTTTTTACATAATAAAACAAAAGGGGACCTAATAAGTAAGATAAAGGAAGCCAATTTACAAAACTTACACCTTCCCAAAACAGGTCCTTCGTAAAATGAAGGCCATAGTAAACCAATACTACTAGATTACAACATAAGAAAAAGAGGGCTAAGAATATATTCGATCTATTTAATGAACTTAAATAGTATAAAAGAATAAATGATGTAAAAATCCCAAACAAGGGAAATAGTATGGCCATAAATGGATGATTACTAGTTGAATAGACTTCAAGATAATAAAAAGCCCCGGTAAATCAAATTACCAGGGCTTTTTTATAGAACCAAACTTAATACTCCATTATTACTTACTTACACGCTTATAAGTCTTGATACTAGTCATTTTAGCTACTGTATCTGTTATAGATTGTGTGAATTCATCTGGGCCATTGAATGTAAGTTGCATAGCATACTTTCCAACCCAAGATCTGTTACTTGAAAATGTCAAATCTTCTGTAATAGCTTCCTTATTTAAGGTAAACTTACCCTTGCCTATTGCTTTTGTGAAAGTTGCTGCCGTGGTATCTGCTTTATACATAGCAGCCCACATAAAATGACCTGCTTGGTATACCTTATATTCATTATAGGTTCTATCAGCCGTGTCTAAACCTGTAATTTCTAGGCTTTTTGCTTGTTGCCATACCCCATCCAGTTCAGATGCGCCATCGCCTTCTAATTTGGTATAATACTCTGTTCCGCTCCATTTTGCTCCACGAACTACTAATTCAGGTATAAACTGATTATAACCTTTTTCAGTTTTAGTGATTTCCAATTGCGCTGCACTAGCGCTGTCCAATGAACCTGAGTTGAAAATATTCACTTCTTCAATGTTTTTGGCATCTTTTTGGATGTATGACCCAATTCCAAATGATACGGTACTATCTTTTGCTTCTGCGATATAAAAATAGGAGGCATCAGTATAGATTTTAAACTGGGTATTGCCATCAGTCGCTAGCGTTTCGGTGTCTTTTGTGCCATCATTCCATATGACTTTGTCTAATGAATAAGCCCCATTTTGAGCAGTTGGTGTTTCGGCTTGATTACACCCAGCAATAATAGCAGCAAGTGCAAATCCTACAATCGTTGTTTTTTTCATAGTATTTTTTTGTTTTTAAGCTTAATCCAAATTAGGCGCTTTCGTAAAAGAAGTACAGCTTAAAAGACATTAAAATGTTCCATTTTAGCTTTAAGGAACAAATTTTAGGTAGAATCAATATCAGTTTTACAGGCTCAAGGCTAAATTGTTCTTTCAATAAAAAACAAAAAACAACATGAAAAAAATCCTTTTAGCTTGCTTCGTGGCTAGCACCATTTTTGCTTGTTCACCAACAACAGAAAAAACAAATTCATCAAATTATCCAGCAAATGCAGTTGGCTATAATCTTGACAGTTCTGCGAATATTGAATTAGTGAAAAATATGACTAAAGCTTTCGAAGCAATGGATTCTGTTAGCTATAGATCTTTTTATGCGGCAAATGCCAAATTCCATGACAATAACAATGAAATGACTTTGGACCAAAATGTAGCTAATTTTAACTTTTTCATGACTAAGGGGATCACTGTGAAAATTGAAAAAATGGACCCAATTTGGGAGGCGGTGAATGATGAAGCTTCACCAGAAGGTGTTACAAACTATGTTATTTCATTTCAACACCTTGTTTTTACAAAAGGGGACAAACAAGTTAAAGTCATCATGAATGTAGTCAATGCGATGAAAGATGGCAAAATTGTGGAAGAGTGGGGCTTGTATGATTCAAGAGAATTGGCAGAATTAATGAAATAAAACAAAGTTAAATTCATTTAAAAGAGGCTCCAATTTTTGGGTCTCTTTTCACTTCAAACCAAACTTATGAAAAAGATACTATTTATATTATGGATAAGTTTATGCATTCAAGATTTAAATGCCCAAACAAAACTACCTGCAACTTTACATGGGGTCGATCGATTTAATGTTGCTTCAAAATACTTAGGAGGAGATATCGTTGTTTCTGTATCCTTACCGCAGGGGTATAACCCTAAAGAGGATAAAAAATATCCAGTTTTATATGTACTTGACGGGTATTATTCTTTCCCAATAATGCATGAATTGAATAAATTGATGTTTAGTGAGATAGAGCCAGTCATCATTGTAGGTATTGGGGATGACCGAATGAGTTTGCCAGAATGGTTGATGACTAGGTACCCGATTTTAACGCATGATGTTGACAGATATGAAGATTCTTTTCAGGTAGCGGTTTTATTGAGAGGCGCGCCTGTTAAATTGAATTCTGGCAACGGTTCACATTATTACGATGCTATTAAAAACGAAGTTATACCTATCATTGAATCTAATTATAAAACAAATCAAGACAGAGGCATTACAGGACATTCGTTGAGTGGCTTGTTTACTAGTCATGTATTGTTTAAGGACAATGGATATTTCACTCGTTTTGGAATTAATAGTGCAGCATTATTCGTGAATAATGACGAAACATTCAGATTGGAGCGTGCTTATTATGAATCCAAAAAAGAGTTAAAAGGCAGAGTATTTATTTCAGCTGCAGGATTAGAAGGAAAAAACTTATTCGAAAAGCGCGCTTTAAACCTAGCAAATACACTTAAAAGTAGAAAGTATAAAAACTTACATGTAGAGTCTGTGATATTTCCAGATGAGAGTCACGTGTCAGTCTTAGGCGCTATGTCAAGTAGAACATTGTATTCTTTGTACGGCCTTCCTGTTGACAGAAGTATTGGAAAAGGGCATAGGGCAGATCATTAATCAATTATATAAGTCACAATTGGTATAAAAAAAGGAGGTGTATCAAATACACCTCCTTTTTTTATTTAAAAAATATAAATTAATTTTTCAATATTGGTAATGAGATAGTTGAAGCGTTGTGGAATATTTTAATATTAGCCTTTTTGAAGTCTTCATTTTTAGCTTCATAAATATTCATGAACTTTTGTGGATTCCTATCTGCAATGGGGAACCAAGTGCTTTGTATTTGTACCATTAATCGATGCCCTTTTTTAAATACATGTGCCACATCAGGTAAAGCAAATTTTACTTTTGTTGGTTTGTTTGGAACAAAAGGACTTGGCTTTTCAAAGCTGTCTCTATATTTACCTCTCATAATTTCTCCGCGCACTAACATTTGATACCCGCCCATTAAGTAATTAGATCCAGAGGCATAATCAAAGTCATCAGGGAATACGTCTACTATTTTAACTACAAAATCAGCATCCGTACTAGATATAGCTACCATCAAATCTGCAATGACTGGTCCAGCTAGGGTCAAGTCATTTTCTAAAATAGGTGTTTGATAAGTTAATACATCTGTTCTTCTGGAAGCAAATCTTTGATCTTCATTCATGTACTCTCTATAATGTCTATTAGGTTTGCTCTTCATTAAATAGACATCTGATATATAGGCCACTGGCTTTGCAGGATCGCTCACGTACTCGTCAAAACTACTTACAGTGTTAGTTTTAGTCGCTTTTGCAAAAGAGCCGTTTTTACCCAATGCATATGGCTCCATTTGCATCCCTTGTAATGGCCAGCTAGAAAGCTGCTTCCATTCATTAGATCCGCTAAAGAAAATGTTTGCTTCTTTGATTTGATCAATAGTTCCTTTATTTTTTAAATAGAAATTGAAAAACGGCAACTCAATATTTTTACCATACCAATCACTCGTATTGCTACCCCATTGAATATTACCTAGTTTAGTACCATCTGTTGCTCCCCATTGTCCATGGTACCAAGGACCCATTACAATTTTATTATTGTTTTTAGCCTTTGATTCGATTGCTTTATATAAATTCCATGCACCATAACAATCTTCGGCATCATACAATCCGCCAACAATTAGAGTGGGAATATTTGGACTAATCACTTCTACATTTTTACGAGCATTTCTTACTTGCCAGAATTGATCATAATTAGGATGTGCCATTAAATCATTCCAAAATTTAATACTATCGCCCATCAATTTTGTATAATTGGTAATTGCTCCAGTTCTTAAGTAAAATTCAAAATTATCATCAATAGGAAATTTAAAACCACTTGGTCCAATGGTGGTTGGCTTTGGTCTTGGCTTTCCAAAACCAGAATAAAAAGCAAACGCATCTGCTAACATAAAAGCACCATTGTGATGAAAGTCGTCACCCAAGAACCATTCTGTTACTGGCGCTTGAGGACTCACTGCTTTCAATGCTGGATGATTACTATGTGCTGCAAGCGTTGCATAAAAACCAGGATAAGAAGTCCCAAATACACCTACATTACCATTGTTGTTTGGGAGATTACGAACCATCCAATCAATCGCATCATAAGCATCAGAAGCCTCATCTGTTTCATTCGCTTTTTTATTAGGCTGGTATGGACGAATATCTTCAAACACACCCTCGCTCATCCACCTTCCTCTTACATCTTGAATGACATAAATATATTGTTCTTCAAAAAAATATTTTCTTGGCCCTGCCCAGAATTTTCCAAACACATTTTCGCCATAAGGAGCACATGAATAGGGTGTTCTAGTAAGTATGATTGGATGTTTTTCTGTACTATTTTTTGGCGCGTAGACTGTCGTAAATAATTTAACACCATCACGCATTGGAATTTGATAATCTGTCTTGGTATAGTTGTTGACAATCCAGGCAGAGTCTGCTATTTGAGCAAATGCCATTATTGGCATAAGCAGTAAAAACAATAATTGCTTTTTCATATTCTTTTATTTATTCTGTAATCTACTAATTCTGATAGAACTATATGCATTTACTGACTTACTTTTTTCCAAGTCAAGCTTAAGCCAGCTTCTTCTCTTGGACGTAATATCAGCGTTTTTTTATCTGCACTCAATTCGAAGTCTCTTATATAAACAGGAGGCGTTGAATCATTGGCTTCTGGAAGTGAGGCGTAAAAATCACGGTAATGTGTTACAAAAGATAGTTTTGTATTGATTTCGTATTTTCCACAATATCCAATGATGGACTTATCCTTTTTGTTCAAAATGGCCGTCATTTGACCATCTTGACTATACATTAATACCCCTTTGTCCATAATATTGGGTTGGGTACTCACTAAATGCCATGTGCCAATAAATGCATTTTTTGTAAGTTGATCTTCATTGCTGCAGGATACAAGTGTAAGGATAAACAGCAGAAAGTAAACATTTTTCATGAGGCAATATTTTTATGCTTAGACGACAAGATATTTATGAGATTGCAATTGGACACCACTTATCATTAGCAGTTTGTTCCTTTGTGCCAAAAAGGAACATATTCAGCCATACTCTTCTAGATTTCAATCTTTAAAAATAGCTTCTTCGAAATAGTATTAAAAAAGAGGCCCCTAATTTAGGGGCCTCTTTGCGGTATTTTTATTTTGATATTAATTCCATCCTCCGCCTAGGGATCGGTAAATATTGACTTTAGTTTGTAATTGCTTCAATTTTGTTTCAATCAATTCTATTCTTGAATCGAGTGCTTCACGTTGTGTAAATAATACTTCTATATAATCTGCTTTTGAAGATATAAACAGTTTATTTGAAATGTCAACAGATTGAGTTAGGATCTCCACTTCCTTAGACTTAGTATCGTAGCTCTTTTTATAATTATCTATAAGGGATAAGTGATTGACAACTTCTGTAAAAGCACTTAAAATTGTACGTTCATATTGATAAGCTGCTATGATCTGTTTTTCGTTGGCATTTTTATAAGCCGCTTTGATACCATTCTTATTAATTAAAGGTGCAATAGCATCGCCTGCAAAACTATACAGCATAGATTCAGGTCTGAAAACAAAACTCGGATTAAATGCAGTAAATCCAGAACTAGCGTTTAATTTGAAAGATGGATAGAAATTAGCTCTTGCAACTTGAACATCTAATTTTGAAGCAGCTAAAATTAATTCTGCTTGTCGAATGTCGGGACGATTTAACAATAGTTGCGAAGGTATGCCGGTTTGAACCATTTCAACAGGGATATCATTTAAAGAAGCGGTCGTTCTTGCCACATGTGATGCGTACCTCCCCGATAAAAAATTAATTTTATTCTCTGTTTCAACAATTTGCTGTTGAATATCAAACTGTAGATTTTGTGTATGCAATAATTGTGCATCAAATCGGTTAACAGCTAATTGTGATACTTTTGCTGCTTCTTTTTCTAGTTTAACCATACGAAGTGCGTTCTGCTGAAGTTCAATATTTTGCTGAACGATAGCTAGTAAATTATCCAGCGCTAATAATTCATAATAAGCACTAGAAATTTCAGCAATCACATTCGTTACGATGAAATTTCTACCTTCAATCGTTGAAAAATATTTGATTGCGGCTGATTTTTTTGCATTTCTAAGTTTTTTCCAAACGTCTAGCTCCCACGAGGCATAAACGCCAGCTCTAAAATCACCAACATGCTTTGGTCCCTTTTCAGGATTTGCATTTAAGTCTTCTTCTGATAGGCCATCAAAAGTGTATTTGCCTGTTTTCTCAAATGCTGCAACACCTCCAATATTTACAAAAGGTAAATACTCACCTTTTCTTGCTTGAATTTCATTTTTATCTATTTCTATTTCACGCAGAGCGATGTTCAATTCTTGATTGTTTTTTAGAGCTGTATCAATAATTGCAATCAAGAATGGGTCAGTAAAATATTGACGCCATTTTAAATTAGCAATATTTGTTGAATCCTTAGCTGTGGTATAGTATTCAGGAACGGTTTTGTTTTCTTGTTTGCTGATAAGTGCAGGTATTTTACATGCCGTAAAACTGACCATAGCAAATAAGAGATAAAATTTATATTTCATTTTTATGCCTCCTTATTCTTTTGATGATATTTTTGATTTGTTTAGTCAGCCTTGAGTCTTCTCCACTTTCTACAAAGTTTTCAGTTAATGGATTTACATCCTCGCCTTTAATAAGTGATCTTCCTTCCTGAAGTTTTGCGAAAATGTAATACAGTCCAGGTATTACAATCACGCCAAAAATGGTTCCAAATAACATTCCTCCTAATGCAGATGCACCAATAGTATGATTGCCTACTGCGCCTGGTCCCTTTGCTAAAACTAGTGGGATCAAGCCTGCAATAAATGCAAATGAAGTCATTAGGATTGGACGGAATCGCGCCTTGGCTCCAGCAATTGCAGACTCAAAAATTGTTGCACCTTGGTTGTGCTTTTGCACAGCGAATTCAACAATTAACACTGCGTTTTTACCTAAAAGTCCTACAAGCATAATCAGTCCTATTTGTGCATATACATCATTTGATAAATGCATTGCTTTTAATAAAAAGAAGGATCCGAAAACGCCAGGGAAAATCGAAAGTAATACCGCCATCGGTAAAATAAAACTTTCATATTGAGCTGATAAGATGAGGTACACAAAGAAGATCACTACCAAGAAAATATATAAAGCTTCATTTCCTCTTCTTGATTCATCATAAGAAATACCCTCCCATGCAATATCATATCCTCTTGGCAATGATGTTGCAGCAACCTCTTTAATAGCCTTGATTGCGTCACCTGATGAATAACCATTAGTTGGTACACCATTGATTAGAGAGGAGATGTATAAATTATATCTAGAGATTTCGTTAGGACCTTGAGTTTTCTTGATGCTCATAAATGCAGAATAAGGCACCATTTCACCATGATCGTTTTTAATGAACATATTTAGGATGTCTGATGGTTGTTTTCTGAATTCTGGAGCGGCTTGCGTATATACTTTATAGTAATTATTAAAACGAATAAATCCTTGCTCATAAGTACTACCAACCATTATGTTTAGATTTTCCATTGCTTCACCTATTGACACGCCCTTCTGCATGGCTAAACTATTGTCAATGAATATTTCGTATTGAGGATATTTTGCAGAATAAAACGCAAACAATCCACTTAGCTCCTTACGTTTTTTTAACGCTTCAACAAATTCTGTATTGACTTTGTCAAATTCTTGATAATCTACATCACTTCCTTTATCCAATAAACGTAATGAGAATCCATCAGAAGTACCATATCCAGGAACAGCTGGTGGCTCAAAGTATTCGATATTTGCGGGTAAATCTTTAGATTTTTCTTCTAATTCCAAGATCACTTCTTTAACATTATGTTTTCTTTCTGACCAATCTTTTAAGTTGATCAAACAAGTACCTGCATTTGATCCGCGACCTTCTGTAAGAATTTCATAACCCGCTAAAGAGGTGACTGAAGAAACCCCTTCTACTTGTTTCGCTAGTAGTTGAAGTTTTTTTGAAATTTCATTGGTGCGCTCTAATGTAGTACCTGGAGGTGTTTGAATAATCGCATAAATCTGCCCTTGATCTTCATTTGGAATAAATCCTGCAGGAAGGACTTTATTCACGCCCATGATCCCAAATCCAAATGCAATTAAAATGCCAAACGTAAGTGTTTTTCTGTTTACAATTAAACTAAGGAATCGCTCATATTTCCCAGTTGCACGATCAAAGGTTTTATTGAACCAGTTTAAGAAAAGATTGACAAGTGATTTTTTCTTTGGTTTTCCATGTGTATTCTTAAGTAGAATTGCACACAATACTGGAGTTAGTGTTAAAGCCACAAATCCTGAAATCACAATTGCACTTGCCATAGTGATAGAGAATTGACGGTATAGTACACCTACAGGTCCGGTCATAAATGTAACAGGAATAAATACAGATGTCATGACCAATGTAATTGCAATAATTGCTCCACTAATTTCTTTCACTACTTTTTGTACTGCTGCGTAAGGAGATATGTTTTCTTCTTCCATTTTAACGTGAACAGCTTCCACTACTACAATCGCGTCATCAACCACCACACCAATGGCTAATACGAGCGCAAATAATGTAATGAGGTTAATACTAATGCCAAATGCATTCATAATCACAAAAGCGCCAATTAAGGATACTGGTACAGCTAAAATTGGGATAAATGTAGAACGCCAGTCGCCTAGAAAAATAAATACTACAAAAGCAACTAGTAAAAATGCTTCCAATAATGTATGCAATACTTTTTCTATCGAAGCATCTACAAATTTGGATACATCATAGTTGATTTCAAAATCAATCCCAGGTGGAAAATCTTTCCTTAGCTCTTCCAATTTTGTTTTGACATCATCAATTACAATTTTAGCATTGCTTCCTGGATTTTGTTTTAATACCAAGGAGGCAGAAGGATGCCCATCTTTATTGGAATAGATATCTACAAACTCAGAACCTACCTCGACTTTTGCAATATCTTTTAATTTCAAAATCTCGCCATCCGAATTTGCTCTGACAATAATATTGTCATATTGTTCGGGTGTATTATACCAACCCTTATAGGTGAATACATATTCCTGCGACTGGGCAGTCTTACCAGAGCTTAAACCCACACGACCAGGTCTGGCTAACACACTCTGCTCATCTATGGATTGTAAGACATCTTTTGCAGAAATATTATATGCCCTCATTCGTTCCGGATTCAACCAAACACGAATTGCAAAGGAACGACTACCAATTGCTTGAGCAAGTCCCATTCCTTTGATACGTTGTAATTCTGGTAGAATAAAGGTATTGGCATAGTTGAATAGAAATTTCTCATCAACGCTGTTGTCCTTGCTATATAGGTTTAAGTACATCAACATGCTCGGTTGCATTGGTGATATAATCACTCCTTCACGTTGTACAAGAGGTGGAAGATTGGTCATGACTTGATCTACCCTTGATTTTACCCTTACAGCCGCAAGTGTAGGATCTGTTCCTGGCTCAAAAATAACTTCGATACTTGCTTCACTTGCACTGGTTGCGTCAGACAGCATATACTGCATACCTTGCACTCCATTGATAGCACGTTCTAAAATCGTTAAGGTTGATTTTACCAACACATCTGCATTCGATCCAGGAAATTCAATAAAGATATTGACTCTCGGTGGAGCGATTTCAGGAAATTGTGCAATCGGAGACTTTGTGATTGCTATGATTCCTGTAAAGACAATTGCTAAGGATAATGCAATGGCCAGAACAGGTCTTTTTATAAAATTTTTAAACATTATTGTTTATTTTTTCTTGCCTTTATTCGGCGTGAATGTTTTTGATTTCAGCGAATTCTTTTTCAAGAGAAACAAAGTTGTACTTGATTTTTTCGTTGTTTTTAACTTTACCCAATCCTTCTAAAAGAATTTTATCTGTTGTTTTTAATCCAGTTGCAAGGATATAGAAGTGTGGTATTTCTTGGGCAATCGTAATTTGACTAGATGTAATCACTCCTTTTTCATCTACTACATATACATACTTTTTATCCAATACATCAAACGTGGATTTTTGTGGAATAATGATTGCATTTTTTAATTGAATCGGCATCATGATATTGCCTGTTTCTCCATGTCGAAGTATTCTTTTTGGATTAGGGAAAGCAGCTCTAAATGCAATATTTCCAGTTTCATTATTGAAATCTGCTTCTATTGTTTCAACATATCCAGCTGATTCAAAGAGTGCTTTATTGGCCATCTGCAATAAAACTTTTTGCTTTTCTTTGGATTTTACTTTTTGAATAAAATCCAAATATTCTGCTTCTGCTACGTTAAAGTAAACCCACATTTTACTATTATCTGAAAGGCTTGTTAGTAACTCTCCTTCGTCAACTAAGCTCCCAAGTCGCGTATGAAATTTATCCATAATCCCATCGAATGGCGCACGAATTTCAGTAAAGCCAAGATGCGTTTGTGCAAGTAGTAATTCTGCTTTAGCCTTATCTAACTTAGCTTTCGCCAAGGCTAGTTCACTCAGTGAAACAACTTTGTTATCTGCTAAGCCCTTAGTGTTTTTATATTCAATCTCTGCAAAGTTTAATTCTGCTTTTGCTTTTGCAACTTCTGCTTCATAAATTGCTGGCATTAATTTAAACATCAATTGCCCTTTTTTAACAAACTGTCCTTCGTCAACAAAAATCTTATCTAAATATCCTTTTTCTTGTGATCTAAGTTCGATATGATTAGCTGAATGAATCTGCGCCACATATTCTTTATAAATAGTGGTGTCAATCTGCAATGGGCTAGTAACAGCGAATGTGGCTTCTTTTTCCGTTTCTGTTTCATGCTGTGCACAGGATGCAAAAAGCATGATAGTCGCCGACATGGCAACGATTAGTTTTCCTCTCATTAATTTTATTTGAATGGTTATGTAAATACAAGAATAGAAATATACAGACATCGTATTGCCTGTAAGCTATGACGCAATATTAACTGCGATAGATAAAAACAAGATTAGGATAAGTCACTCTTCCAAGCATGGTAGAGTATAAAGTAGGGAAGTTCAACTTTGAGTAGATTAGAAGAAGCTAATCTTAAATATAAGGTATTGACAAAACCTGTGTAGTGAAGCGATTTGAAATGACTATGATTTGAAATGAATCCCTTCAAATAGACAGGTATATTATGTAATTCATCCTCATCTTCGGATTCAGATTCAATGAAAATATCTAATTGACTATTCTGATGGGCAACAGTGCCTTTTTCAAAATAGCTATTCAATACTGTCCCTGAATTTAGTTTTGAAAACCCTAATGAATTTTGTAAAGTTGCAAAAGAAAAATGCTGAAGTAAGAATGCGATTAATAGCATACTTATAAAACGAAAATTGGTCGATTTCATATGTTGCATACCTTTCATAAGTTGCATTTTTTCAACTGAGTTCGTTTTTTGCATGTAGGAAACAAAATTACATTAGAAACTTACTTTTGCCTAATTATTCTCAATCTTAACAGGATATTAATAAGATGGCGGCCATAGATCCTGTAATAGATGATTTATAGGAATATACGTTCAATTTAAGTTTGAGGTTTTCAGAGAATGAGCTAATTTCACATCCACAAACAAACATTAGTTTAATGGGCAAGATTCTAGTCATTGGTGCGGGCGGACAATTGGGCACAGAACTCACAAAAGCATTGGCAGATAAACACGGAAATGACGCCGTGATTGCAACTGATTTTCAAGATGCTGCAAAAGTAAAGTTTGACTATTGTGCTTTTCAGACCTTAAATGTGATGGATAAAGCCGCTTTGGACTTGATTGTGTCAAAGGAGGGGGTTTCTCAAATTTATCATTTAGCAGCAATCTTATCTGCTTTGGGAGAAAAGAATCCTGTTCAAGCATGGGATCTGAATATGGGTGGCTTATTGAATGTATTGGAAGTAGCACGTGAACACAAAATAGATAAAGTATTTTGGCCAAGTTCGATCGCTGTGTTTGGCCCAAACTCTGACAAAGACCATACCCCTCAAAAAGCATTTAAGGATCCTAATACAGTATATGGCATTTCAAAATTAGCAGGGGAACATTGGTGTGAATATTATTACAATAAATATGGAGTGGATGTTAGAAGCATTAGATATCCTGGTTTAATTGGATATAAATCATTGGCTGGAGGTGGAACAACTGACTATGCGGTTGACATTTATCACAAAGCCGTGAATGCAGAAAAATTTACCTGTTTTTTGAATGCGCAATCTTATTTACCAATGATGTATATGGATGATGCCATTCATGCCACGCTACAATTAATGGATGCACCAAAAGAAAATATAAGTGTAAGAACTAGTTATAATATTTCAGGAATGAGTTTTTCTCCAGATGAAATTTATCAAAGTTTATTGCCGTATTTTCCGAATTTTGAAATTGAGTATCAGCCAGATTTTAGACAACAAATTGCAGACAGTTGGCCAAGAAGTATTGATGATAGTTGTGCAAAAGCAGACTGGAAATGGCAACCTCAATATGATTTAAAGGCAATGACAGCAACTATTGTAGATAATTTGCCAAAATATTTTAATTACAACCTGAATAAATAAATGATATGTACGATCAATTTAAACCATTTTTAACAAAGGAATTAGAAGCGATTAAAGAAGCTGGATTGTATAAAAAAGAAAGAATTATTACTTCGCCTCAAGGAGCTGAAATTACAATACAAGGTGGCCAACAAGTATTGAATTTTTGTGCGAATAATTATCTGGGTTTGTCCTCTCATCCAAAAGTGATTGAAGCTGCAAAGGCTGCGATTGATTCCCATGGATTTGGTTTATCATCGGTACGTTTTATTTGTGGCACACAGGATATTCATAAAACATTAGAAGAAAAAATTTCTACCTTCTTAGGAACAGAAGATACCATATTATACGCGGCAGCATTTGACGCAAACGGTGGTGTTTTTGAACCATTGTTTGGCGAAAAAGATGCCATCATTTCTGACTCCTTAAACCATGCATCTATTATTGATGGCGTAAGACTTACAAAGTCTATGAGGTATCGATATGAGCATAATTCAATGGAGGACTTAGAAGCGAAATTAAAAGAAGCGATTGCAGCTGGTGCAGTACAAAAAATTATTGTAACGGATGGCGCATTTTCAATGGATGGCACTATCGCACAATTGGATAAGATTGTAGCGTTGGCCGAAAAATATGAAGCCTTGGTAATGACAGATGAATGTCATTCAACAGGATTCTTAGGAAAAACAGGAAGAGGTGTGCACGAATTAAAAGGGGTGATGGGAAGAGTAGATATTATTACGGGCACATTGGGTAAAGCTTTAGGTGGCGCATCTGGTGGATTCACCTCGGGCAAAAAAGAAATCATCGATTTATTAAGACAACGTTCAAGACCTTATTTATTTTCAAACACATTAGCGCCATCCATAACTGGAGCTTCTATTGCAGTCTTTGATTTGTTATCACAAACAACAGCACTAAGAGATACTTTAGAAGAAAATACAAAATATTTTAGAGAAAAAATTACAGCTGCAGGTTTTGATATCAAGCCAGGTACACATCCTATTATTCCAATTATGTTATATGACGCGGTGGTATCTCAAAAAATGGCAGAAAAATTATTAGAGAAGGGTATTTATGTTATAGGCTTTTACTATCCAGTGGTAGCAAAGGGTCAAGCAAGAATACGTGTACAAATATCTGCAGCGCACACCAGGGCTCATTTAGATAAAGCCATTGAAGCATTTGTAGAAGTGGGTAAGGAATTAGGCGTTATAAAATAGCTCATACCTGGAAAACAAAAAGGGTTTACGATATATTGTCGTAAACCCTTTTTGTTTTAACAACTTAAATTATAATACAGTTGTTTTAATATTATTATCAATCCAACAATAAGTAGGAATTTTTGTTATACATTATATTAAAAGAAACATTATGACTTTTCAAGAGCAGCTTGATCATTTGATTATAGAAAAAAAGGCAATACCGGATGCATTTGTATTGCCAGAACTGATTGAGCAAAAGACCTATCTATCTGATGGTGAGTTAGTTACTTGGGATGGCCCAACCCATGAAGTTTTTTCACCAATATGTATGCATACTGCGGAAGGTGTTCAGCGTATTAAAATAGGGTCCTATCCTGTCTGTACAGAGAAGGAGGCTAAAATTGCATTAGACGCAGCCTGTAATGCTTATAATGATGGAAGAGGAGAGTGGCCAACTATGTCTGTTGCACAAAGAATACATTGTGTTGAACATTTTATCACGAAAATGTTAGCGCAAAAAGAAATAGTAGTGAAATTGATTATGTGGGAAATTGGTAAAACTTATGCTGACTCTGAAAAAGAGTTTGACAGAACAGTTGAATACATTTATGCTACCATCGAAGCATTAAAGGATATTGACAGAGACTCATCCAGATTTACTATAGAACAAGGGATAGTGGCACAAATAAGAAGATCGCCATTGGGAGTTGTCTTGTGTATGGGTCCATTTAACTATCCATTAAATGAAACATTCACTACTTTGATCCCTGCAATCATCATGGGTAATACTTTATTGTTTAAGGCACCAAAGCATGGTACTTTATTGCATTATCCTATGTTAGAAGCGTTTAAAACATGTTTCCCTAAAGGTGTGGTGAATACGATTTATGGAAGAGGAAATGTAATTATCCCACCATTAATGGAGTCTGGTAAAATCAACGTATTGACTTTGATTGGTTCTAGTAAAGTGGCAAATCAATTAAAAAAGTTACATCCGAAAGTCAACAGATTAAGGGCCATTTTAGGATTAGATGCAAAAAATGCAGCGATTGTCACTAAGGATGCAGATATAAAATTAGCAGTTCAAGAAACTGTATTAGGTGCACTTTCATTCAACGGCCAAAGATGTACGGCACTGAAAACTATTTTTGTACATCAATCGGTTGCCAATGAATATATTGAATTGTTGAAAGAGCAGGTTGCAAAATTGCAATTTGGATTGCCTTGGGAAAAAGGAGTGACATTAACACCACTTCCAGAACCTGGTAAGCCGGCTTATTTGAATGATTTAATTGAAGATGCAAAATTACATGGAGCAACTGTGATGAACGAGAATGGCGGAACAATTAAAGAAACTTTTTTCTATCCAGCAATCTTATTCCCAGTGAATCATAAAATGAAAATATACACCGAGGAGCAGTTTGGTCCAATCATCCCAGTGATACCATTTGACGATATTGAAGAACCAATACAATATATCATTGAATCAACACATGGTCAGCAGGTTAGTTTGTTCTCAAAAAATAAATCTGAGCTGGCTAGCTTGATTGATCCATTGGTGAATCAAGTAAGTAGGGTGAATATCAACTGCCAATGTCAAAGAGGACCTGATAGTTTCCCATTCACTGGAAGAAAAGATAGTGCAGAAGGCACTTTGTCTGTGGTGGATGCATTAAGATCTTTTTCTATTAGATCTTTAGTAGCTGCAAAATTAACCGAGGAAAACAAACACATCATCAATGACATAGTATCCTCTCAGCATTCAAACTTCTTAAGTACTAAGTTTATTTTTTAACTATATTGGGATATGCTTGTTTTATGAGAAGACCCTGAGAAGGTTACCAGACAAGGCAGTTTTATATTGTTTTAGTGGTGCATCAGCTGGGCCGTTGATAACAGCTCCTGTTGTGCTAAAGGTAGATCCATGGCCAGAGCAATAAAATCTATTATTGCTTGCTTCAAAATCTAATGTTACTTGTTGGTGCGTACATATTGAGCTAACAGCTAAAAATTCATTGGTAAGGGTCCTAGCGATGATGATACTATTGGTTCTATCAATATAGAAACCTCCTGCAGTATTTAAGTTTGTATAAGGGCTGATTGTGATATTGATTGTAAAATCAATATTCTTAACCGTATTGTTATTTGACCCACTTGGTTGTGGTGGCGCAGGGCTATCCGATTTCGAACAGGATTGCATACACCCAAAAATGAGTATCGAAGCTGCACTTAGGCCAACTTGTTCTATGAAATCTTTTCTTTCCATGATAATAAATTTACTAATAAACACTTGATATGGTAAATTTGTTTTCTAAAATTTAGATTTAAGGTACAAGAATATTTTTTCCATGTATAACTATTTGTAATACAGACATGTTACAGAATTTAATTGAATGAACTTGAAGCAGGCTATAAATATTGTTTGGATAAAGAGAGATATTCGTTCGCAGGATCATCTCCCACTGCATGAAGCAGAGAAAGCTGGCTTGCCTTATATTATCCTATATGTTTTTGAGCCATCTATGATGGATTATCCTGATACTAGTTTAAGACATTTACAATTTCAGTATCATTCATTATTAGATTTTAATAAACGCTTAGCAGCTTATAACAGATCTGTTTTTATTTGTCAAGCAGAGGTGATTAAAGTGTTGGAATTTATTGCTACTAAATATGAGATAGTACATTTATTTAGTTATCAGGAATCTGGAATACAAAAAACCTATGACCGGGATCTATCAATTGCAGCCTATTGTAGAAAAAATAAAATAGAATGGAAAGAGTTTCAACGAGATGGAATTGTAAGGGGATTAAACAATAGAACTGGATGGGATAAGCAATGGTATCAGACGATGCATGAGCCTATTGTAGTAAATCAATATACCCATGAGTCTTTATCTATTGAAGAAAACCCTTTCGAGCTTGAGTTAGATCTAAAATCTAAATTAGAACTTTATCCTTCCAACTTTCAACCAGCAGGAGAGACATATGCATTTAAATATCTAAAGTCATTTGTGACAGAAAGGGGAATGAATTATAACAGACATATAAGTAAGCCCAATGAAAGTAGAATAAGTTGTGCAAGAATATCTCCCTACTTAAGTTGGGGCAATCTTTCAGTTAAACAGGCCTATCAGTTTATTTATCAAAGCTCAAAATCTTTAACCATTAAACGACCGTACACTAGCATGCTCACTAGGCTAAAATGGCATTGTCATTTTATGCAAAAATTTGAAATGGAATGCAGCTATGAAGTACAATGTCTAAATGCAGGTTATGAGTTGCTAGCGCATACAAAAGATGAGCAACTAATTGAAGCATGGAAAAAGGGACAAACTGGCTTTCCGCTTATAGATGCATGTATGCGTTGTCTTGAAGCAACTGGGTGGATCAATTTTAGAATGCGTGCCATGTTAGTGAGTTTCTTTTGTCATCATTTATTTCAAGATTGGAGAAACGGCGTATACCATTTAGCTAACTTATTTTTGGATTACGAACCAGGTATTCACTATCCGCAGTTCCAAATGCAAGCGGGTACAACAGGGATGAATACTATTCGCATTTACAATCCTATCAAACAAAGTATAGAGCATGACCCAGATGGGATATTCATTAAAAAATGGGTGCCTGAGCTTGTAAATCTTCCAAGTTCATTGGTCCATGAGCCGTACAAGATGAGTATGATGGACCAAGCATTTTATGAGTTGGAACTTGGTAAAACCTACCCGATGCCAATTGTAGATCTTGAAGCAGTTGGTAAACATGCACGGGATAAAATTTGGGCTATGAAAAAGCATGAGCTTGTTCGGGCTGAAAATAAAAAAATTCTAGCACGACATTGTCGATAATTGAACGTCAAAATCTTATTTAATCTTATAGATCAAAGCCATGTTCCAAAGGAAATCTTTGCCGCCAGTGATTTTTGTCTTTAAGGTTTGGTTGATGGTTGATTGAAGGCTAAAGGGTGACTTCTTATGACTAAGGGTTCCATTGGCTGTAAAGTAGGTGCCCTCTTTTTTATCTAAGTATAAATAATAGACTGCTGGCGTTAAATTCAATTTAAGTTGATCACCCAAAGGAATGTTAGCGACACTCAAATATAAATTTACAAAATGGGTGGTTTGAGGACCGTCGTCTTGTAGGCCATTGCCTTGTAAATAATATACCCCGGTGTTTATGTTTTTACTCACATTGATATTTGGCGCCAATTCCCAAGCTAAAAATCTTCTGAGTTGATAAATTTCAAGTGACTTGCCACTTTCAATAATTTGTTTAGGGTACCAATTCACGGCTGGATGTATGCCTGTTCTAAGTGAGAATCTCCCTTTGTGAATAGCTGCATAACGAAACCACAATAACATGCTTCCCTTCTTGCCATCCGGGGCCAAACGAATATCAGGTTCAACACTTAAATTAGCTTTTTTCCAACTCATTTGTGTGGTAATAGCAGGGCTATTAAATGAGAACGTAGGAATAATTGAAAAGCCGTTATTGGTGTAGCCAATATTCCCAGCATAAACTGTTGCAGGCTTTATTGGAGCTGTATTGTTTTGCGCATTTATTTTTAATTGTAAAATAAATAGAAGGATAACTACTATTGATAATTTAATTACTTGAGTCGAGCTGCTTTTAATGAACATTTGAATTTCTTTTATCATAAGGAATCCGCAAATATCCCTATTAAAGCTGGTAATTAAGTAACCTATTTTACTGAATTAATTACCATTATTACTGACTTATGCTCTTGCAGAGTAAAGCATATTCCTTATTAAAGAAGTTTGCCGAACAGGAAAACTGGTAACGTCTATCAATTTTTCGGATTGTTTGAACAGCAAGGTCTTTTGAATCCGTTTCAACATAGTATCTACAAAGCATTAAATAATACATTGACAACTCTGTCTTCAAATTGAAGGACATGCTTGTATAAAGTAAATTTTCAGTTTGTAAAAGTGTAATATAATCAAACTTTATAAATTGTTTTTTCGAGCCATATAAGTAAACTAGTTTATAAAAAAATGTGAGCGTTGAAATATTTTCATAAAGGTTTGCATTATTGATTAAATACCTTTCTAAATACGTCTTCTCGTTTTTTATAATAAAATTCCATGCCGCAATACGTCCCAATAAAATTGGATGAATTTTGTTTGTATATTTTTTTATCTGTTTATTAAGGTTTGTTAGTAAAATAGTACTACGCTCAATATCATTTTTAATGAAATAAAATTGTATTTTAATACAGGTCGAAAAGATTTCCATATCTGATGACAGGTAAGCAGAACAAGCATTTATCCACTCTCCATAATATCCTTCTAAGCAATCTTCTTCCACGTAAAGTTGTAAAAGTACTTGTTGAATTATTTTTGACTCATTGATATGATCTTTAATAAAACCAATCAGAGCGTTATTGTTTAATTTAGCAGCAGCATGAATAGGTTGAAAAGCAACATAATATTTATACAATGTTTCCCAATCATTTTCATCAATTTCAATTTTTAAAAATATAGAGATAAGTTCTATCCTGCCTTTTTTAATGAACAAGTCAATTAAAGATCTTATTTGATAAATGTTTTCCCAATGTGCTTCATTGAGCAAAGGGAAAACTTCTTTCAGAATATTTTCATCAATTTCGTCAGCGACATCTAATAAATGTAAATTTTCATGAATAAAATCTCTATTTAAGCTGAATCGATAAGCCCTAAGTGCTATAAAATCTTTAAATCCAATTAGTCTAGACAACAAGTTGACAGTGTAAAGACTAGGGAAGGTTGCGTTTGGTAAAATTTTAAAAAATCTTCGAAGCGTATTATAACTGATTAAAATATTTACTTCCTTAAATATAATTTCAGACAGTATTGCACAATCATTTGCAGAATTAATTTTTACATTAAATTTTTCTTCAATAGATGTTCGTAAAAACGCACGCTCTTCTTCACTTATTTGAACAGATTTTGGCATAGCAATACTCTCAAAACAATATTAAGCTAAATGTAGGATAAAATAGATAAAACTCTATTTGTACTATTTTGTACTGTTGTTAATTCTCACATAACAGCTAATCTTGTAGAAGCAATTACAAACGTATTAAATAAAAATATAATTGTTTAAATGATATTACTACTACCTTATTATAAGGCTTCTTGGGGGAGAAGTTATTTATAATAATGGTAGTAGTTATCAAAATAATTAGCAGAACAATAATAAACGCCCATTTTATTAAACATATTCTTAGAATATAAACTAAGTAGACTAGTTTTATACCTAAATTTTTACAATGGCTGTTTTGATTTTCTTGTTACTGCATTGGTATCTTTCTTTATTTGGACAAACTTTCTACCTACATCGTTACGCGGCCCACAAAATGTTTAGTATGAACCCATTCTGGGAGAAGTACTTTTATATTTTCACCTGGGTCACACAAGGCACTTCTTATTTGAATGCACGTGCATATGCTATTTTACATCGCATGCACCATGCCTATAGTGATACAGAGAAGGATCCGCATACACCTCATTTCTTCAAAGAGGTCTTTACGATGATGATGCATACGAAAAGAGTGTATCATGGCGTTTTACATGGGACATTAGAAGTGGAGAAACGATTCGATAAAAACTTTCCTGTCTATGAAAAAATTGACAAAGTAGCAGATCATATCGCTGTAAGGCTATTATTCGCGGGATTGTATATTTTGTTTTATGTTTTCTTTGCCACTTCATGGTGGATGTATTTATTATTACCTATCCACTTTTTAATTGGTCCTATACAAGGAGCCGTTGTAAACTGGGCTGGGCATAAATATGGATACCGTAATTTTCCGGGTGAAAAAGACCATTCAAAAAATACGTTGATTGTAGATTTCCTTATGTTGGGAGAATTGTTTCAAAACAATCATCACCATGCTGGTGCAAGACCTAATTTTGCAGCTAAATGGTGGGAAATTGATCCAGTGTATCCAATTATCAAGCTATTTGACAAGCTGGGTATTATCAAATTAATCCCTCTGAAATATAACGCCTAAGTGTCTTCTAAAAAAGCAATCATTATTGGCGCTGGCGTGGGTGGCATGGCAACTGCCATCAGGCTCAACCTGCTTGGGTATACTGTACAGGTTTTTGAAAAAAACGATTACCCAGGAGGAAAATTGAGTCATTTTGAAATCAAGGGATACAGATTCGATGCTGGCCCAAGTTTATTTACTTGCCCTTATTTAATAGAAGAGTTGTTTGCTTTAGCAAATGAACCTATCGCTCCTTATTTTGAGTATGAAAAACTCGATGTGGCATGTCATTATTTTTATGATGATGGAGTTTGCATTAAAGCATACACCAACAAAGAGGCTTTTGCAGCTGAGTTGCAAGAGAAGACGAATGAGCCCACTAAAAATTTGTATCAATATTTACACAATGCATCTGCGGCGTACAAACATATTGGTCTCATTTTTTTACGTCATTCTTTACACGCCTTAAAAACAATTTTTACTGCACCCATCATTCAGGCTATTGGTAAGCTGAAACTATCTTATCTCGTTCAATCTTTAAACGATTATAATGAAGCTGCATTTAAGTCACCTAAATTAGTACAGCTATTTAACAGATTCGCCACATACAATGGTAGCAATCCTTACAAGGCACCTGCCATGTTATCTTTAATCTCCCATCTAGAACATAATGAAGGTGCATTTTATCCTAAAGGGGGCATGATCAGCATTACCAATGCGCTGTATCGTTTAGCATTAAAATTAGGTGTTCAATTTACTTTTGGACAAGCAGTTCAACAAATCATTACAGAAGACAACCAAGTGAAAGGTGTAATGTTTGAAAACAAACAACAAAATGCAGCGATTGTAGTAAGCAATATGGATGTATACTTTACTTATAACAACTTATTGAAGGATTCAAATAAGGCAGCGAAAGTAAAAAAACAAGAAAGAAGTAGCAGTGCTTTCATTTTTTATTGGGGTATGAGTAAGACTTTTCCTTCATTAGACTTACACAATATCTTTTTTAGTGCAGATTATAAAGCTGAATTTGATGCCATCTTTACTACAGGAAATCCATTCAATGATCCAACAGTGTATGTGAATATCACCAATAAATTAGAGCCAGGCAAACATGCTCCTTTAGGAAAAGAAAACTGGTTTGTGATGGTGAACGTTCCAGCAAATACAGGTCAAGATTGGACCGTTTTAGAGCAGTTTTATAAAGAAGCCATTATTAAAAAATTGAACAAAATATTAGGCGATACAATTGAATCTTATATAGAAGTTTCAGAAGTGTTAACACCTGTGACCATTGAATCAAAGACAGCTTCTTATATGGGTTCACTTTACGGCACTAGTTCTAATAGCAAAATGGCAGCGTTTATGCGACATCCTAATTACAGCAAGACAATTAGTGGCCTTTACTTTGTTGGAGGAAGTGTACATCCTGGGGGTGGCATACCGCTTTGTTTATCAAGTGCTGCAATCGTATCCAATTTAATTCAAGATAAATACAAAGACCATTCTTAATAGCACAATGCCTTATATAAAAAAATATAGCCCACTTTATCTAGCCTTACTATTTCATATTACTGGTGTGCTAGGTATTTTATTTACGCCCTATAAAGACTGGTTTGTCAATAGCACACCACTTGTTTTATTGACTATGTTTATATTACTTGCAAAAACCCAGATTAAATTAAGTAAAGACTATATCTTGTTTTTCTTAATTGCTTTTGTAATTGGTATGGCCACAGAAATAATCGGCGTCAATACTGGACTACTTTTTGGCGATTATCAATATGGTCTAGTATTAGGTCCAAAGATATTCGGTGTCCCATTCTTAATAGGATTAAATTGGTTTGTGATTGTATTTTGTTCGGGATCTTTATTGACTCAATGTGTTGATCTAATTGAAAGGAAGTTGAATGTCAACATAGCAGGTGCTACTTCAACCTTTATTGTGGTATTAGGTGGCGCAGCTATTGCGACCTGCTTTGATTTTATATTAGAACCTGTAGCGGTTAAATTACATTTTTGGTCGTGGGATAGAGGCTATATCCCTTTATTTAATTATGGTTGCTGGTTTATTATCAGTGCCATTTTGCTATGCATTAAAATGTATCTTAAAAAAATGCGTGTGAATACATTTGCTACAAGTTTATTGCTTATTCAGGCTATGTTTTTTTTAATGCTTAATTTGTTTTTGTAAAAGCCCATATCACCAATTATCAGAATGGTGCTACATCAGAGAAATACCATCGCCTGATTGAATAGGTTGATCAAAGTAAAACGAACTAAATATATATAAAATAGTATATACATACAGTTACTACCAGTAGCTCTAATCGCAATAGCCCTTAAAAATTAACCTAGAGCCGTTTTTTAAAGAATAAGTCACTAAAAGTGTCCATGTGGGTAAAATTTTGGTTATTTTCAAAAGTAACTTTTCCCCATAAGTGTATTGTAGTATGTCAAATTTGCGTTTTTTACTATTTACTTTATTATGCTGTTTTTTAAACGCGACAGTCGTTACCGCGCAAGATTTTTCAAATAAGGGTAAAGCTTTCTGGCTTGTTTTCCCTCCGCATGCACCCAATGGCACTAATTTAGCTACTTTGTCATTATACATAAGTTCAGACAAAAATACGAGTGGCCATATTGTGATTAATGGAGATTCACTGCCATTTAATATTATCGCTTTCACTCCTCAGGAATTTGTTTTACCCAGAACAACTACTTATATAAGTGGCGCCGAGTCTGCAACGGATGATCCAACAGCAAATAAAAAGGTTGTTTTAAATAAAGGCATTCAAGTAGTAGTAGATGAAGGTAAGCCGGGTATCGTTGTTTATGCCCATATGTATGCGAGTGCTCGATCTGCAGCCTCTATCATTTTACCTACTTCCGTTTTAGAAAGAAGGTATCAAGTTATTTCTTATACTCAATCTGCACAGCCAGCTTCGGGAGCAGAGGCCAACGAGTATCGACGTGCTCAATTTAGTGTGATAGCAGTAGAAGACAACACAGTGATCAGGATTCAATTAAGAAAGAACGGTCAAATGTCAGGAGGTAGTTATGATGTTGAATTGCCAAAAGCAGGAACAATTTATTCATTTCAAGATCCACTAGATTTAACAGGCACGTCCATTGAATCCGTATCTATTGACGGTAGTGTTTGTAAAAAAATCGCGGTCTTTAGTGGTAGTAGTAGTCTTTCTATTGGCGCTAACGGGTCGGTGGATCCTTTGTATCAACAATGTTATCCAATAAATTCTTGGGGCTTAAATTATTATATCACACCCTTTCGAGGGAAAAATAAATTCATTATCCGTATTTTAAGTAAAGAGGATGGCACTAAGGTGATTGTGAATGGACAGGAAGTTCCGCTCAATGCCAATGAATTTAAAGACTTTAGCTATACCAATCAGGCAGCATTTGCTATTAAATCTAATCAACCTATTGCTGTGGCGCAATATGCACTTACACAAACTGCTGATATCGGCGTAGGGGATCCTGACATGGTTATATTAAATCCGGCGGAACAAAATATCAATGATGTCACTGTTTTTTTAACACCTAAAAATTCGATTACCGATCAAAATGTAAATGTGATCATAAGAGATGAGGGTATTGCAAGTTTTAAAATAAATGGTCAAAAGCCTACTACCTCATTTGTAAAAATCACAAATACAAACTACTCTTATTTGCAAGAAAAATTCAATGTAGGCAGTACGGCATTTTTAAGTTTACGCTTAACTTCGGACAGTGGCTTTAATGCATTTTGTTATGGTTTTGGTCAAGTGGAATCCTATAGTTATAGTGCAGGAACCAATGTGAAAGATTTATTCCAAAAATTGTTGATTACAAATAAGTATACATCAGTAGATGCCAACGCAGTCACCTGTAAGGGTGCTCCATTTATCGCCTCCATCACTTTACCCTACATACCGAATATTTTAAAATGGAAAATACCTGCCTACAACCAAGTAGATGATTTATCTCCCCGACCAATAGACTCGGCAATGGTAAATGGGAAACGTATTTACACTTTTAAATTAAACCAAGAGTTGACCTATCAAACTGCAGGTACCTATACGATAGAGGTGATTGTTAACAATCCCATTGGAGATGGATGTAGTGGCGAACAAGAAATAAGTTTTGACTTAGAAGTATTAGAGCCACCTAAGGCACTTAATCAAATCATAACAAGTCATTGTGTTTCTGATTCTGTTAGTTTCAAAGATGCATCTATTGTCAATGCAAATGATAAAAAAATTACCAATTATAAATGGGATTTAGGGAATGGTATTTATAAAGATTTTCCATCGGAGTTTAAATTCAAATATGATACTGCAAAATCCTATCTCGTGAATTATTTTTTAATTACAGAGATAGGCTGTATCAGTGATACGATAGCTGAAACCATTCGTTTAGATGATTTACCAGAAGTTGATTTTGATTTTTCATCCATCACATGTCAAAATAAAGAGATTGTATTTACGGATAAGTCAAAAACTAAAGGAGTTGCTATTTTCAATAAATGGATATGGGATTTCGGAGATCAGTCCAATATAGATACGCTACTAACTAATACTACAGTGAAGCACAGCTATAATGAGGCAAAAAAATACCTTGTTCAACTTACTACCATCACTCAAAATGGGTGTCAGAATTCATTACAGAAAGCACTCATTAGCCATCCCAATCCAGAGGTTGGATTTATAATGCCAGAAATATGTTTAGAAGATGAATTTGCTCAATTTACGGATACCACCAAAATAGCCGATCATACAACTGGTTTTATGTATCAATGGAATTTTGGAGATCTGGCTAATTCGGCCTACCCTAATACAGCTAATATCGCTAACCCAAAACATCGATATCTACTGCCAGGCAACTATAACGTAGCATTGGAGATTACGAGTGCCGCAGGATGTATAGGAGCAGATACAAGTTTATTTACAGTTAATGGATCGATCCCCAAGTCAAAATTTAGCGTTCAGAGTGATACTGCTTTATGTAGCAATAAGGAAGTGGTCATTGTAAATAATTCAGTAGTAGACATAGGAACAGTTGGGAAAATTGTCATCTACTGGGACTTTGGCAGAGACCTTTTAGATACTACAATAGATGAAAATCCCACAATTGGAAAAAGCTATAAGCATGTTTATACAAAATATAATTTTCCAAATACAACCAATTTTACAATTAAGTTAGTCGCCTATAGTGGGGGTACCTGTTTAAATGATACGGTTCAAAGTATTTCAATCATACCTCCACCCTCAAATGTTGCCACCTTGCTTACTAAAAACTTTGTATGTAAGTTTGACACCCTGCATGTGAATACAGCAATTACTGGAGGATTGCCGCCATATAAGCAGATCTGGTCGGTAGATAAACCCGGCTCGGCAAATTTTACAGGCCAGGTCTTGAACGGTGTAATGGCAGACAATATCAATGTCTCCTTAAAGCTTATTGATCCTAAAATGTGCGAATATGTTTACAATGATCTAATCAATCTTAATGTGCGAGATATCCCGGTAGCCATTTTGAAAGCAAAGGATACCGTTGTTTGTAATGGAGACCCAATTACTTTAGTAGGTAATGGAGGGTTGAACCACTTTTGGTATTTAAATGACGTTATTGCCCAAACGACTAACTTGGTAGATACATTGGCTACTTCACAAAACGGAATATTTAAATTAGTTGTACATGATGGTTATTGTAATTCATTGAAGTCGGATCCAATTTTAATTAAAGCATTGCATATACCTGTATATACATTGAGCTATAACCCTTATAGCTGTATCAAAGGAAATTTAGCTATACGAACCAATGCAAGAGACCAGAATAATGTCCATTTTACATGGGACTTTGGGGATACTAAAACATTTAACCAGGCGCAACCAGTTACCCATAGCTATGACAAAGCAGGGAGCTACCTCATAAAATTATTCGTCAAGAATGATTATTGTCCAAAATATGAGTATCAATTAAAGGGTGATTCTGTGAACATAATTGCGCCATTGCCTGCATCTAAGTTCACCTTTTTTGTACTAGCAGATCAGGACACCGTAATTCATGCTAAGAAAACAGATTCGGGATATATTGATTATAAATGGGAACCTTCTTTTAATCTATCCAACCCATTCATTCCTAATCCAATGTTTAGAGCGAATAGTTCAATTGAGTATACATTAATCAGGACAGATCCGGTTACCGAATGTTTTATAAAGGATGTATATTATGTTGACGTTTCTAATGCGATTGTAGTCACTATCCCTAAGGCATTCACGCCTAACAGAGATAACCTAAATGACCTGTTGAAAATCGAATATGGAGCAGGCCTCAAGATATTTAATTACTTTAGGATATTCAATCGATTTGGTAAAATTGTATTCCAAACAAATAATTTAAATGATAGTTGGGATGGCAAATACAATGGCATTGATCAGGAGGTGGATGCTTATACCTATTTAATTGATTATGTTACCTATAAGGATGAACATATAACCAAAACAGGGTCCTTCCTTTTATTAAGATAAATGAATCAACTTCTAAAAATAATCATTGGATCTTTGCTGCTGTGTTTTGCGCAAGGCTTGCAAGCACAAACACCTTACTCATCTCAAAACTTTAATTTAAATAATTTTTTTAACCCTGCTAATTCAGGATTCGGGATCAATAATAAAGTGCAAACTATCTTTAGAACACAGTTTGAAGGAGTGGGGAATGCCTACAGAACAATTGGTCTAGCAGCAGATGTAGCGCTTTTACGAAAAAACAGTTATGATCGAAATAATATTTTTGGCATAGGTATTCAAGCGGTTTCAGAACAGGTATTAGATGGCGTCTTACAAACCAATGCAATCACGCTTAGTCTTGCTAACCGTCTTTTTTTAGACGAGGCTAAAACAAGTCATATTGCTTTGGGGATAAGTTCAACCATCATTACTAGAACAATCGATGCTTCAAAGCTTACGTTTGGAGATCAATTTAATTCAGGTAGGCTATTCAATGCGACTAGTTTAGAAGCAGTTAATGCGTATCCAAGTAAATTTTCTTCTAATGTAGGCTTGCTCTATACTTTATCAAATGAACAAACATTTTTTCAATTGGGTGGAAGTTTATTTTATATCAATCGAAGTACAACACAGCAAGCGCTCGAAAAATTTGACCAATCTTATCAAACTTTGGCACAAATTAATTTTGAAAAAAGAATATGGGAGGATAATACAATTGCGTTTCATGCAGATTATCAAAATAGATTTGAAACTGAATTCCTTTATATGGGTGCGGTTTTTAGTGTCCCAATGCACCTGCAAAAAGAAAATACAGATCGACTATATTTGGGTTGCTTCTACAGAACAAAAGATGCCACCATACCCTATGTTGGGTTGATGTATAGAAAATATAAATTCGGGTTGAGCTATGATATTTATCAATCCAATATGGCTTTATCTAGCTTAAGGCCACATAGTTTTGAATTTACGATTACCACTAATATCAGTCATCGAGTTTCAGATAAACTAGTTAGTTTGTTTAATTAGCAGCGGCCCCTCTATCAACCCTAAATAGCATTTTTTCATATAGCACTTAACTAGCTGATGTGTTTAATACTCGGCGTTGAATTTATTTTCTAGCATTTTATCTTTTAAGACAGATTTGAAAGAGTATGCTAGTGTTACCATGAATGCCCTGGTATCAGACTTTTGAGAACGATATACAGCAAAGGTGGAAGTCTGTGTGTTGTATCCGCTTTTAAGGGTGTTGAAAGCATCTACAATTATAAAATTTAATTTAAAATTACTCTTGCCTAATTTCTTTTGCAATCCTAGATCCACATTATACATAGAAAAGGTTTCTCCCTGAGGTGTTGTTTTTGGAGAGATATAATTTGCCATTATCTGTAATTTACTAGAAGCGTTTAAATTGAAGTTATTGATTAGCTTTCCGTTCCAGTTAATGCCGTTTCTAACTGCATCAAGCATGAGATTAGATCCGTTGATATTTTGCTGAAAAACAGTAGCACTGAAATTAAAATCATAAACATGGGTCGGTTTGCCATTGACCATCGTTTCGATTCCATAATTATCTGTATTGCCAATATTCATTGGTAAGTTTAAGATAGCGCCATTTTGTTGTTGGATATAAAATGGTCGAATGGTGTTGATTGAATGTCTAAAAAACAAGCTAGTGCTTATATTGAACTTATTGTCACCATTGTTAAAAGCCAATTCGTAGGCGTCAATGAATTCTGGCTTTAAATTAGGATTTCCACTATGTGGACTCAATACATCAGTGATATCCACAAAAGGATTTAATTGACCGAGTCCAGGTCTGTTTATCCTCTTGCCGTAACTTAATTTGATGCTTTTTTGCTGATTCAAATTAAAGGTTACTTGTGCAGTTGGGAATAACTTAATATAGCTATTAGAAAATTCCGTGCTTTTTGAATTCGTTGCGCCATTATTTGCAACCTGTTCTGCCCTTAATCCAGTTGCATAGTTCCAGCTAGACATTTTGCCTTTTAGGTTGTTAGTATTGTGGTATTGAATATAAAGTGCTTGTACCTGCTCCTTAAAATTAAAAATAGTACTTGATGCATTATTTGTTACATAGACGTCATTGATTTTATCGGCAGTTAAGAAATCTGTTTTAATAGTTCTAAAAAGCCCTTTATAACCCGCTTCAAATACCCCCATTTCGGAAGTGGGGATACTATAATCCAAATTTGCATTGGTAATAATACCATCTTCGTAGTTATGCGTAAGTTGAGCTAGAGATGGTCCAATTGAGTTGCCATTTAAATCCAATGCAGTGGTAAAGATGTCTGTATTTTGACGTCCTTTTTCAATAGAGGAGCTTAGGCCTGCATTGAAAGATTTAGAAGTATTCTTGTAAGTTCTTGCATAGTTTAAAGCAAACTCGCCTTCTTTTACGCGTTCGTATTCAAAGGAATGTCTATCATTGCTACTTACGAAATGATTGCTCTTATTCAATAACTTACTTACTAGATCTTCATTGTTGTCTTGACCTTCCATATTACCAATTGCCTCAAAAGACAAAATATTATATTCATTAGGTGTATAGTCAAGATTTAGCTTGAGATTTTGCAGTTTTTCAACTCTTTTATCATTTCTATTTTGGCTAATAAAATAGGTATCCAATAAATTATAATTGGTTCGATTGCTTTCAATCTTTCTAGTTCTTCCAGCAAATCTATTATCATAACCCAGTCCGATATTCCATTTGCCCACTTTATTATTTACGATAACAGAGCTATTCACTCTACCTTTAGCGCCAATACCAGTGCCAATAGCAAGTGCCCCATTGGTACCTGACTGTTTATTTTTTTTAAGTTTTATATTGATGATACCGCTTTCTGCATTCGCATCGTATTTAGACGAGGCGTTGGTAATGATTTCAATTCGATCCACACTACTTGCAGGGATTTGATTGGTATTGGACAAGGCAGAGTTTCTTCCATTAATTAGTATCAATGGTGTCTTGCCCCTTAAGGTGATTGCACCATCATTGTCAACAGCAACCGTTGGTGTTGTTCTTAATAGATCTGTAGCAGTTCCACCTAGTTGTGTCAAATTATTGGCCGTATTAAATACAAAACCTTCGCTTGTTTTTTCAATCATTTTCCTCTGCGCACTCACAACCACGTTTGTTAATTGACTGGCATCCTGTGTCAATATGATATCGTTTAATGCATATTCGTTTTTTGCGACAGTTAATTCAATGTCTTTAGCGACGGGCAGGTAACCGACAAGCTTAATTTTTAAAATATAAGCTCCAAGACTTAAGGCTTTAAAGTAGAACTTGCCTAAACTATCTGTAGCTTCAAAATAGACTAATTTACTAGTATCCTGCTTATTTACAAGACTAACTGATGCAAATTCAAGTGCTTGAGTTGTATTGCTTACTTTACCACTAATTTTCCCCTGTGCCTGCAAAGATGTATTGGCAGTTAAGAGCAGGAGACCAACTATTAAAAATTTATTCATTCGATTATTTTAATCCTACATACGCTTATTAGATTGCGAAGTTAGGACTATTCACTTGCGTTGTACTTCTTTTAAGTACCACTTGTCAAATAAATTATTTTAATGATTGTACTTTAGCTCAATTAAATCAAGCAATTCTGATCCTTGTTCTTTTAATTTAATTTGATAACGCAAACCTACTGAAATCCTCTCTTGTCTAAAATGCCAAGCTTTAGCTAAGGTTTTCATTTCTTCATTTGTAAGCTTAGTATTCTCTAATTCATTTTTAATTTGCGTAATAAAATTTCCATAATTCTCGTACCTGCCTGGATGGACTATTGTATCCATTTTAGTCATACTTTTTAATTCGGATTCGCTTATATATTTAGAAAAAGATATAGGGAAAATATTGGCAATGGCAGGCCTAAATTCATTGTTATATTGGTCTACTTCCATTAACGACCTGGTTTCGGCTAAACTTGCATTTTCTTCATACCTTAATACTGCATTTAATATTTCTTTGTCCTGAATATACCTCAATGCACCTGTATTTTTCATTTGTTCAAAAATGGTCCTTTTATTAATAAATCGATATACCCAAAGATCTATGGTTTCAGCTAGTGCTTTTAAATCTATTTGTTTTTTTATAAATCCATGATCAAATGAGAGTGAGTCAAAATATTTTGCAATCCTTGAATTATTTGTGATCAAAGAGTCTAATTGCGTCTGATTTTCTTTTATATCTGACACAAATGAATGCATTAGCTCTTCGGATCTTTCATTTTCAATATGTTTTTCTCTGATATTTTCTGCAATAAAACCCATGCTTACAGCTAGGAATAACATCAAAAATTCAGTTATATATTCTTTCCATTTTTTTGGTTTGTGCGAGTGGTGATGTACTTCCATGTTGTATAGTTAATATTTAGTATATGATCATGTATGTAAAAGCCATTCATTAAAAAAGGGCCTACGTTGTATAATCGTAGACCCTTTAAAAATGTTTTTATAATTTACTTAGTCGCTAAAGGTAAATCTGAATTAAAAATATCTCTATGGAACATCAATTTTCCATCCACTCTTTTCCATAGAACAATATATTTGCCTTTGTCAATTTCTGAACCATCTTTAGCAAATAGCTTATAATTTCCTTCCTCAGTCACATAGTTTTCATCCCCCCAAACTTCTGTAGTATTTAACTTTGCAGAACCAATTCCTGCATTTAGAACTTGTGAGATACTGCTTACCAAAGCAGCTCTACCTTCTACAGCAGGTGCATTGGGATTCATCCATTTTGAATCTGTTGTATAAAGGCTAGCTATTCCGTTTGAATCAGATTTGCTTACAGCTGTCTCAAAGGCCAAATTTGCTTCAGCAATTTCTTTTTTTGCTGATGCTACATCAAATGCCGGTTTTGGTGCAGATTGACATGCCAATAAGCTGGTTGCAATCAAAGCAGAGAAAAGTACTTGTTTCATTTTTATTGTTTTAGTGTACGTAATTAACTGCATTTACATCCTCAAATTGTAAAATAGCCTTGTTTCTTTGTTCCTTTCCGCGATTCCGGTACAACATTTCTTCCTTTTTGAGTCATTAGCTAATGGTTACTAGATAAATTCATGGTTCAAATTAAAAACCCAATTTATGAAAAAAGTTTACCTAGGTTTACTAGTGGCAGCTTCATTTGCTGCTTGTACAAGTTCTGAAAAAAAGACAACTGAAGTTGCAGAACTACCATCCGATAAAGTTGAGCACATCTATAAGCCAACTTATACCGACAATTTCAAGGTAGGTGATTCAAAAAATGTATTGTTAGCCGAGCAGTTTCACAAGGTTTTGTTTGATAAGGACTTTAAAGCAGCAGCAGACATGATCTCTGACACTGCACTTTTTAATAACGAGGACGGAACTACATTAAAAGGCAAAGCTGACATTGTTGCATTTATAGAAAAGAGCTTCACAGGACTTACATTTAAAAACTATCAAATAGCTGCTATTTTACCAGTTGTTGGAGAAAACGGCCACCAGTGGGTAGATGTATGGGATGAAGCTGATTTAGTCACTCCCGACGGAAAAACTCAAAAAGTACAATGGGTAGACGCATTTAGATTCGAGAATGGGAAAATTGTACACTTTATAGGATTTGGCAAGGTCGTTAAAAACTAAAATTCAGTCGAAAATGCACTTTTAAGTTTGGAAAAATACAGAGGAGGCTCCTAGCGATAGGGGCCTTTTTTGTGTGTTATAACCTTACTGTAATGTTATAATTAAACTAATTTTGATTTTGCTTCTGTAAATTGCTCTTGTTTTCACCAATATCAGAATGGGAAAAACAAATAGTTAGACATAAATTGAAATTATGACAATAACAAAAGATCTATATAGAATTCCAATAACAATCCTCTTGTTTATTATTTCAAATTATTGTTATGCTCAAGAAGATAGGAGGAGTCAAATAAATTTAAGTGGTTATCTTGAAACCTATTATAGCTATGACTTTTCTAATCCTTTCAACAATGAAAAACCAGACTTTAACTACAACTATAAAAAGCACAACCAGTTAAATATTAACCTAGCTTTTGTTAAAGCAAGTTTTCAAAACAAACAACTAAGGTCTAATTTGGCATTGATGACTGGTAATTATGCCATGTACAATTTAAGTGCCGAACCAAATTGGGCAAAGCCACTATTGGAGGCCAATGTAGGCTATAAGCCATTCAAAGATCACAATTTCTGGATTGATGCAGGTGTAATGCCTTCGCATATTGGTTTTGAAAGTGCTATTGGTAGTGATTGTTGGAATTTAACTAGAAGTATTTTAGCGGAGAACTCTCCTTACTATGAAACTGGTTTAAAATTCAGTTACAATAATAAAAAACAAGTTCTATACTTTGCATTTCATATTTTAAATGGATGGCAGAAAATTGAATTATTGCAATTAATTCAAAAACCAAGTGTTGGTGCGCAAATCACTTACAAGGCCGGCAATGCCCTAACATTAAATTATAGTAATTTTATAGGTAATATAAAATTGGGCGATCTTAATAAGCTAAGAACATTTCATAATCTATATGGAATCTACGAAGCAACTCCTAAACTGTCTTTCATTTTTGGTTTTGATATTGGTACTCAAAAAGGAGTAGGTACAAAAACTCAAGTTTGGTATACACCAGTAGTTATTTCTAAAATTAATTTGAGTGATAAAAGTAAAATTGCAGGAAGAATAGAATATTATAACGACAAGGATCAGGTAATCATTGCTACTTCAACCACAAATGGCTATCAAACACTTGGTGCTTCCATCAATTACGATTATCAAATTGCACCAAAAGTAATGTTTCGATCAGAGTTAAAAAAGTATCGATCGAAAGATCCCATTTTTAGATATACAGATGGAAGTAATAATCAAACAGCTGCGACAATGGCTTTTATCGTAAAATTATAGATCTATATGCTTGATAAAATGTTAAATATTAGTTCAAGAATTTGAAGTTTCTTTTTCAAATCTTTTCCCTCTCTTTTCTCAAAACCAAACTCAAGTATATGTTGGCGTAATTAATATTTTAAAGTATTAATGCATTTCTGATCTTAATAGTTTCAATAGTTTTTCATTGTTCTTTTTTGCAATCAATAAACTAGTACGATAAACAAATAAATAGTTATAATATTTTTGTACTTCATAAATAAATTCATCTGAACTTATGTCTTTTTTCGTTTTGTTCAAGCTCAACATGAAGTTTTGATAATTATCACCATTGTTAATCTCATACTCACTTGAAAATTTTGTATAATCTCTAATTAATTTGCCAAGTCCAATCGGGAAATAATTATTAAATACTATACCCACTTGATCAAAAAACTCATTAGCTGCTTCTATAGCTTTAAAATCTACCTCATAATAATTTGCCAAAGCATCTTTCAACTCCCCTTCATCTACATAGCTTAATAAGCCACTTGACTGCATATTTTTAAATGAACTATTATTCACGTAAAGGGTTGTAGAATAAGCAATAAATTGCTGGGTATTTATTATTGAATCAATTAATTGTGCTTGGTTGATTTTATTTGTTTTTGCGAGATACAGGTAGTTGTTAATTCTATTAAATCTTTTGATACAGCTGTCTTCTACCGCAATTACTGCAGAAATATCAGCTGAATCTGCTTGTAAATCTTTTAATATAGCAATCTTATTTTGCTCTACCCGATGGTTCATGATCTGATGTTCTCTTAAATTTTCTGCGAGAAATCCTAATGTAACTGCTGCAAATAACATAACAAACTCTAAAATATATTCAGACCATTTCTTTTTATGTGTTGGATGATGCGGGTGGTGTACTTCCATATTTTAATATTATAGTTGAAAATAAGCTAATGTTCTCAATTCCTGCGCTTCAGCTCCATTCACACCAGTTTTCACTCAAAAAACACAAAACCTGGCCCAAACTTGGCCGATAATTACCCCAAACAAAAAGGGTCTACGCCTTTAACAGAATAAACCTTTGAAAATGATGCCTTTCGGCTGTGGGCCCACTAGGGCATGATCCTGGGACAACCTGATTAAGAGGGTTTCTGGTGGAATTCTATTCCTTTTCTTTTATTGATAATCATTAGGATACAAGATTGAAATAGATTAATATTTCTCATATTTTACCTCTTTTAACCCGTTTTTCGTGAAAACCTGGCAGAGAATGTGGCAGAGAAAATTTATTTTAATGTTTCACTTTAGTGCAACATTAATGCTTAACTTTGTAATGTGTCAGAAAGTAAAAAAATAAGGACAATAGTATTTTACAAAGAGTACTTCCAAGAGTTTTTCTCTGCACAAAAGGATAAGGTTAAGGATAAAATAATCTGGACGTTTACACTAATTGAAGAATTAGAAAGAGTTTCAGAACATTTTCTGAAGCATTTGGAGGGGACAGATGGCTTGTATGAAATCAGAATTCAATTAGGGAATGATATTTTTAGAATATTCTGTTTTTTTGATCAAGGAAAACTAATTATAATAACTAATGGGTTTCAAAAGAAAACTCAAAAAACACCTAAGCAAGAAATTGAAAAGGCGTTGAAAATTAAACAAGACTATGAAAACGAGAAATAACACTTTTACCTTGGAACAATTTAAGGAAAAGAATTACGGAGTTAAGGGAACTTCTAAGAGAGATAAATTAGAAGCAGGCTACCATGATTTTAAATTGGGCGCTTTGCTTCAAGAAGCAAGATTAGGAGCGGGGTTAACCCAAGAAGAATTAGCTGAAAGAGTTGGCACTACCAGATCTTACATATCTAAACTAGAAAATGATATTAAAGAAGTACGATTATCTAATCTTCAAAAAATTGTTGAATTAGGATTAGGTGGAAAATTAGAGTTATCTATTAAAATTTAACATCTTCTCAGTTATTATATAAATAAACTGAAGTGGTATTTATTTATAGCTTATCAAGAAATATGAATATTTGATCGTACGCTTCTTTTAATTCTCCTGATTTAGGTGAGTGTCCTGCGTTTTGATTAAACATTATTTCATTTTTGGTTCGATTTTGATTTAATAGCTTAATAAAATTTTCGAAAGTACTAGGAAATACCTGATCATCATTTCCGCCATGCCATAAGAAGAAAGGCGGATCATTTTTATCAAAGTAGCTTATAGGTTCGTATTTAATGATTGACTCTTTGGGTGCATAACCATCATCTGGAAACATGGCATTGCCAATGTCGGTAGAGCTTATTTCCTTGTTAATTTGTAATTTCCAATCAATAAATCTTTTTTCAACAATATCTAGTTGATCTGTTGGTCCAGAAAAATCAACAATACCAATAATTTTAATTGTTTTATTTAAACTTGGCTTATATGTTTTGTTATTTGCTGAAACTCCAACAAGTGCTGCAATGTGTCCACCAGAAGAAAATCCTGATAGTACAACACGTTTTAAATTGAGTGAATACTTGCCATTATTCTTTTGAATGAAGTTCAATGCTTCTGTCAAATCTACAGATGCTGTGGCAACTCCTCTTTTTAAACGATAATTTAAATTAATTACATTCATTCCTTTAAGTAAATAGGGCTGAATATATCTCTGTACATCTTGTTTATCACTTAAATACCATCCACCACCATGTAAGAATACAACTGTAAAATTTTTATCACTATTATTACTTGATTCTTTAGATACATAGATATCCATAATTTGTTCTGCATCTACACCATATGGTATATTTTTTAATACACTATAATTAGCTAAAGCTTCTTGAATTTGTTTTTCCAAATCGCTTTTTGCTTGCCCATTAATATTGGAAGACTTCATGATCAAAAAACTCAAGATTAGAAATAGATTTTTCATTTTGGTATTTTTCAGTTTTGTAAAAGAACAAATTATTTGAAAAATATAGTGACATAGTGGCTTCTAGTTTGTTCCTTTTTCTCGCAAAGGAACATAAATAGTTTTCTAATGTACCCAACATTTAATTATGCCAAGTAATTCCATTATATCACCTCCATTATCCCTTGTTTTCCCTTTAAAAAGACAAAACCTGGCCCAAACTTGGCCGGGATTTACTTCAACTAAAAAGGGTCTACGCTTATAAAAGCATAAACCCTTGAAAATCTTGCCTTTCGGCTGTGGGCCCACCAGGGCATGATCCTGGGACCCCCTGATTATGAGTCAGGTGCTCTAACCAACTGAGCTATAGGCCCGCATCTTTCGATGACAGGCTGCAAAAATAGTAAAATTGAGTATGTTTCCCTCCATAATCACCTAATATTTTAACCTTTTTTAAAGTGTTCTACCCGTTTTTTCGATTATTTTTGCCGAATGAAGAAAGTAATATTATCCCTCCTTACTATTTTGTTATTCAGTGGTTTAGCGCAAGCGCAAACAACTGCTACAGAAAAGAAGATGGTCGATTTATCTAGTCGTCCTGCCGATCATTTAATGATTCAATTTGGTTCAGATAGTTGGGTTGGTGCACCAGATAGTGTAAAGACATCTGGAATGGGTCGTCATTTCAACATTTATTTTATGTTGGACAAGCCTTTCAGAACAAATAATAAATTTAGCCTTGCATATGGTGTGGGCTTTGGTACAAACAATCAATACATTGACAAACGCACTATTGTTGATTTATCTCAGGTTGGCAACAGTATCCGATTCAAACAATTGGATTCCTTAGCAAATCGTTATGACAAACAAAAGGTGGCTACAGTGTACTTGCAAGTGCCTGCTGAAATCAGATACTATTCTAATCCAGCGAATCCTGCTAAGTCTTGGAAATTGGCTGCAGGTATTAAAGTTGGTTTGTTGTTTAAGGGATACACTAAAATGAAGGATTACCAAACAGTAAATGGCACATCTTTCTACGGTAAAACTTATGTTCAAAAAATTAGTAATAAAAGATTCTTCACAAGCAACGACGTGACTTTGACTGCAAGAGCAGGATACGGCATTCTTTCATTGAATGTGGGTTACTCTGTGACGCCAGTGATTCGTGACGGATATGGTCCTTCGTTTAATAGATTATCTGTTGGTTTAAGCATCAGCGGATTATAACAGCTCCAAAACTATTTATAGCCCTCCTTTAGATTAAAGGAGGGTTTTTTTATTCTAGAAGGGTATTGAGTTATCTTTGTAAAAATTAAGATTCATTTTGATAGAGAAAAAGCAAATAATAAAGGAAGAAGAGAAGGCGGTGTTAGTTGGCGTGATTCAAAAAGAGCATACCGAGGAACAGGTGGATGAATATTTAGCAGAGTTGGCTTTTTTAGCTGAGACTGCCGGTGCGATGGCGATTAAAATTTTCAAACAAAGATTACAACACCCCGATAGTAAAACATTTGTGGGTAAGGGTAAGCTAGATGAGATTAGACAATATGTGGCAGCTAAGGATATTGATGTGGTGATATTTGATGATGAATTAACCGGCTCTCAAATACAAAATATTGAAAAGGAAGTAAAGTGCAGAGTGATTGACCGAAGCGATTTGATCTTAGATATTTTTGCACGTCGTGCAAGAACCGCACAGGCAAAAGTGCAGGTGGAGTTGGCGCAATACCAATACATTTTACCGAGATTAAAAGGGATGTGGTCGCATTTGGAAAGACAAGGAGCGGGGATTGGTTCTAGAGGTCCGGGTGAAACTGAAATTGAAACAGACCGACGTATTGTAAAAGATAAAATCTCATTATTACGTAAGCGTCTACAAGAAATAGATAAACAAGCATTCACACAACGTAAGGATAGAGGCGAGTTCATACGCGTAGCACTAGTGGGTTACACGAATGTGGGCAAGAGCACGATCATGAACTTAATTAGTAAGAGTGAGGTGTTTGCAGAAAATAAATTATTCGCAACTTTAGATACAACTACCAGAAAAGTAGTTTTCGAGAATACGCCATTTTTATTAAGCGATACAGTAGGATTCATCCGTAAGTTACCGCACCATTTAGTAGAAAGTTTTAAAAGCACCTTAGATGAAGTGCGAGAAGCAGATGTATTGTTACATGTGGTGGACATCTCTCATGATAAATATGAAGATCAAATTGATGTGGTGAATAAAACCTTACAAGAATTAAAAGCGTTTGATAAACCAGTGGTGACCATTTTTAATAAGATGGATTTATACCGTGAAAAATATTTTGACGAGTGGGTGTCTGACGAAGTGAAACAAGATATCGAAAGAGACTTAAAGGAAAGATGGATCAATGTCACCAATAACAATTGTGTATTTGTTTCTGCTATCGAAAAACAAAACATCGAAGAATTAAGAACCATCATCTTGCATAAAGTAAGAGATATGTATCAGATTAAATATCCTTATAAGACTGTATTCTTTTAATCATGTCAGGTAATATCATGAACTGGGTTTTAATCACAGATGCGCCAATGAGTTTGGATTGGCCAGAGAATCAGTTATTAGACATGGAGGTAGATGGCAAGAAAATCACCCTAGCTAGATGGAAGGAAGGCTATTTCGCCTTTGCTCAAAAATGCCCACATGCGAGTGGTCGTATGGCACAGGGCTATATCAACCCCCTTGGCCAAGTAGTTTGCCCCTTACATCGATATAGTTTTGACATGAAAAACGGACGAAACACAAGCGGAGAGGGCTATTTTTTAAAAACCTACCCTATAGAACAGCGTCCTGAGGGAATTTTTATTGGTTTTAAGCCGAATTCTTTCTTTTAAACTTTTGTTCTTTGGTAAATTTCATTATTTTTGCGTCCCGTAAAAGGGAACACTCCTCCTTAGCTCAGTTGGTTAGAGCATCTGACTGTTAATCAGAGGGTCTCAGGTTCAAGTCCTGAAGGGGGAGCCAAACTAGACAAGCCATCAGCAATGATGGCTTTTTCTTTGTACGTCAGTGAGTTAGGGTATTCCCTTTTGCGTATAAATACGCTCTTTTCAATTCATTTTACTTCAGATATTCATTTTCAATGAAATAGGTATAATATTTCGTTGAAGTTCCATTTTAAGTTAACTTTGTAAATGAAGATTCAATGAATCAAGTAAGAGAACTGATTTTTTATAAAAGCCATTTTTATGACTTTTTTGATAAGCAAACAGAGAAGGTAAAAGAGAAAGTGGATTATGTTCTATTCTTATTAACTCATTTAGAAAAAGAGCCTGAGAAGTTTTTAAAACATTTAGAAGGGCAAAAAGGGTTGTATGAAGTAAGAGTTGAACATGGCAATAATATTTTTAGAATATTCTGTTGTTTTGATAATGGGAAAATTGTTGTTTTATTAAATGGCTACCAAAAGAAAACTCAAAAAACGTCTCATAAAGAAATAGAGATGGCGAATAAATTAATGAAGGGATATTTTAGTATGACTAAATAAATATATAATGGCAAAGAAAGAAAGTAGTATTACAAATTTTAATGAGCATTTAACCGAAAGGTACGGTGCAAGAGGAACTGAGAAAAGAACTGAGTTTGAAATTAAAGCAAAAGCCTTTCTTATAGGTGAGTTAATTAAAGAAGAGCGAAAAAATGCTAAAATGACACAGGAACAATTAGCTGATAAAATTGGAGCTAAAAAAAGTTTTATTTCTCGAATTGAAAATGGGAAAACGGACATTCAATTATCTACATTATATAGGCTGCTTGAATTTGGATTGGGTAAAACAGTGGAAGTTTCAGTTAATTAATTTTGTCCTTACACCATATTTGAAGTCGCAATTTGCGACTTCAAGCTGCAATTTTGGTGTGTAAGGGGGAGCACAAATTAAAAAAGCCATCAGCAATGGACTGAACCCCTAAAGTTGGACAAAGTTAATAATTAAGTTTTAAAGTGATGA
>JAOASM010000006.1 GCA_030158665.1 Sediminibacterium sp. | reverse complement strand
CCCAGTTTACTATAGGAATTCTATCCTTACTTATCTTATCCACCTCTAGTTTTGCCCAAGACCAAAAAGCGCAAGACTCAGTTAGCCAGATCAATGTTAAGTTGCTGGGTATCTTAAATCAAAAAACACCTACTAAGTATAAGATTCGTTCTGTTAAAGTAGTGGGTAATCAATTTTTTGATGAAAACTTATTGCTATCCTTATCTACTTTAAGCGAGGGAGATGAAGTGGCTTTGCCAGGAGGAGATAATTTTGCTAAAGCCATTCGTAAGTTAATGGATCAAAATTATTTTAGCGATGTAAGTGTGTATTTAACAGATGTAAAAGGGAATGAAATTGATGTAGAAATCAATGTGATTGAAAGACCAAGATTGGCTCGCTTTAATTTTACTGGAATTAAAAAATCAGAAACAGAAGAACTTTCAGGTAAAACTGGTTTAACGCCTAATAGAGTGGTGACAGATAATATGCGCATCACGGCTATTGAAGGCATTAAAAAGTTCTATGCAGAAAAAGGTTTTCAAGATGCGACAGTTCGTATCAAAGAAACAAAAGATTCAATTCGTAAAAATCAATTAGTACTCGACTTCATTGTAACAAAAGGTCCTAAAGTTAGAATCAATAATATCAATTTTGGGGGCAATCAAATTGATGAGACTAAATTAAAGAAAAGTTTAAAGGAGATCCACGAAAAATCTCGCTTAACCTTGTTCCCAGTGAATGACAAGCCCGCGATTGTAAAGACTACGCCTTATACCTTTGATCAATACTTGAAAGAGCGTGGTTATTTGACCTTCTCAAAGACAAAAAAAATATTGAATCCATATGCTAGAATTGGATTCTCTTCTTCTAAATACGATATTAAAAAATACGACGAGAGTAAGGATAACTTGTTGAACTATTACAACTCATTAGGTTTTAGAGATGCGGTGATTGAAAAAGATACGGTGTACCACAATGCAGTAGGCCATTTAAATATCGATATGCAAATCAAGGAAGGTCGAAAGTACTTCTTTGGTAATATCACATGGAGAGGAAATACAAAATATCCTGATTCGATTTTAGTAAGTATCCTGAATATTAAAAAAGGGGATATCTACAACAGAGAGACATTCTTTAATAAATTAGGAAAAACACCTACTGCAGAAGGCGGCGATATTAGTGGCTTATACCAAGATGATGGTTATTTATTCTTTAGTATCAATCCAATCGAGACTGCTGTATACAATGACACGATCGACTTTGAAGTAAGAATACAAGAAGGTCCACAGGCGACCATTAAAACAATTCGTATTGCAGGTAACGAAAAGACAAAAGACTTTGTAGTTAGAAGAGAAATCAGAACAGTACCAGGTGATAAATTCAGTCGTACTTTGTTGATCCGTTCTCAACGTGAAATTTCTCAGTTAAATTATTTTGATCAAGAGAAAATTAAAATTGATCCAATACCGAATCCAGAAGATGGTACGGTTGATATTAACTATGGTGTAGAAGAAAAATCAAGTGACCAATTGGAGTTGAGTGCTGGATGGGGCGGCTACATTGGTTTAACTGGAACTTTGGGTGTGACCTTTAATAACTTTTCTTCTAAAAATATTTTTAACAAATCTGCCTGGGATCCATTGCCGATGGGAGATGGCCAGAAACTAAGTGTGCGTTTTCAAAGTAATGGTAAGGCCTTTAGATCTACCAACTTCTCTTTCACAGAGCCTTGGTTTGGTGGTATCAAACGTAATACGCTAACTGTAAGTGTGTACAATACAAAATATGGACAGACATTTAATCAGTTAACAGGATTATTCGATCCTAATGCTGCCAATTCAAGATATATTTCGACCACTGGTGCAACGGTTTCATTTGGTCGTCAATTGGCATGGCCAGATGACTATTTCTCTTTAAGCATGGGATTAAACTATACGCGTTATACTTTAAAAAATTACGCTATTGATCCGTTTAATCTTCCAAATTTTGATAATGGTATTGTAAATAATTTGAATTTTAGAATTGCTTTACAAAGAACTTCTATTGACCAACCATTGTTTCCAAGAACAGGTTCTACTTTCTTATTGAGTGGTCAATTAACTCCTCCTTATTCTTTGTTTGATCCTAATTTTGCAAACAAGCAAAATCCATATGAATTATTAGAATACCACAAATGGAGATTCAATGGGGAATGGTATGTGCCATTAGGAAAGCCAGCAGGCGAAGATCGTAACAAGCAATTTGTATTGAAGTTTGCTGCTAAATATGGTTTCTTAGGAAGATACAATCAATCTTTATCTATCTCTCCATTTGAACGTTTCCAGGTGGGTGATGCAGGTTTAAGCAATCAGTTTGCTTTATTAGGTTATGATATCATTGCACAAAGAGGTTATCCTGTGTATGAATCATCTAATCCAAAAATCAATCCTGATCAACAATCTTCAAGACAAAAGTTCACTATTTTTAATAAGTACGCAGTAGAAATTAGGTATCCATTAAGTTTGGCAGCTAGTAGTACCATTTATGCATTGGGCTTTTTTGAGGCAGCAAACGGATGGTATAGTATGAAAGAATACAATCCATTTAAATTGAGAAGATCAGTGGGTGTGGGGATGCGTTTCTACTTACCTATGTTTGGATTGCTTGGATTTGATTATGGTATCGGTCTAGATCGTTTGGATGGCAGCAATGCATTGAAGGACGCAGCTAGATTCACCTTTATGTTAGGATTTGAACCAGAATAGATTGAACGTATAAATACAACAACTATGAAATTGCAAAAATTGTTTTTATTGGCCGTTTTGATGATTAGTTTGTCATTTACTGCACAAGCACAATCTAAATATGCAGTCATCAATACCAAGTATATTTTAGACAGAATTCCTGAATACAAGGAAGCAGATAAAAAATTAAAAGCCTTGGGTGATCAGTGGCAACAAGAAATTGATGAGAAGCAAATGGTTTTGGACAAAATGTACAAAAACTATGAAGCTGAGCAGTTTATGTTGTCTGAAGATCTTAGAAAAAAGCGTGAGGATGAGTTGTTTATGAAAGAGAAGGAATTGCGTGATCTACAAAAAAAGCGATTTGGCTACGAGGGGGATTTGTTTAAAGAACGTCAAAAATTGGTTAAACCGATACAAGACAGGGTCTATAATGCAGCACAAAAAATGGCTACTGCCCGTTCGTATGACTTCATTTTAGATAAAAGTGAAGGAATTACCATTATATTTGCAGACCCTAAGTTGGATAAAAGCGACGATATTTTAAAAGAATTAGGGGTCATCAATAATTAAACAAACAAACAAAAAATAGACAATGAAGAAAGTTTTATTTGCAGCCATCTTGTTAGTGGCTTGTTCTTTCGGTAACAGTGCAACAGCACAAACTAAGATTGGTTATTTCGATGACCAAAGCGT
>JAOASM010000005.1:13562-17064 GCA_030158665.1 Sediminibacterium sp. | reverse complement strand
GCCGCAATGGATGGCCAGAAACTATCACAAAGCATTGCGGCGCAATTGAAATAAAAGTGAACACCTTTTTATTTAATCTTCTGGTTTGTCTTTTTTGCTAATCAACAACCCGTCTTGAATTAATTTATTTTGCTTGAAGGAAGCTAATTCCTTTGCAAGATTAGCACTTACATCTCTTGTTAAAGTCAACTCAGGCTTGCCTGCATTCACCCATGCGGTATACCAAAAATCGGCAATCATATTTGCAGATGCAATTAATTGACCATTCACTGTATTTCCTAAAGCTTTTGCATACGCTTCGGCGAATGGTTTTGTGTAAGCTTTAACCTCTTTGCCATATCGCATTTGATTGCGGTACTTTGTTTCAGGAGTAAATTGCTTTGTCACTTCTGTTTCAATCGCTAACATTTGTGGTACTAATTGATGCGCTTTACGAACATCTACCCATAGTGCCTGTGCAGGGTTCTTTACATACTTTGCTTGATGCGTATTGTACAACATGAACTGATCTAAATTAATTTCAGGGATAAAAGTCTCCCACATATGGTGCAGCCCTTTTTGTCCAGTCAATTGACCATCATAGTTCATCGTCGTATGAAGTGGCACATGTAAATCGGCCACATAATGACCTAGATCTGCTGCATAAAACAAGATGCTGTCTTTATTCTTTGATTTAAACGCATTGGTCAAATGTTCCAACTGCATGATGGCGTTATAAGGACCCCATCCCCATTTGATTAAACTGTCTTTGCCATATTTTTTTACAGCTGCATCCCACTCAGCTGGCATTTCATTGGCTGCGTTTGGACCAAAAGCCTCTAGATCCACAAAGTGTTTGGTATCCTCCGTTTTATCTTTATTCCTTCTGATATCTGGACGAGGTGCATTAAATACTAAGTTGTCCATATCTGCGTAAAAGAAACTACGCATTGGCTCTGGTAAATTATACACAGCAATTTGGTGGATCGTACGATGCACTAAAAATCCCCAACTTGAAAGCACTACTACTGCAACCAATAAAAAAACATTTAAAACCGTTTTCTTTGAGAACATAATCTAAAAATTTACACGAATATAAACCAATCTACCCAGCATATATGCGCCTATAACACGAGTTTTTCCACTTATAATAATTCCGGCATTGGATTTTGCAAAATCACTGTACATTTAGGTCAAAATCTATTTCATGGAGCCATTATTAAGTTTATCCCATTTGGTGAAACACTATGCAACGCAAAAAGCAGTTGATGATATCAGTTTCGATATTCAAAAAGGTAGCATTTTTGGCCTATTAGGACCGAATGGTGCTGGTAAAACCACTTTACTAAGAATGATCACTGGTATCTTTTATCCAGATGGTGGTGAGATAAGATTAGATGGCAAGTCATTTGACCCATTGTTAGACATACGTGAAATTGGCTACATGCCAGAAGAAAGAGGACTGTATAAAAAGATGAAGATTGGAGAACAAGCATTGTACTTAGCACAGTTAAGAGGCTTAACCAAGGCCGAAGCGATGGAACGCATTAAATATTGGTTTGAAAAATTTGAAATGCAAAGTTGGTGGAATAAAAAAGTAGAGGATTTAAGTAAAGGGATGAGCCAGAAATTGCAATTTGTGATCACCGTTTTGCATGAACCTAAATTAATTATTTTGGATGAACCTTTCAGTGGATTAGATCCATTGAATGCCAACTTAATTAAAGATGAAATTTATGCATTAGCAAAAAAGGGCGCAACTATTATCTTTAGTACCCATCGTATGGAACAAGTAGAAGAGATTTGTGATCATATTGTACTAGTCAACTTAGGAAAGAAGATTTTAGACGGTACGGTTTCAGATATAAAACAACAATTTAAAGAATACATCTTTGCGGTTGAAACAAATGCACCTGAATTGGTAAAAGACAATTCACTGTTCAGCATCGTCAATAAAGATGAGAAAAATCCAAATAAAGTCTTCATTAAATTGAGTCATGCTGTAGCTTCTAATGAAGTTTTGAAATACTTAATTGAGCAACAGATTCCAGTTATTAGTTACAATGAAGTTTTACCTAGTTTAAACGACATTTTCATTCAATTAGTAGAAGACACCCATGCTAAGGCAAGGGCTTTTCAAAACAATTAATCCACTTATTTAAATCAAAAGATTAAATACTGATTTTACTTAAAAAATATTTTATGCATAAGATTTGGATCATCATACAAAGAGAATATACCAGCAGGGTTAAAAACAAACGCTTTTTAATTGTCACTTTTTTAGTGCCCTTATTAATGGTTGGATTGATTGTAGGGTCTGCCTATTTTTCATTCAAAGGAACAGAAGAACGTAAAATTGCAGTGGTGGATCCAAACGGCTTTTTTAAGGATAAATTAAAAAGCAGTAAGCAATTGAAATTTGAATTCCCTAAGGATGTAGATACGAGCAATTATAAAGAAAAAGGATATTCAGATATTTTACTCATGCCTTTGTTTGAAGCGGATAAAAAAGCCGACTATATTTTAAGATCTAAAAAATCAATGGGCTTTACTTTACAAGAAAAGATTAGCAGTAAAATCAATGCAGCGATAGAAGATCAAATGTTAGAAAAAGCAGGCATCCAACAAGTGGTATTGGATTCGATACATCAATCAGCTCAAGTTGCAGAATTAAAAGCCTATGAGGACGAAGGTAAAAAAAGCAAGGAAAGCAATGCCGCTTTAGCCATGGGCATTGGATATGCGAGCGGATTATTAATTTATATCACCATGTTTATTTATGGCACAATGGTATTACGTGGTGTGATGGAAGAAAAAACGAGTCGTATTGCAGAAGTGATTGTGAGCAGTGTAAAACCATTTGAGTTGATGCTTGGAAAAATTATTGGTATTGGGGCTGTGGGGTTGACTCAATTTTTAATGTGGATCATTGTTGTACTATCACTTACTGGCGTAGGCATGGGGTTATTGCCAGAAGATATGCAAAATCAAGTTCAACAATTACAACAATCCAATGGACAAATGGGTGCGGTAGGCTTAGCACAGGCAAGTGAATCTGCAAAAAATATTTATGCATTTCAGCATGTCATAGCTACAACCAACTGGCCATTAATTATTGGCTGTTTCTTATTTTATTTCTTAGGCGGATTTTTATTTTATGCCTCTTTATTTGCAGCTATCGGCAGTGTAGTAAACGAAGATCCACAAGATGCACAAAGTTTAATGTTCCCTATCACCATGCCCATTATCTTCTCTTATATTATCACCAATGTAGTGATACAAAATCCCAATACACCAATGGCCTTTTGGGCGAGTGTCATTCCTTTTAGCTCTCCAATGGTCATGATGGCAAGGATTTCCTATGGCGTTCCAACAACAGTGCCTTATTGGGAACTAGCATTGAGTATGGCCACATTGATTGGTGGGTTCTTATTAACCACCTGGCTAAGTGCTAAGATTTACCGAACTGGTATATTAATGTATGGGAAAAAAGTCACCTGGAAAGAAATGATTAAGTGGGCAT
>JAOASM010000005.1:0-13462 GCA_030158665.1 Sediminibacterium sp. | reverse complement strand
TCGCAAAATCGTAGATTTTGTGAAATAAATTTACAAGTTCGCAAAATCGTAGATTTTGTGAAATAAATTTACAAGTTCGCAAAATCGTAGATTAAAGTGCAATTCGAATATTCACACCTGCCCTAGTATTCGTAATGGGTGGTGAGGATGAAATATAAGGTGTTGCTTTTCTTTGGTCAAAGAAGAATTTCAAATTAATCTTACTATTCAATACATAATCAATTGAAGGCTGTAAGGTAATTTCCTTTTGTCCTCCTGTGCCATATGCATTAGTTTGATCCAATCTACTATTGCTATTGTAGATATCACGCATGGCCACATCCAACCTAAAGGTCAAATCATTGGCTAATTTGTTATTGTTCAACCCTGGGATATTGAATGGTAATTTCAAACCTCTTTTACGATAGCTTGTTCCTATCACCCACTCTGTGCTATTGTTTTCACTCAATTGATAATCTACTAAACTCAAGGCCAACAATCGACTTTTCTTATATTCAAAACGAATAGACCATTGTGTTACAGTCGTTACATTCAATCCAATCAATGGTTCCATTCTTTCACTAATGGTTACATTCGGTATTAAGAAATAAGGAACAAAGTTGCCACTCACCGTATCTAAGAAAGATGGCGCGCCTAAGCGGTTCAAATCGGCGTACAATAAAGAACTATTGAAACTATTCATGGACAAGCTACCATTGTATCCATGAGTCAATGAAATATTGGTGAATAAATTAGATAGGCCAGGAATTTTAGATAAACCATTGTACAATAAATTCCAGTTAGGCATTGGCAACATGCCAGAGAAAGGATTAGAACGAATACTTGAATTGGTTTGATTCAACAGGGATACTTTCTTAGGATCTTTGCCAGTATAAGCAGCAATGAAGGAAGGGATCAATACATCCTGTGCATATTTGCCGTACCCAATTGCATAGCCATTTGGATCTTTTTGTTGATCCCAATATGGATTCAATGCAGCTACTCTATTGGAAATAATCGTTCTGTAATTTTGGAAATTTTTAAACTGCGTCGAAATCATGTTTGGATCATGCTTGTCAAAGAAAGTCTTTAAAGCAACATAACTTATATTGAATCCGCCAGCAGACAATGGGTTATTATGTGAACGATACCCATTCATATTGGCACTTGTATCTTTATACAATTCAGAATATTCCTTTGTAAATGTTTTATCAAATTTCAAGTCGATGATAAAAGTTTTAATAGGTTCAATCATCACCCTTGCACTCAGCCTTTGATCAAACCCTTGCCTGAACAACATATTAAAATTGGCATCTTTTGTAAATAAGCCTTTTCGTTCTTGCGCATTCAACCAATTGCTATCTGGTTGTTTGCCCATGGCATAATCAAAGCCGGGTGCAAAACCATTAAAGTCTTTATCTACAAATTGCACCCCAGACATGAATCCAGGCAAACGGCTATTGTAGTTTTCTGCATAATCTAAAGAGGCATTTTGTACCATTGTCAATAAGCCTACCAATGATTTAATTGGACCTGGGATATTCAATACCTCATTGGCCTTAAGCACCCTCATCGCAATGCGTTCTTGCTTTCTAGCCTCCTTCCATTTACGATAGGCAGAGTCTCTAGCTTTACCTGTTAGTCCATTCAAGGCATCTTCTTTTCGAATAATCAATTTATTAGATAATGGATTGGCCTGTTTTGGAGTTGGCCTTGCATTGGATAAAGCAGATCGAATGAATTTAGATTTATTGTAAAAACTATTAAAATTAAATTGTGCGTTCACTTGGTGTGAAAGGGTATTTTCAATGGTATTACCCAAAGAAGTTGCGAGTCTACTTGCACCCACCCAATTGTAATTAGTAGAGACATTGTAACTTGCCAAAATCCAATCCGTCAACGGGAATTTGCTGGTGGGTAAATCATATCGCATGGTGAATCGCTGGTTGTACAAAGTATTACGACCACCTCTTAACAACATTCTGGTTAGGGAATCTTTTTTCTCTTTGGTATCAATACGACCATCTGGTTCATCAATTCTAGAATTTAAATTAGCAACCAAATCCAAACTCATTGATCTTGTTACTGGCCAACGAAGGTTAAAGATGCGACCCATGGTAAAATATTTATCATAAGTAGTCTCTACTTTTTCTGTTGTTCCATCAAATGAGTTGACCATCCTAGGAGTGTACTCGCCAAATTGACGATCAAATACAGTTCGATAACTAATTAAACTTGGCGTAGGCGAAAAATTAAAATCCTTTATTAAAGAAAACCAAGGCGATTTAGTTTTAATCCATTTTGTAAACGGCTGATAGGACTTACCCGTATTGTTGAATGTGTAACCAATGGATCCGCGTTGTTTCACCACCTGATTCAATTCTATGACAGGGCTAGTTTGTTGTAACTGAGAATAAGAATAGCTAAAATCCAAATTGCTAATACTCAACATCGTATTGCGTTTACCAGGCATGAATCGCACATTGGTAAAATTCAAAGTCTTGATTGTCGTTTCATCAATTGACGCACGTTTAATGGAGTCTCTGATAGCTCCAGATACAGATTTTATTTTATCTGCATAAAGAATGTCTTTATTGAATGGATCGAATTCAGGATTTTCTTGTGTTTTATTCAATCCTGCAAATACAGGTAAAGAAATTTTTGCTTGCTTAGGTAATAATTTTCCTGCATCAATATTGGTAGCGATATCCAACTGCGTATAGCCGGTCTTAGAACGCTCATTCATTTTCTGTTCAATACTTCCAAAACCTGCAGTTCTATTATTGACAGAAACCGCTACTGTTCCTAAATCTGCCAACACTAAATCCATACGGCCTAGTGCAGCCCAAGATCCTCGCTCATCTAAGTTAGATAACCTTAATTCATTCACCCACACTTCCGCATCCATGAAGTTCTGACCAGACGTGTTTTCAAATGCGATTAAGATACCACGTATCTCTCCTAAATTTGGATTACCCATCACTGAATAAGTGTGGTTATTCGCTTGAAGTTGACTAAACTTACTATTGAAATTATAATTTTGTTTATCTCTATCAATTTTAAGTTTCACCAACTCAGTCAAATTTAAATTCATCTCATTCTCCAATGGCCATACATCCCTCGCTTCAGATATAGAATATGTTTTTCTTTTTGTAGTGGTTAATGGAATACGGATTTCATAATAGTTATTTTGAAAATCCTGTCCAAAACGAAGCACCGCTGTGATGACACCCTTTTCAGTAACATCTGGTTGATTTTTATTTTCAGCGTGCAAGAACATGGACAGATTGCCATAACGACGAATATCAATATTCATCGTTTTAAACACCCCTCTAGGAGTAGTATTCTTTTGTAAACGGTTTAACTGAACACTTAACGCCTGCTCATTTTGTAAAAGATTGACCCCATTGTTACTCAATAATTGTACACGCTCAATACCTGGTGGCACTAAGTAGTTCACTGGTGTTCTACTTCCATTTTCTTCCAAGCTCACCGCAATCGTATTGACTGTTGCAGTGTTATTTTGTGGCGTAATTAATTTATACTCTCCAGAGCTATCAATATCATAAGCAAACTGTCTCCATTGATTGCGGACTAGATCCAATTTAGCAAAACGCAATGTAATAGAATCTTCGAATCCTGTTAAATACATTCTTAAAAAACGAATCGATTTAAAATCACGGATGCCTCCCATTCTATTGGAGAATGATTTAATAGGCACCCTAAACAAATACCAGTTCTCTAGCGACTTGGATCCATCCGCTAAAGTCACATTCACTGTTTTTGAATCTGTTACATATCTAGTAGCATTGACACCTAGTTGACCTTTTTGTAAATCAATTTCATATTCAAAATAAGCTTCCGTTTCATTCAATGTATTGTCTCTATTCAAATCTTCATTGTCTGGCAATAAAGTAGCGGCACTACTAAACTGACTGTTCCCCGCTAGAGCAGAGTTGCCTTGTGGATTGTTGAAATATTTATACCTGCTTAAAATATTAGCACTAACAGCATCATAACTCGCATCACGATACCAAACATAGTTATCTGCAGAAGGATCTTTTGTAAATTGTTGTGCAACAGTACTGTTACCTATTTGATTAATAAGATAAGCTTTCTTACTGCGCTCATCCTCATCTCCTAGACCATCTAATCCAACGTCTTGGAATTTTCTATCTTCTGGATTATTACTAAACGCATTGGTCACTTGTATTGGATTCACAGGCACCCTGCCCCAAGTAGAACTATCAATACTTGCAGGAATAGTAGGTGTAGGCATTCCATTTTCATAAAAACGTCTTCCGTCCTTCAAGATATCCTCACTCACATTACCCAAGTTCAAATATAATTTACCTCTTGTTGCAGCAGATTTAATGAATGGATCTTGTACCCAGAATTCAACATATTCAATGATGCCCGTTTCAAAATCTGTTTGATCCAAGGAACGCATGATACCACCCCATTTATCAGAAGGATTTTTGACCCTTCCATTTGCATCCAAATCTTTATAGTTGTAGTTATATGGCCCTCTCTCTTTTGGATAATAACTTAAATCAAAAGTGGGCAATTGCACATCTGTAATATTGGTCGTTTTTTGAGGAAACAATTCATTGGTAAATACCTGACGTATTCTAGGATCACTTAATGCAGCTACATTATTGGCCAAAGGATTATTGGAACTATTCCGGTCTTGTAAATTTGGCTCAATAGTATACCAAGCCAATCTTGCTCTGTTTTTATTATAGTCGATAGAATCTGCTAAAGCACCTTCAGGAAAACGATCCAATGGCGTGGAGGCCAATGTCCATGCTGTAAATGGAAATCTTAAATCGATATTGGTTCTAGTGGCTTCAAAATCGTCTAGATAAACAACACCCGATCCACCTTTGCCAATTTGTTGCGCATGTCCAGGTTTCAAAATTGCTGCTTCTCCGTATGCCACAATAGAAGACTTTGCTTTGGTACTATAAAATGGAAGCTTATCTAAGAATCTTGTTAAACCAGGTAAATCTTTTTTATAGTTGAAATCAAAACCATACATCGCGTTTTTAATTGGATCGGATCCAAAATTGGTCTTAGTAAAAAACGGACGCTCACTCAAACGTGAAGATGAAATACCAAAATTAAAATCCTTACTTGCTAAGTAGTCAATTCTTAAGGCTCTAAATCCGCGCTCTTGAAATCCAAATCCTAAATTATTTTCAAAAGAAACATTCACAGGAATATTAGAACTCAAAATGCCTGGGTTAATAATTCTTACCGTACCAGACCCATAGTCAACAATATAATCTACTCCTTCTTTTAAAATTTGACCGCCCGCACGTACACTCACCGAACCGGGTGGTACGTTAAAGGCGTTTAAGCTAATCTCTGATCCTCCTGCACTACCTTTCACCTGCCCTTCCATTACAAATCGGTTCAGATTGGCATAAGTCTGCGCCTCTGCTTTGATATTACGGTATAATTGAGGAAAGATGTATTTTTTTGTCACAGCAGAATCAATCCCAGTAAAAGCAATGTTTTGCAAGTCTTGACCAAAGGGTTCCAATAAAGGGAACACGATTCTACCCATATTGGATAGTACTGTATAGCCTTCTACATAATCGAATACCCCATCAGGTTGTGGATCATTTCGATTGTTCAATCGATCCAATTGTAAGATTTTTATCAATGACTTCCCCTCGTAGGCTTTGTTTGTAACAGGTAAATATCTTTTTAATCCTGCACTAGGTTCTTCATACAAAATGTTCAACTGAAAATCTTGTTGTTGAATGGCCCCAAATAAATCCAATGAGTACACGTTCTTCATCATTAAATCCCAGATAGGCAAATCTGTTCTTTGCGTAGTGGCTTTTAATAATTTTAAGAATAAAATTTGTTGCACCCCTTTATTTGGATCTAGCGCAACACCTTCAGAAAATTCACCCACTTGATATACTTTACCATTATAAGTATACTGAAACGCTACAGCCAATACCTCGTCTGCTTGCAATGGAATGTTTAATGATAAGAAACCAACTTGTCCATTAAAGAAGTATTCATTCTCCGTTAATTTTCTTGCGAAAGTTCTTTCATAATCTTCTGCAGATCGCAATCCTTCTTGAGCCAATACTGTTGAAACACCTGAAGGATTTCTGGCGTTAGGATTGTTGATGATCTTAGTGTATAATTTATTAGCACTATTGTCTGGAAAAGGATTATTTGGATTAGACTCTAAAGCTTTTCGCTCAGTCCTTAATACCGGCTCACCAATATCTGTTAAACCCACCACATCTCTTGCATTGGTTGTTTGGCCGTTACGATTGGTTACCCAAACCTCGATACGCTTAATTTGAATTTGAGAATTAATGACCGGCAAAGTACTCATTGCCTTGTTGTAATTATTCCTAAAATATTGCGCTAATAAAAAGTGTCTATTTTCTTCATAGTCATCCAATCTTTTTTGGAATCGTTGCGTAGACGATCCACCCTGTAAAGCCATCGACTGACGTTGTGATTTTTGATTGGCAATGGCTCCTGTTACAAATAATTTTCCAAACTGCAATTGCGCTTTGACACCAAATAAATTCTGTGTACTAGGAATTAAAGTGCTTCTCGAAACATAATTGATATTCCCCGCTTCGATATACTTTATGACCTCGTCCTTCTTGCCTTTATAGTTTAACTTAATCTGATTGTCAAAACCAAGATTAGATAAGGAGTTTAAATTGATTGGGAATCTTAACTTGTCACCAATACTTGCATTCATGCTAAAATTGGTATTGGCATCAAAATCAAATCCGCCGTTTCTACGTGCACGCTCAGGCAAGGTGGGATTCCTTACATTCTGACCTTGGTATCCAGCTTTAATATTGATTTCTCCAACAGGCTTAATATCAATTTTTAAATCCGATCCTGTCTTTCCAAATAAACGATCAAAATAACTATCAAATACTTTTGTTTTTGGTCTTGTAATTTTTCGATTCAACACTCCTAAAGAATTGGCACGTTGCATAAAATAGGCTTGCTCATCCTTACGTGTTTTTAATTTCCAAAACTCATCAAAACTCAATGTCGCCGGAAAACGATTGTAACCGCTTCCTAATTTCTCTGTAATATAATACTGCTTAGTGGCGGGGTCATAATCGACCCTTCTTTTAAGTAAACTTGAATCTCTGATATCAAATGGATTGATACTTGGCTGAGACAAGAAATCACTTCGTCTATCCGCAATAGGATACCTCAACTTACCCACAACAGTATCCCCCGTCTTTTTTGAAATGGTATCTTTAAATGGAGGCTTTAATCTACTAGTATCTTGCGCATGACCAGTCTGCTTCAATAGAAGTAGACCAGACAATAACATGACAGTGTGAAAAAATCTCAAGAATAAAACATTTAAAATGATCGATTAACAATTTTTGAGGGCTTGTTTGATTAAAATTTCTAGAGAGACATCCGCCCCTTCTGATTGAATCGCCTTGTCAATCGCTTTTTCAGCCACTGCTTTTTGAATCCCCAAAGAAACTAAAGCTTGAATAGCGTCTTGATGTGGTGTGGACTTACTAAATGTTGATCCACCTGACATTTGCATTGGTAATTTAGCCAATTTATCTTTTAATTCTAAGACCAATCGTTCTGCAGATTTTTTACCAATTCCTTTAATTTGTTCCAATTGTCTAGCATCCCCTTGAACGATGGCACGAATAATTTCATCTGGTCGCATACCCGATAACATCATCCTTGCGGTACTTGCACCTACTCCGGATACACTGATTAATTGCATGAACAATTCTTTCTCATCCTGTCCAAAGAAACCAAATAAGACCTGCGAATTTTCAGTAATATGTAAATAAGTATGCAGCAATCCCTTCTCTTTTCCAGAGATCGATTCATAGGTGTTTAAACTTATATTTACTTCATAGCCTACACCTCCAACATCAACAATGAGTTTGGCGGGGGTCAATTGGACAAAGTTCCCTTGTAAAAATGCAATCATAGTGATTCCAAAAATAACACTTAAGCAATGAAAAATGGCTATTTTAGGTCATTCTTAGGCATTTTTTAAGATATTTGTGGCCCAAACAAACTAACAAACTATGTCCCAAAAGCTGAAAGCAGCAATCACCTCGGTTGGAGGATATGTCCCAGAGACCAAATTGACCAATTTTGACTTGGAAAAGATGGTAGATACAAACGATGAGTGGATCAGGAGCAGAACTGGTATTTCAGAGCGCAGAATCTTAAGAGAACCAGGAAAAGCTAGTTCGGATATGGCTGTAAAAGCGATTGAAGAGATTTTGAGAAAAAAGAACTTAGACCCTTTAGATATAGATTGTATTATTTGTGCTACCGTGACACCAGACATGGTTTTCCCTGCTACAGCCAATATCATTGGAGATAAAATTGGTGCAAAAAATGCATTTGGTTTTGACTTGGGTGCTGCGTGTAGCGGCTTCCTTTTTGCCTTAACAACCGGTGCAAGTTTTATTGAAGCGGGTAGATATAAAAAAGTGATTGTAGTTGGAGTAGATAAGATGAGTTCCATCATCGACTATACTGATAGAGCAACTTGTATCATCTTTGGAGATGGTGCTGGGGCAGTATTGTTAGAGCCAAGTGCGGATGAAGATGGATTCCAAGATTCAATTTTAAAAAGTGATGGTAGTGGTAGAGAATACCTACACCTTAAAGCAGGTGGAAGCTTAAAGCCTGCATCTGTTGAGACCGTAATGGCGAGAGAGCATTATGCATTTCAAGACGGACAACCTGTATTTAAATTTGCTGTAAAGGGAATGGCCGATGTGACGGCAGACTTATTAGAAAAACACCATTTAACTGGAGACGATATTACTTGGCTGGTGCCGCACCAAGCCAATTTAAGAATTATTGACGCCACTGCTAATCGTGCAGGCATCCCTACAGAAAAAGTGATGATCAATATCCAAAAATATGGCAATACCACCGCCGCAACTATCCCATTGTGCTTATGGGAATGGGAGTCTCAATTGAAAAAAGGAGACAATTTGATCTTGGCTGCTTTTGGTGGAGGATTTACTTGGGGTGCAGCATGGGTTAAATGGGCCTATTAATTGTATCTTTAGAAAGCTGAATAATTATCATTCAAATAAACGCATTATGAGTAAAAAGAATTTCAAAGGAATCAGTACAGTAACACTGCATACTGCCGGACATGAAAATGATAATTTTTCACACACCACTCCTATCTATGCAACTTCCACTTTCACATTTGGCTCTGCCGAAGAAGGGATGGAACGTTTTAAAGGAGATGATAAGACGAAGTTATATACAAGATGGGGCAACCCTACTTTTACTGCTGCAGAGGAAACCATAGCAGCATTAGAAGCACATGGACTTACAAACGAACAAGGAGAACCATTAGCATTAAAAGCATTGTTACACTCAAGTGGACAAGCTGCTATGACAACTTTATTTTTCAGCAATCTAAGTGCAGGTGATACCTTGATCTCACACTATTCTTTATACGGCGGCTCTCAAGAATTAATGCAAAAAGTATTGGTTGAAGCTGGCGTAAAAATAGTTTTAATAGATATCCATAACGAACAAGTTTTAATAGATACGATCAAAGCCAATCCTAGTACTAAATTAATTCACTTAGAAACGCCAGCCAATCCTACACTACAATGTGTGGACATCAAAGCTATTTGCACCATAGCAAAAGCTCATGGCATTAAAGTGTCTGTTGACAACACTGTTGCTACACCTTATTTACAGCAACCCTTTGCTTTAGGAGCAGACTTTGTATTTCATTCTGCTACTAAATTTTTAAATGGTCATGGATCTGCCTTACATGGCGTATTGTTAGGAAAAGATTTAGAATTCATGCATAAGAAAGCCTGGAAATGGCATGTATTAATGGGTGGCAATAGCAATGCCTTTGATGCATACTTGTTAATTCAAGGCATGAAGACTTTAGAATTAAGAATGGAAAAACATTGTAGCAATGCAGCAAAAGTGGCTAACTTTTTAGCAGCACATCCAGCGATTGCACATGTAAATTATACAGGATTAACCTCTCATCCTCATCACGAGATTGCTAAAAAACAAATGAAGCAACATGCACCATTGATTAGTTTTGAACTAAAAGGTGGTATTGAAGCAGGCAAAAAATTTATCAATGCAGTTGAAGTATGTACCCGTGCTGTTTCATTAGGCACTGTAGATACTTTAGTGTCACACCCTGCAAGCATGACGCATATGTCCATACAAAAGGAAGAAAGAATAAAATATGGCATTACAGATGGCTTGATAAGAATGAGTGTAGGGATTGAAAATATAGAAGACCTAGAAGCTGACTTGGCTCAAGCATTATCGAAAGCCTCTGTTTAATTATTCACCTTTATAGATACCACTATGGATATTTTAATTCGTAAAGCAACCCGAACTGATTGCGCACGCATGATGGAATTGATCCAAGAATTAGCTGTGTACGAAAAAGCCCCTGACGAGGTAACTGTTTCACTTTCACATTTTGAAGAAAGTGGATTTGGCGCTAATCCAGTATGGTGGGCATTTGTAGCCGAGGTTCAAGGTGTGGTAATAGGTATGGCTTTATATTATGTACGCTATTCTACTTGGAAAGGCCAAAGAATGTATTTAGAAGATATATTAGTGACAGAAGAAATGCGTGGAAAAAAAATTGGCAGTCTTTTATTTGATGCATTGATTAAAGAAGCAAAAGAAAAAGGATTCAATGGTATGAACTGGCAGGTTTTAGAATGGAATGAGCCAGCGATTAATTTCTACAAAAAATACAATGCCAATTTTGATTCTGAATGGGTGAACTGTTCGATTGTCTTTTAATTACAGCAGCTTAATCAAATAAAGTACGCATTAGTTCCTGCTTTCGTTTCCCAAATGATTTAGAGAAAGTTAATTCAAAACTGTTGGATCTAATACCAGCAGCGGATAATCCATTGTTGTAAATATCATAACTCATACCAAAAATATAATCATCCATCATGATATTGACTGATGGAATAATGGCATCTTTTACACGATAATAGCATCCTACATACAATCTTCTGTCATGGTCGAACTTCCATAAGATAGGCAAGGAAATACTTGCACCTGCTACATACGTATTTTCTTTATTTCTACTACTAAATGCGCCATGAAATAAATAGGTGTAGTCCTCACTAAAATATTTTTCTAGATTGACAAATAAAGTAGAGCGCATACCAGGCGCTTCATTGTATGGAGAATTGGTCACATCTGGTTTAGCAAAGAAGAATCCATTCGCACTTAATTGAAAATAGGTATCCGTTGAATGCCTCGTATAAAGCAAGCCAGTATTGGCTGACAGACGACCTGGATTGGACAAGAATATTTCTGAACTTGGATTGCCCGATAAATTTCCTGAAGGATCATACATATCGCCAAACCTTAATTTAGATCGATCTAAATTTGTTTGCGCATACGTAACGCCTAATCCAATGGCCAAATTAGAATAATCATCTCCATCTAAAAATAAATGATACGCAGTATTAAATGTGATGTAATTGGTATTCAATAATCCATTCATTAACTGCTCTGAAATAATTTGACCACCAATACCCAAATAGTTGGTTTGATCCAATGCTCGTCTATTGTATTTTCTATCCCATCCAACTATAATGGTTCTAGCAAAATTTGAACCGCCAATGGATTGACTCCTTAAATTGGATTGAATACGTTGATCAAACACACCATTACCAACAGAAGCAGGACTCAAGAACTGTGCAGCAGCATAAGGCTGAGACAATACAAGCTCCTGTGCCTTTGATGAATGCATCAAAGCAAGAAAAAAGATAGATATGTAGACTTTGATTTTCAAACTTATTTTAACAATAGGACTGTGCCTGTTTTTGAGTTAGTAACATTATTTCGATCCACATACACCGCAGTCCAATAATAAATATCTATAGGAAGTAAATTACCATTGTATCTACCATCCCAGCCTCTTGATACATCTCTAGACTCAAAAACCAGATTCCCCGATCTACTGAATATTTTAAAACTGCGTAATTCAGTCACTCCCGCATTGGTAATTAATTTAAGCACATCATTTTTGCCATCCCCGTTGGGTGTAAAAGCATTCGGTAAATCAAAAATAATGGTTGCTGGGGCAATTGTGATTGCAAGATCTGCACTCTGCGTTAAACAGTTATTAGCATCCTTCACTTGATACTTTATGTTGACTATACCCTCTTTGATGGCATTGAATAATGCATTCTCTCTTCCAGTGATTGTATAATTAGTTGTTGCATTCGGAACCCAAGTATAAGTGTATGCACCAGTTCCCCCAGAAGCAGCTGCTGTTAAATTTAAACTCTCCCCTTCCATCACTTTATTATCAGAAGCAACTATGGCTGCAGCAGATGGCAATGGATAAAATGTTGCCGTCACTGTTTGATTGATACTTTCACATTCAGTATTTTTATCTTTAATCTTACCCGTGTAAATTCCTGGGACAGTTGTACTAAAACTAGATACTGAGCCTTGCGCAACAGCGCCTGCAGGTACTGTCCATATGTAATTATAATCTGCAATACCCCCTGTAGCAGGAGTAACTGCAATACTTAGAGGATTACCCGCACAAACAGCATTACCAATAATAGTGAAAGTTGGAATTGCATTGACCGTAATACTTACAGCACTCGAATTGGTACAACCATTGGCAACGGTTCCAGTTACACTATAGGTTTTTGAACTACTTGTTGAAAGACTGATCAAGTTACTAGTACTACCATCATCCCATGCATATGTTCCTGATGAACCAGCACCTGACGCTGTTAAAGTCACTGATTCACCCGCACAAATACTTGTTTTATTTGCACTAGCAGTGATGGCAGGTTTGGCATTCACCACTACTGAAATAAGATCTGATGCTGCACTAGTACAACCATCTACTGTAACTGTTGCAGTATAATCACCAGATGCAGCAGTTGTTATTGCAGCAATACTTGGATTTTGAACTGATGAACTAAAACTATTCACACCCGTCCATGAAAATGTTCCACCCGTAACATTCGCAGTAGTTAAAGTTAATGTCGCACCTTCACAGACTGGACTATTACTTGTAATAATTGGTTTTGCTGGGATGGGGTTAACAGTAACAACACCACTACCAATTGCACTTGTACAATTATTGTTATCCGTTATTGTTACACTATAAGTGCCTGAAGTAGAAGTATTAAATGAATTGACATTACCCGGCGCAGTCGCAGCTACCGGAACCTGCCATGTATAAGTATATGTTCCTGACGGTGTGACTGTGGCCAACATAGTTGTAATATCTCCAACACATATCGTTGGACTATTTACTGTTGGTGTTGCAGGAAGTGGATTAACATTAAAAGATTTATTTACAGTTGTAGAACAAGAATTACCATCTGTTACTGTATATGTGATTGAAGATGTTCCAGAAGATAATCCTGTAACTAAACCACTTGAATTTATGGTTGCAAATGTTGGGCTAGTT
>JAOASM010000004.1 GCA_030158665.1 Sediminibacterium sp. | reverse complement strand
CCAACTCCCATCCAGCCTTTATAGAAGGTTTGTACCAACAATTTTTAACTGATCCCGCATCAGTAGACCCAGATATCATTAAGTTTTTTGAGGGTTTCGATTTTGCCATGCAAAACGGAACAGTAGCACCTACTCAAGGCGCTGCATCCACCGTATCCAATGTGAGTGCGGATTGGGCCAATGAAATCAAAGTGTATCGTTTGATTTTGGGTTACAGAAACAAAGGACATTTAATAGCAACAACCAATCCTATTCGAACGCGAAAAGATAGAGGTGCTAATTTAGATCTAGCCTTCTTTGGATTGTCAGAAGCAGATTTAAATAAGACATTTCAAGTTGGCTCAATCATTGGATTGGGTGCTACCATTTTAAAAGAGATTCTTGCACATTTGCAAAAAACATATGCGCAAAGTGTGGGCGTTGAGTTCAAATACATTTCAGATCAACAAAGAGTGGATTGGTTAACCAATGAATTAGAAAATAAATTCAATCATCCAATTCCATTAGAACAGAAAAAACACATTCTTGAAAAATTGAATCAAGGAGTCATTTTCGAAAAATTCTTACACACAAAATATATTGGACAAAAGCGTTTTTCTTTAGAAGGCGGTGAGTCTACGATTGCAGCATTAGATGCAATTATTAACACAGCAGGAGAGCATGGTGTAGAAGAAGTGGTTATTGGTATGGCGCATCGTGGTAGATTGAACGTGCTTGCAAATATTATGGGTAAAACCTATGAGCAAATTTTTAGTGAGTTCGAAGGCACTGCAGTATTAGATCAAACAATGGGTAGTGGTGACGTGAAATACCATATGGGTTTTTCTTCTGAAGTGACCACGTTCAAAAATAAAAAAGTGAATCTTAAATTGATGCCCAATCCATCTCACTTAGAGGCAGTAGATCCTGTTGTTTTAGGATTTGCTAGAGCTAAGGCAGATGTGATGTACAATTCTGATTTATCTAAAATATTACCCATATTAATTCATGGTGATGCTTCTGTAGCTGGACAAGGTATCGTTTATGAAATATTACAAATGTGTCAATTGAATGGCTACAAGACTGGCGGTACGATTCACTTTGTAATCAACAATCAGATTGGATTCACAACAGATTTTGATGACGCAAGAAGTGCGAACTATTGTACATCCATTGCTGCAATGGTTCAAGCGCCTGTTTTGCATGTGAATGGAGATGATGCAGAAGCAGTGGTGAAAGCAGTTCAGATTGCAACAACTTATAGACAATTATACAAGAGTGATATTTTCATTGATATGGTTTGTTATAGAAAACATGGCCACAATGAAGGGGATGATCCAAAGTATACACAACCACAATTGTATAGTTTAATTGAGAAGCATAAGAATCCAAGAGAAGCTTATGCAGAATACTTATTACAAAACGGAGAAGCAAGTGCACAGGAATTAGCAAAGGAAATGGAAAAGAAATTCTGGTCTGATCTTCAAGCGAGATTAGATGAGGTGAAGCAACATCCATTACCTTATAAGTATCAAGCACCAGAATTGGCATGGAAAGCGATGCGTAAAGCAACGAATGAAGATTTCCATACTTCACCTGACACTTCAATTACTGCTGAAAAAGCGAAATCAATTTTTGATGCGTTAATGAAATGGCCAGCAAGTTTCACGCCATTGAAAAAAGTAGATAAATTAATTCAAGAGAAATTAAAGTTATACGAAACAGAACAGAAGATAGATTGGGCAACTGGCGAATTGATGGCGTATGCTTCTTTACTTGCAGAAGGTAAGACAGTTCGTATGAGTGGACAGGATGTGAAGCGTGGTACGTTTAGTCATCGTCATGCTGTTTTAGTAGACGAAAATACAAACGAACAATTCAACCGTTTGAACCAGGTGGCAGAAGGACAACAGCCATTTAGAATTTACAACTCCTTATTGAGCGAATACGGTGTGCTTGGATTTGAATATGGATATGCATTAGCGAATGCTGATGCATTGGTTGTTTGGGAAGCACAGTTTGGTGATTTCTCAAATGGTGCTCAAACTATCATTGATCAATTCATTGCAGCTGGTGAACAAAAATGGCAACGTCAAAATGGGGTAGTCATGTTATTGCCACATGGATACGAAGGTCAAGGGCCGGAACATAGTAGTGCAAGATTAGAGCGTTATTTACAATTGTGTGCTGAGAACAATATGGTGATCACCAATGTAACTACAGCAGCCAACTTATTCCATGCATTGAGAAGACAATTAACTTGGTCATTCAGAAAACCAATGATCAACTTCTCACCCAAAGCGAATTTAAGAAGCCCGGCCACATTCAGTCCAATGTCTGATTTAACAAAAGGTAGATTCCAAGAAGTAATTGATGATACATTTGTTCAAAAGGTAGAAGATGTTAAAAAAGTATTGTTCTGCTCTGGTAAGATTTATTATGAGATGGCAGAAAGACAAAAAACAGAACAAAGAACAGATATCGCTATTGTTCGTTTAGAACAATTGTATCCATTGCCTACACAACAAATTACTGCACTCTATCAAAAATATGGTAAAGCAATTTGGTTCTGGGTACAAGAAGAGCCTTTGAATATGGGTGCTGCAAGTTTCTTGCAAATGAATTTAAAGGCCATTAAATATGGTGTGATTAGTAGACAAGCATCTGCTGCAACAGCTACTGGTTATGCTAAAGTGCATGCGAAAGAACAAAATGAAATAATAACAACTGCGTTTTCTATCTAAAATATTAAAACATGATTTCGATTAAAGTACCTACAGTAGGAGAATCTATCACAGAAGTAACTTTGTTAAAGTGGACTAAGCCAGAAGGCGCTTGGGTAGATCGCGATGAAGTGATTGCTGAGTTAGAGAGTGAAAAAGCAACTTTCGAAGTGAACGCTGAACAAGCGGGTACTTTACATCATAAAGCAACCGAAGGGGATAGTATTTTAATTGGTGATATCTTAGCGGATATTGATGAGACTGCTACAAAGCCAGCTGGTGAAGCGCCTAAGGCAGAAGTGGCAGCTCCTGCAGCTGCTCAAGCACCTACTACATCTACAGCACCTGTAATGAGCGTTCCTAATAATGTAAAAGCAACACCTGTTGCTGCTGCTATTATTGCAGATAAGAAAGTAGATACCAATCAAATTAAAGCAAGTGGATTTGCAGGTAAGATTACAAAAGTAGATGTATTAGATGCTTTAAATAATCCTGGTAAAATTCAGTTTGCTGGACAAGATTTATTCTCTCGCAATGTGCGTCCAGAGAAAATGTCTAACCTAAGAAAAACAATTAGCCGTCGTTTAGTAGAGGCAAAAAATACCACTGCGATGTTAACTACTTTTAACGAAGTAGATATGACAGGCATTATGCAAATCAGAAAGCAATACAAGGATAAGTTTAAAGAAGCACATGGTGTGAACTTAGGATTCATGAGTTTCTTTGCTAAAGCTTGTGCCATTGCTTTGACTGAATGGCCTTCTGTAAATGCATTCATTGATGGAGACCAATTATTATACCATGATTATGCAGATATCAGCATAGCTGTAAGTACGCCAAGAGGATTGACTGTTCCTGTGATCAGAAACGTAGAAAGTTTAAGCATGGCAGGTATCGAGAAAAAAGTAATTGAATTAGCAGGTAAGGCAAGAGATAGTAAGTTAACTGCCGAAGAATTAACAGGCGGTACTTTTACCATCACCAATGGTGGTGTGTTTGGAAGTTTGATGAGTACGCCAATTATCAATATTCCTCAATCTGCCATTTTAGGAATGCATAAAATACAAGATCGTCCTATGGCGGTGAATGGTGAAGTGAAAATTTTACCAATGATGTATTTGGCTTTAAGCTATGACCACAGAATCATTGATGGCAGAGAGAGTGTAGGGTTCTTAGTTAGAGTAAAAGAGTTATTAGAAAATCCAGCACTTTTATTAATTGCTAAAGATCCTGTAGCAAGTTTATTAGAATTATAATTTCAAAAAAATAACTAAAAGAAAGTCATGCAAAACATGACTTTCTTTTTTATAGCATGACGCACCAAAATCAACATCAAGAAGTTGCACAGAAATTAATTGCTGCTTATCAAGGCCAGGAGCCATTGTCTGCCTATTTGAAAAAATACTTTGCAGCCAATAAAAAACATGGAAGTAGAGACCGTAAGAGTATCAGTACTTTTTGTTACGAACATTTTAGAGCCATGCACGCGGCTTTTCCTTTACAGGAAGCTATTTCAAAGGAAATAGATCTTCCTGCATTCATTCAATCACATGCGATTCAACCCTTGTTGTTTATTCGTATACGACCTTGGCAAAAAGAAAAAGTAATAGCTGCTTTGGCTGAAGCATCTATTGATTATACCATTGTCAACGAGCATTGTTTTGCATTTTCCAATACCACTTCTTTACAACATGTTTTGGCGCTGAATAAAGAAGCTGTGATACAGGATTTAAATTCTCAAGCATTGGCTGAATTGTTGGCTTTTGTTCCTACAAGTATAGAAACACCAATTCAGGTTTGGGATGCATGTGCAGCGAGTGGTGGTAAAACAATTTTGATGTTTGATACTATGCAGAACATTCGAATGCATGTGTCTGATGTAAGAGAAAGCATATTGTTCAATGCAGATAAGCGATTACAAGAAGCGGGTATTCGTCCTGCAAGTGTTCAAGTGATTGATTTAACTCAGCCTTTTGATATCAAGAAACCTTTTGATTTTGTATTTGCAGATTTACCTTGTTCTGGTTCTGGAACATGGGGTAGGACACCTGAGCAAATCGCTTTTTTCAAAAAAGAAAATTTAGCTTCTTATACTCAATTACAATCGAAGATCATTGAAAATATTTTACCTACTGTAAAGTTAGAGGGGCATCTTTTAATAGCAACATGCTCTGTTTATGCAGCAGAAAATGAAGCGCATATAGAAGCCATTCTTGCGCAAGGTCAATTTGAATTAATTGAGCAGAAATATTTTAAAGGCTATACGCAACAAGCAGACACATTATTTGGTGCTATCTTAAAACGCCGCTCTGAATAATGCCTCCAGCAACTACATCGTCGCCTTCATAAAACACAGCACTTTGTCCAGGTGCAATACTTTTTACATTTTCATAGAATCTAGCTTGTACACCACTATCTGTATGAGATAATTGACATAGTGCACCACTATCCTTGTATCGGATCTTTGCCATCAATTCCATTGACTCAGGAAGATGATCATATTTTATCCAATTCATCTTAGCTACTAACATATCGTTTTTATCTAGGTCAGATTCTTCCCCAATTACCACTACATTTTTGATAGGATCAATATCTGTTACATATACTGGGTGGCCCATTGCTAATTCTAAACCTTTTCTTTGTCCGATGGTATAAAAAGGATATCCTTTATGTTTTCCTAATCTTTTTCCTTTGGTATCAACAAACCAACCACCATTTACTTTTTCCTCTAATCCATCCACACGACGTTTTAGGAAACCTCTATAATCGTTGTCTGGAACAAAGCAAATTTCATAGCTCTCACTTTTTTTAGCCAGTTCTGGATAGCCCATATCAATGGCCATTTGCTTAATGTCTTTTTTATGCATGCCACCCAATGGAAGGATAGTACGCTTTAGTAAGTCTTGGTCTACTCCCCATAAAACATAGCTCTGATCTTTGGTTTCATCCAGCCCTTTTGAGATCACATAACGTCCATTGGTGTGTTGACGCACTTTAGCATAATGACCAGTGGCAATAAAATCACAACCCAGTGCATCTGCTCTTTTAAGTAAAGCACGCCATTTAATATGCGTATTGCACATCACACATGGGTTAGGCGTTCTACCAGCCAAGTATTCCTCTACAAAATTTTCGATGACAAAGTCACCAAATTCATCTCTGATATCTAATATATAATGTGGAAATCCATTGTTCACGGCCGCCATCCTAGCGTCGTTAAATGAATCGATATTGCAACAACCAGTTTCTTTCCCATTGGCATTGCTTGTGGAGTAGTCCCATGTTTTCATGGTAATACCGACTACTTCATATCCTTCGTTGTGTAAGAGTAATGCAGCGACTGTGCTGTCTATTCCGCCGCTCATTGCGACAAGTACTTTTCCTTTTTTGCTCATATTTCGGTGGCCAGTTAAAAGTTGGCTTGGCACAAAAGTAATAAAAAATTACTACCTTCATTGTCTTAGAAAGTTAAAATATACCAATATGATAAAGTTACAAGTCATCGGAAATTTAGGCAAGGACGCTGTGGTGAATAACGTTAACGGCAAGTCCGTGATCAACTTCAACGTAGCGCATACAGAAAGATATAAGGATGCACAAGGGGTGCAAAAAGACAGAACAACATGGGTAGACTGTTCTTATTGGACAGATCGTACGGCTGTAGCGCCTTATTTAAAGAAAGGAACTCAAGTATATGTAGAGGGAACACCAGATGTAAGATCTTATACCACTGCAGATGGTCGCCAAGGTGCTTCTTTAACCTTAAGAATTGTTTCAGTACAATTATTAGGTGCGAAGCCTTCAGGAGGATCAGGTGGAGATCAGCCAAGCTATGGTGGAGAGTCTAGTCCAGCACAAAGCTATAATCCAGCACCAAGTGGTGGTGGCGATAGTGGAGAAGCAATGGACGATTTACCATTCTAAAAAAAAATTCAGCAATAGCTTAAAGGGTGTACTGGTCAGTACACCCTTTTTATTTGTAAATTTGTGCCATGCAATCAAAACATCATTATACCTACCAAGCACTTGCTGCTTTTTCGGAAGCTGTTTTTTTAAAGATGGGCTGTTCTACAGCTGATGCGGCATTGGCAACTAAAGTATTGTTATCCGCCGATCTAAGAGGAATTGACAGCCATGGTATTGCAAGATTGGTGGGGTATGTAAGGCTATGGGAAGTAGGAAGAATTAATGCGACACCAAATATCCAGATTGTGCACGAGACACCTTCTACAGCAGTCATTGACGGTGATAGAGGATTGGGATTGATAGTGGCTCCAAAGGCAATGGAGATTGCCATGGAGAAAGCCAAACAAGTTGGAACAGGTTGGGTGAGTGTAAGAAATAGCAATCATTTTGGTATCGCGGGTTACCACGCAATGATGGCATTGGAACAAGAAATGATTGGGATGGCAATGACCAATGCAAGTGCTTTGGTTGCACCTACCTATGCAGCAGAAAAATTATTGGGTACCAATCCCATAGCAGTCGCGATTCCTGCTGGCCAAGAAGCACCTTTTGTAGCAGATTTTGCAACGACTACAGCAGCGAATGGTAAATTAGAAATTGCACAAAGAAATAATACAGATATTCCATTGGGTTGGGCACAAGACGCAGAGGGCAATGCGACACAAGATGCAAGTATTTTAAAAAAAGGTGGAGCACTCTTGCCTTTAGGATCAGAGAAGGAACAGGGAAGTCACAAGGGATATGCATTAGGGTCTATAGTAGACATCTTCTCAGCTGTTTTGAGTGGTGCTAGTTTTGGTCCTTGGGCGCCTCCTTTCCCAGCTTATGTTCCAATGCCAGAAAATATGCCAGGTGAAGGACTTGGTCATTTTATTGGTGCCATGCGCATTGACGCATTTAGACCTGCAGCAGATTTTAAATCCAACATGGATTTATGGTTGCATCGTTTTAGAAATGCAATTCCAGCAACAGGGCATGAGCAAGTGTATGTAGCAGGAGATATAGAACGTACAATGGAAAAAGAACGCATGCAAAATGGTATTCCGCTTGTGCATGCAGTACAATCTGATTTAGCATTGTTGGCAGATAAAATGTCTTTGACTTTTGAGGTCAAGAGCTAACAAATGTTCATCGCTTTTCTAATTACCTTTGGCGTATAAAAATAGTATAGATCCTTTAAAATAGAGATGGTATGAAAGTAATGAAGTTCGGTGGCACGAGTGTAGGAAAGCCAGAGAGAATGCGTCAAATTGCACAACTAATCACAACTGGTGACGAACCAGTAATGGTTGTATTGAGCGCATTGAGTGGAACTACCAACGCATTGGTAGAAATAAGCAATTGTTTGGCAGTAGCAGATAAGCAGGGAGCAACTGAAAAAATTGCCACATTAGAAAATCATTACCATCTTTTCGTAAATGATTTATTACAAGACACTGCGCTTCATGCAAGAGGGATTGAAATGATTAATGAGCATTTTGAATTTTTGCGTATTACACAAAAAATTTCCCTAAGTGATGCATTGAATAAAGACATTCTAGCGCAAGGCGAATTGATGAGTACGAAATTGTTTTCTTTATTTTTAGAACAAGCTAAAATTGATCATGCACTATTGCCAGCATTGGATTTTATGCGTCTAGATCAAAATGAGGAACCAGATTTGCCATTGATACAAGAGAAGTTAAATACAGTATTGGCCAATCATCCGACAAAAAAGATTTTTGTGACGCAAGGATATATATGTCGCAATGCAAAAGGTGAAGTAGATAACTTGAAAAGAGGAGGAAGTGATTATACCGCATCTTTAATTGCAGCAGCTATTCATGCATCTGTATGTGAAATCTGGACAGACATTGATGGCATGCACAATAACGACCCAAGAGTAGTAGATAAAACTGTAGCAATTGAGCAATTGAGCTTTGATGAAGCAGCAGAGTTAGCTTATTTTGGAGCAAAGATTTTACATCCCACCTGTATTTGGCCTGCACAGCAAGAAAATATTCCTGTGAAATTATTGAATACAATGGAGCCTACGGCTGCTGGTACAGTGATTAAAAAAGAAGCAGGTACAGTAGGCGTGAAAGCAGTGGCAGCAAAAGATGATATTATAGCTGTGAAGATAAAAAGTACTAGGATGTTATTGGCCTATGGATTTTTAAGAAAAATATTTGAGGTGTTTGAAAAATATAAAACACCAATTGATATGATTACAACTTCTGAAGTTGCCGTATCTGTAACCATAGATAATGATATGCATCTTGATGAAATCATTGCGGAATTGAGCAATATAGCATCTGTAGAAATTGAAAGAGGACAAACCATTGTTTCCATCGTAGGAAATGAAATTGCCAAGACTGAATCTATACTGAAAAAATTATTCAATGCCATTGATGAGGTTCCTGTGACAATGGTGAGCTACGGAGGAAGTGCACATAATATTAGTTTGTTATTACCTAGTGACTATAAGACAAAGACATTACAATTAATCAACAAAGGGCTATTCAATTTATAAATAGCCCTTTGTAGGTTTAAAATTTTGCTCCAACTGAAATAAAGAAGGTCCGACCATCTGCAGGTAAAGCACCTGGTCCAGGATATCCTCCTGCACGTCTAGTGAAATACCTTTCATCAGACAAATTATTGATACCTGCTTTTAAGTTTAAATTTTTAGAAAATTTATAGGATGCAGTGATGTCTGTAACAGTGTATGCAGGGATGATACCGGTGTTGCCATTTGCAGATACTGCATGGGTATTATTAGCGTCACTAAAAGCCGAACCAACATGACTTAATTGAGTGGTGAATAGAAAATTTTTATAGCCAAAACTTATACCCGCTCTAACAATATCTTGTGGTGCATTTTCTACTTTTTTACCTTTTGTATTTGCGTCCTTATGATCACCACTATACCTTGCATCTGTGTAAGCATAGGAGCTAAATAAAATTAAATCTGTGTACCTGCTATTCGTAAAAGCTCTTATTGGATTCAATTCAATATAAGTTTCCAATCCTTTGCTTGTACTTGCGCCTACATTGGTTATGAGTCGATAGTTGGCACCTGATGGAGTGATGGTGCCAACACGATTATTGTATTGTAAATAAAATCCACTCACATCAAATTGGATGTAATTTTTTACTTTCCCTCTATATCCAATATCCAAGTTATAACCTTTAGCATCTTTTAAATCTGGGTCAACAATATCAGTAGTTGGTGGTGCTTGTAAATTGGCAAATTGAATAGGTCTGTATGCCTGAGAAAAATTTGCATACAATTCTGTACTAGGTGTTATATGGTATTCTGAGCCAATTCCACCCAATACAAAATTCCTGCTTCTTGTAATATTTTGAAGGTTGATTGCTTGCCCAGCCGAGTTGATTCCATTTCTCCCCGAAGCTGATCCTTCTAGCCATTCATATCTAATGCCAGGGATGATATAAATCTTCTCAGAAAGTCTAAATATGTTTTCAATAAATCCTGCAACATTATTTGATTCAAAACTCACATCTCTAGGATAAAGTCCAATGATATGGATATCATAGTTTGATCCAGTGGTTCCTTTACCATCAGCTAATCGATGGGTAGTGCCAGTATACAATCTGATTCCCCCTGAAATGGTATTTTTTATTTTCCCAATAAAGTAATCCGTGATGATTCTACTTTCAAGACCATAGTTTCTATATTGATCTAAATTGACAACTCGATTGTTAAATTGATTCGTAGAAGTATTGATACTATCTTTTATAGTAATCGGTTGTAAATAACCAACACTGTTTCGATCACCAATGGTACCAAATATTTTTGTATTCCAACGGCTATGTTCATTTATGTCATATTGTAGGGTGATAGCAGGTGTTGTCCATTTTATATCGAACCAGTTTCTGTCTCTGAAACTTTGTTGTGCATCCTTTTTAATTTGAGCATCTGTTAATCCGCCAGCTTGTTGACTTCTGATATGTGAATGCATCAATTCGACACTGAGTGAAAATTGGTTGCTAAAATGATAGGTTGCAGACCCGAATCCTGCTTTTGTAAAAAATTGACTATTGTTTCTCCAACCTTCACCATTTCTTTGGTCAAAAAAAGAGTAGTAGTTGACTTTGCCTTTTTTCCCACCAATGGCATTAAAACTATTTAGCAAGCCATTGCTGCCAATTGTTTGTTGCGTTTCAAATTCAATTGGTTGATTAATTTCACTTCCATTTTTTAATATATAATTGACCATGCCACCAAACTGAGGTCCATATTGAAGTGCGCCTTGGCCTCTTACAATTTCAATTCTTTGTACAGCTTGCAGCTGAGGGTTGTAATAAGCTTCGGGATAACCAAAGGGATCTGCTGCAATATCATATCCATTTTGTCTCACATTAAATTCCCAACTACGATTAGGACTTAACCCTCTAGCAGCAATACCTATTTGAATACCGCTTGGGTCACTTTCCCATATATGGATACCTGGCACTTTTGCCAATACTTGACGCATTGTATTGTTGGCAATATTGCCTTGGACATTTTCAAGTACAATCAATGCATTTTTCTTTCCTGCATAAATATTGGTACCTACTATTTCTGGTATTTGTTGGTAGTCACTCTTGCTATTTCGGCCCACAATGGTTACATCTTTTAAGTTGTGCCATTGAGCGGTATCTTTTTTAATTTTAATATTTTGAGCTTGTATTTGTTGCCCCAAGCCTAGTAAAAGCACTAGACTCAACATATTTTTTTGATTTTTTATTTTCATGCCGCAAAGCTAGATAGACTTTAAAGCTTTGATTTATAGAATCGGGAAAGCAATTTATAAAATCGGGAAAAATAAAAAAGGGGACAGATGATTCATCTGTCCCCTTTAAGGTGGTTTATTTATTATTTAGTTTTACTAAAATTAAATAAATAATAACGCATCTCCATAAGAGAAGAAACGGTATTTATCTTTAATCGCTTTTTTATACGCTTCCATAGCTAGTTCATAACCTGCAAAAGCACAAGACATAATCAATAAACTTGTTTTAGGTAAGTGGAAGTTGGTCACCAAACTATCTGCAATATTAAAATTATAAGGAGGGTGGATAAAATGATTCGTCCATCCTTCTGCTGGTTTCAATAAACGTTGAGCGGTTACACTGCTTTCCATTGCACGCATTGCTGTAGTACCAATTGAACAAATTCGACGACCGTTTTCTTTTGCTGTATTGATGATTCTACAAGCATCTTCGTCAATTTTAAAGTATTCAGCATCCATTTTATGTTTGCTCAAATCTTCTACTTCAATAGGTCTGAAAGTACTTAAGCCAGTATGCAATGTTACCTCTGCAAAACGGATACCTAAAATTTCAGAACGCTTGATTAATTCTTTACTAAAGTGTAAACCTGCAGTAGGCGCTGCAACAGCACCTTCATGCTTTGCATATACAGTTTGGTATCTTTCTTTGTCTTCTTCATCCGGCTTACGCTTGATGTATTTAGGCAATGGAGTTTCACCTAAAAATTCTAACATTTTCTTGAATCCTTCGTCGTCACCTTCCCATAAAAAACGGATGGTACGTCCACGGCTAGTAGTGTTGTCAATGACTTCTGCTACTAATTCTTCGTTTTCACCAAAATACAACTTGTTGCCCACACGAATTTTTCTTGCGGGATCAACAATGACATCCCATAAACGATTGGGTTTGTTTAATTCTCTTAATAAGAAAACTTCGATTTTTGCACCTGTTTTTTCCTTACGACCATACATTCTAGCAGGGAATACTTTGGTATTATTTACCACAAATACGTCCTTGTCATCATAATACTCTAATAAATCTGAGAAATTACGATTTTCCATGTGACCGTTTTTACGGTTAACCACCATCAATCTACTGTCTTCTCTTCTTTTAGTGGGGTACTGGGCAATCAGGTTTAGAGGTAGGTCATACCTAAATTGAGAAAGTTTCATTTGTGTCTATTTTTAAAATGATAGCCACATTAAGTTTACTACAGCCTTACGGGGCAGTTCGCTTCATGTTACGGCATGAAAATTATGGACGCAAATGTACAAAATCGCCGTAAATTTGCCAATATAAGATTTGCTCAAAAATTAGGCTATGAATCTAAAAGCTGTAATTTTGCCAAACAGCCGTTAGTTTTAGAGCTAATCGATTAAATATTAAGAAGCTATGCTGCATAAAAAATGGTGGAAACTGTTGTCTTTTATTTTGCTTTTGTACACATGTACCTATGGCTTCTTGGTGAAAGTTCCTAAGTTAGACGATCGCATGCAGGAGTCTATCCGCAACTTCTTCTTTCATGTTCCAATGTGGTTTGGCATGATGATTTTACTTTTTATTTCCTTGGTGTATGCTATTAAATATTTGAGGTCATCTAGTTTAGTGCATGACGTCTATGCCCAAGCTTATGCAGCAATGGGTTTAATTTTTGGTGTTTTAGGTATCATTACAGGTGCTTTATGGGCCAACTATCAATGGGGAAGCCCATGGGTAGGAGATCCAAAACAGAACGGAGCTGCAATCGCATTATTAATTTATTTTGCTTACTTCGTTTTAAGAGGAAGCTTAGTGGATGCAGAAAAGAAAGCAAGACTTTCTGCAGTCTATAATATTTTCTCCTTCTTCATGTTATTTCCGACACTTTGGATTTTACCAAGATTAACAGAGTCGTTGCATCCTGGAGGACAAGGAAGCGATGGTAATCCAGGTATCAATGGTAAAGATATGTCTGCTAATATGCGAACTGTTTTTTATCCAGCCGTGATAGGTTGGACATTATTAGGTGTATGGATTACTACATTAAAAATCCGTATACAAATGATTCAACTAAAGAAAGAGGGTCTCTTATAATTAAGCAATTACAAACATTAAAAATATGTTCACCTTATTACAAACACAACAAGCAGCAACACAAAGTATCATGCTGCAGAATGGTAAAATCTACTTAGTGATGGCAGTAGTTTGTATCGTTCTGATTGGTCTTTTTACTTACGTTGCTTCCATTGATCAAAAGATTAAACAACTAGAAAAATAAAAGTATATGTCAACAACACCAGAGTACAGTTTTTTTCAGAGTGTAGAAAAAAGTTTCGACAAAGCGTCTAAGTTCACTCAGTGGGAGAACGGATTATTAGAGCAAATCAAAGCATGTAATAGTATTTACAGCATGCGTTTTCCAGTAAAAATGGATGACGGCAGAATCGAAGTAATTGAAGCTTATAGAGTGCAACACTCTCAGCATAAATCTCCATGTAAAGGTGGTATCCGCTTTAGCATGGCAGTGAATCAAGATGAAGTGATGGCTTTGGCCGCTTTAATGACCTACAAATGTGCCATCGTGAATGTCCCATTTGGCGGGGGTAAAGGTGGTATCAAAATCAGTCCTAGATCTTTGAGTCCTTACGAGTTAGAAAAAATCACTAGAAGATATACAGCTGAATTAGTGAAGAAAAACTTTATTGGTCCTGGTATTGACGTTCCTGCTCCAGATTACGGAACAGGAGAGCGTGAAATGGCTTGGATAGTGGATACTTACCAATCTTTAAAACCAGGCGAGATTGATGCAGCTGGTTGTGTAACAGGAAAGCCAGTATCATTAGGTGGTGTAAGAGGACGTAAAGAAGCGACAGGCTTGGGTGTGTTCTACGGCGTGAGAGAAGTTTGTTTGATGGAAGATGTGATGAAGAAATTAGGATTAACTGTTGGTATAGAAAACAAGCGTGTGATTGTTCAAGGTTTAGGTAATGTGGGTTATTTCTCTGCAAAGTTTTTTAGAACTCATGGTGCTAAAGTGGTGGCTATCGCAGAATATGAAGGTGCAATTTATTGCGCAGATGGTTTAGATGAAGAAGCAGTATTTCAACATAGAAAAGCAACAGGTAGTATCTTGAATTTCCCTGGCGCAACCAATATTGAAAAGAGTGCTGACGCATTAGAGATGGAATGTGATATCTTAATTCCAGCGGCATTAGAAAATGTAATTGATAAGAACAATGCGCCAAATATCAAAGCTAAAATTATTGGTGAAGCAGCAAATGGTCCATTGACACCAGAAGCTGATGACATCTTATCTAAGAAAGGGGTATTGGTTATTCCAGATATGTACTTGAATGCAGGTGGTGTAACTGTATCTTATTTTGAGTGGTTAAAAAACTTAAGTCACGTAAGATATGGTCGTTTAGAAAAACGCTTTACTGAAAATGCAAACATCAATATCATCAATCAAATTGAAGAATTGACTGGCAAAAAAGTAAGTGCGACTGAGCGAGCAGTGATTGCTCATGGTCCTGATGAAATTGATTTAGTGCATAGTGGATTAGAAGAAACAATGATTACTGCAACTAGAGAGATTATGGAAATTTGGAATGCAAATCCATCTATTCCAGATATGAGAACTGCAGCATATGTATGTGCTATTAATAAAGTAGCAACCTCTTATACAGAATTAGGTATTTTCCCTTAGTCGATTAAAGAGTAGGGTCAACATAATTGGGGAAGTGATGCAATTGATGCAGCTTCCCCAATTTTATTTCTGCACCAATCGTTTCATGTCCATTGGATGCAATTAAATAGGTAGCATCTAGTACTTGCTGGTACTGCAGCAATTGAAGGATTGTTTTTTCATTGAGTGGCGTATTCGCTTCTTTGCATTCAATAATCATCCATGGCTTTTCTGCACGATAAACCAAGATATCAAACCTTTTATTCATTGATCCTAATTGAATGTTTTTTTCAATAGCAATCAGTTCGGCAGGGTAGTTGCAAATTTGAATAAGGTATTGTAAAAAATGTTGTCTAACCCATTCTTCTGGGGTAAGCACCACCCATTTTTTTCTACAAGGATCAAAGATTTGGTCTTTACCTTGTATTGATTGGACTTTGAAGTCGTAAGCTGGAAAATCAACTAAAATCATGGATTGAAAAAAAAATGGTATTTTTACAAAATTATTAGATCAAAGATAGGCTTATGAAAACAAAAGAAGAAATTGTAGAAAACTGGTTACCTAGATACACAGGTGCTAGTTTAGATCAATTTGGAAAATATATTCTATTGACCAATTTCAGCAATTATGTCAAGATGTTTGCAGAAAGACATAATGTAGAAGTCATTGGTAAGGATCGTCCAATGCAGTGTGCCACTGCGGAGGGGATTACAATCATAAATTTCGGGATGGGTAGCCCAGGTGCGGCAACCATTATGGATTTATTAACTGCCATTCAACCAGAAGCGGTTCTATTTTTAGGAAAATGTGGAGGCTTGAAAAAAAGAAATAAAGTAGGTGATTTAATCTTGCCTATCGCGGCATTAAGAGGAGAGGGTACATCGAATGATTATTTTCCTCCAGAAGTTCCTGCGCTACCAGCTTTCGCTTTACAAAAAGCAATTTCAACGACGATTAGAGATAACAATGTGGATTATTGGACTGGTACAGTATATACAACAAACCGCAGAGTTTGGGAGCATGACGAAGAATTTAAAGCCTACTTAACTAAAGTAAGGGCTTATGCGATTGATATGGAAACTGCCACCATTTTTACAGTTGGTTTTTACAATAAAATTCCAACCGGTGCTTTATTATTGGTGAGTGATTCTCCAATGGTACCAGAAGGGGTAAAGACAGAAGCTAGTGATAGTAAAGTGACTGCTGAATTTGTGGAGCGCCATTTGTCAATTGGTATTGAATCATTAAAGCAATTGATTAATGATGGCATGACGGTAAGACACTTGAAGTTCTAGTTTTTATTCCTAATCTTTCCAAAGAAAAGGGAAAAGAATATAAGCAAGTGCGACAATCATGATGTCAAACCCAACTAATAATCCAACCAGTTGAGGTAGTCCATTTTGTACAATGTCAGAGAAAGCGATATTCGCAATCTTCATCAACAATAGTAGTTGAGGTATAATTAGTGGGAATCCCAAGATGGCCATGATGGCTGAGGGTTGTTGTGCTTTAGCAGCAATAGCAGCTAAAAAACTAAATACCAAACTCAAGCTAATTCCACCCAAGCAGCTTAATCCAAAGAATAAAAGAATATGCGTTAAAGGATTGCCTAATAAAACCATGAACAACATCAGACTTAAGGCGCTCATTGCACACATTAATAAACTATTGAAGATCAATTTTGAAAATATAAAATTGACTGGGCTGACAATGGAATAAAAATAGAGCATTCTTCCTTTCCCTTCTTGTAAGAAACTTCTTGCCACAGCATTGATACATATAAAAAGTAAAGTAATCCAATATAGTCCATTCCATACTTTATCTTCTGGAAGCCCCATTGTTAGATAAATAACAAAAGTGGTAGATGCTAAATAGATCAAGATGCCAAAAAAAGTATACTGCTGTCTCCATTCAAGCAGCAGGTCTTTTTTCAAAAGCGTGGTGATATTTTTTAGCGATGCTTTCATGAAGAGGATGGCTTATTTTGCTGCGCAGATTCTACATCTAGGCTCGTAATTGTTTTTTTCACCTAATACGACAGTGCCTTCTTCATCACTTGTTCTGTGTGAGATATTGGCTAAATGGCCACATTGAACGCAAATGGCGTGCAATTTGGTAATAAAATCAGCAATGGCTAAAAGTTGAGGCATCGAACCGAATGGCTTACCTAAATAATCCATATCTAAACCAGCTACAATCACACGTTTCCCCTGCATGATCAATGTTTCACAAACACGTACAATTTCTTCGTCAAAAAACTGTGCCTCATCAATGCCTACCACGTCTGCATGTTCTGCAAGTAATAAAATATTCTTTGCATGGTCAATAGGAACAGAAGGGATGGAGTTGGCATCGTGGCTCACTACTTTTTCCGTATCGTATCTAGTATCCGTAGCAGGTTTGTAGATTTCAACTTTCAAATTTGCAATTCTTGCTCTTTTAAGTCTTCTAATTAATTCTTCGGTTTTTCCGCTAAACATACTGCCGCAAACCACTTCTAACCAGCCTCTTTTTTCTTTTGAAAAGTTTTGTTCAATAA
>JAOASM010000003.1 GCA_030158665.1 Sediminibacterium sp. | reverse complement strand
GCGATAAAACAATTTTCACCTATTTGAGGTTCTTTTCCGTTAACTGGTAGTATGGTTGCCATAAAAATGCGACTTTTGTACTGCAATTTATACCGAATGTCCAGATTAAACAACAGACAATTTTTTTTACAGCATTTAGCTCAAACATCTCCTAAGCCAATTGGGATTGAAGTGGAGCGTGCAGAAGGCGTACATATTTATGATACAGAGGGAACAGCCTATATCGATTTAATTGCAGGATTTAGTGTTTGTAATATTGGACATAGTCATCCAAAAGTGATAGCTGCAATAGAACAGCAGATCAAACAATACATGCATGTGATTGTATACGGTGAATTCATTCAATCACCTCAAGTGCAATATGCAAAATCATTATTGTCTTTATTACCTGAAAATTTACAATCTATTTATTTTACCAATAGTGGTGCCGAGGCTGCAGAGGGCGCTATGAAATTAGCTAAGCGTGTTACTAAACGCACTAGAATTGTTGCTTTTGATGGCGCTTATCATGGGAGTACGCAAGGGGCTTTGAGTGTGATGGGAGATGAATATTTTAGAAATGCTTACCGACCATTATTGCCGGATATCATGCACTTGCGCTACAATCATTTGGAGGACATTGAATTGATAGATCATCATGTTGCTTGTGTGATTGTGGAACCAGTACAAGCAGAAACGGGTGTGACTGCTGCATCTGCAGCTTGGTTAAAAGCGTTAAGAGCCAAATGTGATGCGCTTTGTATTTTGTTAATATTTGATGAAATTCAATCTGGTTTTGGAAGAACAGGCACCTTATTTGCATTTGAACAATATGGTGTAGTGCCAGATATATTATTGACAGGAAAAGCCTTGGGTGCAGGATTGCCTTTAGGTGCATTCATTAGTTCTCCTGCGATGATGGGCACTTTAACCTATGATCCTGTATTAGGCCATATCACTACATTTGGTGGCAATCCTGTTTCATGTGCTGCAGGAAAAGCTGGATTAGAAGTTTTACTTGAATCTGGCTGGATGGATGAGGTTAAAATGAAAGAAACTTATTTAGTAGAAACATTAACCCATTCTGCTATTATCAACAAACAATATAAAGGACTTTGGATGTCTTTACAATTTGCTACACCCGAATTGACTAAAAAAATTGCAGCCAATTGTGTTGCGAATGGCGTGATAACAGATTGGTTCTTATTTGCAGAGGATCGCATACGTATTGCTCCGCCTTTAAGTATAACGATGGAAGAATTGGCGATAGCAGTGCAGAAGATCAAAGAAAGTATACAAGATTCTTTGTAATAGAAAGTCAAGCTCGATCTAGTTTATACTAAACCTCAGCTTGTTTAAACTAGCAATCTCCTGTTCTGCAGAAACGTCTATATAGTTTTTCGTAAATTGGAATGATATGGTGGATGTCAAACAATTTAGCTTGCTCCAATGCATTGTGTTTGAATATTTTTAATTTGGCATCATCCTTCAAGAGCTCAATCGCTCTTTCGCTCATGGTAGCCACATCGCCCACATTGGCTGTATAGCCTGTCTTTCCATCTATATTGATCTCTCCTAATCCTCCAGCATTAGAACTCACTACTGCCACACTGGAAGCCATAGCTTCTAATGCCGCCAATCCAAAACTCTCGTATTCAGAAGGCAGTAAGAATAAATCACTTACTGCTAAAATATCTTCCATTTGCTCTTGCTTTCCCAAGAAGCGGACATCAGCCTCAATACCGTATTGTCTTGCTAAATCTTCTGCCACAGGACGCTCAGGGCCGTCACCTACCATCAATAATTTAGAAGGTGTGGCTGCATGAATGTTTTTAAATATTTCCATCACGTCATCGATCCTTTTTACTTTTCTAAAGTTGGATGCATGTACCACAATTTTTTCATCATGCGCGGAGATGACTTTCTTAAACGCAGCCAATGGTTTTTTGTTGAATCTTTTTAAGTCCACAAAATTATGAATCACTTCAATTTCTTTACGAATCTCAAAATGCTTTAAAGTTTCTTGTTTTAAATTTTCTGAAACGGCTGTGATGGCATCGCTTTCGTTGATAGAAAAAGTAACAACAGGCTCGTAGGTTTTATCTCGACCTACTAAAGTAATATCTGTTCCGTGCAATGTGGTAATCACTGGTACCGATCTGCCGGTTTTTTGTTTTACAATCTGCTTAGCGGTATAGGCTGCTGAGGCATGTGGGATGGCATAATGGGCATGGATTAAATCCAAGTCGTGGTTCAAAATTACATCCACCATAGTACTAGCTAATGCCAATTCATAAGGGGGATAATCAAATAATGGGTAAGTAGGAACCCTTACCTCATGGTAAAATATATTTTCGTGAAAACTATTTAAACGAACCGGTTGTTGATAGGTAATAAAATGGATTTCGTGTCCTTTTTCTGCTAAGGCCTTTCCAAGTTCTGTGGCTAACACACCACTACCACCAAATGTAGGATAACAAACTATTCCAATCTTCATTTTGAGCTATTGTGACTACAAAGAACAACTAAATAATCGATAAAGTTTAGTTATATTTAATAAATTATTTGAAAGTTAAAACAAGACGATTATGCGTAAAATTTTCCTATTCCTTTTTGCCCTTCCTATGATGGCTCAGGCGCAATCTAAGGCAGACAGTACTACTATTAAAATGATGTCCGACGAGATCATGAAAAATGGTAAAGCCTATGATTTATTAAGAGAGTTAACCAAAGATATTGGTGGCCGTTTAGCGGGTTCTCCTCAACAACAAAATGCTGCTATTTGGGGTAAGCGACATATGGAATCATTTAAGCCTGATCAGGTTTTTATGCAACCTTGTAAAACACCTAACTGGCAACGTGGCGGTAAAGATTTTAGTGCTGTGGTAGCTGCTGATGGTAAAGCAATGATTGACAAATTAGAAGTGCTCGCATTGGGTAATTCATTATCTAGCAACGGACTGGTGGAAGCAGATTTATTAGCTGTGGCTAATTTTGACGAATTGGAAAAAAGAAAAGACGAAGTAAAAGGCAAGATTGTATACTACCATAGTCAATTTGATCCTACAAATATTCAGACATTTAAGTCTTACGGAGAAGCAGGTGCCTATAGAAGATCCGGCGCAAGCAGAGCTGCTAAATATGGTGCCGTGGGTGTGATGATTCATTCTTTAAGTACTGCACCTGATAACGCGCCACATACTGGAACGATGGTATATGACGAAGCTTATCCAAAAATCCCAGCTGTAGCAGTTGGTCCGAATGATGCAAAAAAAATATGGAATCAATCTAGAAACAAACAATTGCGTGTACAAATGCAAACCTATGGTTTCTTTTTGCCTGACGCAGACGAAAACAATGTAGTAGCAGAAATTAAGGGCTCCGAATTTCCGAATGAAATCATCACCATTGGTGGTCACTTAGATAGTTGGGATGTGAACGAAGGAGCGCATGATGATGGTGCAGGTATCGTGCAAACAATGGAAATCTTGCGTACGATGAAAGCGTTGAATTATAAGCCAAAAAGAACGATCCGTTTTGTTTTATTTGCGAATGAAGAAAATGGTATGCGTGGTGGTAACAAATATGCTGAATTAGCAAAGCTAAATAATGAGCAACATGTTTTTGCACTAGAAAGTGATGCAGGTGGATTTACACCAAGAGCGATTGGTATGAGTGCAACAAGTCCTGAGCAGTTTAAAAAGTTTCAACAATGGGCTAGTTTATTGAAGCCTTATGGAACTGAGATTACTGCTGGTGGCGGCGGAGCGGACATTGGTCCTTTGAAGAATGTCAACACATCTATTGTACTTGCAGGTTTGGTTCCAGATAGCCAACGTTATTTTGATTTACACCACGCCAAAACAGATGTATTTGAAAATGTAAACAAGCGTGAACTATTATTAGGTGCGGTGAATATGGCTGCGATTGTTTATCTAATTGATCAGTACGGAACGAAATAGTTGAGTAAAAAAAGCCCTTAAGTTTACTTAAGGGCTTTTTTTAGCTAAAATTGCCCAATTAATTGTCGTTATCATTGTATTTTGATTAATCAAAGTATTAAAATATTTATTTTTTTTAAAATTATCATTTGTGGCTAATTCGTTAGTTGAATAACGACATGGATATTCGCCACCACCAGGACAATAAACGTCTGCAGGGGCACTACAACAATCGCTACAAAAGTCTACACTACAATAACAATATGGGCCTAACGACGAACTTATGCAGGTGCTCCCATTTAAACATGGATCAATTTCGCAATAATTGTAAGGTACTTGTACGAGAATCTCTTCGGAGTATGAAGCTTGACCAAAGCTATTCAATAAAAATGCCCGAACGGAATACAAACTTCCAAGACCACGATTTGCATTTTCTGGTTGTGGAAAAGTGACAATAGCACTAAAGTTATTTAGTCCAGAACTTACATCAACAACTCTTGCGTTTTGCAAATCTGGGTATGTTCCGTAATATCCTTCTTTAATCACGAATCCACTTTGTACAATTTCTGCTTTTGATCCACCTTGTTGTATAGTTCCATTTAATCTAAATTTAGGCCAGTTATCGTTAGATATATTACCATCATCGGAAATAGTGACTGTATGTAATTTATTGGTTTTGATAATTGTCCCAATCGGAATAATTTGTCCTTTTGTAAATAATGTTAAGCAAGTAAGGAATAAAAATAATAAGTATTTTTTCATTTTAAAAATTTTGTAAACAAGAACCATAGTAGTTGGTTCCGTCATATATTAAAGTCAATAAATCAATTTTGTTTGCAGTAGTTGTAATTATGGGAGCAATATTATCTGCCCATTTAATTGTTGGAAAAGTCAAAGTTTTACCCCCTGTTGCATTTTGCTTTATTTTAATTATGTATGTTCCTATTCTTGGATTTAAAAAATTCAAGGTAGTATTGGCCTCTAGTATAATCTCTAATACATTTCCTACTGATAAGTCTATATCCGTGTTAATTGTTGAAGCAGTTACAGAATTTGGATTAGATAGGATATATGTTTTTGCTTTTATATCACCTTGAAATGTATTTTGCGCTGCGGATAAAGAAGCTTTGTCATCAAATAAGCTTGAATTGATATCGTATAAATCCTTAAATAATAATTCTCCATCACTAGTATTACCTGTTAATATTTGGATGGGGTCGTTATTAATTCCTGTAATTATTGGTTTTTGATTAGGATAAATTATATCTCCAGATAATATTTTGTTCACCGACAATATTCCATTAATCTTGGTATCTCCATTTTTTTTCACAATTAATGCGTCACTTAAATTATTTTCATCAACTCCATTCCCAATTACGAATATCCTATCAGTCGTTGCAAAGTTTGATGTACTAGTTGGTATGTATGTAGTATTATAAGTCCCAACTACAGTTTCAGAATAAGAAAGTGCTTTCGTGCCATGCCCACTAGCAAATGAATTTAAGCCACTACTCAATGTGTTTAATCCAATTGCTGTTGAGTAATCACTCTGCGCCTCAGTATTTCCACCTGCCGCAAATGCAAAATCACCTATTGCATTTGTGTTGATACCCATAGATGTAGAAAAGTCTCCAAATGCTTGTGTATTATTGCCAAATGCAACAGATCCTGCTCCGATTGCCAATGATTGTAATCCAAAAGCAGATGAAAATCCTCCTCTAGATTCTGAGCCATTACCAGTAGCAAATGACATTAATCCTGAGGCATTAGTATTGAAATTTATTGCAGATGAATAAAAGCCTGTTGCTTTTGTATTATATCCAGAAGAAAAGGTATAAATGCCAATCATGTCGTCTGTCATGTCATGGTATCCAACTCTAAAAGCTGATTTTTTAGGATACCACATCATTCTGTTGCCTAGACCTAAGCTAATTGAATTTCCAGAACCAAAGTTTCCAGTAGCCATTAAGCCATCATTGCTATTAAATATTTTTGAGCCATTTATTTCTTGATTTGTAGAAAGATCAACAAAATTTTGTATTGTCGATCCTGTTCCTCCATTTGCAATAGCTATTACTGTTCCACTCCAAGTGCCTGAACTAATTGTACCGACACTTGTTAAGCTAGATCCAGTTATAGATGAGTTCAGTGAAGTTCCAGATAGTGTTCCGGCGTCCGCGATTACACTTGCTGTATTTGCAATGGTTAATCTACCTTTACTATCTACTCTAAAAGTTGGAATAGCTGATCCAGAACCATAACTACCTTCGATTACACCTGTATTTACTAAAGTTGATGTTAATGTACCAGTTCCTGTTCCTGTTATATCACCAGTTAAGATAATTGTTTGGTCGCCTGTATTAGAACCACTTAATGTCGTGATTCCTAATTTTGTTTGAATACTACAAATTGTTTCATCTCCTGTATTTGTTCCCGATGTATTAGATAATACACCAGCTTGCACATCCGTCACATAATTTCTATTGCTACTTGGTGCTATGTCTGCAGTAGTTGCGTCTGTGCCACCTGTAATCAATCCTTTTTCATCGTAAGTAATTTTTGTTTTAGTAGCACTAACAATTGAAGCATTTGGTGCAATATAATCTGTTCCCGGAACTGCCATATTTACTATACCGCTTCCATTGGCTTTCATTAATCCATTTATTGTTCCAGCACCTCCAACATTACTGCCTATTACTGTTCCACTCCATACTCCAGTTGTGATTGTACCCACTATTTCAATATTATTTGTTCCTTTCCATGTGCTCAATGCAGTATTTTCTACATTCGATAAGCCTACTTTATTTTTATTTATACCATTGCTTATTTTCGCGTCTGTTACTGCCTCATCTGCCAATTTAATGGTGGTTATACCTCCATCTGATATACCTCCTGAGGACTGATTGGCTGTGATAAATACTTTCACAGCTTTCTGCGTAGGGTATAAAATATCACTTGGATTTGCCCCACCTAAATCTACTGCAGATGATTTATTTATATTATTTTCTTTTGTTAATAACGATATATCAAGGTCTGTAGTATTTACTTTAAGGTTAATTCTGTTAGAGAGGGATAATGTATCTTCTTTATTAAGTTTAAGATTAAGATCATTCGTAGTTGCTCTTAAATTAATACGATTAGATAAGGAAATAGTATCAAATATGATGCTACTTAATTTAAAAGGAGTAACAAAAGTTGTATTACTATCTGCAAGATTGATTTTTTTATCAAGAGCCAATTTTGTAGCATTACTTATAGGTTTAACTGAATCACTAGTATTGTTTATTTTATCTAAATTTAAATTCTTTTTTAAACTAATAAGGTCGCTTACTCCAGTGCCCCCCCGAGCTACTGGAATAAGGCCTATGATATTATTAGCGTCTATAGAACCAGCAATTGCACTAAATTGGCTATAATTGGAATAAGGAACTGATTGAAGTTGTGTTGTGCCCATTAATATATAATTGTTCCCAGCATTAGGGTCCATTTCAACTTTCAAATATTTAGGCATAGTTTTCCAATCTATATTTGCATAAGTACCTAGATTTGAATTAGCAGAACTATCACCAATGACAATTGAAAAAATCCCTTGTGAATTGGTATTAACTGTTCTTGTTTCAATATACTCTGGATTCCCAGTTGGACTTATTTTTAAAATTGAAAAACGAAAACTAATTTGTTGCGAAGCCAAAATCACGCCATTTGTATTACGGGCAACTCCTTGAAAATTGAGACCGGTATCCTGAGCAAATATTGATAATGGGCATATACAAATTAAGCAAAGTAGAACTAAAAAAGACTTTCTATTTAATTTATATTGTTTGTAATTACTTTTCAATTTCATATATATTAATTAAATAATCTAAAGTTTAATAATTTTGAAATTTTCCTGTCTTAAACTACCCTGTCTTGGTTGAAATCTAATTCTTAGGTAATACGATCCTGCAGGTTGGTCATTTAATTCAACTTGTTTTTGAAATTTTCCAAATAAGGATATGGGTGCCTGTTGATAGATTATTTTAGAATTTGCATCTACTACCTGAAATTGAAAAACACCATATTTTTTGAAATCTATTCTTAATTGAATAAAATCAACAGTTGGATTTGGTCCAATACTAATTTCCTGTTCCGAAAATCGCTTGACTTCATTTAAGTTAGTAATAAGGGGGGTAAAAGATTGCAAAAAACCAGTACTGAGTAGGTAGTTACTCATTGCTTTGTATTCTTGTATTGAGCTCATTTCTCCAATACTATAAGTCAAATTAGGGGAATTGATATTTGTTGTAAAAGAATAACCCCCACTATTCAATACAACAAGTCCATTAATTTGAGCCTTCATTGAATAGGGGAATTGTAAAAAGACCAATATGGAAATTGGAAGATACCAATATTTCACATTATAACTTTTTTGCATTTGAGAATTTAGTTTTAAGTACCGGATTAATCTTTCCGATCCTACGCTCAATACTAAACTAAAACTTAAAAAATTTGGTTGTTGAAACTAACAGATTGGTATTAAATGCGTAATTTAAGACTAGCAAGTAGGTTATTTCCTATTATTTAGCTAGGAATGATTGCTAATTTTTCTAAATATTCAGTAGGCGTACACTGATTTACTTTTTTAAAAGCTGCATTAAACGTACTTTTTGAAGTAAATCCAGCTTTTAAATAGAGTGCTTCTAGTTTATATTTATCTAAATAACCTCCTTTGATTTTTTCGTTTACGTAATCTATCCTGTGTTGATTCACAAAATCATTGAAATTCTTTTCAAAGCAGTTATTTAAGATAAAAGATAGTTCTCTACTTGGGATATCGATTAAGTTTGCTAGCGTGTATACATCAAGCGATGCAATTAAGTAAGGTTTTTGTTCTTGAATGTAAATATTAATTTGGTTTATTTTCGATTCAAATTCATCAAAATTAGCTTTGTTTTTGTCTAATTTTTGTTGCTTAAAGCTTCTGGGATCTTGAATATCTAATTCATATGGTAAGCCAAATAAAACATGTGGATGAATTAATAAGTAACCGCACATCATCAAGAAACAAGTTGAGACTAATAAATTTGGTGAAAGAAATTCTGGTATGTATTTATATAGATTTCGAGAAAATACAATAGCGAATGAATAGATAATGATGCCAATCCCTATCATTGTATTTAAAATTGCAAATAGTTTAAGCCATTTATAAACCAATTTAGTGTGAGACTCAAATTTTTGAATTGTATTCTTAATGTCAAACTGTAATAGAAATCTCCATATTAGCAATAGGTATATTATGCATTGAATAAGCCAAAAAATGGATAGAATTTGATCGGGTATCAGCAACCCCTTTACTAAAAGAGTGCTTGGGGATTCTATATTTAAAGATTGTACGATTTTTAGCTTGTCCTCTCCATTCATAAAAAAGAAAGGTAAATAGTTTAAGCAAACAATAAAACTTGGGATAAATAAATAAAAATCATTTTTACTCCATTTGCTTTCGTTGTAGATAACAGCTCTTACATATAAATAGCAGAGTGGCGTTGTAATAAAATTAATTGGAGCAACTATTTTATATAAATAAGGTACATGTATAATCCATCTTGTTTTAATTAGTAGATATACTAATACTAGCAAGGCAGAGGATATTAGTAAAATGCCTAATAGCCGATTTGAATATATTTGATATTTTTTCGATTTAAAAAATAGTAAATATGCACTTATGAATGAGCAGAATATGCTTCCAATAAATATGAAAATATCCATATTGATTTTTTATTTATGCTCGTCAAATATTTTTCAAAAAGTTAAGTATAGACTATCTTGACAGGTTCATTGAACGTTCTTTGTACAAGGTTCTGAAATAAGGATCACGTAAGTCTTTGATAAAGCGGATGGCTTCTCCCGTGCTCTTCATCTCTGGTCCCAATTCTTTGTTTACACCTGGGAATTTATCAAAACTAAATACGGGCTCTTTGATCGCATATCCGTCTAGTTTTTTCTCCATGGTGAAGTCGGTTAATTTAGCCGCGCCTAACATCACTTTCGTCGCAATATTTAAATAAGGTATTTGATATGCTTTGGCAATGAATGGCGTAGTTCTTGAAGCTCTTGGATTGGCTTCTATCACAAATACTTTTCCGTCTTTAATGGCAAACTGAATATTGATTAAGCCTCTAATGTTCAATGCTCTTGCAATCTTCTCGCTATAAAATTCCATCGTTTCTACAATCAATGGGGTCAAGTTGAATGCAGGTAATACGGCATTGCTATCTCCGCTATGGATACCCGCTGGTTCAATATGCTCCATCACGCCCATGATATGAAAAGTCTCTCCATCAAATATCGCATCTACTTCTGCTTCTTGACAACGATCTAAGAAGTGGTCGATTAATATTTTATTATCTGGGATATGTTTTAAGATACCTACTACTGCAGTTTCTACTTCTGCATCGTTAATGACGATACGCATTCTTTGTCCACCAATGACATAGCTTGGTCTAACCAATACGGGATAACCTACTTGGTTGGCTACTTCAATCGCTTCGTCTGCCGTGTAAGCAGTACCATATTCTGGGTAAGGGATATTTAATTCTTTCAATAGATCACTAAAGCGACCTCTATCTTCTGCGATATCTAAACTGTCGAATGAAGTACCAATAATTTTGATGCCGCGCTCTGTTAGACGCTTTGCCAATTTTAATGCAGTCTGTCCACCTAACTGAACGATCACGCCTTCTGGTTGCTCTAGTTCAATGATTTCCCAAATATGTTCCCAGTAAACAGGCTCGAAGTACAATTTATCGGCCATATCAAAATCGGTAGACACCGTCTCTGGATTACAGTTCACCATGATGGCTTCGTATCCCGCTTCTTTCACTGCTAACAATCCATGTACACAACAATAATCAAATTCAATCCCTTGTCCGATACGGTTTGGACCACTTCCTAAAACAATGATTTTCTTCTTTTTCGATTGGATGGATTCGTTAGAATGCAGGGTATTGCTCATAATTGTGAAATTGGGCAAAAATAAGGCAGGCTGCTCATTTTACCAAGCATAGTTCTTCCCATCTTGTGGTAAAGCGTTTACTTCTTTTTTCGCTGCGCATTTTCCAGTTTTTCTGCGTCCCACTGGTGCCAAACTTGAGCACATCGTTGCGGTAGGCGGCATTCATATTATCAATAACATGCATTAGTTTTTTCTTTTTGGTATCAATAGGAGCAACGAATAGATTGGTTTGCAAGGCACTATCAGGTACAAACCCGCTTAGGATCACCCCAGCTTTTTTGTAGACCTCCTCTTTTTCGTAGAGGGATTTACCAATGGCAATCACGGCCTTGATCAGGTCGGGGGTGCTCTGTGTGGGATTGTCTAATTGTGTATAACCACTAACCTGACGGCCCCGACTATAATAAGCAGCATCTAATTGGATAGGTGCTTTTTTGAGTAAGAAAACAGCGATCCCCGTGGCTGCACTATGTTGCCTTCTTAATTTTTCTGCGGCCCTGGTGGTATAAGTGGCAAGTGCTTCTTCTATTTCCTGCCAATCGGTGACGTTGCGTCCAAACATTCTCGTAGTTGCAATCATTTTCTTTTCTGTTCTTGGGGCTTGCATGTGGTGGCTTTTAAAACCTTTTAGCTCACGTATCAAACGCATCCCCACCACGCCACCTAAAAATCGTTTGCCCCAACTTAGGTCTTTGATACTTAAGCTATAGGCCGTATTGATTCCATATACTTTTAGTTTTTCACTATAGCTATAACCCACGCCCCATATATCTTCTACAGGTGTTTGTTGTAATGCCGCTTGTATTTTTTTAGTCGTATCCAACACTACTACACAATTGGTTTTTAGTTTATTTTTTTTCGCTAACCGATTCGCTACTTTGCTCAATACTTTATTAGGTGCTGCACCAATAGAAACAGAAATGCCTGTCCATTTTTCAATCTTATTTTTGAGTTCTACACAAAATGATTGGATACTTTCTGTAGGTAGGTGAGATAGGTCTATAAAAGCTTCATCCACCGAATACACTTCTACATGACCTGGTGGTAGCAACTGTCTCATGGTTTCCATCACACGCCAACTGAGGTCGCCATATAAATGATAGTTAGAAGAAAAAGTAGTGACGCCATTTTTTTCAATCAAATCTTTTGCTTGAAAATAGGGGACTGCCATCGAGATGCCCAACTGCTTTGCTTCATCTGTACGCGATACAATACAACCATCATTGTTACTAAGCACCACCACTGGGCGATGCTGTAACTGTGGCTGGAAAAGTCTTTCGCAGGAACAGTAAAAACTATTACAGTCAACAATGGCTTGCATTTATTTGAATTAAGAATAAGTATAAATGATTTGGTCCTTGTGCACTTTATAATGCGTGAATCACAAAAGTCACGACACCCCAAGTGCTATAGTCCGATAATTGTGCCACTTGTATGCTGCCATATTTTTTATTTTCTGGCAATAAACTAATGCTATGTTCCTGCACTTGTAAACGGCGCACTAAAAATTCGCCATTTAAAACTGCCACGACTACATTGCCCGATCTTGCTTGGATGCTTCGGTCTACAATCAAGGTATCACCTATATGAATCCCGGCGCCGAGCATGGCATCGCTATTGACCCTAAAGAAAAAACTAGCGGGTTTATTGCGGATGAGTTGTTCATTGAGATCGATCCCTCTTTCCATAAAATCGTCCGATGCGGCACCAAATCCTGTGGCATTGGCTTGTACAACTTGTCCTGACTGGTAGGTTTTAGCCCCTGTATACCCGGTTTTTTGTTCGTATGCTTCCTCTTGAAATTCCATTTGGCTAAATTTATTAGCAATATTAGCTAAATAATTTAGTATTTAGTCAAGGAGCGCAAAGAATTTATCCTCATTTTTATTTTAGGCACTCATTACTAGGGGACTGCTTCATTACCAATCGATTATACTACTTGATTTTGTATCTTGGGGATATAAATGTACCTGCTATGTCTACCTTTTTTATTGATCCCAATATTGCGAGGGCTAAAACCATCGATACGAGTTTTTACCTAGATCCAGCTTGTTTGGAAAAAGCCAAGGAGCAAATTTTTGCACCTAGCTGGCAGTACATTGGTCATACGGGCATGGTGCCGAATGCGGGAGATGCACATCCATTTAGATTATTGGAAAATTATATCGACGAGCCTTTGGTGATTACGAAGGACACAGAAGGTGGCGTACACTGTTTATCGAATGTGTGTACGCATCGTGGGAACTTAATGGTGTATGAGCCATGTACGGGTTTAAAGCATTTGCGTTGTAAATACCATGGAAGAGCTTTTCATTTAGATGGAAAATTTATTTCCATGCCGGAATTTAAAGAAGTAGAAAATTTCATTCCAGAGAACAATCATTTACACGATTTGCCTTTATACCAATGGGGGCCTTTATTGTTCACACAACTAAAAAAAGGATTGGGCCCTGAATTGTTTTTTAAAGAGATGGAAGAGCGCATTGGTTTCTTGCCCATCAATCAATTAGTATACGAGCCAAGTAGAACAAGTGAATACCATATTAAAGCGAACTGGGCTTTGTATTGTGAAAATTATTTAGAGGGATTTCATATTCCATTTGTGCATCCAGGACTGAATGCATTTTTAGATTTTAAAGATTACACAACAGCTATTTTCAAGTATTCGAATTTACAAATTGGTGCATCTAAATCTTCGGAGCATTGTTTTGAATTACCAGTAGGACATGTAGATGCAGGAAAAAATATTGCTGCGTATTATTTTTGGGTCTTCCCGAATATGATGTTTAACTTTTATCCTTGGGGTTTATCATTAAACATCGTCACACCAATTGATGCAGGTAATACCAAAGTGACTTTCTTAAGTTTTGTATACGATGCAAGCAAACTAGATACAGGTGCAGGTTCTGGCTTGGACAGCGTTGAGCAAGAAGATGAAGAGGTAGTTCAGCATGTACAACAAGGAATCCGTTCTCGTTTTTATCATTACGGAAGATATGCGACCAAGCGTGAACAGGGTACGCATCATTTTCATAGTCTCTTAGCGGAGTTTATGAATCAATAAGCAATAGCCTTTGTTGGTTGATTTTTATTGCTCCCAATGAATGGTAACATGCCAGTCTGGACCAGATCCGATCTTAAATTTTTCGGCCATACTGCCTTGGTTGAGTGCGAAGGACAATTGCATTAAACTATTTAAGTAAGCAAGAGGCTTGCCCACTGCTACACCGCCAAAAGTATTCTCAAAAGGCATGGTGCCTTGGTATACTAATTTTTGTTGGTGGAATATTTTTACGAGTATGCTGTTTTTAGTATGAGGGAGGGCAACAAATGCTTTCCAAAGATCCTGTCCAATATTGGTCCAGAGATTGCCGTATTGAATATCGAGGATATCGATATTACCTTTCAAGCTAGCGTTGGTTAAACTTGCTTTTTGGTAAGGAAGTAAAACAGGAGTGGGTGTTAATAGTTGTCCCACAGATTCGAAAGCAATGGTTTTAGAGGCGAGTCTTGCTGCCGTATACGCATACACATCTCTGCCGTGAAAAGTATAAGAGGCGCCTGAATTTTTTCTTCTATTAACAGCCTCGTCTATTTCACGCATCGATTCTATCCCGATACTTGCTGCAAGTAATGTGAGTGTGCCATTGTCTGGAGTAACGATATAATGCCCTGATTTTGTTTTTGCCACTACCGATTTTCTTTCTGTGCCTACGCCGGGATCCACTACAGAAACAAAAACGGTGCCTGCAGGCCAATAAGGTACTGTTTGATCTAGTCTGTACGCTGCTTCCCAGATATTGTAAGCGGGAATTTCTTGTGTTAAATCGTATAGTTTTAAAGTAGGATCTACATTACTTGCTACGCCTTTCATGGCAGACACAGCGCCATCTTTAGTGCCGAAGTCTGTTTGAAAAACAACGATGCCATTTTGTGACATCGTTGTTAAGCTTAATATTAATAGGGTGCTAAGTAATAGTAATTGTTTCTTCATACTAGAATCGGAAAGCTAATTTGGTAAATAATCTTAAACCATTGTAGCCCATTTGTACACCATCCCATGGTCCACCAGTTTCGTTGTCACCAGCCCACCATTTTGCTTGTGGATTCACAGCAAAGTCTGGGTGAACATTAAAGATATTATCCGCGCCAATGATGAAGCTTAGTTTTTTACTTAACTGAATGTTGCTGTAAATATCTGTGGTGAACTTGCCACCATAGTTAAAGTGTTCTGGTACAAAAACATTCTCATCCGCATCTGTTGGTACTTCTGGGTTGATACCATCACCGTTATATCCAAATCCTGTCAAAGTTAACTTACCAAAATAAGTCACTCTTGCGCCAATGCTAACTTTCTTTTTAGTGTAGTCGGCTGTGAAAGATAATTTAGAAGCAGGTGCAGAAGCTTTTAAGAAAAACTTCTCCCTGTCGTTAAAGAAAGTGTTGGCATTGTATTCGTTGGTATTCAATGCAGCTGGTACATGCACTTCGTCAAGCTTGATATCTTGGAAGTTGCCCACCAATAAGAATTTTAATTTCTCTGTAGCAGACAATTTCTTTTGGTAATCTATAACGATATCTACACCGGTATTCGTTGTGTTTACTGCGTTAGCAAAAAACTGTGCAGTCGCTACCCCTAATGAATTTAATTTGTCAGTTAATGCAGTTGGTAATGTTTTATCACCTGCGCTAAATAAGCCAGATAAGACTACGCGGTCTTTCATTTTAATTTGGTATCCATCTACAGTCACAGATAAGCCTTGCATTGGTTTCCAAGAAAAACCTAAACTCATATTGTTAGAAGTCTCTTGTTTTAAGGCAGGAATGCCAGCAAGTTTCGTTACTGGGTCATTGTTATTCGCTACTCTAGATTGTACTAAATTTCCTTGAGAGAAAGAGGTAAGGGTATTGCTGAAATATTTTTGTTGTAAGGATGGTGCACGATAACCTGTGCTGAATGATCCTCTGAAATTAAAGTTATTAGTCACTTTATAACGGAATGAGGTTTTGAAGGTACTTACTGCACCAAAGTCTGAATAGTTTTCAAAACGTACTGCACCAGTCAATAGGAATGCTTCAGAAGGCGTATACTCTAGATCACCATACATACCTGTTACCATTCTGTTTGCGTCTACCTCATCATCTGGACTGAAACCAGGGAAACCTTGTGCACCAGGTGCTTGTTGTAATCCAAAGCTATTTGGATAGGCTTTGTAAGAGGCTACTTCTCCTTTGTTAATACGATATGCTTCATACCTTAATTCTGCTCCATAAGCGACTTTAAGTCCACCATTATTTACGGTACCAAATTGTTTTGATAGATCAAAGTTGGTGGTGTTTTGTAAGAAATTAAATCCACCATCATCAAAGTTCGTCTTTGTAATATTACCAATATCAGAAGCATTGAATGTGCCCGCGCCGAAATAATGAAAATCATTATAACCGAATGCATTACTGAAATCCCAGCTCCATCCGTTTTTCGTTTCTTTAGAAAATCCAGTCACCATGGATATGTCTTGAATCTTTGCTTGTATACGAGGGTTGAAACTGGTGTCACCAGAACCTGATTGGAACATAATGCCTGGAACAAATTTTAAACTTCCATCATTGTTGACAGGGAAGCGGGTTGGTCTCGCAGACCAGTTTCTTGTATACGCGTAGGCGTCTGATTTTTTATTGTTGAATCCACCAAATGCGTAAAACTTAATATTGTCACCCAATGGTAATTCTAAGTTCATCATGGTTCCGTAAGAAGTCAAAGAACCATCACCAAATCCTTGTCTCCAAGTGTTGGTAGGTAAGCCATCTTTATCAGCAATATCTGAGCTTGCAGCCTGACGGAATGTTTTTCCTTGATCTAAAACATCAAATGACAAATTGATGAATCCACCTTTTTTGCCCAAATCAAATCCGCGATTCGCTTGAATAGCACTTGTTACACCGTCAATTGGATTGCCATATAAATAATCCTTATTCGCTCGGTGTTGGTAGGTGTTGAATTTTTTATCATAATAACCAGCTAGGCCAGTAGTGATATTCCACTCGTTGGTATTTTTTCTTAAGACTACGTTCATTACACCAGCAATCGCGTCAGATCCATATTGTGCAGATGCGCCGTCTCTTAAAATTTCAATTCTATCTACAGCAGCTTGAGAAAATCCATTTAAATCAACTCCTGAATTTCCTCTGCCTCTAGTACCGAATAAGCCTACTAAAGCCGTGCTATGTCTACGCTTGCCATTAATCAATACTAAGGTCTGGTCTGGGCCAAGTCCTCTTAATGTACCAATGTCCACGTGGTCAGCACCGTCTGCTCCAGATTGTTTATTATAGTTAAAGGAAGGTGCTGCATAATTTAATGAAGACGTCAAATCCATTCTTGCGGTATTCACAGCCATCTCTGAAATTTTAATCACATCTACGGGAACTGGCGACTCCAACTTTGCTCGGCCTGTACCACGGCTTCCCACCAAGATCACGTCTTGAAGATCTGTAGTTGCTGCATTTAAAACAACTTTTAATGTGCTATTGGTTGCTTTTACTTTTTTTCCTTCAAAGCCCACAATGCTAAATTCAATCAAGTCGTCCACTTTGGCATTAATGGTGAATTCGCCAGCTTTATTGGAGGTGGTAAAAGCATTGGAAGCTTGAACTTTTACAGTAACGCCTTCTAAAGGACTTCCTTTGCCGTCTACAACTGTACCATTAATTTTTAAAGTTTGTGCAAAGGAGTTAATGCTGCAAATGGTCATTAACATCATGATCAATGCATTAGAAAGCAACTTGATTTTTTTATTCATGAGGGTTATTTTGAATCAATTTAATACTTTTTTGAGTTTTTGTGTAGGGTAGAGCATAATTAATTACTTTTAGAGCTAAATAACCCCCTTTTTTAAGTTAATGGAAGCAATGCAGGAATCGATTAAACAACTTTATACATCCCTTACTGGAAAGTCATGGGATCTGATTGAAAAAATACCCCAAAGTGGCGGTGACAGAATTTATTTTAGAATTAAACAGGGCGCCGATTCCTATATCGCTACGTTTAACCTGAATGTAAAGGAGAATGAAACCTTTATTTACTTTGCACAGCATTTTCATTCAAAAGGATTGCCTGTGCCAAAAGTATTGGCTGTAAGTGCTGATCAAAAAATATATATACAAGAAGATGTGGGTGCTACTTCTTTATTAGATGTATTGGAAAAAGAGGGAAAGACAGAGAGGGTGTACCAATTGTTTCAAAAAAGTTTGAAAGCTTTAGTTCAATTGCAGGTAAAAGGAGATCAAGGCCTTGATTATTCCAAATGCCTTACTTCGAAAACCTTTGGTAAGCATGCTGTATTAACTGATTTGTTATATTACAAATATTATTTCTTAGATACCTTACAATATCCTTACGATAAGCAAGCGCTGATAGACGAGTTTGAATTATTAAGCGATCAATTGTCTGATAGTCATTTTAATTATTTTATGTTCCGTGATTTTCAGAGCAGAAATATTATGG
>JAOASM010000002.1 GCA_030158665.1 Sediminibacterium sp. | reverse complement strand
CAGGCTATAAATTTACTTAGGTTACTCATAATCAATAAGATTTAGTCTTATTTTTGCTAAAATTATTCCCTATGTCTGTAGTTGACTTGATTTTGCCGAAATTGGGTGAGAGTATCATGGAAGCAACCATTTTAAAATGGCATAAAGCGGTAGGTGATACGATCCAACTAGATGAAACTTTACTTGATATTGCAACTGATAAAGTTGACAGTGAAATACCTTCTACTGCAGCCGGTACAATTACAGAAATTCTATTTGATGTAAATTCTGTTGTTCCAATTGGAACAGTCATCGCAAGAATACAAACAAGTGGTAGTATTCAGCCTGAAGTAGTGAAGCAAACTTTACCTGAATCAACACCTACAGCATCAACTGTTGTTGAAGAAGTTCCGTTTACACCTACAGCAAACAATTTTGATGGTCAACAAGACACATCAAATGATATACGTTTCTTTTCACCATTGGTTTTAAATATTGCACAAAATGAAGGTGTAAGTTTAAATGAATTACAACAAATTCCTGGAACAGGAAGTCAAGGTAGAGTATCTAAAAAAGATATCTTACAATATGTAGCCAACAAAAAGTCTGGGCTAGTTCAACCAACAATTGTTGCGCAAACTACAACAGCCACTGTTGCTCCAGCAGCAGCTGCTCCTGTTGTTTCAGCACCAATTCAAAATTCGAATTCAAATAATATTTTCCCACCCGTAGATTATGGATTCAATTCATCTAATGCTGCAGGTAAATTTGCTAGTCCAGATGAAGTGATTATCACAGGGAATACAGAGATTATAGAAATGGATCGTATGCGTAAGCTAATCGCAAAGCATATGGTTGATAGTGTCCAAACAAGCCCACACGTAACTTCATTTGTGGAGGCGGATGTGACCAATATGGTAGTTTGGAGAGAGAAAGTAAAACAACTATTTGAAAAAAGAGAAGGTACAAAGTTAACTTTTACTCCAATGTTCATGGAATGTATTGCAAAAACATTAGAGCAATTTCCTTACATCAATTGTAGCCTACAAGGTGAAAATATTATTTTAAAGAAGGACATCAATATTGGAATGGCAACAGCTTTGCCATCAGGCAACTTAATTGTTCCAGTAATTAAAGGGGCAAATCAATTGAGTATTGTTGGATTAAGTAAAGCAGTAAATAATTTAGCAACTGCTGCTAGAAACAATCAATTAAAGCCTCAGGATACACAAGGTGGTACTTTCACTGTAACCAATGTGGGTACTTTTGGATCCATTATGGGTACACCAATTATACCGCAACCTCAGGTAGCTATATTGGCATTAGGCGCAATAAAGAAACGTCCGGTCGTTATTGAAACTCCTGCTGGTGATGCAATTCTTGTACGTCATATGATGTACTTGTCAATGAGCTATGATCACAGAATAGTAGACGGCGCAATGGGCTCTAGTTTCTTATCTGCTGTTGCAAAAGCATTTGAAAACTGGGATACCAACAGACAATGGTTTCAATACGTTTAATAGTTTAGAAATAAATCAACATAACAATAAAGCCTCCAAATGGAGGCTTTATTGTTATAGTAAGTTGACAACGATAGATGATCAATAGCTTAACCCCAAGTCCCTACCCTTCATAATAGCAGGAACTCCTTTTGACATCCAAATTGGCATTGGCGCACCTTTAAGATAATGATCAAAAAACTGTTGTTCTCTAATTTGAATGTCTTTTCTATTTTTCCTTTCAACTAAATTGTGTGCCTCATTATTGTACACTAACATCCAAATAGGTTTTGACAATCTACGCATTGCTGTAAACATTTCAATACCTTGATACCAAGGTACCGCATCATCAGCATCATTGCTCATTATCACTATTGGAGTCTTTACTTTATTCAATTCAAATAACGGTGAATTCTTAATGTATAAATCTGGACGCTCCCATAAGTTAGCTCCTATCCTACTTTGGGTCTTCTCATATTGAAATTGTCTATTGATACCGGCACCCCAACGAATACCCCCATAAGCACTTGTCATATTTACAACCGGTGCTCCTGCCCATGCAGCAGCATATAAATTGGTTTTAGTAATTAAATAAGCAATTTGATAACCACCCCAACTTTGTCCCTGTAAACCAATTCTAGTACTATCAATAAACCCTTTTTGTACCATTGCTCTAGTTCCACTTACAATATAATCATAAGCACCTTGTCCAGGATACCCTTTTTTGTACCAAATATCTGGAACGAAAACCACATACCCACGACTTACAAAGAAAGGTATATTTAACCTAGATGGTGTGGGGGCAGGAGGTAAATAATTGTGTAATGTTTGATTGTTTCTTTCATAAAAATATACAATCATTGGATATTTCTTTTTAGCATCAAAATCTTCAGGTAAATATAAAATGCCTTCTGCTGTTTTCCCCGTGTATGCTTTCCACTTAACCAACTGAGTTTGCATCCAATTATACTCATTTTGTTGTGGATTCAAAGTGGCAATTGCAGATGGTGATTGCTTCTCTTGCGCGAATGTATATTGGAAGATATTTGCTGCATTCTTTTCATCTTCTTGCATTACAATCAATTGATTTGCATTTTTTGCACCAACCATTGTGGTGAAGTGCATTGGCTGCTCAACAATTGTAAATAAAAATCTATTACCCATATCTAATATAGCAATACCTTCTTTTTTATTGATCTCATTATATGATTTTAATAAAATTTGATCCTTAAACCCAATTACCTTTTTCTCGTCATCTAATTTTACAAAACGATATTCAGTTTTACTAGCACGACCTTTTGTTAAAAGCTGGGAAGCATTTAATCCACTAGCATCAACTAACCAAAGATCATATCGATCATATAGTATGAAGCTTTTATGATTGTCCATCCACATGGCTACACCATAGGCATTTGGATCGTCTGGCACATCATTGTCTTCGTCATAAAGCGGAAATTGAATGTCTTTTGCAATTTGCTTAGTTTGCAGTGTAGCCGTATTGAAAGATTTGAATTGTTTTGATATTTCATCATAAAAAACTATTAAACTTCCATCATAAGAAGGGGTTACTAAACTACTTTTTAATCCTTTTTGAATTAAATGTCTTTGACTTGTATTAACATTTATAAGGTATAAATCTCTTTTGCCATATCCCTGCCATTGACTTTCAATCGTATAGTTTGAATCGATATTAGCAATTGCAAATTGACCATCACCTTCATTCGTCATTTGAATTTGACGATCATTTATTTTTCCCAGATAAGTGAATTTATTCGTTGCTGGCTTAAACACAATCGCTTCTGTACTTTTTAAACTAGCATCCAAACTTTTCAACTGAGTTGATTGCAAATTGGCATCATTGTAATTCCAAATATCAACACTTACTCTATCGAATTCTGGCAAACTAGTGTCTTTAATGGGCAAAATAGGTTGTATACCCAAACTTAATACAGCACCAGATTTACTAAAATTCAATTTCTTGTCACCGCCAATAGTATATAGATGTGGCATAACAATATGTGTTCTATCAAAAACATACTTTGCTGAATCTGCTTGTTCAGTATAATAGGCTAATCTTAGATCTTTTTGAAGTGCTTTATGTGTACTATCTTTTTCTACCAAATAAGCTAGTTGTTTGCCTTGTTCATCCCAAACTAAATTACTGGCATTGAAAATATTGGAAGAAAGCGTTTTAAAAGTGGTATCTGTGGAAGATGCTACAATTAATTTGGAAGGATTTAATTTTGTCTTGGTTTGAAAGGCTGCAACAGATTGACCGTAAGGATGTATTTGATACTGTGTAATATTTGTGAAAACACGTTCTGATTTATTTTGCAAAGTCAACACAACCAACTCTGAACCCTCTTTATTTATATCTGCTTTTTTATCTTTTAAATAAACTAGCGTTTGACTATTTTTCTCTGCTAATTGAAACGATTTTACAGATGCAATTTTTTTAATTTCATTAGACTGTAAATCTACAATCAATAAACTATCTTTTGGCATTTCTTCTGGCTTCTTCTTGCCAATCTTAGCTTGTCTTGTTTCGTTAAACGTGGGCTTGATTTTGGCAATTAAAAAACTACTATTTTCAGTGAATTGAGCCTGAGTTCCACGGTCAATAGTAAAAGCTTGATTTGTCTTAAGATTTTTGACATATAAGATTGCATCTCCTTCTTGTGGAGCAATCGTATAAGACATCCAACTACCATCATTGGACAAAACAACATCTTTTAAAGACTGCCATTGGTCATAGACTGTATGATCTAATGGTTTTTTTTGAGCTTGAACTGCTATAGATAACAAGAACAAACAAGAGCATAAAATACGCTTCATATGGATTTAAATTGAATAATCAATTTACGACAAGTTTTAAAAAAAATGGCAATCTATTTACGAATTTGCTGACGCAAAACTCGAAGCATTTGAAGCATAACAGAAATAGCAATTAAAACTATGCCGATATAAAAGCCTTTACCCATTTGTTTTTGCTCCTGAAACAAGATAATAGCGATAATAATCCCATAAACGGGCTCTAAATTAAGGGTTACGTTCATTGTGAATGCACTGATTCTTTTTAACGCGTTAAGCATTAAATGGTTGGCAAGTACGGTACAAACCAATGACAAGATGATGAGCCAAAACCAATCAGATGTGGTGGGTATAATAAATGGACTTTGCTGATAGGCATTGATACCCAATATCACTAAAGTAAGAAAACCTAACCCACCAATCATTTCAAAAGTTTGGATAGTCTGTGTAGTGTGCTGCGTAGTTAAACTTTTATTGATGATGGTAAATACAGAGGCAAATAAAGCCGAAACCAAACCAACTAGAATGCCAGTTCTAAAGTGAATGTCAAATTGAAATATGAAGAAAATACCAATTAGACTTAGTAAGCCAATCAAAAGATCATTCCAAATTAATTTTGTTTTAAATATAAAAGGTTCTAATACTGCAGTAAAAATACCTACACTAGAAATACAAACTAATGCAATAGAAACATTGGCTAATTTGATGCTACCATAAAAACAAACCCAATGAATGGCGATAAGCACACCGATTGACATCAATCTACCCTTTTCTTTTAATGAAACTTTATTGGATGATCGATGCGACAAATAAATCGGAATCAATGCTAATACAGTCAATAACATTCTGTAAAACACCAAAATAAGACCATTCAATTGAATAAGATTCCCAATAGGAGCTGTTAATCCAGCTAAAAAAACAAAAACGTGTAATTGTATTAAAGATCGCTTAAAGCTGCTCACGCTTAATATGTTTAATGAAGCGACCTGTAAATGATTGCCATTGCATACTCAATACACCAAGAACCGCTTCTTTGATGATCCCTTTAGACATCTTACTGATACCGATTTTTCTATCGATAAATGTTATAGGAACTTCTTTTAATTTAAAGCCTAAGCGCCAAGAAGCAAATTTCATTTCAATTTGGAAGGCGTATCCAATGAATTTAATATTATCCAATTGCATAGATGCAAGCACTTTATGCTTATAACACATAAATCCTGCAGTTGGATCTTTCACAGGCATTCCTGTAATAATTCTTGTATAAAGAGAACCTCCTTTAGAATAAATCAATCGATCTAAAGGCCAATTTTCTGTTGCACCACCTTTAACATACCTACTACCAATGGCCACATCTGCTCCATTTTCACAAGCTGCTAATAATCTATCTAAGTCCAAAGGATTGTGAGAGAAATCGGCATCCATTTCGAATATATAGTCATATTGATTGGCTAAAGCCCACTTGAAACCATGTATATAAGCAGTACCTAAACCAAGTTTGCCTTTTCTTTCTTGAATGAAAATTTTATCAGGATGTTCCTGCATTAAACCTTTAACAATTGAAGCTGTGCCATCCGGCGAACCATCATCCACCACTAAAACGTGGTATTGATTACCTAGAACAATCACCGCATGAATGATAGCAGCAATGTTTTCTTTTTCATTATAAGTTGGTATGATAACAATTTTCTTCACTTTCTATTGGGGGATATAGTAAAAAATATAGAGGTTAATGTATTGTAAATATACATTATTTTTTTAATATAGTTCTATTTAAAATCTCTGTCAGTTTTTGTTTTGTATGTAAAGCAAAATCACCTTTCATCATCCAATCATAATATTGAGGTTCCTCTTTCAATACCTGTGTAACAGGCTTGCCTTTGTGTTTTCCAAAATTAAAGGTTTCAACTCCGTTCTCCATCACAAATCGACGTGCAAAGTCAACAATTTGATCTTCTCCAGTAAACTTAACAATTGATTCAACTGTGTTGCCAATGGTTGGGTAACGTTCTAGTTGCGCTTCTAAAACCTCCCATGTAGCGGTAGCATCAGCTTCTGCTGTATGCGCATCCTCCAAACTTTTATTGCAATAAAACTTATAGGCCGCAGTTAAAGTTCTTTGTTCCATCATATGAAACACTTTCTGTACATCCAATAGTTTTCTTGATTCAATATCAACAGCTATGCCAGCCCTCAAAAATTCCTCATTTAACATTGGAATATCAAAGCGATTACTATTGTATCCTGCTAAATCAGCCCCTTCTAAAAATTGCTTTATCTCATTGGCAACTTGTTTAAAAGTAGGCGCATCTTTGACCATTTCATCTGTAATTCCATGAACTGCTGTGGTCACTGCGGGAATGGGCATTTCTGGATTGATCAACTTTCGTTTAACCAATTTTGAACCATCTGGCATGATTTTAACTATGGCAATTTCCACAATTTTATCCGTACTAACATTGATACCTGTGGTTTCTAAATCTATGAAACAGATTGGCTGGGAAAGTTGTAATCGCATAAGCTTAATTATATACCGAAGTTAAACAATCTGCCATACTAAATAACAGATTCAAGAGAAAATACTTCAAAAGAATTGTGTAATTTTACACCTTAAATCAGCACAAATGAATTGGCAGCCAATAAACGCTTTAGAACAACTAGAACAAATTAAAGCAGCTTCTTTTACGACCCCTCAAGTGATCTTTAAACATAGTACAACCTGCAGTATTAGCAGAATGGCTCTAGATAGATTTGAGCGTGCTGAAGCACCTGAAAATGTTGACTTTCATTACTTAGACCTTTTGAATTTCAGACCAATTTCCAATGCAATCGCTGAATTTTTTCAGGTACACCATGAATCTCCTCAAGTCATTTTAATTAAAAACGGAGAATGCATATATGATGAAAGCCATTACGGGATCATGATGGATGAGCTTATATCCTTTCTATAATCATTGCACTTGCACCTCCACCACCATTACAAATAGCAGCTGCACCGTATTTTGCTTGATTGTCTTGCAAAATATGGGTTAATGTGACCATGATTCTTGCTCCGCTACATCCTAGTGGATGTCCAAGAGACACAGCTCCACCTCTAGTATTTACTTTTGATGGGTCAAGCTTTAAAAGTTTTGTATTGACGATTCCCACAACAGAGAATGCTTCATTGAATTCAAAGAAATCAATTTCAGAAGAAGATAAATTGGCTTTTTTAAGTGCCTTTGGTAAGGCTAAAGCTGGAGCAGTTGTAAACCATTTAGGATCTTGTTCTGCATCCGCAAAACTGGTGATTTTAGCTAAAGGTTTTAACCCAAGTGATTTCATTTTCTCTCCACTCATCAACACCATTGCAGCCGCACCATCATTCATGGTACTAGCATTTGCAGCAGTTACGGTTCCTGTTTTACTAAATGCAGGATTTAAACTAGCTATTTTATCAAATTTAACGTTGAATGGTTCTTCATCTTTTGTGATGGTGATTGGATCACCTTTTCTTTGAGGTATAACTACAGGAACAATTTCATTTTGGAATAATCCTTTTTCAATTGCAGCTTGAGATTTAGTATAACTGCCAATCGCAAATTCATCTTGATCTGCTCTTGAAATCTCATTTTCTGTTGCACATAAATCTGCAAAATTACCCATCGCAACTTGATCATATACATCTACTAAACCATCTTTTGCCAATCCGTCTAAAAGTGTTGTATCACCATATTTATTTCCCCAACGTTGATGCATATTATAGAAAGGAACATTGCTCATACTTTCCATCCCACCTGCGATGACAACATCAGCATCACCTAATAAAATTTGCTGTGCAGCTAGGGCAATAGATTTCATACCACTAGCACATACTTTATTGATGGTGGTACATATTACTTTATCTGGTAAGCCAGCCAATTTAGCTGCTTGTCTTGCTGGTGCTTGACCCAAACCTGCTTGAATTACAGACCCCATATACACTTCATCCACTAAGTTAATGTCTAATTGAATTTTATCCAACGCACCTTTAATGGCTACTGCTCCTAATTGAGTTGCAGTACAACTTTTTAAAGATCCGCCAAATGATCCAATAGGTGTTCTTACAGCTGCTACAATGAATACTTCTTTAGACATAGGATTTGCTTTGAGATGTGTTGATTATTTTATTTGAGCTTCTGGAGTGTCGGTAGATTCTGGTATTAATCTTATTCCGCCTTCTTCTATTGTTATTTTTTTAGACTTGTACAACATTCCTACATTCATTTTGAACGCCTTTTTACTAATTCCAAAAAAGGCATAGATGTCTTCAGGCGAAGATTTATCATGATAGGGCAAGAAGCCTTTATGTAACTTCAATAGTTGAATCAATTTTAATTGATCATCATCTAATTTTTCGACACCTTGTTTACCAATACCAATATCTAATTTATTATCTTCTCTGATTTTCTTTACAAAACCTTCGTCAATAATTTGTCCAATATGTAAATGGGTAAATACTTCATTTTTATACACTAAGCCTTGATGTACCTGATTCACAATCACTACATAACCGATATCAGTTTCACGATACACTTGTAATTTAACCTTCTCCCCTTCTTTTACGGTTAAGACATCATTGCTAATTTGGTTGTCTATTTTTTCAGTGGCAGCGACTCTTCCTGTTTGTTTGTCTAAATACAACTTTACCAAATACTTTCCTCCTAAACGCATGCTAGAAAGTTGTTGAGACACAGGCACAAATAGATCTTTCATTAATCCCCAATCCATAAATGCACCTTGCTTTGTAAGGGCAACCACTTTTAATGCGGCAATATCACCAACCACAGCGAAAGGCTCTTGAGTAGTTGCAATTAATCTATTATCTGAGTCGTGGTAAACAAAAACACTTATTGTATCACCAACTTGTAAGCCAGAAGGAACAAAACGTTTTGGCAACAATACGCCTTCAGCTCCATCATCCATATAAAAACCAAAGTCCACCTTTCGGTCTACACGCATTAAATTAAATTGACCTACATTGATGGTTGACATATATACTTGATTTTATACAAAATTAGAACAATTCTGGTTGTTCGTCGTTAGGATCTTTTATGACTAATTTAGTTTCCCATTCCATTTCGATTGATTTACTAAAATCAACCAATTTAGTACCTACTGCTTTAGACCCCATTACATCTACCATTTTACTTACTTTGAACTTAGCCTTTCTTTGCTGTGTACCTTTGCCAGATACAACAACCAAAACGGGTTCAATATGCGTTGAAACTGCGGCTACATAGTTTCCGTTCCCCTCCTTTATAAAGGAGAAAGGTGTTTTTAAGGTAGTCGTTTCAATCTTAAAACGTTTAATATTAAATTGTAGCTTTTCTTTATCCAAATACACAGCTGTGATCACTTTTTCAGGATTGAATTTCTCCATGAATATTACTTTCTCTGGATCAAATCTTTGTGTCAATTCTGTATCAGTTACTTCGTAATTACCATCTTTAGTAATGACAATGATCTTCTCGTCTTCAAAAGTTCCTAAATATTGACCTTTCTCTTCTGTATTCAATCTACCAAACTTATCATCAAACCATAATTTCCTACCCACCAAAGTGCTTTTACCAGCTTCTTTTAATTTAACCGCTTTGACTGGATATTTAGTGACTTGATTACCCACACTACTTCTTCCTTTTACTTCTAATGTTTCAAAGAAGAAATCAAATTCCTTAATTCTAGCACTACAGTTTGGACTTAACACAATTTTCACTGATTCTGCTTCTCCGTTGGCATTGATAGAAAGATAATGCACTTTAGATTTCTCCAAACTCTTTGCTAATACATATTCTTTGTCTCTTGTAACACCGGTTACATTGAATCGTTTTGCATAACTCACGCCAGTTGCACCATCTACATAAATCATATTGTAGGTAGTGCGTTCGTCATTCTTCTGGAATACTGCAGCATGGATAATATCTTTTCCAATAAATATTTTATCAGAAACTTTTACCACTTTCATTGTACCACCTTTGGTAAATGCAATAATGTCATCATAATCGGTACAGTCACAAAGGAATTCATCCTTCTTTAAACTAGTACCAATAAAGCCTTCCGCTCTATTGATATATAACTTTGTATTCGCAATAGCAACTTGCTTCACCTGAATGGTATCGAACTCTTTCAATTCAGTCTTACGCTCTTTTCCTTTGCCGTATTTCTTTTGTAAATTTTCATAGTAGCTAACCGCATAGTCTACTAAATTTTCCAAATTGTGTTTTACTTCCTTGATATCAGCTTCAATTGATTTAATTTGAGCAATTAAATCTTCGATATCTAATTTATAAATTCTTCTAACTGGCTTATCTGTCAACTTCAATAAGTCAGCTCTTTCAATTGGTTTCTTGAATTTCTTTTTGAATGGCTCAAATGCTTTATCTATTGCATCCATCACCTTATCCCAATTAAGATGCTTTTTCTCTAATTCTTGGTAGATCTTTTCTTCAAAGAAGATTTTTTCCAAACTAGTAAAATGCCATTTATCCAATAACTCTTGTAAATGGATTTCCAATTCTGCTTTTAATAAAGCTTTAGTATGATCTACAGAATACCTTAACAAATCACTTGCTCCTAAAAATTGAGGTCTTTGATTTACAATCACACATGCATTGGGTGATAAACTAATTTCGCAATCAGTAAATGCGTACAATGCATCAATGGTGATATCAGGAGAAATTCCTGTGGCTAAATCAATTTGAATTTCAACTTGCGCTGCTGTTACATCGGTTACTTTTTTGATTTTGATTTTACCTTGGTCATTTGCCTTGGTAATACTTTCCATCAATTGAGTTGTGGTAACACCATAGGGTACGTCTTTAATCACCAATGTCTTCTTATCTAACTCTTCTATATGTGCTCTAACTCTTACTTTTCCACCGCGCTTCCCGTCGTTATAAGCTGATGCATCGATCATCCCACCTGTTTGAAAATCGGGTAGCAATTCAAATTTACGTCCTCTTAAATATTTGACGCTCGCATCAATCAATTCATTAAAATTATGTGGCAAAATTTTAGTGGATAAACCAACCGCAATACCATCAGCTCCTTGTGCCAATAACAAAGGAAATTTCATTGGCAAAGTGACTGGCTCATTCTTACGACCATCATAACTAAGGGCCCATTCAGTAGTTTTAGCATTGAAAGCAACTTCTAAAGCGAATTTGCTCAATCTAGCTTCAATGTAACGAGATGCAGCTGCTGAATCACCTGTTCTTACATCACCCCAGTTTCCTTGAGTTTCGACCAATAAATTCTTTTGACCAATATTCACTAAGGCATCACCAATACTCGCATCACCATGTGGATGGTATTGCATGCTTTGACCAATAATATTGGCTACTTTATTAAATCGTCCATCATCCATCTCTTTCATGGCATGAAGGATTCTTCTTTGAACTGGCTTTAAACCATCTTCAATTGCAGGAACTGCTCTTTCAAGAATAACATATGAAGCATAATCCAAGAACCAGTTTTTATACTGTCCTTGAACACCTGATTCATTTTCTGTTACCCTACTTAAATTTTTCTCTTTTGCCATAACTATACTAATTCGTAACTACTAGATCCGATGTGTATCTTCACTTCCGTCACTTAAACTATTTAATTCAATAAAAACAATGTCTGTGATCGCAATCAATTCATGCCAGATATTTGCTGGGATCTTAACCCTAATTGGCGCAATCAATTCAATTGTCTTCTCTTCATTTGTTAACAGATTTTTCCAGTGCAAATTTGCTTTTCCTTGCACTAAAAGCATATCCTCCGGATTTTTACCTGCTGAAATCCCTTTGTGATAATGTTGTCCACTTATTGTTCCAGCATTTCTGTACACCAATAAAAATTCGCCTGTTCTTTCTGTACTAAAAAAGTGAAGCGCTCCACGCTCATCAACTGCTTTAATATCGATAGGATGAATTTGTACAGACATGTTCTTTATTTATGCTTCAATTTCATTGACTATTGCAGATCCTCCAGGCATTTGAACCACCATATCTTTCCATCCTTTATTCCAATCACCTGCAATCACTAACTTGCCATCCATTTCTAAAGCTTTTAAACGAGATACAATAAATGCATCTCCCGTTTTCACTTTCATCTTATTTAAAATATTAGCTATTGCACTTGGTAATTTCTGTGCATTTTTAGTTAACAAGGACAGGATTTCTTTGTCATAATAGCCAATGCCCATACTGATGATTTTCTTGCCACCATCTAAATATCGAACACCTTCGTTTTCATTGCATAATTTTTTCCATTCATCCGGATCCAATTCAAACTCACTTAAAGTAATTGGTCTTGCTAATTTCTTAGCTTTTAAGAATTCCTTAGGTTGAATTTGACTTAAATGGGTTGGATAAAACAATTGACCTTTTTCATTCAAGAAAGGCAAATTATTTAAATACAATACATGAACCCTACTTTGGTATTCCTTAAACTGACTCATCAACCAGTAATAACCACATACATCATGTACATTTTGCCCCATCCATATCCAAATCATTTCATTCTCATCATGGTTCAAAGAAGTATGTAAATGATGAACAGTTAATTTATCATCCACAATGTCTAATTGATCTTGATAAGGAGAATGCGCTAAAACATCCTTCCACCAATCTCTTCTTGTCTGATATCCTTCTGTTTCATAAATATCCATGATAGGGCCAACTGCATAGTCGTCCTTAATCTCAATAATCTTTCCAGCTAAAGATTCATCTAATTCAATAGCAGCTTCTAAAGCAGCTATATCTGCGTTGTTAAATACTATGTGTATCATTTGCTTTGTCTAGTTCAACTTTTAAATTATTGATAATAAACTCCTGTCTTTCTGGGGTATTTTTACCCATATAATATTCTAACAAATGTTGAATATGATCCCCTTGTTCTAAAATCACTGGAGCTAACTTTATGTCTGCATTAATGAATTTGCCAAATTCCTCTGGACTAATCTCTCCCAATCCTTTAAATCGAGTAATCTCAGGTTTATTACCTAATTCGCTAATTGCTTTTTGTTTTTCCGATTCATCATAACAATAGATGGTTTTCTGCTTATTTCTGACACGGAATAAAGGAGTTTCTAAAACAAATACATGGCCTCTTTTTACTAAATCAGGGAAGAACTGTAAAAAGAAGGTCAGCATCAATAAACGAATGTGCATTCCATCCACATCGGCATCGGTCGCAATGACAATATTATTGTAGCGTAATCCATCTAAACCATCCTCTATATTTAAAGCATGTTGTAGTAAATTAAATTCTTCATTCTCATAAACCACTTTCTTAGTTAAACCAAAGGCATTCAAAGGTTTACCCCTTAAACTGAAAACAGCTTGTGTGTCAACATTTCTAGATTTAGTGATACTACCACTTGCAGAATCACCCTCCGTAATAAATAAGGTACTATTCTGTTGTGTAGAAATGAATATTTCTTTATTCTTATTAGGCACTTCATCATTTAAGTGTACTCTACAATCTCTTAATTTCTTATTGTGTAAATTGGCTTTTTTAGCGCGCTCATTGGCTAATTTCTTGATCCCTGCAAGCTCTTTTCTTTCACGTTCGTTTTGCTCAATTCTTTTCTTTAATGCATCTGCAATTGCTGGATTTCTATGTAAGAAATTATCCAATTCTTTAGCCAGAAATTCTGTTACAAAATTCTTCATACTAGGTCCGCCATCCGCCACATTTTGAGAACCTAATTTGGTTTTAGTTTGACTTTCAAATACTGGCTCTTGAACACGCACAGACACTGCAGCAACGATACTTGTTCTAATATCAGAAGCTTCATAATCTTTTTTATAAAAATCACGAATCACTTTTACATAGGCTTCTCTGAATGCTTGTTGATGTGTACCACCTTGTGTCGTATATTGACCATTCACAAATGAAAAAATATCTTCACCGTAGTCATTGTTATGTGAAATAGCCACTTCAATATCCTCGCCTTTCAAGTGCATGATTGGATACCTCAATTCATCAGGATTGGTTTTGCGCTCTAATAAATCTAGTAAGCCATTTTTGCTAATGAACTTTTTGTCATTAAAATGAATTGATAAACCAGCATTTAAATAACAATAGTTCCATAACTGGCTTTCTATGTATTCATAAATAAAATGGTAATTTTTGAAAATGGTTGCGTCAGGCGTAAATACCACTAAAGTACCATTTGGTTCTGCCGTTTTAGATTCTTTAGTTTCTTCAATTAATACACCTCTTTTGAAACTAGCAGATTTTTGTTTTCCCTCTCTAAATGCAGTCACTAAAAAATCATCACTTAGTGCATTCACAGCCTTGGTACCCACACCATTTAGACCAACTGATTTTTGGAATGCTTTACTATCATATTTTGCACCTGTATTGATCTTACTCACTACATCCACAATCTTACCTAAGGGAATACCTCTACCGTAATCGCGAATAGTAACGGTTTTATCTTGAATTGAAATTTCAACCTGCTTACCATATCCCATGGTATGTTCATCAATACAGTTATCTATTACTTCCTTAATCAGCACATAAATGCCATCATCAGGAGCTGAACCATCCCCTAATTTACCAATGTACATACCTGGTCTAAGTCGAATATGTTCTTTCCAATCTAATGATCGGATGGAGTCTTCATTATATTCTGCCGGTATTTTTACTTCTGCCATAGTTATCAATGCTTTATGGACACAAAAATGCCCTCGTAAGTTTGCAAATCTAATACCCAAGCGCTTGTTTTAGCCACTAAAGGGGATTATGTGGATAAAAGATTATTTTCTTATCTTTGTTAAATCAAAAATCAGCACTCATACCCAATTGTCGATTTGGACTATATTAAGGCCAAAGCAGATGAATTATCGGCAGAAAATGACCAATTTCAGTCATTTTTAAGAGATTTAGACAGTTTATCGCTTGATAAAGCAGTATTTGAACTTTCAGAATCGATAGCTCCAAAGATTGAATGTACCAACTGCGGAAACTGCTGTAAAAGTCTGATGGTCAATATTGATGAGAAGGAAGCCGATCATTTGGCGGCTCATTTAGGTCAAAATAGAGAAGAATTTGATGAAAAATACCTTTCAAAAGGTGAATCTGGCAATATGGTCATAAATGCCATACCTTGTCACTTCTTAAAAGAGAACAGTTGTACTGTATATAGTCATCGTTTTGCAGGTTGTAAAGAATTTCCAGCTTTCCATGTTCCAGATTTCAACAAGCGACTATTTACAACTTTTATGCATTATGATAGATGCCCCATCATTTTTAATGTCATTGAAACATTAAAAATTGATTCAGGATTTAAGTATTATAAATATAAATAATATGTCTATTCGTTTTGGTGTAGATCAATTATTAAACCTACAACCATCATGGAAAAAGTTGCGTTTGGGTATGTTAACCAATGATGCAGCAAAAACCTGGGATGGGATACTTAGCAGAAAAGCATTGCTAGACAATGGCTTTAATCTTGTCAAATTGTTTTCACCAGAGCATGGAATCGACACCAATGGTAAAGATGGAGCAAAGATGGATGATCATATTGATCCGATCACACAATTACCCATCATAAGTTTGTATGGATCTAAATTTTCACCAGATGTAAATGATCTAGAAAATATTGATGTACTTCTATTTGATGTGCCAGATGCTGGAACAAGATTCTATACTTTCTTATGGTCACTTTCCTATTTTATAGAAGCAGCTGCTAAATCCAAAAAGAAAATAATCATCTTAGATCGACCTAATCCATTATCGGGAAATTTTGAATTAGTAGAAGGCCCCATTTTAGATCCAGAAGAAAGCAGCTTTATTGGTAGATTTAGTATCCCCATAAAACATCAATCAACATTTGGTGAACTTTCACAGTATTTCAATCATGAATTCAATTGGAACGCAGATCTTGAAATCATCACTTGTACAAACTGGAAGCGTTGGAAAACCTTTTTTGATTGGGGATTACCATGGGTTAAAACATCTCCTGCAATACAAAATTTTGAATCTTGTTTATTGTATCCGGGATTGTGTTTTTTTGAAGCCACCAATGTGTCTATTGGAAGAGACACCGCCTTTTCATTTGAATGGGTTGGCGCACCATGGTTAAAAGTGGATACTTTGGCTCCCATTTTAAATCATATTGTTGGAGATGATTTGAAAATAGAGCCTTTGAAAAATGCGATTCGATTAAAAGTAAAAGAACCATCCAACTATAAAGCAGTCATGAATGGACTCATCCTTTTAAAAATAATTAAGGATATTCATCCAAAAGATTTTCAATGGGCACCCTATCCTACCGAACACAATAAATCGGGAGAAAACCATTTGTCAAAACTTTTAGGTATCTCCAATGCAGAAGCATTGTTTGATTTACCACTTAAAGAGTGGCTTCAACAAATATCAAAATTATTGAGGGTAACCAGTTGGGAAAATGATATGGAGCCATTTTTATTGTACGAATAGTGCAATTTATTCAGGTTGCAATTTATCGGTTCTTTTAGTACCTGCGTACAATTCATATTCTAATAACCTACAGTCAATGGTTGCATTAAAAAATTCAATTCTACGACTTGGTTTCAAACGAATCTTTTTGGCTAAATCTAAATTACCCGTAAAAATATAACCAGTCATTCCTTTACATTGATTTTTCATAAAATCCCCCATCCTAGCATAAGTTGCTTCTAATTCAATTTCATCACCTAGCCTTTCACCATATTCAGGATTGAACATGATGACACTATGTTCCGTTGGCTCTGGCATTTTCGTTTTTTCAAAATCAACTACTTGAAATTCTATCAGATCTTCTACACCAGCAACTTTAGCATTAATTTTAGCAATGTCTATCGCTTGCTTACTAATATCTGAAGCAATGATTTTTAAATTTTGCACAGTTTTAATTTGATCATCTAGTTTCAACCTTTCATTGTAATACATGCTATCCTTATAACCCAATAAATGCATGAAAGCATAATTTTCTCTTAATAACCCAGGCACTCTATTGGTGGCAATTAACGCAGATTCAATTGCCAATGTCCCTGAACCACACATTGGATTGACAAACAGTGAAGCTTGATCCCATTTAGTAGAAAGTATGGTTGCAGCTGCTAAGGCTTCTAACATAGGTGCTTTCCCCGGTAATTTTCTGTAACCATGTTTTGCCAAAGATTCACCAGAGGTATCCAAGAACACTTCTGCTTCATCATGTTTCCAAAAAAGATAGACCACCGCTCCTGATAAAGTAGAGCCAGTTGTTGGACGGAGATTGGTTGCATCTCTCATTCTATCCACTATGGCATCTTTTACACGTAAATTGGAGAAAAGATTGGTAGATATACTAGGATGAAATACATTACTAGTGACAGAAAAGTAACCCTTTGGGTCAATCAGTTTTTCCCAATGAATCGTCACTAAGCTTTTATACAATTCATCAGGATCATTACAGATAAAAGATTTAATAGAATACATCACCTGACTTGCACAACGAAGATTCAAATTTAAACGAATACAATCCTGCACAGTCCCCGTTAATTCGACACCAGTTTGGAACACACGATCCACGGTAAATCCTAAAGCCAACACTTCCTTATTTAAGGCAGGTGCTAGCCATTTATGACATGTGATGATGATTTTCCTAGGTGAGGTGAATACTTGCATAACAACAAACTTAATACATATTTAACTAACAACAATCAGCAGGTCTGCAAATCAAAATCAACAGAATAAAATGACAAACAAAATAATTTAGCAGCTAACTCCTTTAATAGGTTTAAAATAAGTCAAGTGAACAATTTAATCCCAAAACTTGTAAGGATAACTGTATTGTTGATTTTAGGTATACTTTGCTTTAAGCATCAACTGATAGCAAGAAATTATTATGTAGACCCTTCCTCCACTTTAAGTATCGCCAATGGATCATTCACCAATCCATGGAAAACGATTAGTCAAGTGAATGCAGGAACTGTAGGGTTATTGCCAGGAGACTCCGTACTATTTAAAAGAGGTCAGATTTTATCAGGCAGACTAATTGTCTATTCATCTGGTACAGCCATGGCTCCTATAGTATATTCCGCATATGGAGTCGGGAATATGCCTGAATTGACATACACTACATCCGATATTATCACCATTACGAATCGTCAATACGTCGTCATTGATGGGCTTAAAATCATTGACAAAACAATGTCGATAACAGATCATACTATCATAGCAAAAATTAGTTATGCCATTACCTTACAAAATTCACCGTATTGTACCATTAAAAACTGTGAAATCACTCTTGTTGGTGTTGCAATTGCAGTACAAGAAGGTTCGGATTTTACAACAATTACATCTAACTACTTACACAATTTAAGAGCCGTAAGAAATACAGTTGGAGGTGATGACGATTACGGTGCCAATGCAATGGTAATAGGCACATCGAACAATACTATATCAAATAACAGATTAGAAGATTGCTGGGCAACCAGTTATGATTATGGGTATGATGGTGGTGCTGTAGAATTCTTTGGCACAACTATTAGTGACAATAAGATTCTATACAATACTGCTTTAAACTGTAATGGATTTTTAGAAATAGGAAGTAATACTTATGGTATAGCTTCCAATAATCTAATTGGGTACAATAAGATTATTAATTGCGGACAAACAGGAACATTTCACAATAAAAAAAACGGCTTTGCAGTTCAAATTGACAATTTGAAATTTTATAATAATGTCATCATTGAAAATAAAATTCAATTTAATAAGATCCGAACTTTATTTTGGTATTCTGATCCATCAAAAATAGATATGGTGATCATAAAAAATAATATCATCTGGTTAAGCACAGGCGAAAATGTTGTAAATAATTATCAAGATACAAGTCAATTAATACACACAAATAATATTTATAAAATAAGAAATGGAATTATTGGCTATTCAATAGATTCATCTGAACGTTATTATATAAATGACGAACAAATATTTAAGGATACTTCAGGTACCTCTGAGAATTGGGATCTTCATCTTTTACCACATTCACCTGCCATTAATCTTGGGATTGATGTAGGCTTAAATAAAGATTTCGACAACCAATCTTTAAATGGACTGCCAGACGCAGGAGTGTATGAATATCAGTATTCAGATTCTATTCCTCCATTGAGTATTATTACAGATATTGGAACAATTAAATGTTCTGGAGGAACTACAGAGGTTACAATTCAAGCAACAGGTGGCTCACCCCCTTATTACGGCACAGGAACATTTACTTTAAAGGCGGGCACTTATACGATAATTGTTACAGACGCCGTAGGTGTTTCAAAAACAATGATCTTAAATATAAATGAACCAGCCCCTATTCAGTTTTCAATTGAATACTCTATTTTAACCAATTACAATAGTTTAACAAATCTTAAAGTTAATGCAAATGGAGGTGTAGCTCCTTATACTTATCAATTGAATAACGGGATATATCAATCCTCTAATTTATTCAATAATTTATCTGTTGGAAATTATACTATTTCAGTTAAAGATGCGAATGGTTGTATCTCAACACAACAAGTTATACTTGTAGTCACTTCTATCACAACCGACCCTGACAAAAAATTAACAATAAGGATTACACCCAATCCATCAAGTAATTATTTTACTGTCAATACGATAAAATATAAAGGCAGTTTTGTCACTATGAATCTCAATGTATATAATGCATTTGGACAAGTTGTATATTCTGCTAGAGGGCTATCCAATGTAACCTATACTTTTGGTGCGAATTTTATTCCGGGTAATTATGTATTGGTTGCTCAAGTGGATGGAACAGTCCAGGCGGTCAAATTGGTAAAACTTTAAAGGAACATTGTAGCAATAAAAAAGTCCCCAACTAAGTTGAGGACTTTTCTTTGTGGGAGCACACGGGCTCGAACCGCGGACCCTCTCGGTGTAAACGAGAT
>JAOASM010000001.1:3015-21508 GCA_030158665.1 Sediminibacterium sp. | reverse complement strand
TACCAAGAAGCGATTGCGCATTATGAGTATAAGAAAAAAGAGATGATGCAAAATAGCATCCCTGTTTTTAAGAATATTAGAACGCAAGAAGGCAAGCATATCGAAAATGTGATTGTACCAGTTAGCGACGGAAAAATGGTTTTCAATGTGTTGGTTAACTTAGATAAAAATATTGAAACAAAGGGTGCATTATTGGCTACCGAATTTGAAAAATCAATTGCGTTAAGTTTAATTGACGATGCGTGGAAAGAGCATTTGCGTGCAATGGATGATTTAAAACAATCTGTACAGACAGCCACCTATGAACAAAAGGATCCATTGGTGATTTATAAGATGGAAGCGTTTGAATTGTTCAGAAAAATGGATATCGAGATCAACTATAAAATGGTGCAGTTTTTATGCCATGCACATATTCCATCAGAAGCAACTGATGTGAAAGAAGGGCGTCAACAAAAAACAGACCTGAGCAAGTTGAGTGCCAACAGAACAGAAGATGGTACGCCAACTGAAAATGAATACCATGATCCGTCCGCGCCAAAACAAGCGCCTATCACTGTGGGTCCAAAAATCGGGCGCAATGATCCTTGCCCTTGTGGTAGTGGTAAAAAATACAAAGCTTGTCACGGGAAAGATGTGGCGTAAAAAAATAAATTATGTTGCCAGTTAATCAATACATAGATCATACTATTTTAAAGCCAACTTGTTTGGTTTCAGATATTCATAAAGTATGTGAGGAAGCAAAAATACATGCGTTTGCTGCAGTTTGCGTGCCACCTAATTTTGTGAAATTAGCCAAAGAATTAACTGCTGGATCCAATGTAAAAGTAGCTACAGTGATTGGGTTCCCTTTTGGGTACAGTGCTACTGAAGCTAAAATTGCAGAAATTATTTTAGCGATGGTGGATGGTGCCGATGAGTTGGATGTAGTGGCGAATATCTCTGCGATCAAAAACGGAGATTGGATGGCTATCGCCGATGAAATAAATCATATCATGCCAGTGATCCGTTCTAAGGGCAAGGTGGTAAAAATAATTATTGAGTCGGGTGTATTAACGGATGATGAAATTATAAAGTGTTGTGATATTTACGGCATCGCTGGAATTGATTATTTAAAAACTTCTACAGGCTATGCAGAAAAAGGTGCAAGTATAGAAGCTGTGAAGTTATTTAAAAAATACCTGCCTGAAAATGTACAAATCAAAGCTTCAGGCGGTATTCGAGATTACGAAACCACTAAAGCAATGATTGAAGCGGGTGCCACTCGTATTGGTTGTAGTGCAGGTGTCGCAATTGTTACTGGTGCACAGATTGATCAAACAAAAAGTAATTACTAATTTATGTTACTAGAGAAAATAAAAACCTTAGCAGCGCAAAACCAAGCAGAGAATATTGCAACAAGAAGACATCTTCATGCACATCCTGAATTGAGCTACCAAGAATTTGAAACTAGTAAATTTGTACAAGCACAATTAACAGCAATTGGCATTCCGTTTACTGTGATTGCCACTACTGGTGTTTTGGGTATCATAGAAGGAAAAAATCCATCAAAGCGCGTCATTGCATTGCGTGCAGATATGGATGCATTGCCAATTATAGAAGAAAATCAAATTGATTATAAGTCTACTAATGAAGGGGTGATGCATGCATGTGGTCATGACGTGCATACCACCATTTTATTAGGTGCTGCAAAAGTTTTATGGTCATTAAAGGATGAATTTGAAGGCACGATTAAATTGTTGTTTCAGCCAGGTGAAGAAAAAAATCCGGGTGGAGCAAGCTATATGATTCGTGATGGAGCATTGGAAAACCCAAAGCCTCAAGGTATCATTGGATTGCATGTGCATCCAGGATTGAATGAAGGTAAATTGAGTTTTAGAAAAGGACGTGTGATGGCAAGTGCCGATGAATTATATATCAGTATCAAGGGGCCAGGTGGACATGCTGCCACGCCACATCAAACTGTAGACACCATCTTAGTGGCTGCACAGTTGATTCAAAGTTTACAAACGATTATCTCTCGTAACAGAAATCCTCAGAATCCATCTGTGCTATCTATCTGTTCTATCCATGGAGGTAATACAACCAACGTCATTCCTAGTGAAGTAAAATTGATGGGTACATTTAGGGCGATGGATGAAGTATGGCGTTTTCAAGCGCATGAATTAATGCTGCAACAAGCGAAAGGCTTAGCCCTAGCCACTGGAGCCGAGATTGATTTTAGGGTAGACGTTGGATATCCTACTGTGGACAATGAACCTGTTATTACAGAAGCGGCATGGAAATTAGCCGACCAATATATGGGTCAAGAAAATGTGGAAGAGACAGAAAAAAGAATGGGCGCAGAGGACTTTGGCTACTATTCGCAAGTGATTCCAGGTTGTTTTTTCCGTTTAGGCGTAAGAAATGAAGCAGCTGGTATCATCCATAATGTGCACACACCTCATTTTAATATAGATGAAGCAGCAATTGAACAAGGAGTAGGCATGATGGCCTGGTTAGGGGTTAAATTGTTCGCTTAAATCGCTTTTTAATTTATTCCTTAGCTTTGTAACACTTATAAACTAACATTCGTTTTAAAATTTATACATGGCAGACAACACGAACAAAGACAATCTTAGAAGAGAACAAGCACTTGAATATCATGCTGGAGGAAGACCAGGTAAGATAGAAGTGATTCCAACAAAGGAAGCTAAAACACAAAAGGATTTGTCTTTGGCATATAGTCCTGGTGTGGCTATCCCTTGTACAGAAATTAAGAATAATCCTTCAGACGCTTACAAGTATACTGCAAAAGGGAACCTGGTTGGTGTTATTACCAATGGAACTGCGGTTTTAGGATTAGGTAATATTGGACCTCTAGCTAGTAAGCCTGTGATGGAAGGGAAAGCGGTATTGTTTAAAATATTTGCAGACATTGACGTGTTTGATATTGAAATCAACGAAACGGATCCTGATAAATTTGTAGAAATTGTAAAATCTTTAGAGCCCACATTTGGAGGGATTAATTTAGAAGATATCAAAGCGCCTGAGTGTTTTTATATTGAGCAAAGACTAAGAGAGGAAATGAATATTCCTGTCATGCATGACGACCAGCATGGTACTGCGATTATTAGTAGTGCTGCTTTATTGAATGCATTGGAATTGCAAAAGAAAAAAATTGATAAAGCAAAATTTGTCGTGAATGGTGCGGGTGCCGCAGCCATGGCTTGTATTAAATTATATGTAGCATTGGGTGCACGCTACGAGAACTTTACACTTTTTGATAAAGATGGAGTATTGCACCAAGGAAGAACAGATTTAGGAGCAGATAGAAAACCATTTGCAATTAAGTCTGAAAAGATGACTTTGGCAGAAGCAATGAAAACAGCTGATGTATTTTTAGGACTGAGTGTGGGCAATGTGGTTACAAAGGAAATGATTGCATCCATGCCAAAAAATCCTGTTGTTTTTGCTTTAGCCAATCCTGATCCAGAAATTGGATATGAAGATGCGTCATCTGTTCGTAAGGATATCATCATGGCTACTGGTAGAACAGATTACCCTAACCAAGTAAATAATGTATTAGGCTTCCCTTATATTTTCAGAGGTGCTTTGGATGTGCGTGCTTCTGCAATCAATGAAGCAATGAAATTGGCTGCAGTTAAAGCATTGGCAGAATTAGCAAAAACAGCGGTGCCTGATTTGGTAAACATGGCGTACAATCAAACCAATCTATGTTTTGGTCCTGAATACATTATACCAAAGCCTTTAGACCCAAGGTTATTGAGTACGGTTGCTCCAGCAGTAGCTAGGGCGGCTGTCGCTTCAGGCGTGGCACAATTGCAAATTGGAAATTGGGCAGAATATGAATTAAGTTTAAATAAGCGTCTTGGATTGGATAATCAAATGATGCGCTTAATCAGCAATAAGGCAAGACGTGATCCAAAGCGCTTGGTATTTGCAGATGCAGAAAACACGAAAATTTTAAAAGCAGCAAGTATTATATACGACGACGGCATTGCTTATCCAATTTTATTGGGTAATGAAACTCGAATCAGAAATATTGCTGCGGAAAATAATATTGACATTGACGACTTACCAATCATTGATGTAAGAAGTGATGAAATGGAAGCAAAGCGTGAATTTTTTGGTTCTTTATTATTCCAAAAGAGACAACGTAAGGGTATCAATAAATATGAGAGCTTAAAATTAATGCGCACACAAAACTATTTTGGTGCGATGATGGTAGAAACTGGAGAGGCCGATTCTATGTTATCTGGTTTGACGCGTAATTATGCTGACGGTATTAAGCCGGCATTGCAAATTATTGGCGTGGATGAAGGCGTGAAGAAGATTGCCGGAATGTATATTCTCTTAACAAAGAAAGGTCCATTGTTTTTAGCGGATACGACAGTGAATATTAGCCCAACTGCAGAAGAATTGGCTGACATCACTTTATTGGTGGCAAAAGAAGTACGTAATTTTAATATGGAGCCAAGGGTTGCGATGTTGAGCTATTCTAATTTCGGAAGTAGTGATACGCCTGAAGCTAGACTAGTTGCAGAAGCGACGAAAATTGTAAAGCAAAGAAACCCTTCATTGATAGTCGATGGCGAAATGCAAGGTATGCTTGCTTTCAACAAAGAAATTTTAAAGGAAAATTATCCATTTAGTGATTTAGTAGATGCGGACGTCAACGTCTTAATCTTCCCTAATTTAACTGCAGGAAATATTGCCTATCATTTATTGAAAGAAATTGGAGGTATTGATGTAATTGGTCCTGTGTTATTGGGCATGAAAAAACCAGTCAATGTATTGCAATTAGGTTCTAGTGTTCGTAATATTATCAATATGGCGACTGTAGCGGTTGTTGATGCTCAGTTGAAAACAAGAATTGACACAGCAACTGAAGTAGAAAGAACAAGTTGGTGGAAGAAGTTGAAAAAGAAAAAGAAATAGTTAAATTTAATCCATGGATTTTTTCACCTTATTTGGTAAATATTTATTGATGCTCAAGGGCATGTTTACTGCTACCGAAAACAATCGAATGTTTTGGAAGGAGTATATAAGGCAATGTGTGGACATTGGGATTGGGTCCTTACCAATTGTGGTAATCATTTCTTTTTTCTTAGGCGCAGTAACAACGGTTCAAACAGCTTCTCAATTGGTGAGTCCATTAGTTCCTTTAGCAACAATAGGGATAGTGGTAAGAGATAGTATTTTATTGGAATTTGCACCTACATTTTTAAGTATTGTATTGGCTGGCGTTGTTGGTAGTAAGATCGCTAGTGAATTAGGCAATATGCGTATTAGCGAACAAATTGATGCATTAGAGATCATGGGTGTCAATACTAAAAACTATTTAATCCTCCCTAAGATCCTTGGAGCTATTACAACAGTTCCTTTATTGGTGGGTATCTCAGCAGTAATTGGTATCTGGGGTGGTTACATTGTAGGTAGCTGGACCAATGTAGTCCCTGCCGAGGTTTTCATCACGGGCATACGAAAAGACTTTGTGATTAATTATGTCAATATTGGTTTTTATAAATCTTTCATTTTTGCTATTATCATTAGCACAGTGCCTGCATTTTATGGGTACTATGTGAAAGGAGGCGCATTAGAAATAGGAAAAGCGGGAACCAAGTCGGTTGTAGTCAGCTGTATCCTTATTTTAATTGCAGATTATATCGTTGCAGCCATCGCATTATAGTTGTAACTTTAGTACAAATCTCATCACATGAAAATAAGTTTTCACGGAGCAGCTCGTACTGTTACAGGTTCAAAACATTTAGTTCAGTTAGATCATGGAGAAAACTTTTTACTCGATTGCGGCTTGTTTCAAGGCTTAGGAAGAGAAACAGATGCATACAATGCAAATTTCGGTTTTGATCCTACTATTTTAGATTATGTTATTCTATCCCATGCGCATATAGACCATACAGGCTTATTGCCTAAGTTGGCAGCAGAGGGATTTAGAGGAAAAATTTATTGTACACCTGCAACGAAAGCTTTGACAGAGATTCTCTTAGAAGACTCTGCAATGATTCAAAGAGATGATGCCAAATTCAAGAATAAAAGATTAAAAAGGGAGGGGCTGCCACAAGTGGAACCTTTATATACAATGGATGACGTGAACTTGGTGCTTCCTTTGTTGCAAACAGTAGAATACAATAAGCCGTATAAAATTTCAGAACATGTTGAGTTGATGTATACGGACGCTGGGCATATCATAGGTAGTGCAGCGGTGAACTTGATTATAAAAGAAAACAAAGTCACTAAGACGATGACATTTAGTGGGGACGTTGGACGTTATCGCGATATGATTTTAAGGTCTCCTGCGAATTTCCCACCTGCTGATGTTATCATCATTGAAAGCACTTATGGTGACAAATTGCATGATTTAATTCACTCTACCCCAGATGACTTATTAAAATGGATTCAATTAACTTGTGTGGAGCAAAAAGGAAACTTGATTATTCCAGCTTTTAGTGTAGGTAGAACCCAGGAGATTTTATTTGAATTAAACCAACTATCAATCGAGAAAAGATTGCCACATATTCCTGTATATGTTGACAGTCCTTTAAGTATTGAAGCAACGGAGATGTTAAAAAAATATCCGAAGTATTTTAATAAAAAAATTCAAAGAATATTGGAGGTAGATGATGATCCATTTGACTTTGAAGGATTGCGTTATATCAAATCTGTAGATGAGAGCAAGGCTTTGAACGAGGATATGCATCCTAAAGTAATTATCTCTGCATCAGGTATGGCTGACGCAGGAAGGGTCAAACATCATATCAAAAACAATATCGGAGGCGAGAAAAATACCATTCTCATGGTGGGCTATTGCGAGCCGCATTCGCTTGGAGGTCGATTAATGAATGGGGCAACTGAAGTTCGTATTTATGGAGAGCCTTATGAAGTAAGGTGTAAGATTGGTTCAATAAGAAGTATGAGTGCGCATGGTGATTATGAAGATTTGATGCAGTTTTTGGCATGCCAAAATCCGCTTGCTGTAAAACAAGTGTACATTGTACACGGCGAGCCTGAAGTGCAAGATCATTTTGCTGAGCGACTTAGAAAGAAAGGCTTTAAAGATGTCATTGTGCCTGAGTTACACGAAACTTGTATCGTCGCTTAGTCAGATCAAATCATTTTAAAACAAAGTTTGTGGTGTGAAGATTTGATAATCTACTTTTTGGCAAGGATCGCTTGCTTGTAAAAAGTTTTTTGAAACAGTGTGTGCTTGCATGTCCTTGGCGTCAATATGAGTACTAGCAATTGTTTGAATATCATTGCTGTTTAATGAAGTAGTAACCCATGCAGCAGCTAATTCGTCGTTGAGTATAGTGGGCATGCGTTTTTTTACATTGTGTATCTTGGCCATAAAAGCATTCGCTTCTGTGGTAATGATACCAAAACTATTTTTTGTTTCACCAGTGGTATAATCTGTCCAACTGTTCCATACACCGGCCATATAAAATAAATCTCGATGCTTTAGCTGTATACAATGCGGAAATTTTTCTTTATTCATTTCCTGCCACTCAAAAAAATAGGATGCAAGTACTAGGCATCTATTGGTATGGACTAAAGCTTGTGCTACCTTGTTTTGTAAAATCCCTTCGGATTTAATATTCAGTGTCGTATATTTCTTCCTGGATTCGTTCAGTTCTTTTTGATTCCTTACCCAATTTGGAATTAGTTCCCAATGCATTAATCCTGGACGTAAAATGTTATTTTGCGCTTGTTGTTCATTAAAAATAACTGGCCATTGTGCATAGCTAAAGCCAGATTGAGCAGGAAGCTCAATGGGGTCAAGTTCGATGGTTTGATCGCTAATTTTTATAGTTTGCTTTTTGGGTATCTTAACCCCAACCACATAACACATACATTCAATTATTGCTCAAAGATAAATCAAAAATTTAGCGCATAAAAACTCGCCAAAATGGGTAAATTTGATCAAATATCAATTATATGGCCCAGGTTAAATGGTTTATTTTGGCGTCTTTTATTTGCATTCAATCTATATCAGTTAATGCACAGCCTGGTACAATTATTACAAACATTCAATTAGTTGACGGAACGGGGAAACCTGCAAGCAGGGCTTCGGTAAGAATTCAGGGAGATAAAATTGTGGCTATAGGCGCACTCAAGCCAAATAAAATGGATCAAGTGATTGACGGGAAAGGAAAAGTATTGGCGCCTGGATTCATTGATTCACATAGCCATCATTTTGGAGATTTAACTAAAAATCGTTCTGGCTTGTCTACATCCAGTCAAGGTATCACCACTATTGTGATTGGACAAGATGGAAATGGTTATCCAATGGATAGTTTATCTAAATGGATGATTGAAAACCCGGTTGTCTCTAATGTGGCTTCTTATACAGGTCAGTCAAGTTTAAGAGAGATTGCGATGGGCGAAAACGATTTATATAGAAATGCAACTGTTCCTGAGCTTCAAAAGATGAAAACTATTTTAGCCTCTGAGCTTGCAAAAGGTTCTTTTGGTTTGTCTACTGGATTAGAATATGAAGCCGCTTTTTATTCAAGTAAACAAGAAGTGATTGATTTAGCTAAAGTTACTGCAGCAAATCAAGGGTTATATACAAGCCATATCAGAAGTGAGGACTTGCATATGGATGAAGCCATTGATGAAATTATAGAAATAGGCAGGCAAACTAAAATGCCTGTCCAAGTATCTCATATTAAAATTGCAAACAAATTAAATTGGGGAACTGCAAATTTGATTTTAGAGAAATTAAATCAAGCTAGAAAAACCGGTGTTAATATTTCTGCAGATGTGTATCCTTATACTTTTTGGAATTCTACATTAAGGGTGTTATTCCCAGGAAAAGATTTCGACAATTTGGCTAGTGCAGAAATGGCAACGAAGCAATTATTTGATCCAAATGAATCCGTCTTAGTGCAGTTTGCACCTAATCCAAATTATGTGGGTAAGACGATCACTGCTATTGGTGTAGAGCGGAATGAACAACCTGCTCAAGCATTAATAAGTTTAATTCAATTGGCAGAAGATTTTAAAAAAGCAAATCCTAACTATACGGGCAGCGTGGAAGCAATTGCAGGTAAGGCGATGAGTGAAGAAGATATAAAAACATTTTTAGCTTGGCCTGAGTCCATTATCTGTTCTGACGGCAATTCTGGAGGACATCCTAGGGGATATGGTGCATTTACAAGAGTATTGGGTAGATATGTTCGCGAATCAAATTTGATGCCTTTAGAAAAAGCAATCTATAAAATGACAGGGCAGTCTGCAGATTTTTTCGGCTTTAAAAATAGAGGACGCATTGCGGTTGGTAATTTTGCAGATTTAGTTTTATTAGATCCTGCAACTGTTATGGATGAAGCAAATTTGAAAAACAGCAAAGCATTGTCTAAGGGTATAGAAATGGTTTGGGTGAACGGTCAATTAGTGTATCAAGCTCAAAAAGCAACAGGTAATTTACCTGGTGTTTTGATTAAAAGAAAATAACATGATAAAGAAGCATGCAATTGTATTGACAGACGGCTTATTGATGACCTCAGATGCAAAAACAGCACACGGATTAATAAGGGGCACGGAGCGTTTTAATATTATAGGCATTGTGGATGGCCTTGAGAACGCCGGTAAAGATGCGGGTGAATTATTAGATGGCAAGCAAAGAGGCATTCCTGTCTTTGCTACTATGGAGGACGCTATGTCCAGTGTACAAGAGGTTGATTTCTTAATCATTGGTGTGGCAACAGTAGGTGGTGTTTTGCCAAAAAATATGCTAAGCTTAATCTACACTGCTGTTGAAAAAGGGATATCAGTTGTTAATGGGTTGCATGAATATTTAAATGACAAGCCAGATTTAGTTGCCATGGCAGCAAATACAGGTGCGCAGTTGGTTGATGTAAGGAGGCCTAAGCAAAGATCCGATTTGCATTTTTGGGACGGGTCTATTTATAAAGTTACTGCTCCTATTGTTGCGGTGATTGGAATGGATTGCGCTATGGGAAAAAGAACGACAGCGAGAATGCTAAAGCAGGCATGTGCCAATGAAGGTGTTAAAGCAGAAATGATTTATACTGGACAGACAGGATGGTTACAAGGAGGGGAGTATGGCTTTATTTTTGACTCCACATTGAATGACTTTGTTTCTGGAGAATTAGAACATGCAATTGTAAGCTGTTGGTCAGAAACAAATCCTGATGTACTTTTTTTAGAGGGGCAATCTTCATTACGAAATCCAAGTGGGCCTTGTGGTCTAGAGCTATTGATTTCCGGTAATGCCAAATATGTTGTTTTGATTTTTGCACCAAAGCGAAAGTATTTTGACAATGAAAAACATTGGGGAGAGATTCCTACTGTTGCTTCAGAAATTGAATTGATTGAAAAGTTGGGTTCGAAAGTCATTGCAGTGGCGGTGAATACCGAAAACTGTACTACCCAAGAAGCTTTTGCATATCAAAAAGAATATAGTGCAAGTTTGGGCTTGCCTGTTTTATTGCCTATTCAAGAAGGTGTTGCGCAATTGGTCCCAGTATTAAAAGCAATCATAAATCATTCGTAAATGAAAATTGTAGCAGTAAGAGCTTATTTAAAAAAGATGGCTTTAAAAAAGCCATACACAATCGCTTATAATACTTTTTCCGATGTGTCACTGGCATTCCTAGAAATAGAATTGGCCAATGGGGTTGTTGGATATGGATCAGGTAGTCCTGCAGAAGAAGTGGTAGGTGAAACAACTGAAAAGACGGTAGCCAATTTAAATACTGATTTTGTTGCGCAATTTGTTGATAGAGACATTCGTCAATTTCAACAAATTATTTTCGAATCAAATCTTCAATTCCCCCATCTGCCTGGAACGATGGCTGCAATTGATATCGCCCTCCATGATGCATTTGGAAAATGGATGGGTATTTCGGTTGCGTCTTTTTATGGACAAAAAATGAATGCATTGCCAACCTCGATGACCATTGGTATTAAAGGAGTGGATGAAACAATCGAAGAAGCAAAAGAATATGCTGCAATGGGGTTCAAAGTGTTCAAGGTTAAAACCGGTTTAGATGTGCAGGAAGATATTGAAAGAATTAAGGGTTTATATAAGAGCTTTGGCGCTGACTATACTATTAGAGTTGATGCCAATCAAGGCTATGATTTGCCAAATTTGCAGCAATTCTTAAAAGCAACAGCAGGCTATCCTTTAGAATTAATAGAACAGCCATTGCCTGTGGGGCAGGAAAAAGCGTTGCTTACCTTGTCTTTGACAGAAAGAAAAACACTCACTGCGGATGAGGCATTAAAAGATCCTCTAGCTGCTTTGCAATTTGCGGCAGGCGATCAGCCTTTTGGTATTTACAATATTAAGTTAATGAAATGTGGCGGTCTAGTTGGTGCAAAAGAAATCGCAAGCATAGCTCAGCATGCAAAGATTGATTTGTTCTGGGGATGTAATGATGAGAGTATCATAAGTATCACTGCTGCATTACATATGGCCTATGCTTGTTCAAATACAAAATACATTGATTTGGACGGTAGTTTCGATTTGATGGAGGACTTGGTAACAGGCGGATTCGAAGTGAAAGAAGGGTGTTTGGTGATCAACAATGAACCTGGATTTGGTTTTACAAAAATTTAAATAAAGATATCGTGCAGGAAATACAAGCTAATAGTTTACAACCTAAATTAGGATTAAGAGCAGCGAGTTTTTTAGTAATTAGTGTGATCATTGGTTCAGGCGTGTTTAAAAAAATTGCACCAATGGCACAGGAGTTGGGCACGCCTTGGTTGATTTTGTTTTGTTGGCTGATTGCTGGTATTGTAAGTTTAGCTGGAGCTTTGTGTACGGCCGAGTTGGTGAGTATGTATCCCAATTCAGGAGGTGAGTATAATTATTTTCAAAAAATTTATGGCCGATTTTTTTCCTTCATGTACGGATGGGCAAGTTTCACCGTGATCAAGACTGCAGCAATAAGTGCCTTGGCTTATATTTTTGCACAGTCCTTAAATAGTTTATTTCCATTGCCAGTGTTGGATTTAGATGTTACTTTTTTAGGACTGCATTTATTTGAAAATTTATCCATCAAATTACTAGCAGCATTATTGATTGTGTTATTAACCATGCTCAATTATAGAGGTGTTCTGTTTGCGGAAAGATTAAGCAGTGTTTTGACCTATGCTATGTTGATTGCCATTGCTTTCTTTTTGATTGTTGGATTGAGTTCTAAGCATGGCAGTATCACTAATCTTACAACCGCTGCAAAAGGGGTTGCTACTGATTTGAATGGATGGACACTAATGAAAGCAATGTTCTTAGCGAGTTTGGGGGCATTCTGGGGTTACGATGGCTGGAACAATATTGCATTCATAGGGGAGGAAATAAAAAATCCTAAACGCAACTTGCCGCTGGCGTTAGGGTTGGGGACATTGGGGGTGATGGCAGTGTATGTGTTGATTAATTTCGTGTTTTTATACGTACTACCTATTGATTATTTTATTCAATTAAATGAAACGCCTAATAAAATTGCAGCCGTAGAAGTGGCCGGACAAATTAGCGGTACAGTGGGTATGGTTTTAGTAGCTTGTTTAATTTTAGTGACTACATTAAATTCAACTAATAGCAGTATTTTAATGTCTGCGAGAATGTTGTATGCGATGGCGAGGGATAAAACATTTTTTAAACAAGCCGAATCGGTACATCCCAAATACAATACCCCGGATAAGGCTTTGTTCATTCAGGCTTTTTGGGCAATTCTTTTAGTATTTTCTGGAAGCTTTGATCAGTTAACAGATATGCTAGTTTTTGCTGCCTTTCTTTTTTACGCTGCAACCGCTGTTGGTTTAATTTACTTAAGAATAAAAGCACCAACTGCAGAAAGAGGGTACAAGGTGATCGGATATCCAGTGGTACCCATTCTTTTTTTACTTTTCTGTGTCACCATCTGTGTGATGACCCTAATCAATCAACCCTATGAGGCTTTAATGGGAATGGCATTGATTGCATCGGGATTGCCTGTGTATTGGTGGTTGAGGAGAGAGGAGTAAGAAATTGAAACAATCTCAACAGGCTATTCATTAGGTTTAAACAATTTTGTAATAATATTTTTTTTCTCCTTACCAAGGTATTTTAAATAGGATTCAGCAATAGGCGACAATCTTTTTTCTTTAAGCCATATCAGCCTCCATGTTGTTTGAACAGGCAAGCCTTTAATGGGGATGATTTTAAGTATGCCATTTTCGGTTTCATTTCGAATTCCAATCAATGGCATTATCGAATAACCCAATCCTGCAATAATTGCTTGTTTAACTGCTTCGTTGGAGGTGAGTTCTATCTTCTTTTTTATTTTTATTTTATGCTTAGCAATAAACTTCTCCATGACTTGTCTTGTGCCTGAACCTTCTTCTCTGAAAATAAATGGCAAATTTTCTACTTGCTTTTCTATCTCCTTTGATGGTCTTGTGTCTTTATTTCCAACTAGGTAAAGTTCATTGGCTATCAAGTCAAATTTTTCAACTTGAATATTATCTGGAAGTATAGAAACTAGCGCAAAGTCGATTTCGTTTTGTAATAAGCTCCTAATTACCTTAGATTTATTTGTCACATCCATGGTCAAGTCGACATTTGTATTATCTTTTAAGAAATCAGAAAGAAAGTAAGGCATGATGTATTTGCCAGTGGAAACGATTGCAATTTTTAAATGGCCTGCTAATTTATTTTTAAAATTTTGAGACTTGTAATTGATATTATCTACTTCGTTTATAATACTTTCTGCAGCATGAGCTATTTCCTTGCCAAGCTCAGTCACATGAATTTTTTTCTGAATGATCTCGACAAGTGGGTAGTCGAACTGTTTTTGAAAATTTTTCAACTGTATAGAAATGGCAGGCTGGGTTAAATTCAATTGCTCTGCTGACTTGGTAATGCTTAATGTTTGAGTAATTTTTAAGTAAATCCTTAATTGATTTAAGGTATAGTTCATAAAAAATATTTATAACAAATATAATAATAATAAATAAATATTATAATAAATATTAAAGCAACTTTGTGCCCACAAACAACAATGCTATGCCAGTTTTGATTGCTTATTTTGTTTTATTATGTATTTTTTTAGTTGGTAGTTCGTCTTATCCAAGTACTTACACAAAAGAAGATATGGATGCTTGGACGTTACTTTTATTTCGTCCCTTTATTCAAATCATGATAATGGCCGTTGTCTTTTTGATCATTGCAGTGAATTATTTTAAAAAACAGGGTAAAAATTCCCAGGTTTAATGACATCGTATTTCAAAAATAAAACATGTCTTATTGTATCTAAGCATCAAAAGGAAATAGTTATTGCACCAATTCTTAATGCCAAGTTAGGGATGAAATGCGTTTCAAACGCAACTATCGATACTGATGCCTTGGGTACATTTACAGGTGAGATTGAAAGAGTTAAGTCTCCATATGATACTGTAAAAGATAAATGTTTACTTGGTCAAGATTTTCCTGGGGTTGATTTTATTGTTGCCAATGAGGGGTCTTTCGGGGCTCATCCATTCATTCCTTTTATTACAGCAGATGAAGAATTTATTTGTCTATATGATGTACATGAAAATGAATTTATTGTAGAAAAGATGCTTTTTTATGAAACTAATTTTTCTACAGTAAAAATCACAAATGTTGCTGAATTAGATGATGTTTTATTGAAATTGAATTTCCCTTCTCATGGCGTTATTCTTAGGACTGAAAATTTAATCATCAAAGATTTGTTTGACTTAGATGAAATTAGGAAATGTGTAGTTGAAATGCTATTTCAACAAGGGAATTGCAATATTGATACTGATATGCGTGCAATGCATAATCCTACTAGAATGAAATGTATTGAGCAGTTGACGATGAAATTTACTAATACATTGACATCTAAATGTAATCAATGTGGTTGGCATGGATTCACAATTGTTGAGCATAAAGAAGGTTTAGCATGTAGCTTATGCAATCGGCCTACCAAAAGCACACTCTATCATTTGTATAAATGTAAAAAATGCAGTTTTGAAAAAAAGAATTTATTCCCTAATAATAAAGAAGTAGAAGATCCAACCTATTGTGACTGGTGTAACCCATAATTTAAATTGTATTCAATGAACCTTAATTTACTTTTTGAAAATTTAACGAATCCGGCATTATTGTTTTTTATTTTAGGTATCGTTTCAGTGTTGCTTAAAAGTGATCTTGCCATACCAGATAATACCTCGAAATTCATTGCACTATATCTGCTATTTTCAATAGGTTTTAAGGGTGGACAAGAACTGTCTCATGAATCTTTTGATCAAGCACTATTCATTAAATTGTTGTTTGGTTTTGCTTTGTCTTTGTGTATCCCTTTCTATACTTTCTTTATTTTAAAAAAGAAGTTTAATATATATGATGCGGCTGCCATCGCTGCGGCGTATGGCTCTGTTAGTGCAGTAACATTTGTCACAGCCGTTACTTATATAGAGTTAAAAGGACTTCATGTGAGTGGTCATATGGTTGCCATAATGGCTTTGATGGAGTTTCCTGCTATCATTATTTCAATAGTATTGATGTCAATTTTTGACAAGCAGAAAGAAAAGAATTTAGGCATGCTAGTAAAGCATGCCTTGACAAACGGGAGTGTTATATTGATTTTAGGTAGCTTGATTATAGGTCTTTTAGCAAATCCACTTCAGGCAGAAGGCATTAGGCCATTTACAACTGATATATTCAAAGGCTTTTTATCCATTTTCCTTTTAAATATGGGTATTATCAGTGGAGGTAAATTAAAATATTTATTTAATAATGGAATATCCCCATTTCTTTTTGCCATTTTTATTCCCTTATTGAATGGTTCGATCGTGGCTTACTTGAGTCACTTTTTGATGACAGATATAAGTGATCAATTTATTTTTTCAATCCTTGCGGCCAGTGCTTCTTATATTGCTGTTCCTGCTGCAATGAAAATCGCAGCACCTAAATCTAATCCTGGTCTTTTCATTCCAATGGCATTGGCAATTACATTTCCAATTAACATAACGATTGGCATGCCACTTTTTTACTTCATTATAACAAATATTTAAAATAGTATGAAACAATTGTATGCCATCGATTTAATCAATAGTTATTTTTCAAAGGAAGAAGCTACAGAGTTAATTTTAAGTCTCATCAATTATAAAATTGATCTGCATTCAAATAAATTATTTTCCTCTCAAGTGAAATATGGCATTGAAGATGAAGAATCTAAATACAGGTTGGAAAGACTAGTTGCTTCTAGAGAGATGTTAAAAATATTTTTGAGTGAGACTGATGAAACTCATTTCAAACTCACTGCGGAGTTAAAAATTGAACCAAAGTCTAAAAATTAATTTCTTTTAAACTTATGATTTCTAATAATATTCCTTTTGCAATAGATGCGCTTATTAAAGGTGAGCTTGTAGCAATTCCTACTGAAACTGTTTATGGATTGGCTGGCAATGCATTAAACGAGCAGGTTGTAAGCAAAATATTTCAACTCAAAAATAGACCTACTTGCAATCCGCTGATATTACACACGCATTCTATCGATGAGGTACTAAAATATGTACAGCATATGCCACCAATGGCACTAAAATTGGCAGAAGTATTTTGGCCTGGCCCATTGACTTTATTGTTGCCCAAAAAGCCTAACATTCTGCATAGTGTTACTTCGGGCAGTCATTTAGTAGCGGTTAGAATACCCAATCATCCTCTGACGCTTTCATTATTAAGACAATTAGACTTTCCATTAGTAGCACCAAGCGCAAATCCTTATACTCGTATAAGTCCTACTAACGCCAAAATGGTTGATGATTATTTTGGGGACGATTTGTCAATCATATTGGATGGCGGTACTTGTACAAAGGGTATAGAATCAACCATTGTTGGTTTTCATGATGATGCTCCAATCATTTATAGGCAAGGAGCAATTAGTGTAGATGCAATTGAGTTTATTGCTGGAAAATCAAAAGTGCAAGCCACCATAAAAGATAGAGTCACAACTCCAGGTATGTCGCCAATGCATTATGCTCCAAAAACGAAGTTTTTGATTGTTGAAAACATACAGCATTTTTTAACAGAGCATCCAGATTTAAAAATTGGCGTGATTGCTTTTGGCGATTCATTGGTCACTCAATCCAAGACTGAAGTGTTCAATTTATCAAAAAACAAAGATTTAGAAGAGGCTAGTTCAAATTTATATAAATCGATGTATGACCTAGATAAGCAGAATCTAGATTGCATCATTATTGAATCTTTTCCAGAGATAAGTTTAGGTAAATCATTAAATGACAGAATACGTCGTGCAAGTTTTAGATAAATAGTGGCTTCTAAATGATTTTCGATAATCCCATTAATTCAGTAGCTTCACTTATAAATATTTTAAAATGTCAAGCACAATCATTTCCATTAGCATCTTGGTCGTTTTAGTTTTCTTTAGTTTAGTCACTGTCAATCAAGGAACAGTTGCCATCATTACCTTGTTCGGCAAATACAAGCGTATTTTACTTCCAGGTTTAAGATTTAAAATGCCACTTATTGAGCGTATATACAGAAGAGTAAGTATTCAAAACCAAAGTATTGAATTAGAATTCCAGGCAGTAACTATCGATCAAGCCAATGTGTATTTCAAAAGCATGATTTTGTATTCAGTTCAAAATTCTGACGAAGAGACCATGAAAAAAGTAGCTTTTAAATTCATTAGCAATAAAGATTTAATGCAAGCGCTTGTGAGAACTGTAGAAGGAAGTATTAGGGCCTATGTTGCAACAAAAAGACAAGCCGAGGTGTTGACTGCTAGGCGTGAGATCGTGGACTATGTAAAAGAACAAATTGATCATAGCTTGGAAGAGTGGGGATACCACTTACAAGATTTGCAAATTAATGATATCACTTTCGATCAGCAAATCATGGACAGCATGAGTAAGGTGGTAGCAAGTAATAACTTAAAAGCAGCTGCTGAGAATGAAGGTCAGGCGTTGTTGATTACAAAAACAAAGGCCGCAGAGGCAGAAGGTAATGCAATAAAAATATCAGCACAAGCAGAAAAAGAAGCTGCTCAGTTAAGAGGTCAGGGTGTGGCATTGTTCAGACAAGAAGTGGCAAAGGGTATGTCAGAAGCTGCTGAGGAAATGAAGCAGGCTAATTTAGATACCAATGTCATTTTGTTTAGTATGTGGACAGAAGCGATTAAGAACTTTGCTGAATATGGCAAGGGTAATGTTATCTTCTTAGATGGCAGCCCAGATGGCATGGATAAAACAATGAAGCAAATGATGGGATTGATTTCTAAGAAGGAGGAGAATAAGTAATTGAATTTTACAACAAGGATACCTTTATAAAACTCATTATATAACCGGGACTGTCGGCTTCGCCGACTTCCTCGGCCATAGGATTAACCCAAAGCCCAAAAATCGGGATTGCCGTTTTTCGCTTCACTCAAAACGTCTTCCCAATCCATTGGATTAACCCAAAGCCCAAAAATCGGGATTGCCGTTTTTCGCTTCACTCAAAACG
>JAOASM010000001.1:0-2915 GCA_030158665.1 Sediminibacterium sp. | reverse complement strand
TCTTCCCAATCCATTGGATTAACCCAAAGCCTTTCAAACAAACACTGCGTGTTTGTTTTGCTTTTTTAACGCTCCCCAACTTACGAAAGCGAGCTTTCGACGTTGTGTCGCATTAAAAAAGCCTCTCATTTGCATGAGAGGCTTTGTAGCCGGTACGGGAATCGAACCCGTCTTTGCCCCGTGAAAGGGGGCTGTCCTAACCGATAGACGAACCGGCCAATTGTACGACCTTTTGGGTCAATTGGGTCGCAAAAATAGGATTCATAGGCTTTACTGCCAAACAATTTTGTCTTTTTTTCCGTGATTTTTGAAATTAAATTTTCAAGCAGCATGGCTAGTGCAAAGGTTTGTGCTTAAAAAAACGAACCGATGTTTGTTAAAATCCTCGCCATTATTGACTCCTTGCGCTGTTTTTAGTATATTTTTTTCATCATTTTTTTTAAAAGGATTGTATCTTCGTTCCTCTATTAAAAAATAAATCGAATACAATGAGTTCAGTAAAAGTAGCAATCAACGGTTTTGGCCGTATCGGACGTTTAGTTTTCCGTCAAATTTATAATACACCAGGAATCGAGGTAGTGGCAATCAATGACCTTACCTCTCCAGCTGCCTTAGCTCACTTATTGAAGTATGATAGTGCTCAAGGTCGTTTTGATGCAGAAGTGAAAGCAACTGAAGATTCAGTATTGGTGAATGGCCATGCTGTAAAAATATATGCACAAAGAGATCCAGCTCAAATTCCTTGGGGTGCACACGATGTAGATGTGGTGATTGAGTCTACAGGTTTCTTTACAGATAAAGAGAAAGCAGAATTGCATATTAAAGCAGGCGCAAAGAGAGTCGTAATTTCTGCTCCAGCAACTGGCGAAATGAAAACAGTGGTATTCAATACGAATCATGAAATAATTGATGGTACTGAAACTGTTATTTCTGGTGCATCTTGTACGACTAACTGTTTGGCACCAATGGCAAAAGTATTAGAAGATCAATTTGGTATTGTAACAGGATTAATGTTAACTGTACATGCTTATACAAACGACCAAAATACTTTGGACGGACCTCATCCTAAAAATGATTTAAGAAGAGCAAGAGCTGCTGCTGCAAACATTGTACCTAACAGTACTGGCGCTGCAAAAGCAATTGGTTTAGTATTACCAAGCTTAAAAGGTAAATTAGATGGTTCTGCACAACGTGTTCCAACAATTACGGGATCTTTAACTGAATTAACGACTATCTTGTCTAAGAAAGTAACTGTAGAAGAAATTAACGCAGCAATGAAAGCAGCAGCAAATGAATCTTTTGGTTACACTGAAGATGAAATTGTAAGTTCAGACATCATCGGTATTTCTTATGGATCATTGTTTGATGCAACGCAAACAAAAGTGATGACACAAGGAGATGTGCAGTTGGTTAAAACTGTATCTTGGTACGATAACGAAATGAGCTATGTGAGTCAATTAGTTCGTACTGTGAAATACTTTGCAAGTAAAATAAAATAAGCTTTTCAATATATCAATGCCTCCGACCAATCGGGGGCATTTTTGTTTCTCCCTTTTCAATACAATAAATAAAAAATATGAGTTCTTTTCAAGCATTTTCTTTCGCAGGCAAAAAAGCCTTGGTACGTGTAGATTTTAACGTGCCATTAAATGATCAATTTCAGATTACAGACGACACCCGTATGCGTGCGACTGTAAAAACGATCGATAAAATTTTACAAGATGGTGGTTCGGTTATTTTAATGAGCCACTTAGGACGTCCAAAAGAGGGACCAACAGATAAGTATTCTTTAAAGCACGTTGTCGCGCATTTGTCAGAATTATTGGGGGGTAAAGAAGTGCAGTTTGCTAATGATTGTATTGGCGTAGAGGCGATAGAAAAAGCTGCAGCTTTGCAAGCGGGACAGGTATTGTTGTTAGAGAATTTAAGATTTTACAAAGAAGAAGAAAAAGGAGATGCGGCATTTGCGGAGAAATTAGCAAAGCTAGGAGATGTTTACGTGAACGACGCATTTGGTACAGCTCATAGAGCACATGCTTCTACAGCAATCATTGCACAATATTTTTCAAAGGAAAATAGAACATTTGGCTACTTAATGGAAGCTGAAGTAGTTAGTGCAGAAAAGGTATTGCATGAAGCACAAAAACCATTCACTGCAATCATTGGAGGAGCAAAAGTGTCTGATAAGATTTTAATCATCGAGAACTTGTTAGAACGTGCAACGGATATCATCATTGGTGGTGGCATGGCATACACTTTCTTTAAAGCACAAGGCGGCACTATCGGTACTTCAATTTGTGAAGACGACCGTATGCCATTGGCTTTGGAGATTTTAGCAAAAGCCAAAGCAAAGGGAGTGAACATTCACTTGCCAGTAGACAATATCATTACGACAGATTTTTCAAATGATACAGAAAGAAAAAATTGCGAAAGCATGTCTATCCCAGACGGGTGGATGGGATTGGATATCGGCGAAGCTTCTAGAACAAAATTTGCAGATGTGATTTTGGCGAGCAAGACAATTTTATGGAATGGTCCAATGGGTGTGTTTGAAATGTCCAATTATCAAGCTGGAACCAAAGCGATAGCTGTTGCTGTAGCTGAAGCGACCCAAAAAGGCGCATTTAGTTTAGTAGGTGGTGGCGACAGTGTGTCAGCTGTGAATCAATTTGGTTTCAATGATAAAGTGAGTTATGTGAGTACAGGTGGCGGTGCTTTATTAGAATATTTTGAAGGTAAAATACTTCCAGGGATTGCTGCAATTAAAGGATAAAGCGCGTAAGCGACTGATGAAAAAAGAAAATCCGAAGTAAATTAGTTATAAGAACTTGTTAATTTTAACCCTTCCCGGTTCCGGGAGGGGTTCTTTTTGTCAGGACTTTCCGTCATAAAAATAGTTTGGTACTTGCTTTGCG